>NZ_FMAC01000027.1 GCF_900094555.1 Martinezella hainanensis
ATCGCATAGCGTTGCTTCACGCTGTTGACGTCGTTGATTATGCCAAGATTTCGGTCGATCGTTTCGACCTGTCTGATGGAGTAGAATGTCAGGCCGATCATCAAAATGAGCAAAAAGCCGAAGCCCGTTGTCAAGCGAGCCGTGACGCCGAATGTTTTAAAATATCCCATGGTGTTCCCCCAACCAAGATGTTGAATGGCCGAGCTTCCGTTCGGCACACGATCAAACAAGCAGGGCACTTGCTGCGCATTCCCTGGTGGCGCACCGAATATCGCTGCGGCCTTGCCGCCCGTCGTCATCCGCTCGTAGCTAGAGCCTACCCAATCAGATCTATATGCATCAACGTAGTTTATTTTTCGTAAATTTCTTGATGATCTTAATTATATCTGGATGCAACTATAGCATTTCATGCTAGGAAATAAGGTTTAATTAGATATTTGTAATGAAAATCCAATTATGTATTTAAAAGCTAGCTAGAATATGTCGAGTAAATGGATTGAAATCATCTGCCGGATTAAAGTCGACGTTCGCATAATGAAATAATGCCGGAGGTAATTGTTCAGCAATTTGTCAATGAGCCCGCCTGGCTCAATGCCACTCCGTGATTAGAATCAAGAGTGTACGGTTCCTCAACGAGTGGCCAACGGTGCTATAGCTGGAGGCAGATCGAGAGGAATGCGGAAGCGGCACTGGATACAAAATTCGACGCAGCGGAGATTGCGGAGGCTTTGCAGCACGGCGCCGACTTCTGCAAACGTCTTGTTTCGAGGCTATCCACAGATACGCGATCAGCTTTGGAGGTTCGACGGTTCGTATCCCTTCAAGCGCTTAAAATGCTCTCAGCGATTGCATGTTAAAATGTCTAAGTCGTTCAATTCGAATATCAAGCGCGTTGTGCCTGCATCGGAGACGAGCGTCGCGTTGCTTTTGTAGTCATCTGGGCTTAACAAGTTGACGGAAACAGCCTCTTGCGCCGCAGAAGTGAATATCCGAGCGATCTTGGCCCGCAGGTCCAGCGCGGAGTACAACCCCTTAAACTCGGATAGGCTTCACGCTTTGGCTTTGCCGATGTTCAATCAGTTTTCGGGTAGTCCCGCGGAAACTATGAGGCTCATAACGCGCTCCTGGGCCTTGTCGTAAACGGAGCTTGTATTGCTGCTCAGCGGCCGCGCGTTTTGTGCTGTCGAGCCCGGTCTTACCTCCAAAGCTTTTGCAACGGCTGCTTTTGCCTCGGCTATGCGACCCAGTTGTTGGTAAGCTGCTGCCATCAGCAAATAGGTGCGCCCGCTGGCTGGTGTCACTTCAATCGATCGCTCCAGCCAGGGTAATGCTTCATCGGCGCGGCCCATGAGCATGCAAGCCCAGCCCGCTCCGATCCCCCATGTCCAGCGTGCAACCCGAGGTGTGTCGAACCGGTCGGCTTGTTTGAACGTCGCAAGGGCGTCATCGAAGCGGCCCAAATAGATCTGAGAAAGGCCGGTGAGGTAGAGTGCGCTACCGTTCCACGGGTCTAGAGCGAGCGCCTTTGCGCATGTCACCAGGCTTTCAGCATACCGGTTGGCTGTTGATAGATATCTGCATTGCGCTTCAAGCACCGGGATATAGCTGGGACGCTCGTGCAACACGCGCTTCATGATGGCACCGACACCATTCACGACCAGCTGGCGCTCTTCAGCGGGAAACCATGCCAATTGAAGCCCGCGTAGTTTGAAGGCGGCAACCGCAATCTGTAGATCGATATTGTCCGCGTCGTCCGCGACAGCTTTTTCCAGTATGGTCTCTGCAGTTCGAAAGCGCTCCAGTGAGGTCTGGTTGATCGAGTTCGTTGCCTGTTCGATAGCGGCGTTAGCCGTACCTGTCCGCCCTTCGTCTACCGGACGATTGCCTGACGTCAAAAGCGCGTTGATCCGCTTGGTCAAGGGGTCACCCATGGCGGCGGCCAAGCGAATCCGCTGAAGCTGCGCATCGGTGTTGCTTTGCTCAACGGATAGCGATGCCGACCACTTAACCGTGCCAGTCGATGGTTCGATCATGCGAGCGCGCAGGCTCCATGTCGTTTCCGTCCTTTCCAGTTCGCTGTTTACGACGAGATCAGCTTTTTTGATGTCTGTGCCAGGCGACACCACCACACGGATAGTGTCGATCTTTGCCAAGCCGTCTGTCAGGTCGCTGATGACGCCGATCGCCATTTGGCCAACAGCCGGGTCGTTGCTCGTTGTCGTCATGGGCAATATTGCCACGCTTGGTGGCGAAGCTGCAAACATATGGGGACGTATGACTGGTGAAATTGCCAGGGCCAAAACGCCGGCTGCGACCATGGCAATCAGTGCGGCGCGGCGCCAGATCTTGGTGTTGCTGTTATCTGCTGCCTGCTCGCTTTCGGCTTGGGATCCATCTTTCAGAGGGATCACTTCCTGTGGGGCTGGATCCGTCAAACCCGACACCTTGGGTTCGAAGAGGTAGCCGCGCCCGGGTATCGCGCGTATCAATTCGCGCCTTTCATCGCCAAGTGCTGCCCGAATCTCCCGAATACATTGAAACAGGTTATCCTCACCGACGTGGAGGCCCGGCCAGATCGCGACCATCAATTCCTGTTTGCTGAGGACTCTACCGGGTTTGGCCACAAAGAGCCGTAGCAAGTCGAAGGCCTTCGGTCGCAGCTTGATAGCTTCGCCATCGCGCCCGCGCAGTTCCGAGCGCTTCTCATCGAGTTCAAAGCCGGCAAATTGGAGCACCGATTCCCCCCTTTTCCTGCGATATCCCGGCCCATGGCCACCAATCACGCAATTCTAGCAAAAACCACTAAAATTACTGGGTTTCAACGAAATCTCAGCGAAATTTCAGAGCTTTGGTCACGGCAGATCAGGACATTCCCAGGCTCATACCGGCACAAGCATGTGGGCGACAACAAATACGGAATCACGAGAATGGCATACTGGGGTGATGGGTTGGGATTGTCTTGCCGGCAGATGTCGTAGCCGGAGGTTGCATTCTTGGGGCAGACTATAGAATTTCAGGCTTCATCTTCGTCTCTTGCTAGGGAGGAGACGAATGATCTGCCGCTTCGTGGCGTCGGCGATACTGTCGCGAATAAAGCGTTTCCAGAGGCGGTCTTCTTCCTGGCTTCAGGGATGTTTGAGGCTCATAAGACATCGCCGCGGACTGCAGCACTGTTTGCGACACAGCAGCGCTGGCTTTTAAGCCATGCCGCGCTGGCACATTTTTTCCAGCCTATCGGCGATATAGAGCCAGGCATCAGTCGTCGAAGCCTCGGTTTTCTTGGCCCTATCCTTGGTCTTTCCAGCCGGAATACGGCCTATGCATTTTTCGATGAAGCCCTGAAGTACGGCGTGATCGAGCCCGTGGACGGTCGAGCGATTGGCCACGGGAGGCTGCTGGCCAGGCCATCGGCCGATTCCCTGTCCCTCCTGGTGCTCTGGTACGACTTGCACTTTCAGGCGCTTGACTTGCTCGATGGCGGGCAAAGACACACGCAATTCTCCACTCGGTGGGAGGGTCTGCTCCCATTGATCCAGCCGATTGTGGCGAATGGTCTGTTCTTCAGTCACGATGTGCGCGCGCCAGGGCCTCTCTTTACGATCTTTACCTGGGCAGATTCGGGTGGCTGGGTGATGGACCGGCTGATTGCGAGTGTCGATTGGCAAGCTCTCTCGCAGCAGGACCGATACCTCACCGACGTGACCTCGATCGGGTATCTGGCTCGATCCACTGGTCTTTCGAACGCACATACGAGCCGGAAGATTTCAGAAGCCCAATCGATCGGAGGACTCGGATGGATTGGGCGGCCGGGGCATTCGCCACTCTGGATCTCTCGAAGCTTCTACGAGGAATATTCGCGTTTCCAGGCACGGAAGCTGGTCATCCTCGATGGCGCGCTTACGAAAGCGCTAACGGGGGACGTGCCGGCCTCCCAACAAACGGACGATTGTGCATGAGGCGGTCTATCTTGCTTGGCCGCATTTGGCGGCATCAATCTGCGGAAAACCGTCGAGATATTCCAAGTCAAAAATGGATGGCGACGTTTGCGGCCATTTTTACTAGTTCTGCCGCGAGAATGGGTTGTGGCGGCCATTCACGGCCATTTGTAGCGGTATTTTCTCGAAAGCTACCGCATGCGCTGAGATTGAGGTTCATTTTGATTTTCGGATATCGTTTTGTGCGATCTTGGGGACTTGCAGCGAGCGTTGCGGTGATGGCGCCGGTGGGCGTTGCCCTTGCCCAGACAGCGTCGCAGGTCACACCGCAGAGTTTTGAGCCGCAATTGCAGAAGCAGAGCAGCGGCATCGTCATCCCCGAGGCATCCGGCCCGGTCGCGCCCAAGGGGGCGGAAAAGCTCACCGTGCGCCTGAAGACGGTCAAGGTCGAGGGCGGGCTTGCTGGCTTTGCCGAAGATGAGGCGCGTGTGGCTAAGAGCCTGAGCGGCAAGCAGGTGACGGCGAAGGCCTTGTTCGAGGCGGCCGGTCAACTGGAGCGGGCCTACGCAGCCAAAGGGTATGGATTGGTGCGCGTCGTGCTGCCGGCCCAGCGGCTGGTGGATGGGGCGGTGTTGCGCATCGTCGTCATCGACGGCTTCGTCGAGACGATCGATACCTCGCATCTTCCGAACAATATCCGCGAACGCATCGCCAAAATTCTGTCGCCGCTGGTGGGCGAGAAGGGGATGTCCAATGATGAGATCGAGCGTCGGCTGCTGTTGGCCGGCGACCTGCCGGGCACGATGCTGCGCTCGACGCTATCTCGCGGCACGAAGCCTGGCGGCAGTGTGCTGACGATTGAGGCTCGCTACAAGCCGGTCACGAGCTTCGTCTGGGGTGACAACAACTCCACCGACGCGCTCGGTAAGTACAACACCGGCGTCGGTCTCGATTTCAATTCTGTGTTCGGCTTCGGTGAACTCTTCTATCTGAGAGCCTCGGGTGCGCCGCGTTTCGGCGGTGACGAAGGCTATTTCACCGGCGCACCGCGCAACCGGTCCTTGGCCGGCGGTGCAACCCTGCCGATCGGCATCGACGGGTTGACGTTGAACCTTGAAGCTACCGCCTCGCGCACGACGCCGGAGGCGAGCGCATCAGGGCTGCAGTTCACGTCGGACTTCACCCGCTATTCGGCGCGGCTTGCCTATCCGCTGATCCGCTCGCGCGAGTTCACGCTCAACCTCAATGGCGGCTTCGATGCGCAGGACGAAGAACTGCAGCTTCTTAATGGCGACGGCGTCGCGCTATCGAAGGATCGGCTGCGCATCCTGCGCACGGGCGTGGATCTTTCCTGGTATGTGTCCGGCGATACGCTCGTCAGCGCCGGCCTGACTGGGTCTTTCGGCATCAACGGGCTTGGCGCACGCAATGCGGCCGACGCCAATGGCAGCGGCACGCCCTTGTCACGCCAAGGAGCGGACGCCGATTTCCAGAAGGTCGAGGTCAATCTCGGTTATCGCCAGCCGGTCGCCGAGCATCTGGTTTTCGACCTCCGCGCAAAGGCACAGACCTCCTTCGGCCAGCCGCTGCTCAATTCCGAGCAGATCGGCATCGTCTCCTCCTCGGGCCTGTCGAGCTTCCCGACTGGCGCGATGCAGGGCGATTCCGGCTTCGTGCTGCGCGCCGAGGCGCAGTTCCCCTTCGCTACCAGCTTCACCTTGCCATTCGGCTGGCCGGATTTTCCGGCGCAGCAGGGAACCAGCCTGCCGGATGGAACGACCACGGCCGGCGCCGTGGTGGTTTCGCCTTACCTGTTCGGTGCCTATGGCGGCGTCAAGCTCTATCAGCCGACGGCGCTGGAAAGCGGCTTCTCGCGCGGTGCTGCCTATGGTCTTGGCCTGCGGTTGGCGGCCGCCGAGCAGGCGAGCTTCAACAGCACCAACGTCAATCTCGAATATGGCCGCACCGAGCGTTTCGGCAACGGCAACGACGACAACCGTTTCACCGTCTCCGCGGCCTTCCAGTTCTAGGATAATAATGATGACGCGACAGAAGACGCTCTCGCACAAAGCCCGGCTTGTGGCACTACTGGCCTCGACGGCACTGGTGCATTCGACGGTGGCGCCGGCACAGTCGCTGCCGACGGGCGGGCAGGTGGCCGCCGGCAGCGCGACGATCGGAACGCCGTCGTCGGGGTCGCTGACCATCAACCAGACCAGCGGCAGCGCCGTCGTCAACTGGCAGAGCTTTAACGTCGGCAAAGGCAACCGCGTCACCTTCGTCCAGCCCGATGCCAATGCCGCCATCCTCAATCGTGTGACTGGCGAGACAAGCTCGACTATCGCCGGCCAGATCAATGCTAACGGCCAAGTCTATCTTATCAATCCGAACGGCATTGCGATCACCAGTTCAGGGACGGTCAACACCGGCGCCTTCGTCGCCTCGACGCTCGGCATCTCCGATGACGACTTCATGGGCGGCAAGCGGAGCTTTACCGGCAATGGCGCCTCCGCGCCTGTGACGAATGCCGGTGCGATCACCATCAACCGCGGCGGCTACATGGCGCTGATCGGCGGCACGGTCGCCAATTCCGGTGTCATCACCGTGCCAATGGGCAAGGCGGCGTTGGGCTCGGGCGAACAGGCAACGCTTGATCTGTCCGGTGACGGCTTCCTGCAGGTCGCAGTACCGACCAAGGACGGCGGTAGCCAAGCACTCGTCTCCAACACCGGCAAGATCTCGGCGAGGGGCGGGACGGTGCAGTTGACGGCGGCGGCGGCCAAGGACATGGCGCGCCAGGCGGTCAACATGTCGGGCACGATCGAAGCCAACGGCGTTTCCGGCAAGAGCGGCGACATTACGCTCACCGGCGGCGACGGCGAGGTGGCGGTCTCCGGTGCACTCGATGCCGGCAATGCCGCCGGAACGGGCGGTAAGGTCACCGTCACGGGCCGGTCGATCAAGCTCGCTTCTGCCAAGGTGAATGCTTCCGGCAAGACCGGCGGCGGCATCGTCAATATCGGCGGCGAACGCCAGGGCGGCGGCACCTTGAAGCATGCCGAGACGCTTGATGTCGATGCCAATACCACCATTAATGTCGATGCGGTCACGACCGGCAATGGCGGCAATGTCGTCTTGTGGTCGGATAATCTCACCAGCTTCGCCGGCACCATCACCGCCCGCGGCGGTTCGCTCTCCGGCAATGGCGGTAATGCGGAAGTCTCAGGCAAGGCGCTACTCTCCTATACAGGCTTTACCGATCTTTCTGCCGCCCACGGTTCCTTCGGCGACCTCCTGCTCGATCCGTACAACGTGACGATCTCCGCTGGCGCGGACAGCAATTCCTCTGGCTTCACGGCTAGCGGCAATGACAGTGTCATCAATGTCAACACACTGACCAATGCGCTTCAGACGGCGAATGTTACGGTATCGACCGGCGGAGCGGGCTCCGCCGGCTCGCAGGCCGGCAACATCACCATCGCAGCACCGCTGGCCTGGAGCGCCAATCTCCTCCAGCTCAATGCCGCTCACTCAATCAACATCGATGCGACCGTCACGGTCGGCGGCACTGGCGCGCTTATGCTGAACACCAATGTCGGAGGGGGTTCGGGCGGCACGGTCGACTTTGGACTGTCGGCGACGGGCTTTGCCGGCCGCATCGACTTCACCGGCACGCCGGGCTCGCAAGCGCTCTTCCTCAATGGCGCACAGCAGACGCTCGTTTATTCAGCCGCGGATCTGCTGAACGTTAGCACAGCAAACTCGGGCAGTTTCGCCCTCGCTAATAACCTTGATCTTGCGGCAATACCTTTTACCGATGCACCGATCCCAACTTTCAGCGGCAGCTTCGATGGCCTCGGCCATACGATCTCCAACCTGACGATCAACAGCACGACCAATAATGCGGCCGTCGGCCTGTTCGGCACGGTCACGGGCGGCACGATCCGCAATATCGGCCTTGTAGGCGGTTCCGTCAGCGGCGTAGGCATCTCGCCCCAATACCCCAATCCCGTGGCGACGGATGGCGCGCTGGTCGGTCTTCTGACGACGGTCAGCAATGGTACGCAAGCCTCGGTCGTCAATTCGTTTGCCTCGACCAATGTGAGCGGTGGAACGAGCGCCAATGTCGGCGGCCTTGTCGGCGCGACGTTGAGCAACGGCGCTCCGGTTACGATCGCCAATTCCTACGCGACGGGCACGGTGGCGGCGGGATCGCAGGGCCTCGCCGGCGGTCTCGTCGGACAGAACTATGCCAAAGCGGGTTCCGCCACGATCACTGGCTCCTACGCGACAGGCAGGGTGACGACGGGAAGCCTCGGTTCCGCCGGTGGCCTCGTGGGCTATAATTATGCCAACTCCGATACCGCTGCGATCACCGGTTCCCACGCGACCGGGACCGTCACCGGTGACGCGAACGCCACGCTCGGCGGCCTCGTCGGTCAGAACTTCGCCTACATGAACGTGACAGCTTCCATTGCCTCGTCTTACGCGACCGGAACCGTCGGCTCGACGGCGGCACTAACGGCAGCCGGTGGCCTGGTCGGATTGAACAGCGCTTCGACCGGCTCCTCCGCACTGATCGACAACGCATTCGCGACCGGTGCGGTCTACGGCGGCAGCATGGTCGGCGGCCTGGTCGGACAAAATTATGCGTTCACGTCCGCTAATGCTTCAATCACCAACGCCTACGCGACCGGGGCAGTGTCTGGCGTGCAATACGGCCAGGCGGGCGGCCTTGTCGGAATGCTTCAGGCCTACGGCGGGACCGCAAGTATCAGCAATGCCTATGCGACGGGCTCGGTCACGGCACCGACCCAATATTTTCAGACCTATGCGGGCGGGTTGATCGGCTGGACCTATCCGCAGAACGGTGGCACGATCTCGGTCAGCAACGCCTATTGGGACACGTCGACGAGTGGCATCGCCGGCAATGGCATCGGCCACGATGGAGCCGGCCAGCAAGGGAATGTGAGCGGGCTTGCTACGTCGGGTCTCCAGACGGCCGGCATCAACCTCGGCTCCGCCTTCGCCGGCGGCACGAATGGTCTTTATCCTTATCTCACCAGTATCTTCCAGAACGGACTTCAGGCGATCTCTGGCACCGCCTATATCGACAACCAGGTGACACCCGCCGCCTCCGGCCTGAACGGCGCGGTCACCGTGACCGGTCTTGCCAACGGCAGTCGCTTTGGGTCGGCCTCAACAGGCGCCAACGGGTACTATTACATCTTCGGCGCTGCGGGGGCCTTTGCGCCCGGCAATGCGCTCGTCACCTATACGAGTGCCAACCCCGGAACCGGCGCGACCAACTCCGCAGCCTTCGCCACCGCATCCAACCAGCCCGTTCAAACCGGATTCAATCTCCTCGGCAACACGCTGTCGGGCTCGACGGTTTCGACGCTTTACTCGACCGCTGGCATCACGAAAGATGCCGCCATAGCCGCGAGCGGTAATGATGCAGCCACCACCGCTGCCATCAACGGTACGTCCAACCTTCTGATCAACGCGCTTGGCGCCAGTTTCACGATGGATCAGGCAATGACGATAGGCTCGCTGACCGTGGCGACAGCGAGCGGATCGCCATTGACGGTCGCCAGCCCGCTCACGCTGACGGCAGGCAGCAGTCTCCGCCTGCTCTCAGGCGGCGCGCTCACGATCAATGCTCCGATCACGGTCAAGGGCGCGGGCTCCGTCGCGCTTGCCTACGACAGCTCGTCGGCCAGCAATCTCTCGTTCGGTCTGAGCGGCTCCGGCTTCACCGGGAACCTCACTTATCTGAACGCCGATGGCACACTCGCCACATCGAACCAGGGCGGCTCGCTCACCGTCAATGGTGCGGTCTATTCGCTTCTCTATTCGATGGCCGATGTTGCCAACATCACCTCGGTCGGTCTGGCCGGGCAATATGCACTCGCCAACAGTCTGGATGCTTCGGGCACCACTTACAACGATGCGCTGATTGGTCCAAACAACCTCAACTATTTCACCGGCGCCTTCGAGGGCCTAGGCCATACGATCAGCAATCTGACGATCTCCAAGAGTGCTGACGGAGCAGGGCTATTCGGTTACAGCAGCGGCCTCATCCAGGACATCGGACTGGTCAACGTCTCGGTTGCCAATACGAATCCCTTTGGACGCTACGTCGGCGGCCTTGTCGGATACCAGTCCGGCAACACCATCAGCAACGCCTATGTCACCGGCTCGGTGAGTGGCGGCAGCAACGCCGGCGGTCTCGTCGGTTATCTGAACGGGGGGACGATCAACAGCGCCTATTCCTCCGCCGCTGTCAGCGGGACCGCAAATGTGGGCGGCCTCGCCGGATTTGTGAACGGCGGTGCCGTCAATAATGCTTACGCGACGGGCGCTGTTGTCGACACGGGCAACAGCGCCGGCGGCCTCATCGGCGGGACCGACTCGTCCTCTCGTGGGGTCTCGATCACCAACGTCTACGCGACGGGCGCCGTCGTCGGTGGCAATAGCGTCGGCGGACTCATCGGGTTCTTATATGGGACGCTCGGTAATGCCTATTCGACGGGCGCAGTCAGCGGCGGCACTGCCGGCGGCCTTGTCGGATATGCGTATGGCGGCTCGATAGCCAATACCTATTGGGACACACAAACGAGCGGAACAACCACGGGTATCGCAAACGATTCCGCTGGGGTGTCGGGCAATGTGACCGGCCTCATGACGGCGCAATTGCAGGATGGTTCCTCGAGCACTGGGCTTGGCTCGTCATTCACCGTCTCGCCTGGCCTTTACGCATATCTCACCCCGTTCTATGCCAACGGCGTCCAGGCCATCTCCGGCATCGCCTACCAGAACAGCGGCACGACCGCGCTCGCCTCGGGGGCGGGCGGTGCGGGCCTCGTCAATGTGCGCGTCGGAAATGGTGCGGTGCAGACAGTTACGACGGGGGCGAACGGCTATTATTATGCAATCGTCGCCAATGGCACGATCGATACGACCAACGGCACCGACGTGCTGGCCTATACGACCGCCAACGCGCTAACGGGTGCGGCCGACGGGGCAACGTTCCGCACGGCGCTTGGTACCGTCAACAATGTCGATGTTTCGGGCGGCTGGCGACGTGACACGACCGCCCTCGGTACGCTGTCGGCGCTTGACGCAGCCTATGCCAACGCGACTGCCGGCACGACGGCATCTGGCCTCGCATTCGCCAATCGCTCCATCTTTGCGGTGAACGATTTCGCCGTCGATACGGCACTTTCGGTCGGCGGCACGGTCAACCTGTCGAGCCCCGGGAACGTCACTCAAACCGCCGCCATCTCCGCCAATACGTTGATGCTGCAGGGGGCAGGCAACACATTCACGCTCACGAACAGCGGCAATCAGTTCAGCCAATTTGCGGCATCCGGCGGAGCTATCGACATCTACGACGCCAGCGCTTTGACGGTTGCTGCGAACGTCACGGATGCCTGTAACTGCGTCGTGACAGGCGTGACCGGCGATCAAATCAAGATCACGACGGCGGGTGACCTGACGATCGCATCTGGCGCTGCGATTTCCGGCAGCTCCCCTACGCTCGCGGCTAGTGGTGCCTTCATCAACAACGCCGGATCAAGTGCGGTCGCAGCTACATCCGGCCGCTGGCTGATCTATTCCGCCAATCCGACTGGCGATACGTTCGGTGGACTTGACAGCGGCAACACGGCCGTCTGGAATACAGCGGCAGGTGACGCGGTGTCGGCGACAGGCAATCGCTATGTCTTTGCCTATCACCCGACCTTGACGGTGGCAGCTGTCGACGCAAGCAAGACATATGGCGACGTCGCGACACTGCCGGACGCCTCGATCACCGGCCTCGATGCGGGCGTGACCGGGGCCTATCTCGGCGACACGCTTTCGGATGTCGTCTCGGGATCGGCCAGCCTTACCTCGACCGGCGCGGCAGCGACAGCCAACGTCGGAGCCTTTGATATCGTCACCGCACAGGGCTCGCTCGCGTCGAGCAGCTATGGCTTCAACTTCGTCAACGGCAGTCTCAACGTTACCCCACGCGCCCTGACCGTCACGGCGGACGCGCAAACGCGCATCTACGGCAACGCCAATCCGGTGCTGACCTACACCATCGGTGGGCTCGGTCTCGTCAATGGCGACACGCTCTCGGGCAATCTCGTGACGGCGGCGGCGGCCGGATCCAACGTCGGCGCTTATACAATCTCGCAAGGCTCGCTCGCGGCTTCCAGCAACTACGCACTCACCTTCACCGGAGCCAATTTCAATGTCACTCAGCGCGCTCTTACAGTAACGGCAGATGCGCGGTCGAAGACCTACGGCGATGCCAATCCGGCGCTGAGCTACACGATCGGGGGGGCAGGCCTGGTCAATGGCGACACGCTCTCCGGATCGTTGTCGACTTCAGCGGGACAATATTCCAATGTCGGCGCCTATGCGATCACGCAAGGATCGCTGGCCAACGCAAATTACGCGATCAGCTATACCGGCGCCAATCTCACCGTAAACCCACGGGCGCTGACAGTGACGGCGGATGCGGTGTCGAAGGTTTATGGCGATGCCAATCCGACGCTGACCTATCTGGCGACAGGCCTGGTGAATGGCGATACGCTCTCCGGATCGCTTGCGACCACGGCAGGGCAATATTCCAACGTCGGCAGCTATGGGATCACGCAGGGATCGCTGGCCAACACAAACTACGCGATCACCTATAATGCCGCCAATCTGACGATCCTCCCACGGGCGCTGACGGTGACGGCGGATGCGGTGTCGAAGACCTACGGCGATGCCAATCCGGCGCTCAGCTACACGGTCGGAGGTGCAGGCCTGGTGAATGGCGACACGCTCTTCGGATCGCTGTCGACTTCAGCGGGACAATATTCCAATGTCGGCGCTTATGCGATCGCCCAGGGAACGCTCGCGGCCTCCAGCAACTACGCCCTGACCTATGTCGGAGCCAACCTGAGCATCAATCAGCGCGCAATCACGTTGACGGCGGATACGGTGTCGAAGGTTTATGGCGATGCCAATCCGACACTGACCTATCTGGCGACAGGCCTGGTGAATGGCGATACGCTCTCCGGATCGCTTGCGACCACGGCAGGACAGTATTCCAATGTCGGCAGCTATGGGATCACGCAAGGATCGCTGGCCAACGCAAATTACGCGATCAGCTATACCGGCGCCAATCTGACCGTAAACCCACGGGCGCTGACGGTGACGGCGGATGCGGTGTCGAAGACCTATGGCGATGCCAATCCGGCGCTGGCCTATACGACTTCTGGCCTCGTCAACAACGACACGCTCTCTGGATCGCTGTCGACTTCAGCGGGGCAGTATTCGAATGTCGGTGCTTATGCGATTGCCCAAGGGACGCTCGCGGCCTCCAGCAACTACGCCCTGACCTATGCCGGCGCCAATCTCACCGTAAACCCGCGGGCGCTGACGGTGACGGCGGATGCGGTGTCGAAGATTTATGGCGATACCAACCCGGCGCTCAGCTACACGGTCGGAGGTGCAGGCCTGGTGAATGGCGACACGCTCTCGGGATCGCTTTCGACCACGGCAGCGCAATATTCCAACGTCGGCAACTATGCCATCACCGGCTCGTTCTCGGCGTCAAGCAACTACGCCCTGACCTATGTCGGAGCTAACCTGAGCATCAATCAGCGCGCAATCACGGTGACGGCGGACGCGGTGTCGAAGACCTACGGCGATGCCAATCCGGCGCTGAGCTACACGGTCGGGGGTGCAGGCCTGGTGAATGGCGACACGCTCTCCGGATTGCTGACGACCTCCGCGGGGCAATATTCCAATGTCGGCGCTTATGCGATTGCCCGGGGGACGCTCGCGGCCTCCGGCAACTACGCCCTGACCTATGCCGGCGCCAATCTCACCGTGAACCAGCGGACGCTGAGGGTGACGGCAGATGCGCAGTCGAAGACCTACGGCGATGCAAACCCGACTCTGACCTATACGACTTCTGGCCTCGTCAACAACGACACGCTCTCCGGATCGCTGTCGACTTCAGCGGGGCAGTATTCGAATGTCGGCGCCTATGCGATTACGCAAGGGTCGCTGGACAACGCCAACTACGCCATCAGCTACACGGGAGCAGACTTTACCGTGAACCAACGTGCCATCACGGTCGCTGCCGACTCTCTCAGCCGCCGCTATGGCCTCGCCAATCCGGCGCTCACCTATACGATCGGGGGTGCGGGCCTGGTCAACGGTGACAGGCTTTCGGGAGGACTCGCCACCTCGGCGACAAGCCTCAGCGCGCCGGGTGCCTACGTGATTACCCAGGGGACGTTGGCCGCGTCCGCCAACTACAGCATGACGTTCCTTCCAGGTGTGTTGACGGTGAAGCAGGCAGCCAACCCTGAACCTGGCACGACGGCGAGTTCCGTCGTGATGACCTTCGATATGGGCCGCTTCGCACCGCTTCACCCGGCGCCGTCCGACAACACTGAAACTGCCGATGGCACCCATGTCCTGCTCGGTGATCCGCGCTTGGACGGAACGGTCATCTGCCTCGACAATAGTAGCTGTATCTCGGTTCCGGCGGGGACAAGACATTAATCCTGCCAACCTTTGCAGGCTGCCGATCCAGAACCATTGGCGGCCTCAGATCGTCCTCCCGAGGCGATTCGCCTTCAAACCAACAAGGGCTTGTTAGAATGACTTCATTCCGCTTTCTTTTGCTGAAACGTTCGTGCCTGGCAGCGGCGCTCGCGCTCGTCGGCGGTACCGCGACTGCAGCGTCCCTCCCGGGCGGCGCCAGCTCTCTCGTCGAAACTTATGACGACTGGGGCGTCGTGTGCCAGATGCAGGCCAATGCTCCGTCCTGCCTCGTTCGGCAGGTCCAAACCAACAACCAAACCAAGCAGACCGTCCTGGCAGTCGAGATCGGCAAGGCGCCTGACGGTAAGTTTGGGGGTACCTTGGTGTTGCCGCTCGGATTGGCGTTGCCCCAGGGCGCTCAGCTGAAGATCGACGATACCGCCCTCGGCAATACTCTGCCTTTCTCGACCTGCCTGCCGCAAGGCTGCCTTGTGCCGCTGGCCTTCGAGGCAGACACGATTGCAAAGCTCAGGGCCGGCAAGGCCCTCAACGTCACCGTTTCCGCCGCCAGCCCAGCCCAACCGCTGACGCTGGCCGTCTCCCTGAAGGGCCTTGCCGGTGCGCTCAATCGCATCGCCGACCTTACCAAATAGCGCTCTCAAGTCCCGATGGCGTAAAGCATCTCAAAGTTCAGAGTCATAGGAAGTTCGCTACAAGCGTCGACCATAATCTCCGAGGCGCCATCGTAGACGTCGGTATATAGCGGGATGATAGAGTCAACCAAACTTCCATTGATTTTCAGTTATTTGAGCGCGGATTCAAGGCAACTGAAAGGACAAGTATTTAGTTCCAACCCTTTCAAGAGCGAAAAAGGGAGCAAAGCTCTTCCAGAGCTCTTGTCGACCTAGGGCTTCAGCGTTTAGTGGCGCGCGTTGGCCGAGGCGTGCGGTGAGGCGCCTGTTTTGCTCAACAGGTTGTTTACCCGGTTACGTCGATGAATAGGGGGAGCCGATTGCCGGACGGACAATGGGCGAGATCTCACTGTCGCAGGCGAATATTGTCTTCCATGTACCGGCGTTCAAACTCGTCGATCATTTGGCATCATGAATGAGTAGTATCTAATTTCATAATTTAAAGAATAGGCGACAAAAGCGATAAGATTTGATAAATTTACGCTAGCCGGTTGCGGTTTGATTGTAGATAAAATTCGCCGGACGTCTTTGCAGCGCCAGCCGGTATATGGTGCAGGAGGAGAGATGTTATGGTGGCATTCCACGTCATGGCCGGTGCGAGCGGCGAATTTGCGCGCCCGGAAGTGCGGAAGATAAGGATCGGGGATCTTATCGATGCGCTGAGATTGGGGCTTAATGATTTCGGAGCGAAGCCCTCACATTACGTTTTTCTCTGTCTTATATATCCGATCACAGGCGTTTTCCTGATCATGTGGAGTTCCGGCGCTAACCTGATGCCGTTGCTTTATCCCTTGATGTCCGGCTTTGCGCTGGTTGGCCCGATTGCGGCCCTTGGCCTTTATGAAATCAGTCGACGCCGCGAACAGGGACTGGATAGCTCATGGTATCACGCGCTGGAGGTCTGCCGCTCTCCGGCACTGCCATCGATCATTGCGGTGGGCTTCATGCTGTTCGCGCTTTTCGTCGCTTGGTTATTTGTCGCGCAGCACATCTACACCCTGACCTTCGGCAAGGCCGGTCTGACCTCGGTCTCCACCTTCCTGTTGGATGTACTGACCACTTCTCGAGGTCTCTCCCTTATACTTTGGGGAAACTTGGCCGGTTTCGTTTTCGCAATAATTGTGTTGGCGACGACCGTAGTGACCTTCCCGTTGCTGCTCGACCGGGATGTCGGCGCAACCGCGGCCGTAAATGCGAGCATACGCGCCACGCTTGCCAATCCAGGACCTGTTGCACTTTGGGGATTGATCGTCGCGGCGCTGCTCGTCGTCGGCACAATCCCGATTTTTGTCGGTCTTGCGATCGTCATGCCCATCCTCGGGCATTCGACTTGGCACCTGTATCGGAAATTGATTGCCGCCTATCCGAACCGCATGTCTTGAATTCACAAAGGAAACTTACCCCCGGGATCATCCTCCAAGCCATTACGACCTATCCGATGGGAGTCGCGTCGTTTGGAATAGCGATGAAGAGAATGAGGATTACCATGTCTTGCCGTTTTCTTCCGATCTGTCTGCTTCTCGCCATTGCCGCCCCGCATGACGCTCTCGCGCAGGAGGGCGATGCGACCGCGGGAGCCATTGTTTTCAAGAAATGTGCCATTTGCCATATAGCCGAAACGGACCAGAACAAGATCGGACCTTCGCTGAACGGTCTGTTCGGCAGAACGGCTGGAACACATCCGAATTTCGCCTATTCGCCGGCAATGCAGCAGGCAGGCAAAGACGGCCTCGTCTGGAGCGAGACATCGCTCCGCGACTATTTGCACGATCCCAAGGCGAAGGTGAAAGGCACGAAAATGACCTTCATCGGGCTGAAGGACGACACCGAGATTACCAATCTGATCGCCTATCTGAAGCAATACTCCAAATAGCCGGATGGCAAATGGCGATGAGCTGTCTTCCGTGCCGCCGGTTGGATCGGCGGAATTCCGCTCGGCGATTTGACACCGCCGATGTGTTCGCGCGGTGTCTTCGCGCCCCGTATGGCTTGTCAGGATGAGCCGCTGTCGTTGTCGCAATTGCTCGCCTGACCTCTTCATGAGATAATGCTAAAATCTCTCGCGATGGGATTGTGGAAATATTCGCGGCCGGGTCAGGGAGGCGACAATGGCTGTCGTCATAGTTCTCGTTCTGCTGGTGGTGGGATCGATCACATTCCATCTGCTTAGCCCTTGGTGGTGGACGCCGATTGCGTCGAACTGGAGCTATATCGACAACACGATTGTCATCACATTCTGGATCACCGGCATTGTTTTCACGACCGTCGTCTTGTTCATAGCCTATTGCGTCCTGCGCTTCAGGCATCGCGCCGGAAACCAGGCGGCATACCAGCCTGAAAACAAGCGGTTGGAATGGTGGCTTGCCGGCGGAACCGCAATTGGTGTGGCTGCGATGCTCACGCCGGGCCTCTTCGTATGGAAACAGTTCGTAACGGTCCCGACTGACGCCAGCGAGGTCGAAGTCGTCGCTCAGCAGTGGCAATGGAGTTTCCGGCTGCCGGGGGCGGACGGAAAGCTGGGCCGGGCGGACACGCGCAATGTTGCTCCGGATAATCCGCTCGGCCTGAACAAGAACGATCCCGCCGGAATGGACGATGTCATCGTCGAAGGCGGCGAACTGCACATACCCGCCGGCAAGCCGGTGAAGATGCTTCTGCGCTCGATCGATGTCGTTCACGATTTCTACGTGCCGGAATTCCGGGCCAAGATGGACATGATCCCCGGCACGGTCACTTATTATTGGTTCACGCCGACGCGAACGGGGACCTTCGAGGTTCTCTGCGCAGAGTTGTGCGGCGTCGGTCATCCGCAGATGCGCGGCACAGTCGTCGTCG
The DNA here is from genome assembly GCF_900094555.1 of Martinezella hainanensis. Classification (GTDB taxonomy): domain Bacteria; phylum Pseudomonadota; class Alphaproteobacteria; order Rhizobiales; family Rhizobiaceae; genus Rhizobium; species Rhizobium hainanense. The sequence goes on from NZ_FMAC01000027.1 coordinate 18,002, forward strand.
ATACCGACACCGCCTATCAAGCCTGGCTGCAGCAACAGCCGACTTTTTCGAAATCGCTGGCGTCGGCGCAAAAATAAGTGCCATGCGGACCTGAGGAGGAAGGCTGCATCGCAGGGAACAGGGAGGATGGAATATGGTCGAGATTGGATCCGGCACCGAGCAGGTCATCCAGCCCGCTGAAGTCGAGGATGTGGAGCTTTATCACCCCAGAAGCTGGTGGACGAAATATGTCTTCAGCCAGGATGCCAAGATCATTGCTATTCAGTATTCTCTGACCGCCATCTCGATCGGCATGGTGGCGCTGGTGCTGTCCTGGCTGATGCGCCTGCAGCTCGGGTTTCCCGGCTATTTTTCCTTCATCGACACGGAACATTATTATCAGTTCATCACCATGCATGGCATGATCATGGTGATCTATCTGCTAACGGCGCTGTTCCTCGGCGGCTTCGGCAACTATCTGATCCCCTTGATGCTCGGCGCCCGCGACATGGTGTTCCCCTATGCGAACATGCTGAGCTACTGGCTCTATCTGCTCGCGGTCATCGTGCTGGTCATCGGCTTCTTCGCGCCCGGTGGGCCGACGGGTGCCGGCTGGACGCTATATCCACCGCAGGCACTTCTATCCGGGACGCCGGGAGGACGTGACTGGGGCATCATCCTGATGTTGTCGTCGCTGATCCTGTTCATCATCGGCTTTACCATGGGTGGCCTCAACTATGTCGTCACGGTGCTGCAGGGTCGCACCCGTGGCATGACGCTGATGCGAATGCCCTTGACGGTATGGGGTATATTCACCGCCACCGTCATGGCATTGCTTGCTTTCCCGGCGCTCTTCGTCGCCGCCGTCATGATGCTGTTCGACCGCTTGCTCGGCACGAGCTTCTTCATGCCCGCGATCGTCGAGATGGGTGAGCAGTTGAAGCAAGGCGGCGGCAGCCCGATCCTGTTCCAGCATCTATTCTGGTTCTTCGGTCACCCCGAAGTCTATATCGTCGCGCTTCCAGCCTTCGGTATCGTCTCGGACCTGATCAGCACGCATGCGCGCAAGAACATTTTCGGCTACAGGATGATGGTCTGGGCGATCGTCATCATCGCAGCGCTGAGCTTCGTCGTGTGGGCGCATCACATGTATGTCAGCGGCATGAACCCGAACTTCGGGTTCTTTTTCGCGACCACGACGTTGATCATCGCCATTCCGACGGCCATCAAGGTTTATAACTGGGTGCTGACGCTTTGGCGCGGCGATATCCATCTGACATTGCCGATGCTGTTTGCCCTGGCGTTTATCGTCACATTCATCAATGGCGGGCTGACCGGCCTTTTTCTTGGCAATGTCGTCGTCGACGTGCCGCTGTCCGATACCATGTTCGTCGTTGCCCATTTCCATATGGTAATGGGGGTCGCGCCGATTCTGGTGATCTTCGGTGCAATCCACCATTGGTATCCGAAAGTCACGGGGCGCATGCTCAACGTGACGATGGGGCATATCCACTTCTGGATCACCTTTCTCGGCGCCTATGCGATCTTCTTCCCGATGCACTATCTCGGCCTGATGGGTGTGCCGCGGCGTTATTACGAGCTTGGCGAAACGGCTTTCATTCCGCCGTCGGCGCATACGCTGAACATGTTCATCACCGTTGCCGCTTTGATCGTGGGGGCTGCTCAGCTTGTGTTCCTGTTCAATCTCGCCTGGGGTCTTCGCTGGGGCAGGCAAGCGGGCGGCAATCCATGGCGCGCGACGACGTTGGAATGGCAGACACCGCAAACGCCGCCCGTTCACGGCAATTGGGGCAAGGAGCTGCCGATCGTCTACCGCTGGCCATATGATTACAGCGTCCCAGGAGCGGATCAGGACTTTCTGCCGCAAAACCAGCCGACCTCGGGCGAGCTGTCCGAGAGGGGATCGTCATGAGCGCCATTCTCATCTTCATGGCCGGGATCGCCGGCATCATCATCTGGTGGATGGCAGGACAGCGGCTGACCTCAAAGCCCTGGCTGGAAGCCGGGCCGGCGGGAGATGCGCCGGAGATGCAAGGGTCACCGGCGACCGCGGCGAAAGTCGGTCTAGGCATCTTTCTCGCCGTCGTCGGTGCCCTGTTCACGCTCCTCATCAGCGCCTATCTTACCCGCCTCAGCGGCTCCGACTGGTGGAGTATTCCAATCCCCCGACTGCTTTGGGTGAATACCGCCGCCCTTGCCGCTAGCAGCGTCGCGTTGCAATGGGCGAAAACGGAAGCCTGTCTCGACCGCAGCCAGATGCTGAATACGGCTCTTGCCGTGGCCTTCGCACTGGCTGTTCTGTTTCTGGCCGGGCAGGTTCTGGCGTGGCGGCAACTGGTGTCGGCAGGTTATGTGCTTGCCGACAACCCATCCAACAGCTTCTTCTATATGATCACCGGATTGCATGGCCTGCACATATTGGGTGGGCTTTTCGTGCTCGGGCGAACAGCAATCCGCGCTCGTATCAGCCCTGTCCTCGCAAGAGTTCGCCTAAGCGTGGATCTCTGCGCCATCTATTGGCATTTCATGCTCGTTGTCTGGCTGATCCTTTTTGCGCTCTTTGCCGGCTGGGCAAATAGTTTCGTCGATCTCTGCCGTCAATTGGTCAGTTGAGGAGCCTCGATGATGACCGAATCCATAGAAAGACCGACAAGTAATCCACATGTGCGGCCCGTGGGACTGCGCGGCGTCGCGGCTGACCTGTCGTCGGACCAGCGGGCGTTCAAGAACGTCTCTTGGGGCAAGGCGATGATGTGGATCTTCCTCCTGAGCGACACCTTCATCTTTGGCTGTTTTCTGCTGGCCTACATGACGGCGCGCATGTCGACCACCGTCGCCTGGCCCAATCCCAGCGAGGTTTTCGCCCTGACGATCGGGGGCAAGGAAATTCCGTTGATCCTGATTGCCATCATGACTTTCGTCCTCATCAGCAGCAGTGGCACGATGGCCATGGCGGTCAACTTCGGATACCGCCACGATCGCCGCAAGACGGCGGCGCTGATGTTGGCGACAGCGATCCTCGGTGCGACATTCGTCGGAATGCAGGCATTCGAATGGACCAAACTGATCAGGGAAGGAGTCCGCCCCTGGGAGAATCCATGGGGTGCGGCACAGTTCGGTTCGTCCTTTTTCATGATTACCGGTTTTCACGGTACGCACGTCTCGATCGGCGTTCTTTTTCTTCTGATCATGGCACGCAAGGTATGGCGGGGAGACTTCGATCAGGAAAGGCGAGGTTTTTTCACCAGCCGCAAGGGTCACTATGAGATTGTCGAGATCACTGGGCTTTACTGGCACTTCGTGGATCTGGTCTGGGTATTCATCTTTGCATTCTTCTATCTATGGTGAGGATGGCATCATGGCACAAGGGCAGGCACATTCCGGACAACAGCATCCGATAAAGCTGTACATGTTGGTCTGGGGACTGCTTTTCGTCCTCAGCACCTTTTCCTACCTCGTCGACTATCTCGGCATTCAGGGCTATCTCAGATGGTCTCTGATCCTTCTGTTCATGATCCTGAAGGCCGGGCTGATCGTAGCGATTTTCATGCACATGGCCTGGGAACGGCTGGCGCTAATCTATGCCATCCTGTTCCCCCCGGTCCTGATACTTGTCTTTGTCGCTCTGATGGTGTCGGAATCGCACTACACGGTCCTGACGCGGCTGGCTTTTTTTGGGGGTGGTCCGTAAGGTTTGGCACCATCCAGCCATCCCTGAAGCGGAGTATCAAGTGCTCGCAATATGGCTTAGCCTCAACGCAAGACAAGCATAGCATCTGCGGGGCAGACAAGAAGACCAAGATTCTCTGAACGGGATGGAACTGTGGCATGAGACGGGTCATCTACTCAGCTACAATGTAGCTACCCTGCAATTCCTCACGCTCCAGCGTGTCGGGCCTAACAATCGCGAAAAGCACATCACTTGATGCCAGTCGTCAATTGATGGCGATGGTTCGAACAGTCACCACATACCCGCCGCTTTAGGCGGCGGGTCCAGTCAATATCGGCACGCGTCCACAGCTAAGCGTGGGCGTGAGGATGATGAACATCCCAGACCGCCCATAGCGATGCCGCAATGACGAACACGCCGAGAACGATGTCCGTCCACATGGCGTTTACGTTGGCGGTAAAACCGAGCAGCCAGGGAGACGCAACCAACCACAGGCCGAGCACCATATTGGCCCATTCCTCCCATTCGGCGAATACCGAAAGTGCGGCGGTCGCCAATACAGCCAGCAAGACGGCAACGATCCATGCGTTCCAGCTCGGCATTGCCTCGGCTGTGAAGCCGAATACCCACGGGGAGGCAAATAAACATGCAGCCAGCAGCAGATTTGCCCAATCCTGCTTCCTTTTTCCTTTCATCAAAGTGTTTGCCATGGCAACCTCCTCACCAAGAAGCCTAACAACAATTCATCCGGCGTGAACTTCACGCTTAAGTATATAAGTAATTACTGAATCTTCTGATTCAAGATAATACGCGAACGATACTTCCGGTATCATGTCTGAAATCTCAGCTGCGCTAAGCTCAAGCTCAGATGGTGTATTCGGCTTGAGCTTATCTGAGCCTGGAGGATGGGGCGCGCTGCGTTCACGGTGGCGCACGAGCACAGCTCAATGGCACGGTCGAGATTGACCATTGCCATCTCTGTTGATCTCTATCGGAAAATGATTAGGCCATGGACTCGTTATGGCGGAGTGTGGTGCGAATGCAAGCTAGCTTCGCCATCGCAAGAAACGTCATTCCCAGCTTATCATATCGGATTGCGATCCGTCGGTAGCATTTTAGCTTGTTGAAGAAACGCTCGATGAGATGGCGCTTCTTGTAGAGCCACCGGCTGAAGACGATCTGTCCCTTTCGGTTTGATCTTGGCGGAATGTTTGCCCATGAGCGTTTCGTTCTCAGCTTTGCGCGTAGCCAGTCTGCGTCGTAGGCCTGACCGGGTGTGATGGCGATTTTTACTGGCAGCCCTATGCCATCGGTTACAGCATGGATTTTGGTTGTCAGGCCGCCTCGACTTATCCCAAGACAACGATCTGGATGATCCATCCCTCAATGTTGCTGGTGAGTGATGCACGCGAACTGGAGTGCCGTCGATCATCATGATCCCATCATCTGACGCGCTTGTGATCACGTCCATCAAACTGTCCCAGATTCCGGCTTTCATCCAGCGTCTGAAGCGATTGTAGCAGGTGGCATAGGGTCCATAACGCTGTGGCACATCACGCCAAGGAGCACCTGATCGCAGTACCCGGAAAATGCCGTTCACTACACGCCGATCATCAACACGCGGCTTGCCTCGGCGCTCATTCGGCAACACTGGCTTAATTGCGCGCCATTCGAAGTCGGTGAGGCCATACAGGCTCATACCCAACTGAATCAGAATTAGGGTCAGGACCTATTAAATTGGATTGAGATGTGATTCTCACGGTTTCCAGAAGGAGACCGTGATGAGTGATTTGTTTCTGCTGAGCGAGCGCCAGATGTCTCGGATCGAGCCGTATTTTCCCTTGGCCCATGGTGTTCCACGTGTCGATGATCGCCGTGTCATCAGCGGCATTGTCTACGTCATCAAGCATGGGCTGCAATGGAAGGATGCGCCAAAGGAGTACGGGCCGCACAAAACACTCTATAACCGCTTCATCCGTTGGAGCCGTCTTGGTGTGTTCGATCGCATTTTCGCGGCGCTTTCCGGTGAAGGGCCAAGGCCCGAGC
>NZ_FMAC01000011.1 GCF_900094555.1 Martinezella hainanensis
GCGCTCGCTCAGCAGAAACAAATCACTCATCACGGTCTCCTTCTGGAAACCGTGAGAATCACATCTCAATCCAATTTAATAGGTCCTGACCCTAGTTCATCAATGGGGCGGGTCACGCGTCGGCCTGAGCCGGTGAAATGCACTCCGCGTAGCGCCTTGAGGCTAACAAGCCGGAGCGGCTATTGGTTCACGACCCTGGCATGGTGGCTGCTTATCGAAGCTTTGTCCGGAAGAAATTGATCAGCTGAGCATTCATAAGGTTGTGAAGCGCTGCTCGATCGAAGCCATTCGGATCGGCGCATATGACCGGCGCGTGCTTGGCAAGCACCGCACCGCACGGCGGCAGAAAGTCATAATGTCCTGCGCCTGCCACGACATGCATTTCGGGCGGATGAGGCAACGCGACGCGCACCGCCTCGTCGTACCAGGGATTGAGTTGATGGTGGTCATCGGCGGCGCGCCACAGCTGAACCGGGACCGTTGCATCGTTCAAACCGCCGTTCGAGAAAGTGAACCCAAATGCCGGAGCGGCGATGGCTATCGCCTTGATGCGCGGGTCTCGCAACCAGGCATCGGGAGGAACAGGTAAAGCGGCTACTGAGCTGACGCCGGCTTTCGTAAGCGCGGCGCATAGATCGTGAGTGGGATGATCGCGGCAATAGGGGTCGATCAGGTTGAGATCCGGTTTTCCTCCGGCAGCCACGAGCACGGTGAAGCCGCCATTCGAGAAGCCGAAGGCGCCGATCCGCCGGGAGTCAACGTGAGCATGATCCCGCCAATCGTCGAGGACGAAGGTGATCAGGCGATTCAGCTGCTGCGGCCGCCGCCAAAGTTTCAGCACCTGTCGCTGATCGTCGAAAGTGTCCCCCGCATGGTCGACCGCGGCAACGATGAAGCCTGCATGGGCAAGCGCGAGGGCCGTGTCGTAGTGGCCGGCGAACGATCCCGCCCCGCCATGGGAAATGACGACCAGCGGCAAGGCGCGCCCGGCGATCGCACCATCCGGCGCCACCAATTGGGTGAAGGTCTCCAAACGTGTTTCCTGGGGTCGGGCGAGTGTCGGATACCAGATGCCTGCGTGTAACGGAGGCTCGCCGCCGTTCGGAACGGCTATCTCCTGAAAGCCGACGAAGGTATGATCTTCAGCGTGAGCCGCGCCCGCAAAGATGATGACGAGTACGATGGCGGTTTGCCAGCAGAGGTGGAAAATAGACAGGATTGAATGCGTCTTTCCGTTCATCATCGGTCAGCCTCTCTAAATTGCGCGAGTTGGTGGACGCCGCGTTCGGATTGCCGTTCTGAGACAGAGCTGGCAGTGCCTTTTATCGCGGAGAGCGAAACCATGTTTCACCAAAGCTACTTGGCGGCAGAGGACTGAACATAATAGAGGCCATCATGTGGTTGCATGCTTATCTCGCTGATCCGCGTCGCCAGGCCGATGCTCAGTGCCTCTTGTGGCCTTACAAACCGGAGCTGCGGGCCAAAAAACTCGCCGTATTGCTTGTCGCTGATAGTAAGCCGATCCTTGAATATTTCCTTCATTCGATCATTGTCGATTTCAAGTACATTTGATCTCTCGGTGATCTCGTCCGGATTAAGCTTTTCGTTGCTGAAATCCTCTCTGGCGGAGTGAAATGCAAACAAAGACTCTTTATTTGCAACTCTTTCCTTTCCTGCTAAAAACAATAGAATTGCTGCCGAATCTACATTGGAAATAGCATAGGTATTGATCGTTATATCCATGGCACATAGCATGTGATATAGGGCAATCCCTGACGATATGTTCCCACCGTTGGAATTCAGCATAAGGTATATTATTTTGTAGCCCTTGGCTCTTAAGTCGATCAATCCATTGGTCAGACTGAGCGTCGATTTGTCGTCGATCGGTTGTGAGAAATACAAGTAAGCCGTTGAAGCACTATTTGCATTTACCTTGTCTTCGGCAGAGGCGAATTTGGGTTCAAGCATACCCGTAGCTAATGCAGATAGATACAGGCAGAGATCGCGGCGGTTCATGGTTGCTGACATATCAGATGGTCCTCGAATAGGATAAATACCTCGATAGAGCATGCGGCTTTCACAGGCGCCGGTAACGCTACGCCAATGCCGTTATTTGAAAGCCGTTTGATTTCATGAGTTCCAGGATGCCGTCATTACCCAACAAGACAGCCAAGGGGACAATGAGAAAATTCTTCGTCGCCTCAATTTTCAAGACCTGTTTCAGGAGCAGCGCCTTGAATTGGGGACCTGCCAGGGAGCCAAGCGGATTGACTACTCCTTCTTTGGCTATTTCCTCTCGCAATCGCGTGATCTCGGATACGCGCCGCTGCCTGTAAAGTGTTTCCATATAGCCACCGATAGGTCCCAGCTGGCGGCGTTTCTCGAGAAGATAGCTGATTTGATGTGCGCCAATCGCTTGCAGTGTGAAAGTGTCGGGTGGCGACCATATCGACATCAGATCCGCATCGCTTATCAGCGGGGAGATTTGCTTTCCGCTGGAGCGAACATGATCCATGATCACCCCTTCGACACTTGGCGCCCATGAGTGCTGTCCTTCGCCCATCAGCAACAAGGCCACTACGTATCCCGGAAGGCGTTCAACCGGAGAGCCTGCGGCAGCCGGCATGATGCGGCGCAGATCGTCTGCATCGGTCGGTGCCAAATCGGGAAGAACCGGTGGCACCTGTTTCATATTCGTTGTGTATCTCAAGGGCGGAGCATTCGGGCCGATGTCGGTATAGACCGAACTTGCCTGATCGGATATCCGCTCTCCATCGCGAACGATGTCGGATACCAGTGTGGCACTGATACGTTCATAACCGAAAATGGCGATTGATCGATCTGCCAGGTTCGCTTGCCAGAATACTGCGTTATCTTCACTTGCCGCAGCGCCTTGGCTTGCCGGAACCGTCAAAGCGCAAGCCAGAATGGCAAACTGCCGACGTGTTAGATGCATACTGGTCCTCCATTGACCATCTCAGATGGATCTGAAGCGCAGGTCGATCGGGTTCGTTCCGGATATCGCCATTAGGGACGCTCCATTGTCGGGCGTCCGCTCCAGGCGGCCGTTACGTTGCCACCGAGCCGCGGGTTGAGAAAAGGTCGGCGCCGTGCGATCAGGGTCGCCAAGCGTGGATCGTGGAAGCGAGCCTGGTACGGCTCCATCCAGGCGAGATCGCCGGCAAAAGTCCAAGGGAAAAGATGTTGTGGTGTCGAAGTATAGGCTGAAAAGCTGCTTTGATTGAGCACCGCAGCGATCACCACATTTGCCAGGCGTCGAATGGCCCCATTGTTTTCCGAATAGAGATCGACATGCCGCGCTTGCGCCAACTCCGCGGTGAAGACCAGGGGGATGAGCGCAAAATTATGATAGTGAAGCGCTCTATCGCCACGTTTCAGCTCGCGTTCCAATGTGCCGTTCGGCTGGATATCCTTGATACCTTCGCGCGCACGGGCAATGCCGGCGTCGATGAGATCGGGCCGTTTCATCAGCGTTCCTATTGCCGTGAGATTTAGGCCTGCCCAGTAAACCAGATTGTTGTGGAGGCGGTTGATGGCATTCGCATCCCGCGTAGAGGTGGCAATCTCGATGAGCCATTTCGAGATTGCGGGCGGAACGGCAGGTGCGTCGTTCTTTGATTGGGGAAAGAATCTGAGGAGGGCCAAAGCGAAATCAGTTCCTGCCCATGTGCGCTCATAATATCCCTGATAGCCCTTGATCGGCGACATCAAGGCATTCGAATGCGCCCAAGTGTCGAGAAGCTCGACCAGGCACGCCTTGTCGCCGCTGTCGGCTGCCTTATTCACCTTTTCGATAAACGCATGCAGCGGCTTTATCACCCTGCCATAACCGTCCGGATCATCGTAGAAACCGGGAGGATCGATGGCAGAAATTGGTGGTGGGGCCGTGCAGGCTTCCGCGCGTACCGCGAAGGGAAAGGTGAAGACGATCAACATGCCGAGGAGCATTGCCGGATATGTCCGTTTGCGGCCCACTGGCGTTTTGAATGATGCAACCATCCTCATTCTCCAGTGTCGGACCGCCGCCTGCCTCAACCTTAATAAAAAGCCTTGTCATTCAGGCTCTCGTCAGATCTTGCGCTGCTTGAACGCGCGAGCGTTCGAAACCCGTCGGTCAATTTGAAAAAATCTTCACTGCCAGGAGCGATGAAAAGGCGGGACCCCGCCCAGGCGGAAGTTCTCTTCCATCATGCCTGGAGAGCGTCGCGTGAAGCATCTGCAATGATCTATGGTTCGTATCCGGAAACAGCGACCGGAGCTGCGAACTGTTCGCGGTGGTAAGGCAGCGGCTCGTCACAGCTGCCGGCGAGTGTCGGAAAAATTTCTGAAGGGCAGGCGTTCGTTTCCAGACCGGTGAGGGTTGCCTTTAGCCGGACCCGGAAAGATGGTTAGTCACGCCAGCTTTTGGGCGAATTTAGCCGCCTGGCAGCTTCCATGAGCGACGAAAAAGCTCTTCTTGTGAGGCCGCCCAATGATGGCCCCCGGGGATCTCGCTTCTCCCGGCGGCGGTTTTCCTGGATTAGCGACTGAATTCCCCGCGACGACCACGGCAATATAAACCATCACACCCGAAGCTATTCTGGCTAAGGGCTGACAGCATTATTCCTCGGGCAAATAGCCTTGTCAGCGGCTGGCCAAATTCGTCGTTCCCGGGCAAATCCAGAGCGAGACGCTATCGGCTATAGTGAAGAAGTCGCGGTCCGGTCTGCTGGTGCCGTCGAGTTCGTCATAGAAGGTTTTTCCGTCCCATAGATCGGCATGGCCAAGCGCGCGCGTGCCATCCGGATTAGGGCCAAAGACGATGTCGAAAATGATAATCCCCTTCTTGCCGGCAAAGCCGTCGCGGCTGACGGGCTTGCCCTTGACGACAAGATCGGGCGCGCCGAGACGCTGCTTCAGCCATTTGTGAAATTCCTGAACCGCATAGGCATAGCGCAATCCATCTTTGCCTGCCAAAGTTCTCAAGCCTGGAAAATGTGCTGGAATCTGATAGCTGGAACCATAATTAAATGCGCGGCTCATGCGAAGGGTGCAGCTGTCGCCGATGCTGTTCATCGCCCAGTCCGTCGTAAGACCGCCGCCGATAATCTCCTTCAGGGGCTTCAGCTTGACCCTTCGCGGATCGGGATAGTTCTTTACCAGATCATCGAAAGAGGGTCTCAAATGAGAACGTACCTGTTGGTTCATCTTACGTCATCCTCCGGTTGATATTTTGGTCGCGTCAATATCCATTGAGTTGATGTATTGCGGATATTTTCCATCGCCTTTCTTGGCGGGGGCTTGCATTTCGATCTTTTCAATATCCGTCAGCTCCAGCTTGTAGCCATGGGACTGGAAAGCCTGGGCGATGGGTGACGACTGAAGGATCGTGTTGAGCTCGGCCGTTACAACCTCATTGAAATGGCCGCGCTTCGGTTGACCGGTCTTCGGATTCCAGTTGGCGTCTTTTTCGTGCAGCTTTGCCACCAGCTCCGTCGTCAAGCTATCCTTGGTTCCCGTCAGGAAGAGGGGAAAGGTCGATGGCAAGTCCTTATGTTCGTTCACTAATTGGCTTAGCAAGCCATCCAGGAGCTTGCCCTGTTCTTCGATGGATGGAAGCCTCTTCAGAGGCTGGCCTCTCTCACCAATCACGAAGACGACGGAAATACCGTCTTGCGGAGAGAAATAGTTCAATTTCACCGGTACGCCATCCGCCGAGGTCGCCATATAGCTGCTCGTCGGCCGCGGGAGCTGAGTTCCGCTCGATGACTGGCCGGCATCTTCGGCCGATGCAGGGGAAAGCGCGCAGGAAAGGATAAGCAAGGTAATTAGGAAGGGCGCTCGAAAGACTTTGGCAAGTGAAGCCATGCCGTTGGTACTCCATAAGTTTCCGCTCGAACTCCGGCGTTTGACGACGAATGAAACCGTCAAAAGGCACGGGCAACATAGCCTCGCAACACGTCAGATCGCACCGCCACGCGTGATCTAGGCCTCCGGTTGATTTTTTCGAGAGGGATGGGTGCTTTTAGTTGCCGCCCTGATCGCTCGATGTGCAAAGGCGGCAAGAGGCTAGATCGATAGGGCGGATGGCCATCTCCGTCAGCATCACGCCGGCCCGCCGGCATTTGCTCAATCCGATGGGGATTTTGTTTGATTGTCCCGAGCTGGCGGGGCAAAGCGTGCCCGGCCAACCGTCGGGCACACCAGTTGCATCGATCAGGTCTTGGCGGCCTTCGCGAAGGTCGGATCGAAAGTCTTGTCGAATGGCACGTCGGCATTGGCGAGTTCGGGATCGAGCGTCTTCAGGACACCCATCATGGAATTGTAGCCTTCCATGGTGACCATGCCGTCCGGCGAATACATCTCCTTGGAATTCTTGAAGGCCTGCATGTAAAGATCGCGATTGCCAAGCAGATATTCTTCCGGCACGACGCCGGCGACATCTTCCGGGCTTGCCGTCGAGATCCACTTCAATGCCTTCATGAAGGCATTGACCGTCTTCTGTGTCGTGATCGGATTTTCCTTGGCAAATTCGCGCTTGATGTAGACCGTTGCCGCCGGGTTCGGGCCGCCGAAGAGCGCGCGCGTGCCGGCCTCGGTACGGGTATCCAGAAGCACGGTGATGTCGCCGTCATACTGCAGCTGCGCGATGACCGGATCGAGATGGGAAAGACCATCGATCTGGTCGCTCTTGACAGCGGCAACCGCGCCGGCCCCGCCGCCGACGCCGATCAGCGAAGCATCGTCGGTCTTCAGCCCGTTCTTCAGCATGGCATATTGGAACATCAGTGCCGTCGAGGAGCCGGGCGCTGTCACGCCAATCTTGCGGCCCTTCATGTCCGCCATCGACTTGATCTCACCGGCGAGATCCTTGCGCACAGCGATCACGATGCCCGGAAAGCGGCCGAGATTGCAGATCGCGACTATATCCTGCCCCTTGTTCTGCATGCGGATGGTGTGTTCATAAGCGCCGGCGACGACATCGAGCGAGCCGCCGATCAGGCCTTCGAGCGACTTCGAACCGCCGGCGAAATCATTGATGGTGACGTTGAGACCTTCTTCCTTGAAGAAGCCTTTCCGCTCGGCGATCGTCAGCGGCAGGTAATAGAGCAACGGCTTGCCACCGACGCCGATCAACAGATCCGGCTTTTCCGGTTTCGCATCCTGTGCCGCGGCGGGCAGGATGCCTGCAAGCGACGCACCGATACCGAAGCTCGCCGTCCCGATCAGAAATGTCCTGCGTTCCATGTTCCTTTTTCCTCCACTTCGCTATTTTCCATGTGCTACTGGCCGCGCCAGGCCAGCAGGCGCCGTTCGACCATCGTCATCACCCAGTCCACGAGCAGGACGAAGGCGGTCAGAACCACCATGCCTGCAAAGACACCCGTCACGTCAAACACACCCTCGGCTTGCTGGATGAGATATCCAAGGCCTGCAGCCGAGCCCAGATACTCGCCGACGACTGCACCGACCACAGCAAAGCCCACCGATGTATGCAGGCTGGAAAACACCCAGGAAAGTGCGGAGGGCAGATAAACGTGGCGCAGCAGCTGGCGCTCGTTCATGCCGAGCATGCGGGCATTGGACAGCACCGGCTGACTGACCTCCTTGACGCCCTGATAGACGTTGAAGAAGACGATGAAGAAAACCAGCGTGATGCCGAGCGCGACCTTCGACCAGATACCGAGGCCGAACCAGAGCGCGAAAATTGGGGCAAGCACGACGCGGGGCAGGGCATTCGCTGCCTTCACATAGGGGTCGAAGACGGCCGCGATCAAGGGCCGGCGCGCGAACCAGAAACCGAAGACGATGCCGCCGAAGGCGCCGAGCAGGAAGGCGAGGATCGATTCCGACAGCGTGATCCAGAGATGATACCAGATCGATCCGGACGCGAACCACTGGATGACACGCTGCGCGACCTTGAGCGGATCGGCAAAGAAGAAGGATATGGTTTTCGGATTGCCGAAGAGGCTGGTGTTGGTCGCGAGATGCCAGAGGACCAAAATGACCAGTGCCACCAGGATTTGCAGCAGGAGAAGGAGGGAGCGGTTCATGCGATCTCTCCGCTGCTCTGGCGATAGGCCGTCATGACTTCATCGCGCAGTGCCTGCCAGATATCACGATGGAGCCGGTTGAAGACTGGATCGTGGCGGATCTCGCCGATATCGCGCGGCCGCTCCAGGGGCACCTCGAAATCGCCGATGATGCGGGATTTCGGACCGGCCGACATGATGACCACGCGGTCGGCAAGGCCGATAGCCTCGTCGAGATCGTGGGTAACGAACATCACGGCCTTGCGGTCCTCGGACCAGAGCTTGAGCAGGAGGTCGCCCATGATCAGGCGGGTCTGCGCATCGAGCGGCCCGAAGGGCTCGTCCATCAGCAGCAGTTTGGGATTGCGGATGAGCACCTGGGCAAGACCGACGCGCTTGCGCTGGCCGCCAGAGAGCATGCGTGGGAAACGATCGGCAAAAGTGGCAAGGCCGACGCGCGCCAGCCAGTCCCGGGCGATCCGCCTTGCCTCGGCCGTATCCGTTCCCGCAATTTCCAGCCCGATCGCAACATTCTCGAGAACTGTTTTCCACGGCATCAGCGAATCCTGCTGGAAGAGATAGCCTGCCTGCCGATTGATTGCCTTCAGCGGTTGGCCGAAGACTTCGACCGTGCCGGACGCCGGCTTCAAAAGGCCCGCCGTCGCATTGAGAAGTGTGGATTTTCCGCAGCCCGTGGGGCCGACAATGGCCACGAACTCATGCGCTTCTACATCCAGATTGGTCGCGGCTACGGCGTCGAACCGTGTCTTGCCGGCCATTTCAAAGGAAATGGCCACCTGTTTCAGGCTGACCGCCCTCACAGCCTCCATCGTCATGCTCTGCTTTCCTCCCAGACATCCGTCGACCTCGGGCGGACATCAGGCATTGCCATATCGGGTCAACAGATCAAAGCAGATCGTGCCAGTCAATATGTGATCGGCCGCTCAGTTCGTTATGTGATGAGCGCGGCGGAAAGGCATCACCAGATACCCGGCAGCAATCGGAACCGCACGCGCCGGGCATAGTCGGCATAGCCTTCCAGCTCGGCCTGCAGCAGGGCGTCCTCTCAGCTAGTGCGCAGGATCAGCAGGCCGCTTGCCCACGCGGCTGGAATCAAGGCCCACCAGGAACCGAGCGCCAGCGCCAGCCCGGCAAAGATCATAATCGCGCTGACATAGCCGGGATGACGCACGAATGTGTAGGGGCCATTGCTGATGACATGCTGGCCGCGTTCGCGCTGGAGGCGGACACCGGGTTCGAAAAAGCGATTGACGGCCTGTGCCCATGTGCCGAGCGCTATACCGGCCGCAAGGAGGATATAGCCCAGGATCACGACGGAGATTGGCATTGCCGACCACGCCATCCTGCCGGCATCCAGAGTTCCAAGCGGTATTTCGGCGATCATGCCAAGGCACATGAGCGAGACCAGGATGAGGTCCCAGCGTTTTGTCCCGGCCTGGAAGCGGCTGCGTGCCCTGAAGATCACGGGGTTCACGCGACGCATAATCAGCGTCGCTATCCCATAGCTTACCACGAGGAACGCAATGAAGATCCATCCGGGCGCCCAGTCGAGGCGACCGGCAGGCAGAAAGACAAATACGAGCAGCGCCAGCGGCAAGCCGATGGCATAGGATATGATCTTCGCGCGGGACATGGGTTCGGGTTCGGTGACAGTCATGTATTTGCTCCTTGCAAGGCAAACCTGCTGCGCCCTTCGATGGATTTATGCTGCATAGATGATGGAAGCAGACGGATCAGGCAATTCGACGCCTTGACACATCGGGCGCCGGGTTTAGACCGGCCTGACCACCATTATGCTCCTTCCCCCCGGAGATCCCATGAAATTCCTGGCATCCTTTTCCGCCTTCGTCGGCAAGACCTTTTCCATATGGGTCATCCTGTTTGCGGTTCTCGGTTTTTTCCTGCCCGATGTCTTCAAGCAGCTTGCACCCTGGATCGTCGTGCTTCTCGGCATTATCATGTTCGGCATGGGGCTTACGATTTCGGTCGAGGATTTTCGCGAGCTGGCGCGTCGTCCCCATGAAGTCGCGATCGGCGTCATCGCACATTTTGGCATCATGCCGGCGCTGGCACTGCTTTTGACGCGGATCATTCCGATGCCGCCGGAAGTCGCCGCCGGTGTCATTCTGGTCGGCTGCTGCCCAGGCGGCACCTCGAGCAATGTCATGACCTATCTTGCACGTGGCGACGTGGCGCTGTCGGTCGCCTGCACGAGCGTGACGACACTCGCCGCGCCCATCGTCACGCCGTTCCTCGTCTGGATGTTCGCAAGTCAATATCTGCCCGTCAACGCCTGGTCGATGTTCATCAGCATCGTACAAGTCATCATCGTGCCGCTGCTGCTTGGCGTCATCGCGCAGAAGGCCGTGCCCGGCCTCGTACGCGCTGCGATTCCCGTTCTGCCGCTCGTCAGCGTCATCGGTATCGTGCTGATCGTTGCGGCTGTCGTCGGCGCGTCGAAGGCGGCCATTGTGCAGTCTGGCCTGCTGATTTTCGTCATCGTCGTGCTGCACAACGGTCTCGGCTACCTCTTCGGCTATTATGCCTCGAAGGTGCTTGGGCTCAACTTCTACAAGCGCAAGGCGCTGGCAATCGAGGTCGGCATGCAGAATTCAGGCCTGGGTGCCGCACTGGCGACGGCCTATTTCTCGCCGATCGCCGCCGTTCCTAGCGCGATCTTCTCTGTCTGGCACAATATTTCCGGCGCGACCCTGGCAAACTGGTTCGCCTCGCGCCAAGACCCAGATGCGCCGCCGCGCCCCTGATGCGGGCCTGAAAACTACGGCACGGGGAGGCGCGGCTCCAAGCCGTGCCGTCCCGACGGAAATGCTCACCATCGAGCGATGATCGCTCAGCTCATGTCCCTGGCAAGGGCACAATAAATGGATTGCTCCACGGTCCCGGCAAGCCGGGTCACGGTGAGCGCGATCGGTGGCAGTCGCAATCCGGCACCAAGATGGATGGTTGCGCCATCGGTGCGCAGGAGACTCAGATGCGCCGCCAGATCCGGTTCGTCGAGCCCGTCGAAGATGCCGCGGCCGCTGGTCTTCAATGCCGCCTCCTTGGCGACCCAGAGACGGTAGCAGACGTCGAGCGCCGTTGAGCCATCGAGTGCGGCAACTGCGGCGGCTTCCATCCTTGAGAAATGGTCGGCCGCAAAGGCGATCGGATCGAAGCCGTTGAGATCCTCGATCTCGATATCGACGCCGACTGGGTTATCCGGCGCAAAACCCGCCAGCAGCAGCTCCGCACGATGGGAAAGCGAAACGCCCAGTTCGTGATATGGAGGCCTTAGCGCCGGCCGATCGCTTGGCCGGCGATAGATGGAAATATCGTCCCGTTTCGCGGCTCGCCTCAACGCGTCTTGTGCGGCTTCGTCACGCTCTTCGCGTCCGCCCTGCATCGGGCGGACAAGGACGGCGATCGCATCTGCGACCGTCAGGACGACCTCAAATCGAGGGGCCGTCATCCCACGCTCACGCAGCGGCGGAGGGCAGAGCCTCTTTCTGCGCGAGCGGGGTCGGCTCCTGCTCGGCTTGAACCGCCTGGGCGGGGGCGCCGACCCACGACGTTCCTTGCGGGATGGCCTCACCCTTCATGACCAGGGTCAGCAGTCCGATCTCAGCGAAATCGCCGACATTGGCCTCGTACAGGACGGTGCTGCCCGAGCCGATGGAGACGCCCTTGCCGATCGTGATCCGGCCGACCTTCATGATGCGGTCTTCATAGAGATGGGTCTGCGGGCAGGACCCCATGTTGAGTACGGCATGGTCGCCGATATGGGTGCAATCGAACTCGCAAATGTCGGTGCTGTTGATCCATGCCCCCTGTCCGATCTTGGCACCGAAGGGACGGAGCAGCCAGGGCAGGAAAGGCGTGCCACGCAGATAGTCGAGCAGCATCTTGCTGGCGAGCCCGCCGTAGAAGACCGCGACGGCTTCGGTCCGCATCGCCCACCAGGACCACATTGGCCGATTCATAGGCTTATAGGTGCCGATCAGTGTCCATTTGAAGGCGACTGCGACGAGATACAGGATACCCGAGGTCGCCAGGCCGGCCGCCATCAGCGTCCAGAACAGGCTGCCCCAGGCGCCGTTGTCGATTTCGTTGGCCAGCATGTCGGACATGGCGAGTGCCATGACGATCAGGATAGCGGTTGGCAGCGACGTATGCATGGCCTCGAACACGATGCGCACAAGGCGCATGCGCAGTGGCGGTGCATAGGTGGCGGTCGCAGCCGCCTGCAGCCTCTCGCGCGTCGGGAACTGGAAGGCAGGGCTGCCGCACCAGGTTTCACCTGCCTTGACGTGCAGGGAGTCGGGCAGGCGCGTCTTGATGCCGACGAGTGAATCGCTCTCGATCACGGCACCCTGCGAGATGACGGAGGAGTTGCCGAAGAAGCAGCGATCGCCGGTCTTCAGACGCTTGAGCACCATCCAGCCGTTCTGAATTTCCTCGTCGCCGAAGATGGTCTCGTCACCGATGAAGTTGTCGCGGCCCATTTCGATGAGGTCGTAGCGACCGGCGAAGTTTGCAGAGATCTCCGTGCCCTTGCCGATCTTGGCTCCCATCAGGCGGTACCAATTGCGCATGAAGACGGTGGCGTAGAGCGAATTCAGCGTTTCCAGCATGGCCTCGGTGGTGAGGCCGACAACCCATTTGCGGAAATAGAGATTGCCGAAGATGGAATAGCGGCCTGGCACGACGCGGGGCAGCAGAACCCATCTGAGCGCCACGACGACGGCCATGGACACGACGATCAGCAGGAAGGCGGCCGGCCAGGAGAGTGCTGCGATCATTCCCCAGGACAAGGCCTCTTCGGAGCCGGGAGCATACATCTCCTGCACGGCGGAGAACAGATAGAAAGCCGGGAAGATCGGCAGCAGGCCGACGACGAGGCTGAGATTATAGGCGACGAAATAGGCGGCGAACTGGAAGACCCGTCCGACGGTTCCAAGCTCCGGATGCGCCGGCATTTCCTCATGTTCCGCATGGCCGGTCTGGCGAGCGGGCGAACCATCCCAGCGGGTATGGGCCTCGACATGAGTGCCGGCGGCGATCGCCGTCAGATCGCCGATGACGGCTCCGTCATCGATCTTGACATTGTGACCGATGACGGAACCATTGCCGATCTGCACGCCTTCGCCGATATCGATCGTGCCGACATGGATCTCATTGCCGATGACTTCGACATTGGCGAGCTTGATCTTGACGCCGAGGCTGGATCTGGCGCCAACCCGCACGAGGTCGATCGCGCCTTCTTCGAACTCGTCGATCATCGCATCCTTGCCGACCTTCGCGCCGAGTGCGCGCATATAGGCGCGGATGAGCGGCGAGCCCTTGAGGAATTTCGGTGCGGTCAGCTGAACGATGCGCTGCATCAGCCAGATGCGGAAATAATAGGTGCCCCACAGCGGATAGACGCCCGGCCGTGTGCGGCCGATGACAAGCCACTTGAGGGCGACGACGAGCAACTTCTCACCGAGATTGAGAGCGAGATAGACGCTACCCAGAATGAGAATTTCATTCCAGACCGACGCGCCGTCATCGATCAGCAGGATCGAGGCGAGCAGCAGGCCGATCCATTGCAGCGTAGCGATCGCGACAATGAAGGGCAGGACCACGGCCTGGGCCAGGCCGCAAAGGAAGCGCCGGCGCCACGGGACTGGCTCGAAGCTCTTGCGTTCCTGACTGGAGGCCCGCTCGGTGCGCTGCTCCAGGATCGCCGCAATGCCGCGCAGGGTCCGGCCGGCATAGACGTCGCGCAGGGCTATGCCCGCCAGCAGCGGGATCTTGCGGACTTCGGAAACGAACCGTGCCGCCAGCATGGAATGCCCGCCGAGCTCGGTGAAGAAATCCGCCTCGAAGCTGATGGCGCGCAGGCGAAGCGCCTCGGTTGCCGCCTTCAGCAGCTGTGCTTCGGTCCATGTACGCGGCTGCTCTTGTGCCTGGGTTGATTGATCGACCGCCAGCGGGATCGCAGCGAGTGTCTTGCGGTCGATCTTGCCGGAGGGGAGCCGCGGCAGCGACACGTGGCTGTGCCAGGCGGCAGGCACCATATAGGGCGGCAGCTTGGCGGCGAGTACGGCGCGCGCTTTGTCGCGATCGAAATTATTGCCCGACGTCACGACGTGGGCGACCAGCATTTCCTCACCATCCGGCGGTCGATGCACGACCACGGAAGCAGCTTTCACGTCCGCGAGCTCTCCAACAACGGTCTCGATCTCGCCGAGCTCGATGCGATAGCCACGTATTTTCACCTGGTCGTCGATGCGGCCGAGGAAATGAAGCTGCCCTTCCTCGTCCATCAACACGGCATCGCCGCTGCGGTAAAGCACAGGGTCGCCATGGGGCGCGAAAGGATTGGCGATGAACTTGGCGGAGGTCAGCTGCGGCAGGTTCCGGTAGCCGGCCGCGACGCCCGGTCCGCCGATCAGCAATTCGCCGGTGTCGCCGCGCGCGACAAGCTGCATGTTTTCATCAACGACATAGGCGGTCGCGTTGGCGATCGGGCAGCCGATCGTGATCGGCCGGGAGGGGTCGAGTTCGGCGTAGGTCGCTACCACCGTCGTCTCGGTCGGGCCGTAGGTGTTGATCAGGCGCCGGCCGGTCTTGGAGAAGCGGCTGACGATTGCCGGAGGGCAGGCTTCGCCGCCAACGATGATGATGCGCAGGCATTCGACATCGCGCTCCAGCATGGTGAGCAGGGTCGGCACGGTATCGATGACCGTGATCTTCTCCGCTTCCAGCACGTCGGCAAGTCTGTCGAGCTCGGCCATGACTGCGGATGTCGCAACCTTCAGCGTCGCGCCGACCAGATAGGGAACGAAGATTTCTTCGAGCGAAAGATCGAAGGCGACCGAAGCCTGCTGAAGAACGACATCCGATTCAACCATACCGAGGACGTCGTTACCGGCGCGCAGATAATGGCAGATGTTCCGGTGCGTGATGACGATGCCCTTTGGCTTGCCCGTGGAGCCGGATGTATAGATGGCGTAGGCCGGATCGTCGTGAGCGGCGACACGTGGCGCAACGCCATCGTCATCTTCGGCGAGCAGCGTCTTGAGGAGCAGTGTCTGACCATCGAATTCGGGTGTGAGAGCCGCCTTTTCGTCATGCGTCAGCATCCATTTCGCGCCGCAATCGGCCAGGCTGACAGCTACGCGATCGGCAGGAGCGGACGCATCGAACGGGATATAGGCAGCTCCGGCCTTGAGAATCGCCAGAAGTGCGACATGTAGCTCAAGGGAGCGCTGGAACCACAGGCCGACGAAATCGCCAGGGCCGATACCACGACGGCCGAGCGCACGCGCCGCCTCATCGGAGAGCCGGTCAAGCTCGGCATAGGTCATCGCCTGGTCGGTTCCGATCAGGGTCAGGGCCGTCTTGTCGGGGCTGCGAGCGACCGTTGCCTTGAATATGTCCACCAGGGTTTCATTGCGGACGAACTCAGGCCGAATGCCGCCTGAGGAAACCGAGAGGCTGGCATTTGGGGTAATCGACGAGATCTGGATAGTCATGGTAACTTCTGCGAAACGAAACTCGACACAATCAGCGTGCCGTCTATCAATGCTTATACACCCTTCAATTTGCAGCTCTCTTACGGGCGCTGTCAGGGAATTGTAATGTTGGGAAAGCTATGTTTGGATCGGCGTGGGGCGAGCCCTGCGTGCTATCTCGGAAGAAGGATTAATATCGTTGCGCATATTCGGGCGAAGAGCCGGCTGGCACCGCTGGCTGTCCGTTCTTTTGGTAACGGCTTTGCTGAGCTCGCCGGGCATGGAGGCATTAGCTCGCTCGCATAGCAGTGTTCTGGTCGAAGATGCCGGCGCCTTGCGGCCGCTGCGCGAGATTTATGCGGTCGTTGCGCGCGAAATGCCGGGAAAGGTGCTGCGAATCAAACGTGTTCGCCGGGCCGGACGCCAAGCTTACGCCGTGCGTGTATTGAAGCCGGATGGCAAACGTGGTGACATAGTGCTCGACGGTGCAACACTCGCCGTGATCGAGAGACGCTGAAAATGCGCATTCTGATTGCTGAGGATGAGCCCAGTATTGTGGCGGATATGCGCCGCTGCCTGGAGGACCAGCATTATGTCGTCTCGACCGTGAGCAACGGCGAGGAGGCTTGGTATCGCGGCGATATCGAGCATTTCGATCTTGTCATTCTCGATCTCGGGCTTCCCAAGCTTGATGGCCTCACGGTGCTGCGACGCTGGCGTGCAGAACGCCGTGGCATGCCTGTCATCATATTGACGGCGCGCGACGGCTGGCGTGACAAGGTCGACGGCATGGATGCGGGCGCCGACGATTATCTGACGAAGCCCTTCCGCATGGAAGAACTTCTGGCCCGCGTGCGCGCCCTGATGCGCCGCGCCGCCGGGCAATCCTCTCCAATCCTTTCCAACGGCGTGCTGGAACTCGACACGCGCCAGCGTACGGTTTCGTTTCGTGGGCAGCCGGTTCAGGTGACGGCGCTCGAATACCGGCTTCTTGCCTATCTGATGCACAATGCCGGCACCGTGCTTTCCCGAACGCAGATCGCTGACAGCATCTATGACGAAGAGACGGAGCTTCTGTCGAACGCACTGGAGGTGGTCGTCGCGCGCCTGCGCCGCAAGTTCGATGGCACAGTCATCGAGACCCGGCGCGGCCAGGGCTATATCATTCCGCGCGAGGCGCCGCCGTCATGACGCCGTTTTCGCTGCGAGGGCGGTTGCTGCTGGGTTCTGCGGTGGCGATCATCGTCGCAACCTTTCTGGCAGGCGTGGGCATCAATGCGATTTCCGGGCTGGCCGTCCGGGCGCTTGCCCTCTCCGAGATTGACGAGGAATTGCGCGTTCTTTTGGCCGCGGTCGATATCAATTCGTCCAATCAGCTCTTTCTCGACGATACGCCGACGGATTCCCGTTTCGGCATTCCGAATGGCGGTTTCTATTGGCAGGTCGGCCGCAACGGCAACGTGGAGTTGCGCTCGCAATCGCTTTGGGAACAGAACCTGCCCTGGCTTCGTTCCCGCCCTCGCGATGCCGGCCGGGCAACAGATATGAAAGGACCGAACGGCAGCCACCTTCTTGCTGTCGAGCGCTCCATCTCCATCCCTTCGGCCACCGGCGATCAGATGGTCGATATCGTGATGGCGCTCGACAATCGCGAGCTTGCGCCAGCGCGCTGGCGCTTCTTCTACGCCATGGCGCCATCCCTTGGCGTGCTTTCGGCTGCCCTCATCGTGGCGGTCATTGCCTTTCTGAGATACGGATTGCGGCCGCTCAACGATCTGCGTGCGGCCTTGATGGCGGTGCAGGAGCGTTCCGCGCGCAAGATCACCGGCCAGTTTCCGCGCGAGGTCCAGCCTCTTGTGGACGATCTCAACGGCCTGCTGGCATCCCGTGAGACGCAGCTGACGCAGGCGCGTGCGCGCGCCGGCGATCTGGCGCATGGTCTGAAGACCCCGCTCGCGGCACTGGAGGCGACCGCGCGCATTCTCTCGGAAGAGGGCATGTCGGAGCGAGCGGCGGCCATCCAGACGGAGGTCAGCCGGATGGAGGCGCAGATCAAGCGAACGCTCGCGCAAACCCGCGCCAGCCTGGCAGCCGCCCATACCGTCGGCGTCATGGATGCCAGCGCCGATCTCCAGAAGATCATATCGGTCATGCGGCGTCTGTCCACCGAGCGGAAGATCGATTTCGAACTTGCGGCGCCGCCGGAGATGTGGCTGGCGATCGATGAGGCGGATTTCGCCGACATCACCGGCAATCTGATCGACAATGCCAGGAAATGGACGGCCGGCAAGGTCAAGGTTCGCCTGTCGCAAGTGCCCGAGCTTGAGGGTGTAGAACTGTGCATCGAGGACGATGGTCCGGGCCTTCCGGAGGATGCGGAAATGGCTTTCATCCGCCGCGGCAGGCGGCTGGACGAAAGCATCGCCGGAACCGGCTTCGGCCTGGCGATCGCCAAAGATCTGGTCGAAGCCTATGACGGCAAGCTGACGCTTGCCCGCTCCAGCCTCGGGGGCCTGTCCGTTACCGTCAATCTGCCGGCACGGCTGGTGAAGGACAAGCAGACGGCGCTGGAAAATTAGTTCGACGCAGTCGGGATTGGACTGGAAAAGGACGGATATCGCCGGTGGTCGCCGGAGCGCAATGAAGACTTGAATCACGTAGCGTTCATGACCGCACTAAGTTGAGATTGAACTCAAGTGCGTGCTGCATGGTTGCCTGAACTGCCGGTGCTAACGGAGTCTCGTTGCCGTTGAAAATGTGCCCATGCTCGGCCATCAGGTCCAGCAGGAAGACACTCGTGTAAAGACGAAAAAGCCGGTCATCGGCTTGCCCGGCGTGCCGGAGCCACGCATCGACGTAGCTCACGGGGCCGCCATAGGCCATCAGCGCAGCCAATGTTAAGGCGGTCGGATAACGTGGATCGCCAAAGCAAAGATCATCGACGTCGACAATGCCGCTGAACGCGCCGTCTGGTGTCACAATCACGTTCTTTGTCGTGGTGTCATGCAGAAAGGGTATTGCTTCGATCCTGTCGAGTTCTTTGCGTCTGGCCGTTACCTCGTGTTCGACTGCGTCGACCAGCCCGACATCAAACAACCCGGCAGACCCGATTCGCCCTCGCGAACGGGCAAGATTGGCAAGCACCACCTGCGACCACGCGCCGTGCTGTGCTTGCTCCGCTCGCGCGGCATATCCGTAGCGTCCTGCTGATATGGTTCTTGCTGTGATGGCCTGGGCATGCGCCACGCGTGAAGCAATCCGACCCAGCTTGGCTCCCGAAAGGTTCAAGATGACCGAACCCAGATCCGTGCCGGGAAGGCGTTCCAGCAGAAGCCAGGGGAACTCCGCGTCTATACCTTCGGCCAGAATGGTTGGAAGCGGCACGCCTTCAGGTCGTAATAATCCCGAAAGATAGACCGCTCCGGCCATCTCTGCCCGAGCGGATGGGTCGCCAACGCGCACGACGGCTGGAGACCGGTCGGCGAACTGAAGATCGAAGACATAGTGCCGTGCACCGGTTGGGAAGCGTCCGACAGTAACCGGAGAGCAACCGACGGCCTCTGCGGCGATCGCTGCGGCAAGCTCAGCATCCGGCGTTCGCCGCATTGGTATTTTCTGCTTCATGTGTGAGTAGGCCTATGTCAGAAGCGGAACATCCGTTGCTATATTCTCAGCTTGCGATCGCCTTCAGGTATCTTTCCGCGGAACGTTCTACCACGCCGTTGCCGTCGTTTTCGACCGTTCGACCGGGAAATGCGCCATAGATCGCCTCGAATCGATAGGGTCGAACGGTTTTCGATATCGTCGTCACCGTCTTGGCGTTGAGAGGGAGGAGGTTGGGGTAGCTGCGCATGAAGCTGACGAATTTGCGGTCCATCGTCACCTGCATCGTGTCGCCGACGAAGAGGGCGCCGCGGCCGCCTTCGAGCCAGGGACAATGGAGCACGGAGCTGCCGTCGAAATGGCCGCCGCAACGGATCATGGTCGCCTGGCCAATCGGCAGCATTTCGCTTGTCCACGGGCGTAAGGCTGCGCCGCGCCTTTGCACCCATTCGCCATCGTCTGCGTGGATATGAATCGGCGCGTCGCCGCAGGCAATACTCCATTCGATCATCGACGAATAGAAATGAGGGTGAGAGATCGCGATCGCGTTCAAGCCGCCCATAGTGGCAATCCGCGCCTTGCTGGCCTCGTCGATGAGGCTGAGGCAGTCCCACAGGATATTGCCATCAGGTCCTTCGATCAGAAAGGCGCGCTGGCCAATGCCGAAATGGGGCGAGATCTGCAGGCTGTGAATGCCCTCGGCTTCCTCATTCCAGATTACCGCATGCCTCTGGTCGAGGCTCGCCATGTCGGTCCATTCCTGCCCCGATTGGGGTACGAACTGACGCTCGTCCTCGCAGATCGGGCAGGCCAGCGGCGGTCCGTCGCCTTCTCCGAACTGTATGCCGCATGTGATGCAGATAAAATGCGTCATCTCAAACTCCTCGCCAGCCTGTCGTTTCACTCTATGGCGACGGATCCGCCGCGCGGCAAATGGAGGCTTTTATGCTATATTGGCCAGACATTGGATGCATCAAAGCGAAAAGGCGAAGCAACGCTCATCGGACAATATCCTCGCAGACAGAAAATCGTCGCTTTCAGACCGCCGTTTTCTGGAGAGATGAATATTTATTGTGAATAATGACAAGACAAATATGAGTCTATCATTATGATTTTAAATGATAAAGTGATTCTCCCTCTAGTTTTGTGACAATCTGGCCTTGCAAAAGATATAAAGAGGGAGAAACATAGTCGGCTAATTAAAGTTTAGCTGACCGTGATATTGATGCTCGGCGTTTGTCCAAGGATCGCAGGCATATGGAGGACCACTATGGCGCTAATTTTCGGCCTCGTTGCTCTGGCCGGTCACATCGCCCTGTTGCTCTGGGGCACGCGCATGGTTCAGACCGGTATCCAGCGTGCCTTCGGCCCGGACCTGCGCTCCTTTCTCGGACGTGCGCTCAGCAATCGCACGAAGGCCTTCTTTGCCGGGATCGGCGTCACCGCCATCTTGCAGAGCAGCACGGCTACCGGCCTGATGGCATCAGGCTTTGCCGCCGGCGGGCTGGTGGATCTCGTGCCCGCGCTTGCCGTCATGCTGGGGGCCAATGTCGGCACGACGCTGATTGTCCAGGTGCTATCCTTCAATGTCGCCGCCGCCTCGCCGGCACTCGTCCTTATCGGCGTGCTGATGTTTCGTCGAACCGCGAATTCGCGTGTGCACGATCTCGGCCGCGTCATGATCGGGCTTGGTTTCATGCTTCTGGCGCTGCATCAGCTCCTCGACCTGATGACGCAATATGAGGGGTCGAAGGCGCTCGCCTATGTCCTTGATGCGATCGCCGCGACGCCGGTGCTGAGTATGCTTCTCGCGGCCATTCTGACGTGGGCTGCCCATTCCAGCGTGGCCGTCGTGCTGCTCATCATGTCGCTTGCAAGCAAAGGCCTCGTCGATGTCGATCAAGCTTTCGCGCTCGTTCTCGGCGCCAATCTGGGTACCGCGATCAATCCCTTGATCGAAGGACAGTCAGGCGCCGATCTTTCCGTCAAGCGGTTGCCTATCGGCAATATGCTGACGCGCATTGTCGGCGTCGTCGCAATGATCGGCCTGCTGGAGCCCGCCGCACGCCTGTCGGCGATGATCGACAGCGATAGCGCCCGCGCGGTCGCGAACTTCCACAGCGCCTTCAATATCGTCCTGGCCGTGGTCTTCATGCCGCTGTTGCGGCCCTATGCCGATCTCTTGACCAAATTGCTGCCGCAGAAGATCGACGAGGCCGATCCGACACGCCCGAGATATCTGGATCCGGCCGCCAAGGAAACGCCCGTGGTCGCGCTCGGCGCGGCAGCGCGCGAGGCGCTGAGGCTCGTCGACGTGCTGTCGGAGATGCTGGCAGGCGCCAGGTCGGCCTTATCGGATACGGATCGAAAGGCACTGACGCGATTGCGGTCGCTGGACAATATCCTCGACAGCCTGAATACGGCGGTGAAGACCTATCTGACTTCGATCGATCCCGACGAACTCGGCGAAGCCGACCGGCGGCGGCTGAACGAGATCCTGCTGTTCTCGATGAACATGGAGCATGCCGGCGACGTTCTCGACCAGAACCTCCTGCCGCATCTGGCCAAGCGCCTGCGCCGGGGCTTGAGCTTCTCGAAGGAAGGGCAGCTCGAACTGGCAACGTTGTTCGACCGGTTGCAGTCGAACCTCCAGACAGCGGCCGCCCTGTTCATGACGCAGAACGAAAGTGCCGCCCTCATGCTGGCGGAGGAAAAGGTGATCTTCCGCAAGGCGGAGCGCGAGGGAACGGAAGCCCATTTCCAGCGCTTGCGCCAGGGCGGGATCGAGACCATGGAGACAAGCTCGCTTCACCTCGATCTGTTGCGCGATCTCAAGCAGATCAACTCCCATCTCGTTGCCGCCGCCGCCTATCCCGTTCTGGAGGAGCGTGGCGAACTCTTGCAGAGCCGGACGCCAAGCCCGGTTCCACAGGTTGCAGTGACGGCACATGACTAAAAAGACTTATCTCGGCCGTCTGGCGGACGCGGCAGAAAAGCTCTTCGCCGGCCGGTCGATCGAGCAATATGCCGCGATCTGCTACAGGCGCTCGCCCGTGCTGAAGGATGTTGAAATCCTGCTGATCACCTCGCGCGACAGCCGTCGGTGGGTCATTCCGAAGGGATGGCCGATCGTTGGCAAGCTGCCGCATCAGGTCGCCGAACGCGAGGCCTGGGAAGAGGCCGGCGTCAAGGGAAAGGCCAGGAAGAAGAGTTTTGGTTATTACACCTATCTGAAGTCTCTAGATACCGGCGATACCGTCCCCTCCGTCGTTCAGGTTCATCTGCTTGAAGTCGCCGAATTGGTCGAGCGCTTTCCCGAGCGCGGTCAGCGCCAGCTGCAGTGGTTCTCGCCCAATGAGGCTGCCGCTCATGTCCGCGAGCCAGAGTTGAAGAGCCTGCTACGCAGGGTCGAGACCGCCCTCGCGCCGGATCGGTGAACAGGAAGCCAAGTCGCCCGAGCTTCCCTCGCATCTCAATTCACTATGGCCAGACGGTGAAATATCGTCATGGCACCTGAGATTTATGCTTGGAGCGCATAAATCGCATGTTCAAATCTCGTTTGTGGCCGAATTCAAAAGCAACGTAAGTTTTCCCCATTAGAAAATGGAGCTCACCAACGAGCTCAGGGGATCGAAATTTGACCAACTCAGCGCCACTGGACGTGAATGCGCTTGTGATCGTGCCGCAGCGAAAGATCGGCACGAAGATCATGGCGGCAATCTGCATCATCCTTCTGCTTCTATTGGCAAGGGCCTTCTGGAAGGGCGACATCGCCTGGGAATATGTCGGACAGAACCTGTTCACCAGGGCCGTCCTGGCAGGGGTTGGCAACACGATCATCATGACCTTCTGCGCCATGATCGTTGGCATCGTCCTTGGCGTCATCGCCGCGATCATGCGCATGTCGGACAATCCGGTTCTGCGCAGCATTTCCGTCGGTTATGTCTGGCTGTTTCGCGGCACGCCGGCGCTGCTGCAGCTTCTCCTGTGGTTCAATCTCGCCCTGATCTTTCCGACGATCGGCATTCCGGGATTGTGGTCGATCCGCACCGTCGATGTCATGACGCCCTTCGTGGCTGCTCTTCTCGGCCTTGGGATCCAGCAGGGCGCTTACACGGCCGAAGTCGTACGCGCCGGCCTTCTTTCGATCGACAAGGGTCAGATGGAAGCGGCGCAATCGATCGGGATGACGAAGCTGCGGGCAACGCTGAAGATCGTGCTACCGCAGGCCATGCGCGTCATCGTCCCGCCGATTGGCAACGAGACCATCGGCATGGTGAAGCTCACCTCGCTCGCCAGTGTCATCCAGTATTCAGAGGTGCTGAAAAACGTCGAGGACATCTACTATGTCAACTCGCGCGTCATCGAACTGCTGATCGTTGCCGCCGTCTGGTACATGGTCGTGGTCACCGTGCTCAGCATTGCGCAGATCTATATCGAGCGGCATTTCTCCAAGGGGTGGGGGCGGCGCGATGCGAGCGCCCAGCAGGCCGCCAATCAGGCTCTCGTCGGGGAGGCTGGCTGATGGACGCGATCATCAAGGCACACAGCCTGCAGAAGTATTTCGGCACGTTTCACGTCCTGAAGGACATCGATTTCGAGATCAGGAAGGGTGAAGTGGTCTGCATCATCGGGCCTTCCGGCTCGGGCAAGAGCACCTTCCTGCGCTGCATTAACCAGCTCGAACAGATCGACGGCGGCTATGTCACGGTCGAGGATGAGATCGCCGGCTACCGCCGCGAGGGCAACCGGCTGTTTCCACTGCCGGATCGCGAGATTGCCCGCCAGCGACAGTCCGTCGGCATGGTCTTCCAGAAATTCCATCTCTTCCCGCATCGCACCGTCCTGCAGAACATCATCGAAGGTCCGGTCGGGGTGCAAAAGCGTCCGAAGCAGGAGTGCATTGCCGAGGCGCGCATTCTCCTGCAGCGTGTCGGCCTCGCCGACAAGGCCGGCGCCTATCCGGGCGAATTGTCCGGCGGCCAGCAGCAGCGCATCGCCATTGCCCGCGCGCTGGCCATGAAGCCGAAGGCCATGCTCTTTGACGAACCGACTTCTGCGCTCGATCCCGAGCTTGTCGGCGAAGTCCTTGGCGTCATGAAGGAGCTTGCCGCTTCCGGCACGACGATGATCGTTGTCACCCACGAGATTGGCTTCTGCCGCGAGGTCGCCGACCGTGTCGTCTTCATGGATGCTGGCAAGATCGTCGAGACCGGGACGCCGAGCGACATATTGGAAACCCCCAGGAATCCCAGAGTGAAGAACTTCATCTCTGCGGTGCTTTAACAAGAAAAACCCTGAAGAAAGATCATCAGAGGAGAATTGCATGAAACTCATTCGTCTCGCCGTTTCTGCGGCCCTTCTTTCGCTAGCGGCTACTGCCGCTTCCGCGGATTCGAGCCTGAACCTGCTCAAGGATGGCGAACTCCGCATCATGACCAACCCGATCTATCCGCCGATGGAATTCGTCAATCCGGATACCGGCACGATCGATGGCTTCGACGTCGATCTGGCAAACGCGATTGCGAAGAAGCTTAACCTCACGACCGTTTTCGTGACGTCCGCCTTCCAGGAGCTGCAGAGCGGCCTTCAGACCGGCCGCGCCGATATGATCATCTCCGGCATGAGCGACAACGTGAAGCGCCAGGCCAGCATGGACTTCGTCGATTATATCACCAGCGGCCCGATCCTCTTCACCGTCAACGCCAATGCCGGAACTTACAAGCAGGCGAGCGATCTCTGCGGCAAGACGGTTGCCGGAAGCCGCAGCACCTCCTTCGGTGACAACGTCAAGGCCTGGAGCGCTGAAAATTGCGAAGGCAAGGGCAAGCCGGCCATCAAGTTCGAGGGAACCGCGGATTCGAACGCTGCCCGTCTCGGCATGAAGCAGGGCCGCTACGATGCGGTCGTGCAAGGCATCGAAACGATCGCCTACCAGATGCGCATCGAGCCCAACACCTATACGCTCGTCGGCGAGCCGCTGCTCAGCAACGACACCTTCGGCATTGGCTTCAAGAAGGACCATACCGCGCTCCGCGATGCGGTTGCCGGCGCTCTCGACGCGCTGATCAAGGACGGCACCTATGATGAGATCCTCAAGAAGTGGGGCCTCGTCCACAATGCCGTTCCGAAGGCTGTGATCAACGGCGTCAAGTAACGTTTGAGGAGGCGCCGCGGTAACGGCGGCGCTTCCTTCTCCCATGCAGGCAATCATCGGCCGGGGCGCTTCGCGTCCGCGGATGGATGGTTGCGGCCCAAGACACCTCAAAACGCATGCAGAGTCCCATGATTGCGAAGAGTGCAACCAAATCCGCGAAACCAAGCCTGTGGCCGAAAGGCCGGCAATCGGCTGTGGCGCTTGCCTTCGATGTCGATGGCCCAACGGGCGATGCAATGCTCGACGGCTCGCTGCTTTCCAACCCCCGCTATTTCACACAAGGTGCCTATGGCCCGTGGAGGGCGCTGCCGCGGCTTCTCGATCTTCTGGCTGCGTATGGGCTCAAGGCGACGTTCTTCGTACCGACCTGGGTGGTCGAACACTGGCCGTCGCAATGCGAGCGCATCCTTCGCGATGCCCATGAGATCGCCTATCACGGCCACTATCACGAGGTCTTCATCGACTGCAGCCGCCAGCAGCAGTTGGATATTATGGGACGTTCCCGCGATATCTTCCAAAGCGGCATGGGTGTGACACCGGTCGGCTTTCGCACGCCCTCGGGTGACTGGAGCGACGAGACGGCTGAAATGCTGCACGAGTTCGGTGTCATCTATTCCAGCTCGATGCGTGGCGACGACCGGCCTTACTTTCACACGACCTCCAGCGGTCGCGGCCTGGTCGAGATCCCAGGGCGCTGGGATATCGATGACTACACCGCTCTCGCCTACAGCGAGGACCCGGATTTCCCCATCGGTCTCGACCGCATCTCCGGTTACGCAGACGTCCAGCGCAACTGGTGCGCGGAGTTCGAGGGCTACCATCGCGAAGGGCTCTGCTGGACGACGATCCTGCATCCGAAGGTCTGCGCCAAGCCCGGCCGGTTGGCGATCCTCGAAGGGCTTTTCAAAGCGATCACCTCCCATGGCGACAGCGTCTGGGCAACGCATTGCTCCGAAATCGCCAAGTGGTGGATCGTGCAACATCCGGAGAATGCCGCATGACCAGCACGGTTTCCAAAGGCTTCTGGCCGCAGGGCAAAAAATGCGCCGCAATCGTCTCCGTGATCTTCGACGACGGGCTCGATGCTGTCGCGCAGGCGCCTGACCTGAGGGGGCGCAGCAAGAGCTTTTCCGTCTGGCAATATGGCGCCACGCGCGGCGTCGAGCGCCTTTGCAATGCCTTTGCCGATGCCGGCATCTCCACGAGCTGGTTCGTGCCGGGGATCGTTGCGGAGAACCACGAAGAGCTGCTGCGCGATGTCGTGTCCCCAAGTCACGAGATCGAAAGTCATGGCTGGAATTTCGAGCGTTGCGACGCCATGCCGGCAACCGAAGGTGTCGATCTCCTGAAGCGCAGCCGCGAGAGGCTGAACGCCATCGCCTCGAATGAGGTTTCCGGCTTCCGCCTTCCGGCCGGCAACTGGCCGCGCCGCTTTGATCGCCTGCTCGTCGAGGCCGGCTATGCGTGGTCGGCATCGTTGAACGGTGACGATGTGCCCTACAGCCACGCCTCGTCGCTGGTGGAGATCCCGGTTCATAACGAACTCGAGGACCGGCCCTATTTCCAGTTCAATTTCACGCCGGCCTTCCCGAAGGGGCAAAGCCGCATCCCCTCCTACGAGGCAGTGCTCGGCAACTGGATTGCCGAGTTCGATGCCTACCGCAAATACGGCCTCTGCTACGTCATCCAGCTTCGGCCGGAGTGGACCGGCACGCCGGGCCGGATCGTGCTCGTCGAAGCCTTGCTTGCCCATATCACGAGTTTCGATGACGTGTGGTTGGCAACGGCTGCAGACGTAGCCCGCTGGCACGCCGGCAAGGGCACGATCGCGCCCAGCGACCACCCGATCAATGTCTATGAGGCCTATGTCGATGAGGAGCGGGCCGGTGAGCGGTAATCTGACTCAAGCACTGGCCGAGCTTGTCTGCTCGACGAAATTCGAAGCCTTTCCGCCCGAGACCATCCACAAGGCGAAGCTTCATATTCTCGATACGCTGGGTGCTGCGATTGCCGGCTCGGCATCGCGCGAAACCGATGCCGTCGTCGCGATGCTCGGTCTCCAGGCCGGAACCGGATCTTCCCCGATCTGGGGCCGACCGATCGCATCGGACGCGAGGACGTCAGCCTTCGTCAACGGTGTTTCTGCCCATGCCTACGAGCTTGATGACAGCGGCGGCTGCGATCATTCCGGCGCAGTTGTCCTTCCAGCGGCGCTTGCCGCGCTCGGCGACCGTAGCCAGCCGTTAAGCGGCCGCGACCTGTTGCGCAGCGTCCTGCTCGGCTACGAGGTCGGCCGCCGCGTGCTGGAAGCAGTCGGCGGCTATGAGGATCACAATGGCCTCGGCTGGCATTCGACGGGAACCTGCGGCGCGTTCGGCGCTGCCGCTGCCGTCGGCAGCATGGTGAAGCTCGATGCGAATGCGATGGCCTCCGCTCTCGGCTCGGCCTGCTCCTTTGCCGGTGGCACCTGGGCCTTCATCCATAATGGCAGCTCGACCAAGAAGCTCCATGCCGGCCGTGCCGCCGAAGGCGGCCTGATGGCTGCCTATCTGGCAGGCCAAGGGTTCGACGGCCCCGACAGCGTCTTCGAGCCGGAGCGCTGGGGCAGCTTTTTTGCGACTTTTGGAGCTGGAAAGGGCAATCCGGAGGGGCTTGTCCGCGACTTCGGAGACTATTGGCGGCTCAATCGATGCTCCATCAAGCCGCATGCCACCTGCCGCGGCACGCATGCCGGGATCGATGCGCTTGACCTGATGATGCAGAACCATGGTCTTGAGCCTGCCGATATCGCCGCCATCGAGGTCGACATCAGCGGCTTTCAGTACGGCATGTGCGGCGGCAAGGTCATTCAGTCGCGTGCACAGGCCCAGATGAGTCTGCCCTATGCGCTGGCGGCGCGGCTGCGTTACGGCAAGGTTTTTCTGGCCGAACTAGAGGAAGCCGCTTGGTCGGCAGCCGAGATCGGCCCTTTGATGGAGCGCATCACGGTGCGTATCGATCCCGCCATGAAGGACGAGGACGAGCCGGCAATCACGATTGTGACTGCCCCCGGCGAGCGACATCGGTTTGTCGTCGAATTTCCCCTCGGAGGCCCGCAGAACCCGCTGAGCGACGAGCGGCTGCTCGGCAAATATGCCGCGCTCGCCGGCATGGTGCTGCCGGCAGCGAAGGTCGACGCCATCAGCGACTTTGTTCTCGACCTCGAAAATCAGACCGACGCCCGCAGCCTGCTTGCGCTGCTTCAATAAAAGATGCACCCGGAGGAGGGCGGCATTCGTTCAAAAGGGAAGACCGCGATGAGAAATCAGAAAGAAGCCACATGGTCGCCGCTGTTCAAGCAGGCGGTCTCCAGGGATTTCGAGAGCTTTCACGAGTGCCTTGACCAGGACAAACGCATCGCCCTGCACGATGTCGCCGGATCGAAGGTCCACGCCGAGATGCTTGCCCGCGCCGGCATTCTGACCGCTGACGAAAACGGTAAAATCCAGACCGGCCTCGACCAGGTGGCGGAAGAAATGCGCTCTGGCACCTTCGAATGGAAGGCGGAGCTCGAAGACGTTCACACCAATGTCGAGGATCGGCTGATCGCGCTGATCGGCGATGCCGGCAAGAAGCTGCATACCGCCAGATCGCGCAACGATCAGGTCGCGACCGACATTCGCCTCTATGCCCGCGAGCAGCTGGATTTGTTGGCCGATGATTTGAAAACGCTGATCGGTGCCTTTGTTGAACTGGCTGAAAAACATGCCGATGCGATCATGCCCGGCTTCACCCATCTGCAGGTGGCGCAGCCGGTCACCTTCGGTCATCATCTCATGGCCTATGTCGAAATGTTCCTGCGCGATCTCGATCGCGTCGGCGCGGCGCGGGAACGGCTCAACGTTTCCCCGCTTGGTGCTGCGGCCCTCGCGGGAAGCGGCTATCCGATCGATCCCGAATACAGCGCCTCCGAGCTTGGCTTTGCCGCATCCTTTGCCAATTCGCTCGATGCCGTTTCCGACCGAGACTATGTCGTCGACGTCTGCAGCGCCGGTTCGATCATCATGGGGCACCTGTCGCGCTTCAGCGAGGAAGTGATCCTCTGGTGCACGCCGATGTTCGATTTCATCGAAGTGGGCGACCAGTTCTGCACCGGCTCGTCGATCATGCCACAGAAGCGCAATCCGGATCTCGCGGAACTGGTGCGCGGCAAGGCCGCCCGCGTCATGGGGAATCTCGCTTTTTCGGCGGCGCTGATGAAAAGTCAGCCGCTTGCCTTCAACAAGGACCAGCAGGAATCGAAGCCGCCGCTCACGGATACCCTTGAGACCGTCCGCGCGGCCGTCAGCGTCACGGCGCAGATGATCCCGACGATCACGGTGAAGCACGCAAGGATGCTTGCGGCCGCCAATCAGGGCTATTCGACGGCAACCGATCTTGCCGATTATCTCGTTCGCACCGGCCTGCCGTTTCGCGATGCGCACCATGCGGTCGCCGCGATCGTCGGTGCTGCCCGCGACAAGGCGCTCCCGACGCTTTCGGAGCTTTCGCTCGCTGACATGCAGGCCTTTGCGCCGATCATTCGCGAGGATGTCTTCGGGGTGTTGACCGTCGAAGGTTCGGTCGCCAGCCGCGATCACAAGGGCGGCACGGCGCCGCGAAGGGTCCGGGAAGCCATAGAGACGGTGCGCCGCGCGATCGCCTGAGCGCCGTCGGTTGCCATTCCATGCACATGCTTTAATGCTTGCTTTTCGAGATAGCAGCGGAGAAGCCGGGTAGGGAATGGAGCCGAGGTTCGATCACAACAGGTTGCCGCCGCTGCAGACGCTGCAGACATTTTCCGTCGTCGCGGAAACGGGCAGCTTCACGGCGGCGGCGGCAGAGCTCAATCTCAGCCAGAGTGCGATCAGCCGGCAGGTGCAGCAACTCGAGCATTATTTCGGCTGCAGCCTGTTCGAGCGCCACACTCGTAAAGTGGCGCTGACGGAACGCGGCATGGCGCTGATTCCAATCGTCGACGGACTGCTGGCGTCGTTGAAGACCTCGTTCGAGGCGACGCGAACGACGGTGCGATCCCTAACGATCCGCATGCCGCCAACCTTCGCACGCAAATGGTTCCTGCCGCGCCTGCCAGATCTTCATAGCCATCACGAAGATCTGAACATCAACATCGACACCGCCTGGTTCCTGCGGCCGACCTTTTCGGTCGGCGATATCGACATGCTGATCACCTATGGCAATGGCCATTGGCCCGGCATGGATGTGCTGCCGCTGTTGCGGGAACAGCTGACGCCGATGTGCTCGCCGCAATTTCTATCCAGGCTCGGCGATCCGCCTGAGGTTAAGAACTTGCAGAACTGCGTTCTCCTGCACTCCAATCCACGCCATAGCGACTGGACATTGTGGCTGCAGGCCGAAGGCGCCTATTCCTTCCAGGCCTCCCGTCATCAGGTCTTCGACACGCAGGATTTCGCCATGACCGCGGCGGCGAGCGGCTATGGCGTAACGATGGGCGATCTCGTCTTTTCCAGGCAGGATCTGGAAAGCGGCGAGCTGGTCGCTCCCTTCGAGCGAATCATCGACAGTGGCTACGGCTACTATGCGCTTTGGCCGGCAAGGGCCGAAGCCCGCCAGAAGGTGCGCGCCTTTTCCGACTGGCTCGGGCAAGCCTGTAATGCAACTGCCGATGGTTTTGGCAACGATCGGACCTGATATTCAAAGCAAGGGAGAATGGCGGCGAAATCAGAGGCTTGCCGACGGCGTTTCATTCAGCTCGTCATCACGCAGATGACAGGAAAATCAAAGCTTCCCACGGCCGTAGGGTTTTGATGGCCTCCATCTGCTCGGCGCAGCCATGGTAATTGCTCGATACGAGCTTGAGACCAGGCGACGCATAGGCACCGCCGTCGACGGCTGTCGTTTCTGAGGAGAGATTGGCGAGCATGACGGCACGCTCATCGCCGAGCGTCCGGATGATGATATAGAGCTGTGGGTCGTCGAGCGCCTCGAGCTTTGAATTGCCATAGGCGATCACATCATGCCAGGTGCTGTGGCTTGACTCCGAGCGTTGCGAACGACCTTTGTTCCCGATGAACAAAGTTACCGTAAGTCCTTGATAAATGGATTAACTGCAGCTGCCTGCATCGACTGCAGAGCCGCGTCATCAAAAGTTCGTTTGACCCCATCGTGAGAGCCATCGTGTAGGGAAGAAGCCAGCCAAACGCTGTCATCGTTGGATCGCGTGAGGTGCTCCGAAATACCGAGTTCTCGCATGGATCTGTCGAAGATAAAAACACTGATCGATTTTGTTGGGCGATCCAACGTTACCGAACTCACGGTAACGGAAAAGGATGTCACGGTTCGGATCTTCCGAACGTCCAGTCCGACGGATCCGTTCCCTGCAGCGCAGATGCCTGCCAGCGTAGCAACCGGCCGCGCTGAACAAGGCGGCGATGTTTCGTGCAAATCGCAGGACTCCATTGTTGTGAGAGCGCCGATCTTCGGTGTCTTGCACCGGGCGCCAGCACCTGGACAGGAGCCTTTCGTTAAGATCGGCGACGTGGTGGAGGAGGGGCAGACGCTTTTCATCATCGAAGCGATGAAGGTCTTCAACAAGATCGCAGCCCCCCAGGCCGGTCACATCGGGCACCTCACCGAAATAGATGGCGGTGAAGTTGAGACGGGCGACATACTCGCGGAGATCGCGTGATGGCGGAAGCTTTCGACAAGGCGGGGCGACGTTTCGATACGGTTCTCATTGCCAATCGGGGCGAAATTGCTGCGCGAATTCAGCGCGCTTGCCGCGAACTCGGGTTGAAGACGGTCGCGATCTGCTCCGAAGCCGATAGGCGGGCGCCTTATGGCAAGACTGCCGACACCTTTCTTTGCATCGGTCCTTCGAATGC
Organism: Martinezella hainanensis; assembly: GCF_900094555.1. Classification (GTDB taxonomy): domain Bacteria; phylum Pseudomonadota; class Alphaproteobacteria; order Rhizobiales; family Rhizobiaceae; genus Rhizobium; species Rhizobium hainanense. The sequence continues at coordinate 32,198 of NZ_FMAC01000011.1, forward strand.
AGCCGGCAGCTATCTCAATCAAAATGCGATCCTCCTTGCCGCGCAACTGACCGGGGCAGGTGCGATCCATCCCGGCTACGGGTTTCTGTCCGAGAACGCCGCCTTTTCCGAAGCCGTCGAGAGAGCCGGCATCGCATTCATCGGCCCCGAAGCCTCCTCGATCGCGACCATGGGCGACAAGATATCGGCAAAACGGGCAATGATCCTTGCTGGTGTGCCTTGCGTGCCCGGTCCTGACACTTCCCTTCCGGATGATCCGGCTTCGGTCGAGCGGATCGCTGAGGAGATCGGCTATCCCGTGATCATCAAAGCCGCAGGCGGCGGAGGTGGCAGGGGGATGCGGGTGGTGCTCGAGGCAGGCGAGCTGCACGAGGCCGTCGCCCTGACATCGGAAGAGGCTCGTCAGGCTTTCGGTTCCCCGGCGCTCTACATGGAGAAGTTCCTCCAGCATCCGCGTCACATCGAAATTCAGGTGCTCTGCGATGCCTATGGCAATGCCGTCTGGCTCGGGCATCGCGATTGCTCCATGCAGCGCCGGCATCAGAAGGTGGTGGAAGAGGCACCGGCACCCGGGATTTCTTCGGAAACGATAAAGCCGGTCGGCATGGCCTGCGTGCAAGCCTGCCGGCAGATCGGCTACCGTGGCGTCGGAACCTTCGAGTTCCTCTACGAAAACGGTGCCTTCTATTTCATCGAGATGAACACGCGCCTGCAGGTCGAACATCCCGTCACCGAGATGACCAGCGGGATCGATATCGTCCAGGCGCAGATAATGGTCGCCCAGGGTTTCCCCTTGGAAATACGCCAGGATGATGTGGCGTGTACTGGCCATTCCTTCGAATGCCGCATCAACGCCGAGGATCCCGAAAGTTTCCTGCCTTCGGCGGGTACGATCTCGGAATTAATCCTGCCGGAAGGGCCGGGAATCCGGGTCGATACCCATATTCATGCCGGCTATCGGGTCTCGCCTTATTATGACTCGCTGATCGCCAAATTGATCGTTCATGCGCCTACACGAGCAGAAGCGATGGCCAAAATGCGCGAGGCGCTTGCCGCCACTCGGATAGAGGGGATTTCCACCAACCTGCCGCTGCTGCGCACATTGTTGGAGGATGAAGGGTTTGCCCGCGGTGAGACGGATATCCACTATCTGGAACAATGGCTTCGGCAGAGGAGGGCGGCATGAGCGCGATCGACTTTAGTGATCCGTCAACCATCGCTGCTCTGGCCGACGCACTGACGGCAGCAGGCGTCGATGGCCTGGAAATTTCGCGACCAGATGGCAATCTGCGCATCGTGGTCTCGAAGGCCGGGGGTGCCCAAATCAGCCTGACAGGAAATGCGCAGCCTGCGCCTGCGACGTCCGTGGCGGTGGTCAAAGCGGCAATGGCGGGCCACTTCTATCCTTTGCATCCTTCGGATTCCAACGGAACCGAGCGTCTGCCTCGCACCGTCTCAAGCCAGGATGTGATCGGTTTTATTCGCGTCGGTTCCGTCCTGCTTCCCATTCCGGCCGGCAGGTCCGGTTTGCTGGCCAGGCGATCGGTAGATCCCGAAACCCTGGTCGGATTCGGTGATCCCCTGTTCGAAATCGAGCCGCTGTCATGATTGCCACTTCGAACACCGTCACATCGCCGCGCGAAATCGTTCCTGCTTCCAAGGGCCGGGCAAGGATTTCCTGCATCGGCACGCGGTCTTTCCTGCTCGAAGCACCTGGCGAATTCGATTTGCCTGCGCAGCGGAGGATCTGGGCTCTGGCGCAAACGGTCAAGGGCTGGACTGATGTAGCAGAAGTGATTCCCGGAATGACCAATCTTCTGGCGATCCTCAGGGAGACGCCAGAGGATCCCGAGCTGGTGACAGGCCGGCTTCTTGAGGCATGGAACAATGCCCAGAGCCTGGACCTCGCGGGAAAAGTCATCGAAATCCCGGTTCACTATGGCGGCGCTTATGCAATCGATCTTCCGGCCATCTGCGATTTTTGCGGCTTGAGCGATCGCGAGGTCGTGCGCATACACTATGAGGCGAGTTACCGCGTATTTGCCTTGGGAAGTGCCCCCGGTTTCGGTTACCTGCACGGGCTCGATCCGCGCATATACATGCCCCGCAAGACCGTTCCTTCGCTAAGGATGGAGAAGGGCAGCGTGACGATCGGCGGAATGCAGACGGGGGTTGCGATGCTGACGGGTCCGAATGGATGGAATTCGCTCGGCCACGCGGAACTGCAGATGTTCGATCCGACTGCCGCGCCGCCGGCTTTGATGGCGCCCGGCGATATCATCCGCTTTCTGCCGGCAAGGATCGAGCTATGATCGAGATCATCGAAACCGGCCCATTCAACACGATCCAGGATCTTGGTCGCCCCGGCTACCGCGACATCGGCGTCACAGCCAGCGGCGCGATGGACCCTCTTGCGGTGAAGATCGGCAATATCCTTGTTGGCAACGACGACGATGCGGCGGCCATAGAGGTTCAGACCTTTCCGTTCAAACTGCGGTTCGGAACGGGTGCCGTCTTTGCCGTCACGGGCGCGGATGGTAGCCCGGTGCTGGACGATCGGGAGCTGATTGCCTGGTGCACCCACGTCGCCGAGCCTGGCCAGATCCTCGAGCTAAAGCAGCCACCTAGGTTAGCGCGCGCTTACATCGTCTTTCGTGGAGGGCTGGATGTGCCGGTTCTCATGGGCTCGCGCAGCACGTCGCTGCGTGGCGGCTTCGGCGGCAATGCCGGTCGAGCGCTCGTCAACGGCAACCGGATTGATTTTGGCACATCCGCCGATGCGCTCCCCCTGCCGGCAGGTGGTCTTGCCGTCGTCGAGCCTGCAGTGGCGCTAAAGGATGTTTTTCCGGCTCCGGTCGACGGTGTTCTATCCGTCCGTGCGGTCGTTGCCGGCGAACATGAGCTATTTGCCGCCGATGGCGAGGCCTTCTGGAACCAGAGCTGGAGGATATCGTCGAGCAGCGACCGCACCGGCTATCGCCTGTCCGGCGAACCGATCAAACCGACGGCGACAGTCGAGATGCGCTCGCATGGCGTCGTGCCTGGCGTGATCCAGGTCCCGCCGGCCGGCGAGCCGATCATTCAGATGAGCGATGCCAATACCGCCGGTGGCTATCCGAAGATTGCCGGCGTCGTCGAATGCGATCTGTGGCGGCTTGGCCAGGCTCGGATCGGCACCCGGCTCCGTTTCGTCCGCTCGACGCATGCCGAGGCGCGCGCGGTGGAGCAGGCCGTTGCCCGCTATGTCGAGGATGTCAGGCGGACGTCGCAAATGGTCAAGCGTGCCTTGAAGGCAATGGCCTGACGGCAACTAGGGGCATCAAGGGAGGAAACGATGAAGATCGATCTGAATTCCGACATGGGCGAGGGTTTTGGTCCCTATCGGCTATGCGACGACGAAGCGATGATGAAGATCGTCTCATCGGCCAATATCGCCTGCGGTTTTCATGGCGGCGACCCGGACACGATGGCGCGCATGGTTCGCCTCGCGAAGGAAAACGGCGTGGGTATCGGCGCGCATCCGGGTCTGCCGGATCGGCCCGGTTTCGGCCGGCGCGAGATGCCGTTCCAGCCGGACGAGCTTCGCCAGCAGATGCTCTATCAGCTCGGCGCATTGATCGCGATCGCCAGGAGCGAGGGCATGAGTGTCGGACATTTCAGCTTTCATGCGGCGATGGGCAATATGGTCAATCGCGATCCAGCGCTCGCCGATCTGATGATGAATGCCATTGCCGCGGTCGATCCGCGTCTGGTCGTCTTCGTGACATCAGGCAGTGAAATCGAAAAGGCGGCAAGGCGCGCGAAACTCAAGACGATGGCGCTGTTTCTGGCTGACCGCGCCTATGATGCCGACGGCAGGCTCGTTGCCCGCGGTCTGCCGGGCGCGCTGGTCAAGGACGAGGCCGCGGTCCGCACACGGGTGCGTCGCTTTCTGACGGATGGGACCGTCGAGGCGATCGACGGCAGCACGCTTGAAATGCGAGCCCGATCGATCCTCGTCCACAGCGATACGCCCGGCTCGCTCGACCTTGCCCGCGTCATCCGAAGTGAAATCGAGGCTTCCGGCGCCACCTTGGCGCCTGCGGCCGAACTCGCATCTTGATGTTGCTGGCCAGCAAGTTTTTCTTTTCCATTGAAAGAGCACGCCAATGCCTTCCACAGCCGATCGTCTGAAGAACGTTTCCATCTCCGCCTCCGCCGCCATGACCCAACGCGCCCGCGAACTGGCCGCCAAGGGCATCAAGGTTGTCAGCCTCTCCTCGGGGGAGCCGGATTTTTCGACACCCGCCCATGCGATCGAGGCAGCGCATGCGGCCGCACTTGGCGGCGACACCAAATATCCGCCGATGGATGGCACACCAGCGCTGAAGGCTGCAATCAGCAGAAAATTCAAGCGCGACAACAATCTCGATTATGATGCAAACCAGATCGTCGTTTCCGGCGGCGGCAAGCAGGTGATCTTCAATGCGATGCTGGCCACCTGTAATCCAGGCGACGAGGTCGTCATTCCCACGCCGTCCTGGGTCAGCTACGCCGACATCGTCAAGTTTGCCGGTGGTGTCCCGGTCGCCGTCCCCTGCTTCGAGCAGGCCGGGTTCAAGCTGCGTCCGGAAGACCTCGAGGCTGCGATCACGCCGCGCACCAAATGGCTTCTCCTGAATTTTCCGAACAATCCGACGGGTGCCGCCTGCTCGCGCGCGGAAATGGCCGCGATCGCCGAAGTCATGCTGCGCCATCCGAACGTCTGGATCCTGACCGACGATATCTATGAGCATCTGGTCTATGACGGGTTCGAATTCTGCACGATAGCCGATGCCGAACCGAGGCTTTACGACCGGGTCCTGACGATGAACGGCGTCTCCAAGGCCTATGCCATGACCGGCTGGCGCCTGGGATACTGCGCCAGCGGATCGAAGGAATTGATTGCCGCGATCAGCAACGTCAACGGTCAGAACAGCGGCGGCATCGCAACCGTCACGCAGGCAGCGGCGATCGCAGCACTGGACGGACCGCAGGATCTCCTGAAGGAGCGGGCGGCGATCTACAGGGACAGACGCGACTTCGTGCTCGATCAACTGTCGAAGGTCGATGGACTGCGCTGCCACAAGCCGGAAGGCGCCTTCTACATCTATCCCAATATGTCCACCCTGATCGGCAAGACCACCAAGGGCGGTCGCAAGATCGAGACGGACGTCGATTTCGTCATGGCGCTGGTCGATGAGCACCATGTCGCGACAGTGCAGGGCTCCGCTTATGGTATGAGCCCTTATTTCCGCATCTCCTATGCGACAAGCATGGAAAAGCTTGGCGAGGGCTGCGCCCGCATCGCCGAGTTCTGCCGCGATATGCGCTGACCGGTGATCCCTCGTGCTTCCGGCCCGGCCTACGGGCCGGAAAACTCTATAATTTCAGCTGCTCGGTCAGCTCGACGAGGATGTCCTTGACCGCGAATGCCGGCTCCGACAGCGAGTTCTGGTCGGATGTGCAAAGCGACAGCGTTTCCTCGATCCGCGGCGAAATCAGCCGGCAGACCAGCGGTTCGCTCGATTCGGAGACGATACGGTCGGCAATCGCCTTCGGCATGATGGTCGCGCCAAGCCCGCCGCCGACGGCGCGCGCCAGTGTTCGCACGATTTCGACTTCGGCCACGACCTTCAGATTGATGCGGCTGCGCGTGAAGGCGGCATCGACGGCCCGGCGCACGAAATTGTAGGCCGGCGGCAGCAGCATCGGCATGCCGTCCAGCGCGCTGACCGGCACGGGTTTCTGGTCCGGGTCGATCGCGAAATTGCGATGGGCAACGAGATAGAATTCCTCCCTCAGGATCGGCTCGAACCGCACGCCCTTGATCGGCCCCGTGCCGTGGATCAACGCCATTTCCAGCCGGCCGGTCATGATCATCTGGCTATAGGTCTGACCGACGCTCTCCGTCAGATGAAGCAGAATTCCGGGGTGCCTCTTGCGTGTTTCCGCCAGGAGATCGACCGAAAGCGTGGCGGCGCTGCTGAAAGGCACGAGGCCGACCGAGACGCGCCCGGCAAGCGAATTGCCGGCTGCGGCAGCATCGGCCTGCGCCTGCTCCATCTGGCGCAGAATGATCTGCGCGTGCCGATAAACCGCATGCCCGGCATCGGTCATGCTGACGCCCTGCTGGCTTCGGATCAGGAGTTTCTGGCCGAAATGTTCCTCGAGCGCCGCCAATTGCTGGCTGAGTGCCGGCTGGGCGAGATGCAGGATATCGGCGGCCCGCGTGATGCTGCCGCTATCGACGATAGCGATGAAGGATTTGAAGCGTCTGATATCCATGGCTTTGGGTACTGTTCTGTCTTTACGGGGCATGTTTGCAGACGCGCATCTGTTTTGCAACGCGCGCCGATGTCGGAACGCCATGCGGATCGCTGCAAAAGTGGCGCGACGCCCCTCGGCCAAGGCCGGCTCGCCTGCGGCCGGCAGACCTCCATAAAACTTGCTTATTACTCCAAAAGTAATCGGTCTTAGGCAAGGAGTTGAAGCTCCGCTAATGTCCAAACCAACAAAAAGGGGATCAGAATGCCATTCTCCGACTACAAGACCGCGCTGGTCACCGGCGCCTCCTCCGGTATCGGCGCCGCGGTGGTGGAGCGGCTTTGCCGCGAGGGCATCAAGGTGCATGCGATCGCCCGCAGCGCCGGCGCCCTGAAGGAACTGGCCGAGCGCACGGGATGCATCGCCCATGTCATCGATGTGACGGATCGCGCCGCAATCGCGGATCTTGCGAACCGGGTTCAGTTCGACATTCTGGTCAACAATGCGGGTGTCGACCGGCCGAAGAAATTCCTTCAGGCTGACGAAGAGGACATCGATCTCCTCATCGATGTCAATCTCCGCGCCGTTCTGCATATCTGCCGCCTCATCGTGCCCGGAATGGTCGCTCGCGACCGCGGACACGTCATCAACATCTCGTCGATTGCCGGAAACTACAACTTCGGCGGCAATTCCACCTATCATGCCGTCAAGGCCGGCGTCGCCATGCTGTCGAACCAGCTGCGCATCGACGCATTCGGCAAGCGGGTTCGCGTCACCGAAATCTGCCCCGGCCGCGTCGCGACCGATATCTTCAACCACGTCCATGGTGATGACCCGAGCGTGCGCGAACGCTTCATCGACGGGTTCGAGTTGCCGCAGGCGGCCGATATCGCGGATGCGATCGCCTTTGCGATTTCGGCGCCGGTCGCGGTCAATATCGGCCACATGGAGATCACGCCGACATTGCAGGTCATGGGCGGTCTGCAGACGGCAAAGCCCGAGACCTCCGCCGCCACCTATGATGCGGAAGGTGCGAAGCGGTGAGCGGGTTCGATCTGTCGGCCATCCTTAGGAACCAGGATTACGTCGCGATGCTCTTGCAGGGCATCGAGATGACCTTCGTCATCTATGTCGGCTCCTGGCTCCTTGCGATGACGCTCGCCGTCCTGCTCTTTGCCTTCCGGGTCTCGCCGCTTCGCATCGGCGATCCGATCGTGAAGGCCTACGTCTCATACCATCGCAACGTGCCGACGCTGGTGCAGCTGATGTTCTGGTATTTCGGGATCTATACGCTGATGCCGCAAGGCGTCACCGACTGGCTCGCCGACCACAACGCCGAGGCAATCTTTGCCATCATAGGGCTGGGACTGTGCCAGGCCGCTTATTTCAGCGAGGATTTGCGCTCCGGCCTGCGCTCGGTCAGCCCGGGGCAGATGGAAGCGGCCAAGGCGCTCGGGCATGGCTACATCTCGGCCATGCGCTTCGTCATCATGCCTCAGGGCGTGCGCAATGCCCTGCCGCCGCTCATCAATCATAGTGTTTCGCTGTTCAAGAACAGTAGTCTCGCAATCGTCATCGGTGCGTCGGAGCTTACGCATGCCGTCAAGGAAATCGACAATGTCAGTTTCCGCACCTTCGAGATCTACCTGATCGGTACAGTCATCTATTTGTTCTTCTCCCTCATCATCATGGCCTTCGGCGCATATATCTCGCTGCGCAGCGATCCGATGCGGAGGGCGCGCGCGTGATCCAGGACGTCATCAAGATCATCCATGACTATTGGCTGCTGCTGCTGATCGGCCAGTATCCCAACGGCCCGCTGGGCGGCCTTGCCAACACCCTTATCCTTTCAGCACTCGCCATCGCGCTGGCGTTCCCCGTCAGCATATTGCTTGCCATGGCCCGTCTTTCCAAATGGGCAATCCTCAGATGGCCCGCGACCGGCCTCGTCTATATCACGCGCGGCGTTCCGCTTTTGATGCTGATCCTGTGGTGCTATTTCATCGTTCCGCTTTGGACGGGGGCGGATGTCCCGAGCTTCCTGATCATGCTGGTAACGCTTGTGATCTATGAGGGCGCGTTCTTAAGCGAGGTCGTGCGGGCCGGCATCGTCTCGCTCGGCCAAGGGCAGATGGATGCCGCCAGGGCGCTTGGCCATAGTTACATCGGCGCGATGCGCTTCGTGATCCTGCCGCAGGCGCTCTACAACATGATCCCGAGCATGATCTCGACCTTCGTTTCGACGATCAAGGACACGACGCTTGGCTACATCATCAACGTGCCGGACCTGACCTTTGCGGCAAGCCAGGTGAACAACCAGCTTCTGTCGCAGCCCTTCCAGGTCTTCTTCATCCTCGCCGTTGTCTACTATGGGCTTTGCTGGAGCCTGACCCACGTCGCAAACAGCGTCGAACGGCGAATTGCCCGCCGGCGGGCCGGGCCAAGGAAGATGCGCCTGCGCAGCGACGTCGTTCCCTTAAAAACATTCACGGAGCAGCTATGAGCATCCCAGTTTCCGCACCGCAGGACGGCGCTCGGGAGATCCGTCTTCGCGAGGTCTGCAAGAGCTACGGTCATTACCAGGTGTTGAACAACATCAATGCCGATGTCAGCCGCGGCGAAGTCGTTGTCATTTGCGGACCATCCGGTTCCGGCAAGTCGACGCTGATCCGCACGATCAACCGGCTGGAAGAGATCAATAGCGGTTCGATAGATTTTGAGGGCAGGAATATTCATGCCGCGATGGGCGCTGCCGAGCTCAATCGGCTGCGCAGCCGGATCGGTTTCGTCTTTCAGAATTTCAACCTGTTTCCGCATCTGTCCGTCGTCGACAACGTTTCGATGTCACCAATCCGGGTCAAGGGCGTGCCGGCGAAAGTGGCGCGCGAGAAGGCGCTTGCATTGCTGGATCGCGTCGGTCTTGCCGACAAGGCCAATGCCTATCCCGGCCAGCTTTCAGGCGGCCAGCAACAGCGCGTGGCCATCGCCCGCGCCCTCGCAATGGAGCCTCCGGTCATGCTCTTCGACGAGCCGACGAGCGCGCTTGATCCTGAGATGGTCGGTGAAGTTCTCAGCGTCATGAAGAACCTGGCGGCCGAAGGAATGACCATGCTCTGCGTTACCCACGAAATGGGCTTTGCCCGCGACGTGGCCGACCGGATCTGGTTCATCGATGCTGGCGAGATCCTGGAGACAGCGCCACCCGAGGAATTTTTCAAGAGCCCCCGTCATCCCAGAGCTCAGCGCTTTCTTTCGGATCTGCGCCACTAAGCACCTGAAATCAATAACAAGGAGAACAGCAATGAACTGGAAATGCTTCACCGTGACATTGGCGCTTTCCGGCGTCGCCATTGCCCTGCCAGCCAAGGCAGATCAGCTCGATACCATCATGTCGGCAAAGACGCTTCGCTGCGCGACCTATGCCGATGTGCCGCCGTTTTCCTCTCCCGACCCGAAGACCCGCGAAATGGTCGGCTTCGACGTCGATCTGTGCCGGGCGATCGCAAACGAACTGGGCGTGAAGGCGGAAATCAAGCCGATCTCGGTCGAGGCGCGTGTTCCCGAAGTGAAGCTTGGCCGCGTCGACATCACGGTTGCCAACCTTGCCTATACGCTGAGCCGCGCAGAGCAGATCCAGTTCAGCGACCCTTATTATATCGCCAAGGAAATGCTGATTGTCCCTGCGGATGACGCCGGCAAGACGAAGGCCGATTTCGAAGGCAAGCGTCTCGCCTCGACCAAGGGCTCCACTTCGGAACTGGCGATCAAACTCAACAAGTCCGACCCGTTGACCTTCCAGGATACCGGGTCTGCCTATCTCGCCGTTCAGCAGGGCAAGGCGCGCGGTCTCGTCGCCAACACCATGACGACGACGTTGCTTGTCAACGAATCCAAGACGAAGGGCAAGCAGATGCGCATGATCGATGACCCCATGCTGCTGGAGCCAGTCGGTATCGGCATGCAAAAGGATCAACCGGCGCTGACCGCAAAGATCAACGAAATCCTCCACAAGCTCGACGGTGCCGGCGAGATCAACAAGATCTGGGAGAAATGGCTTGGCCCGAACACCGAGTACAAAATGACCCGTACTGAGAAGGTCGTGCCGATCACCGAATTGAAGTTCGACCCGATTCCCTGACCATAGGCCGCTTAGTCCGGCCAATCATCCATCCGAAAATTGTCATCGATCGCAGGCGGCGGGCACGCCCGCCGCCGGCTTAACCATGGGAGGTTTCCGTGACCCACATCAAAGATATTGCCAAGCGCCCGAGCAAGGCCGACATCGACGCGCTCGCCAAATTTTCGCCCGCAACGATCCATGAGGCTCAAGGTCGTCGTGGTGCGCTGTCCTCGCGGCTGAAGCCCGTGGATTATCGCATGAAGCTTTGCGGCCCGGCATTCACGGTGAAATGCGCGCCGCGCGACAACATCATGCTGCAGCTTGCGATCAACTACGCCAAACCTGGCGATATCATCGTCGTCTCCGCAGGCGAATATGAGGAAGCCGGCTCCTTCGGTGATGTGCTCGCCAATGCCTGCCTTGCCAAGGGCATCGGCGGACTGGTGACTGATACCGGCGTGCGCGACACGCTGCAGCTGAGAGAGCTCGGATTTCCGGTCTTCTCGCTCAGCGTCTGCATCAAGGGCACGGTTAAGGAAACGATCGCGGCGGTCAACGATCCGGTCATCGTCGGCGGAGAGATCATCAATCCCGGCGACATCGTCATCGGTGACGCTGATGGGCTGGTCATCGTCCGCCAGGGGGAGGCACAGGATGTCGCCCGGCTCTCGCAGGCTCGTGACGAGGCCGAGGCTGGATACATCGAAGCCTACAAGCAGGGGAAATCGGTCATCGAAGTCAGCAAGCTTGAAGCTGTATTGAAGGCCAAAGGCCTCATCGTTGACATCTGAGCTGACGACGGCTGATGTTTTTGCAGCCAACCCCGTAGGCGGCGTTCCAATTAGCGACAGATTGTTGCTGTTGTGGCCGCCTATGACTCAATAAGGCGCTCGGCGCTGAACTTGTCCGTTATCAGCGTATCGATGACTCCGATCCTCAAGGCGCCGGCAATCGCGGCGGTCTTCTTCGCCCCGCCGGCAAGCGCGATGACCCGATCGACGCGTTCGAGATCTTCAAGCGGGAAGCCGATGACGCGCTCGTCGAGCGGCGTCTTAACGGGCTTGCCGTCCTTGTTGAAAAAACGCAACGATATATCGCCGACAGCGCCTGCCTCGGCAAGATCGGCAAGCTCCCGTGACGAGAAGATATTGCCGGACCTCGCCAACAGTTCCGATGGCTCGACGGCGCCGATCCCGACGATGGCGAGCGTAATGCTGCCGAAGAGATCCATCGTCTCCCGCACGAACGGATCCGCCTGCATCAGGAGTTTGGCCTCGCGCGAGGTTGTCACACCCTGCACCGGAAGCAGCTTCGGCTCCGCGCCGGTCAGTCGTGCAAGGCGGGTGGTCAGCTGGGTGGCATGCGTCTGGACCGATGGGTCACCCATGCCACCAAGCGTCTGGACGACGTATTTGGCCTGTGCGCTCTTCTGGGGGTGAATATTTTCCACCATCCTGAAGATCGTCTGGCTCCAGCTCGACACGCCGATGATCTCGCCGGGTGCAAGTGTGACTTCGAGAAGATGCGCAGCAGCTTCGCCGATCCGGGCCATGATGGCGCCGTCCCGGTCCTCGGTGCATTCGACGACAATCGCCTCGGGGAGTCCGTATTTCTCGCGCAGTGCTCCTTCGAGTTCGCTATAGGTGCCCACGGGCGGAATGACGCTTGTGCGCACGATGTCTTCCGCTTCAGCCCGTTTCAGCATTCGCGATACGGTTGCCTGCGACAGGCGAAGGTGCTGCGCGATATCTGCCTGCCGTTTGCCCTCTATATGGTACATCTGGGCAACTCTTGAGATGAGACGGAGTTCGTTAAGGCGAGCCATCGTTGATCCCGGGGTGAATTTTTATTCACCTTTAACCGGAGTTGTACGCAACGTCGAGCGGGCCAGCGCATCATTCCACCTGTTCAGGAGGCCCGTACCGTCGATGGTTTCCGGCTCGATGACTTCGGTGTTTCTCGGAAGCGCTGTGATAGCATCGAGATTCGGCCACAGACCGATCGAAAGACCTGCAAGATAGGCTGCTCCAAGCGCCGATGCCTCCGGTGCCTCGCACTGAATGACTGCGTGTTTCACCAGGTTCGACACGCACTGCATGAGGAAGCGGTTCTGGCTCGGTCCACCGTCGACGTAAAGCGTGCCGAGTTTACCGCCACTCTGTGCCCGCATCGCCGTGATCACGTCGTGCACCTGGAGTGCGATCGAATCGGTGACCGAGCGGGCCATCTGCGCGCGGGTGGTGCTGAAATTGATCTGGGAGAACAGAGCGCGGGCGTCGGAATTCCAGTAGGGCGCACCCAGCCCGACGAAGGCGGGCACGAAGCCGGGGCCGCCCGGCTCAGCGGTCGCCGCAAGGTCGACAAGGGAAGCAACATCCGGAAGGCCCAGAATACCGGCCATCCAGGGCAGGCTTGCGGCGCACACAAGGATGTTGCCTTCGAACGCGAAAGTTGGTTGTCTGGCAATGCGCCAGGCGACCGTTGTGGTAATGCCATTGCGCGGCGCGATGAAGCGCGGCAGCGTGGTCATGACGGAAGATCCCGTCCCGAAGGTCGCCTTGCCATCGCCCGGCTTGAAGGCGCCATGGCCGAACAATGCCGCGTGGCTGTCACCGATGGCCGCTCTGATCGGCGTGCCATCCGGAACGCCGGGAAGGCCATTCGTGGTTCCAAAATCTGCGGAACTGTCGAGCACGTCCGGAAGCAGCCGGACATCGACCCCGAAAATCGCGCCCAACTCCTCGCTCCAGGCTTGGGCCTCGAGGTCGAACAGCTGGCTTCGCGCGGCATTCGAGGCGTCGCAGACATGCTTGCGGCCGCCAGTGAGGCAATGAATGAGCCAGCTGTCGATCGTTCCGATGCGGACCTTTCGCCCATGCGGGACCCGGTCAAGAAGCCACCGGAACTTCGGACCTGGAAACATCGGATCGAGAGGAAGGCCGGTCAGCGCTTCGACGCGCTCCAGATGCCCATCGGCGATGAGACGCTCGCAATCCGGCGCCGTGCGCCGGCATTGCCAACTCAGCACCGGTCCAAGCGCCTTGCCCGTTTCGGCATCCCAAATGGTGACGGATTCCCGCTGATTGGAGATTGCTATCGCTTCGATTGTCGCGCCTGGCGCGCTCTGCAGGCAGAGTCCGATCGCCTCGCGGACGGATGCATAGATCCGATCCGGATCTTGTTCGACCCAGCCCGGCTGTGGATAGGAGATGCCCACTGGAGCCGAGCCTCTGGCAACAATGCCACCGCTCTCAGAGACCAGCACTGCCTTGGAATTGGTGGTCCCCTGGTCGATTGCCAGAATGGCCCGCATTATATCCTCCACTGACAACAACGCCGGGGTGGAAATCCGCCCCGGCTCGAATGCGGCTGTTGGTCTACTTGCGCTTGATAAGCGCTTGCGCGGCGTCTGCAATAGCCGACGGGGCCATGCCGAATTCGTCGAGCAGGAATTCGGCCGAGCCGGTCGGCGCGTAGATGCCGGGAACGCCGAGGCGGGTCATCGGAACCGGGGCATTGTCGACCACAACTTCGGCCACGGCCGATCCCAGCCCGCCAAAGATCGAATGCTCTTCCGCCGTTACGATCGCGCCGGTTTCCTTGGCGGCCGCAATGATGGCATCCTCGTCGATCGGGCGAACCGTGGCGAGATTGAGCACTCGGGCCTTGATGCCGCGTTGCGCAAGGATGTCGGCGGCCTTCATCATGCGATGGGTCAGCGTTCCGTTTGCGATGAGCGTGACATCGGAACCTTCGCGCAGGAGATTGGCTTTTCCAAGCTCGAACTTGTGTCCTTCCGGCAGCAGGTCGGGTACACCGACGCGCGACAGGCGCAAGAAGCAGGGGCCATTGTAGCTTGCCGCCCATTCCACCGCTGCTGCCGTCTCGATGCGGTCGCAGGGTGCGATCACGGGAAGATTGGGCAGAACACGCGTCCAGGCGAAATCCTCGATCGAATGATGGGTCGGACCGAGCTCGCCATAGGCCATTCCGGATGAAATGCCGACGAGCTTGACGTTGGCATTCGAGTAGGAAATGTCGGCCTTGATCTGCTCGAGCGATCTGCCCGTCAGGAACGGTGAAGCGCCGCAGACATAGGGGAGGCGCCCGCCATTGGCGAGGCCCGCACCGACGCCGACCATATTCTGCTCGGCGATGCCGACATTGACCAGGCGATCGGGAAACTTGGACTTGAAGCCGCCGAGCTTCGAAGATCCGACCGAATCGTTGCAGACGGCGACAATCGTTTCGTTCTCCGCGGCAAGGCGTTCAAGCGTCGATGCGAAAGCGTCTCGGCAGTCATGGAGCTTGGGTGCATTCACAGGCGCGTTCATCAAAGTGCCTCCGACAATTCTGCCAATGCGACTTCGTACTGTTCCTTGCTCGGAACCTTGTGATGCCAGTCGACACGGTCCTGCATGAAAGAGATGCCATGTCCCTTGTTGGTGTGGGCCACGATGCAATGCGGGCGATCGCTTCGATGTTCGAGCGCCGGCACGACCTCATGCATATTGTTGCCGTCGATTTCGCTGACGTCCCAGCCAAAGGCTTCGAGCTTCGGGCGAAGCGGCGCGATGTCGTTCGTATCCGAAAGTGCCGCGCCCTGCTGGAAACGATTGTGGTCGACAATCAGGGTGAGGTTATCCAGCCGGAACTGGGCCGCGGCCATGATCGCCTCCCAGTTGGAGCCCTCCTGCATCTCGCCGTCGCCGGTGATCACGTAGGTATGGTAGCCGGCGCCCGATAGCTTCGCCGCCTTGGCCATTCCGACCGCAACCGGCAGGCCGTGGCCGAGAGGACCAGTGTTGGTTTCGACGCCCGGCACCTTGTTGCAATTGGGGTGGCCATTGAGCCTCGAATGCGGTTTCAGGAAGGTCGAGATTTCCTCCTCCGGAATGAACCCGCGCTTCGCAAGCGTGACATAGAGCGCACATGCCGTATGTCCCTTCGAAAGCACGAACCTGTCCCGGTCAGGATGTTTCGGCTGGTCCGGCCAGACGCGCAGCACGCGGAAATACAGCGCGGTCAGGAGATCGATCACAGACATCTCGCCGCCAATATGTCCCGCACCTGCTTCATAGACCGCTTGGAGGTCTCGCAGGCGTATCTGGCGGGCAACCCGCTCAAGTTCGGAAGGCTCCATCGTTTCCTCGTGTGCATAAATATTCATGTATTTATATTTTTGCACAGGAAGGCGGTTAGTCAAGCCCCGTAGAGTGACATATTGCAAAACCGGCAGCCGGAAACTCGGTTGACAGGGCTAAAGCGAATTGATAATGAATTTTCCAGCAAGCATGAATAAATATTCGTGCTTGAGGAAATATTGGCTGCTGGCCCTAATCTCCAGGGAGGAATGATGGTGGCGATCAACGTCAGCGAAGAAAAGCATCCGTCCGCGACTTGGCTGAGCAAGCTCACCGGCGCCACCGGACCGCTTGTCGGATTGCTTGCTCTTTGCGTTTTCCTGAGCCTCAGCACCGACGCATTTCTTTCGCTCCGCAACGGCCTCAACATTCTCGATCAGATCACCGTGCTTGGGATCATGGCCGTCGGCATGACCTTCGTCATTCTGATCGGCGGCATTGACCTTTCGGTCGGTTCGGTCCTGGCGCTGGCCATGATGGTCATGGGCTGGACGGCAAATATTGCCGGCCTGCCGCTTGTCGCGGGGATTGCAGTCGCGCTCGTCGCTTCCGCGGTCAGCGGGCTGATCGTCGGACTTCTCGTGACCCTGTTCAGGGTTCCGGCCTTTATTGCGACGCTGGCGATGATGTCAGCCGCACGCGGCGTCGCGAACATGATCACCGACGGTCAGCAGATCGTGGGGTTTCCCGACTGGTTCATGATGCTCGCGATCGATCGCCATTTCGGCGTGCTGACCGCGACGGTTTTCCTGATGCTGGCGGTTGTCGCCGTGGCCTGGGTGTTCCTTCACTTCCGCTCGGAGGGGCGCATGCTCTATGCCGTGGGCGGCAATCCGGAAGTCGCTCGTCTCGCCGGCATCAATGTTCAGCTCGTGACGATCGCCGTCTATGTCGCAAGTGCGGTGCTGGCCGGTCTGGCCGGTATCGTGCTCGCAGCCCGCCTCGACTCCGTTCAGCCGTCCAGCGGCTTTGGATATGAACTCGATACGATTGCGGCCGTCGTCATTGGTGGCACCTCTCTTTCCGGCGGATCAGGCGGCATCGGCGGCACGCTCATCGGCGTGCTGATCATCGGCGTCCTGCGCAACGGCCTCAATCTGCTCAACGTCTCGCCATTCCTGCAGCAGGTCATCATCGGCATCGTCATCGTACTTGCAGTCGGTGCGGAAACGATCCGCAGGCGGCGGGCCTGATATTCGGGTCCGCGCCCGGCGGACCTCAACGATTTCCTCTCCGAGAGGTTTGGAGCGGATCATTTGCCCGAGGGGGAGGACATACCCAAGGGTTCACTGAAAAAAGGAGGAAATGAAATGAAATTTGCGCGCATTCTTCTGGCTTCGGCCGCCGTATTGGCGATGTCATTGGGTTCCGTTCAGGCGAAAGACACCAAAAAGATCGGCCTGGCCGTCGCAAACCTGCAGGCGAACTTCTTCAACCAGATCAAGCAGTCCGTCGAGGATGAGGCCAAGAAGCGGGGCATTCAGGTCGTGACCGTGGATGCCAAGGGCGATGGCCCGACCCAGATCAACCAGATCCAGGATCTCCTGACCCAGAACATCGATGCCCTGATCTATATTCCGGCCGGTGCTGCTGCGGCAAGCGTTCCCGTCAAGCTTGCCAAGAATGCCGGCATTCCGGTCGTCAACGTCGACCGCAACGCTGATGGTGCCCCCGGCGATACCTTCCTCGCCACGGATTCCGTCGCGTCCGCCAAGGCCGTTTGCGACTACATCCTCAAGCAGGCCGGCGGTAAGGGCAAGATGGTCATCATCCATGGTCAGAAGGGCACGACGCCGGAAGTCGACCGCAGCAAGGGTTGCGCGGAATCGCTGAAGGCAAATCCCGGCGTGAAGGTGGTTGCCGAGCAATATTCCAACATGTGGGCCCAGGATGAGGGCTTCCAGATCATGCAGAACATGCTGCAGGCAAATCCGGATGTATCGATCGTGTTTGCTCAGGCCGATGCCCTCGCACTCGGCGCCGCGCAGGCGATCAAGGTGGCAAACCCGTCCCAGAAGATCGTCGTCGGCGGCTTTGACGGCGATACGGCGGCTCTCGAAGCACTCAGCAAGGGTGTCTTCGACGTCACCGCGACGCAGCAGACGCAGAAGATGGGCCGCGATGCGGTGGCCAATGCCGTCAAGCTCGTCGCCGGTGAAAAGGTGCCTGCAGTACAGCTGATGGACGCGACGCTGACGACCAAGGAAAACGTGGCCGGCTTCATCGCCAACCATCCGTAATCGTGCCGAAGTCTTGAGGAGGTATGCCGTGACTGAGCCCGTTCTTTCCCTGAGGAGCATATCCAAGCGCTACGGACCGCTTCAGGTGCTGAAGAATGTCAGCCTTGATGTCTATCCGGGTGAGGTGGTCGCGCTTCTCGGCGAAAACGGCGCAGGCAAGTCGACATTGTCGGGCATCATCGCCGGATCACGCACGCCCTCCGAGGGAACAATGACATGGCTGGGGCAGCCCTATGCCCCAGCCACTCCACGCGAGGCGATCGACAAGGGTGTCGTCCTGATCCATCAGGAATTGCAGCTCCTGCCGCATCTCTCGATCGCCGAAAATGTCTTCATCGGGCGATGGCCGATGAAGAACGGGGCTGTCGATCGCCCCCAGATGATCAGGCGTGCGCAGGAACAGCTTGCGCGCCTCAACCTGCATATACCGGCGACGCGAAAGGTTGCCGGTCTGTCGACGGCCAATCAGCAGCTCATCGAAATCGCCAAGGCGCTGGCGCTCAATGCCAAGCTGCTAATCCTCGACGAACCGACCGCCGCGCTCGGTGGAGCGGAGACCGAAGCCCTGTTCGAGCAGGTAAGAAAGCTTCGGTCAGAAGGCGTCGGCATCGTCTACATTTCGCACCGCATGGAGGAGATCAAGCAGATCACCGATCGCATCATCGTCCTGCGCGATGGCGAGCGCGTCCAGGAGTTTGCCGACAGTGCCACACCGGTTCGCACGATCGTCGAAAGCATGGTTGGCCGCTCGCTTGACCGGATGTTCCCGGCTCTTCCCGAGCCGACTGACCGGGCGGTGCTGCAGGTCCGTGGGCTGACTTCTCCCGACAATTCATTTCGGGACGTGACGTTCGACGTTCGGGCCGGCGAGATCCTCGGCATTGCCGGGTTGGTTGGTGCCGGCCGCACGGAACTCGTGCGTGCCATTTCCGGGGCAGATCCGATTAGCGCCGGCTCGATCAGGCTGGAAGGCGAAGAGCTCAAGCTTCGGGATCCCGGCGATGCCATCGCAAGGGGTATCGTCATGGTGCCCGAGGATCGCAAGGAACAGGGCCTCGTCGTCGGTCATCGCATCAGCGAGAACATCATCTACGCCAATCTCGACAAGCTCGGCGGGCGTTGGATCACGTCGCGCGTCAAGCGTGCCTTTGCCGAAAAGGCCGTGGCGAAGTTCGGCGTCAAGGGCCGCGCCGAGCAATATGCCTCGGACCTGTCGGGCGGCAACCAGCAAAAGGTCGTCATCGCAAAATGGCTGATGCGCGATCCCAAGGTCGTCGTCCTCGATGAGCCGACCCGAGGTATCGATGTCGGCGCCAGAGCAAGCATCTACGACATCATCGTGAACCTGGCCAAGCAGGGGGTGGCGGTCATCGTCGTCAGCTCCGACCTCGAGGAGGTTCTTGGCGTCTCCAACCGTATTCTCGTGCTCGCCCAGGGCAAGCAGGCGGGCATTTTGAACCGTGACGAGGCCAATGATGTCTCGGTCATGGAACTTGCGACAATCTAGAGCATTTCCAGGAAAAGTGCGCCGCGGTTTTCCGCCCGGAATGCATAAAGAAACAACAACATAGGGCATTTTCGCGATGCGAAGAAAAGCGGAAACGCTCCAGGCAAACAGAAAGGAAGAGCGGTGTCCGACATCACTCTGAACGCCCCGAAACTTTTCGATCTCAAGGGACAGGTCGCGCTCGTGACCGGCGCAGGAAGCGGGATCGGGCAGCGCATCGCAATCGGCCTTGCCCAATGCGGCGCCGATGTCGCACTTCTTGACCGTCGCTCCGACGACGGTTTGGCGAACACGGCTTCGCACATCAAGGCTGCCGGTCGCCGCTCCATCCAGATTGCGGCCGATGTCACCAGCAAATCTTCTCTTGAGGAGGCGGTTGCCCGTACCGAAGCGGAACTCGGCGCACTGACGCTTGCCGTCAATGCCGCCGGTATCGCCAACGCCAATCCTGCCGAGGAGATGGAGGAAGACCAGTACCAGACATTGATGGACATCAATTTGAAGGGTGTCTTCCTGTCGTGCCAGGCAGAAGCGCGCGCTATGCTGAAGAATGGACGTGGATCGATCGTCAACATCGCCTCCATGTCCGGCGTCATCGTCAACCGCGGTCTGAGCCAGGCGCATTATAACGCTTCCAAGGCCGGCGTGATCCATATGTCGAAGTCGCTCGCGATGGAGTGGGTCGGCCGTGGCATTCGCGTCAACACCATCTCGCCGGGATATACCGCAACGCCGATGAACACGCGTCCGGAGATGGTTCACCAGACCAAGCTCTTCGAGGAGCAGACGCCGATGCAGCGCATGGCAACGGTCGATGAGATGGTCGGTCCCGCCGTCTTCCTGCTGTCGAATGCCGCGAGCTTCGTGACGGGCGTCGACCTGCTCGTCGACGGCGGCTTCTGCTGCTGGTGATGTCATGCGGAAACTGATTGCAGGCAACTGGAAAATGAACGGTCTCGCTTCCTCCCTGGCTGAGATCGAGGCGCTGAAGGGAATAACGGGCGAGGCGGCGTGCGACATCGTCGTCTGCCCGCCCTTCACGCTGGTGGAAAAGGCGGCCGAATGTGCCGCAGGTTCGGTGATTGCCGTCGGCGCGCAGGATTGCCATGCGCAGGCCGCGGGCGCCTTCACCGGAGACGTCTCCGCCGAGATGCTCGCCGAAATCGGCGCTCGCTTTGTCATCCTGGGACATTCCGAACGGCGTTCGGCCTACGGCGAGGCAGATGCCGCAGTCGCGAGGAAGGCTATCGCAGTCCACAAGGCGGGACTGACGAGCATTATTTGCGTCGGCGAAACGCGCGAAGAACGGGATGAGGGACGAGCGATCGAAGTCGTTCGTGCCCAGCTTGAGGGATCGATTCCCGACACAGCGACCAATGCGAACATGGCGATCGCCTATGAACCGGTATGGGCGATCGGAACCGGATTGGTTCCGACCCTTGAGCAGATCGAAGAGGTGCATTCGTCCATCCGGCAGACGCTCGAAAGACGGCTGGGAGAAGACGGGCAGGGTGTCAGGATTCTCTACGGCGGCTCGGTCAAGGCATCAAATGCAAAGGCGATCTTTGGCGTTTCCAACGTCGATGGTGCTCTCGTCGGAGGGGCGTCGCTGAAGGCATCGGAGTTCGCCGGGATTATTTCGGCTACCGTTTGAAGTCGCCAGCAACAGGCGGGGCGATCAGCCCTGGAGTCGACGCCTGGCATGGCTGTCACCGCGAAAGGAATAGGAAATGCAACGCTTCGAAAACAAGACCGTCGTCATTACCGGCGCGAGCCGCGGCATCGGTGCTGCGATCGCCAGGCGGTTCGCGCGCGAGGGTGCCAATCTCGTGGTCTCGGCCAATGAGGATTCCGTCCATGCGGTCGCCGATGAGATCAAGACTAACGGCGGAAAGGCAATTTCTTTTGTCGGCGACGTGACGGACAAGGCCAGCGTGAAAGGTCTCTACGAGGCTGCCGAAGCGGCTTTCGGCGCCGTTGAGGTATCGATCCAGAATGCCGGCGTCATCACCATTGCCCGCGTCGAGGACATGACCGAGGGCGAATGGGACAAGGTCATGGCGGTCAACACCAAAGGCGTCTTCCTTTGCGCCCAGGAGGCGATTGCCCGCATGCGCAAGCATGGGCGCGGTGGCCGGATCATCAATACCGCCTCCGGCCAGGCGCGCGACGGCTTCATCTACACGCCGCATTATGCGGCATCGAAGATGGGCGTCGTCGGCATTACCCAGAGCTTGGCAAAGGAAGTCGCGACCGAGGGAATTACCGTGAATGCCTTCTGCCCCGGGATCATCGAAACCGATATGTGGGCCTATAACGATCAGGCATGGGGCAAGCTGTTGGGCAATTACGGTCCCGGCGAGCTCATGAAGGAATGGGTCGAGGGCATTCCGATGAAACGGGCCGGATCGGGCGAAGACGTTGCAGGTCTCGTCACTTTCCTTGCCAGCGACGATGCCGCCTATATCACCGGCCAGACGATCAATGTCGACGGCGGCCTGATCATGTCTTAGTTCGACAATGAGGAACGGTGCGTTCAATGGGCGGATCGGATTCTCGACAATTCGGCGATCAATGCCTCTTGCGGAACCAGGCATTGATCCCTTATCTTTTACGTGTTCTCAGGGCGGGGTGTAATTCCCCACCGGCGGTATGGGGAGCTTCCTCGAGCCCGCGAGCGCCTTCCGGTTATCGGAAGGGTCAGCAGATCCGGTGAGATGCCGGAGCCGACGGTCATAGTCCGGATGGAAGAGAGCAACGCAGGAGACGCTGCTTCATGGTGGCGTTCACATGCTTGTTCGCCCAAGGGAAAATGGTGGCTTTAACCGGCCATGCACGCCGTTCCAAGCGGCAACCCTTGAAAGGCAGGAAAATGACAATTTCGAAAATTGAAGATGCGATCGCTGCGATTGCGCGGGGAGAGATCATCGTTGTCGTCGATGATCGCGACCGCGAAAACGAAGGCGATCTGGTGATTGCTGCGGAAGCGGTCACGCCGCAGGCAATCGCTTTCATGATGAACCATGCCCGCGGTCTCATCTGCGTTCCGATGGAGGGCGAAAGGCTCGACGAACTCGATATTCCGCTGATGGTGCCGCGCAACACCGAAGTCCTCAAGACCGCGTTTACCGTTTCGGTCGACTACATCCCGGAAACCACGACCGGAATATCTGCCGCCGACAGGGCGGCAACCGTTCGTGCCCTTGTCAGGGACGGATCGCGTCCGGAGGAATTTGCCCGGCCCGGTCATATCTTTCCGCTTCGCGCGCATCCAAACGGTGTCCTGTCGCGTCCCGGCCATACGGAAGCAGCGGTGGATCTTGCCAGGCTTGCCGGCCTATCACCAGCCGGTGTCATCTGCGAAGTGGCGAATGACGACGGCACGATGGCGCGCCTCCCCGAGCTTGAAGTTTTCGCCGAGCGGCATGGCCTCCACCTTGTCACGATCGAGGATCTCATCGCCTACAGGGCTGCGATCGCTCCTTTCAAGGCTGCCTGATCGTTCCGATACAGCCCATCCTGATGATCCCGCCCGGATCGATATTTGCCCGAGGCTCTCCTATGCTCCTTGAGGGGCAAGGAGAGCCTTTTTCAGCCGATGAATATGTCCGGCGCCAATTCCGCAGCAGCCGCCGACCATCGTCGCGCCAGCATCGACCCACGAGCAGGCGAAGCGTGAATAGGCGTCATCGTTCAGATCCTCTCGGGTCGCGTGAAGGCCCTCGTTGGCAGCGGACTCGCCTTGCTCTCCCTCGAAGGCATTGGCATAGACGCCGATTTGCAGATTGTTGCCGTCCCGCTTGAAAATCTCCGCTGCCGTATCGACGGCCTTTCGCATGACTTCCGGTTTGCTGCAGTTGAACAGAAGTGCGTCGGCGCCAGATGACGCCGCCCACTGAGCCGCATCCTCGACGGCTTCGCCGGATCGAAGCTTGGGAGAGGCGCCATTCCTCTGCGCGGCGTCATCCGCGAGTGTGAAGGAGATCCAGAACGGCTTGCCGGTGCCAGCAACCGCAGTCCGAACCGCCTCTCCCTCCGCGATCAGGCTAAGGGTTTCGCCAAGCCAGACATCGACATAGGGATCAAGGTTTTCGACCAGAACCTTGAGATAGTCTTGTACCCGAGACGCGTCGAAATTCTGCGGCTCGTAGGAGCCGAAGATGGGCGGCAACGAACCGGCGACCAGGACCTTTCGATCCTTGCAGGCATCGGCGGCGTCGCGCGCCAGCCGACCAGAAAGGGCGATGAGGTCGGCTCCTTCCTTCCGGAATCGCTCCTCGCCAATGTGAAAGGGCACGAGCGCGTAGCTGTTCGTCGTGATGACGTCCGAGCCGGCAGCGATGAATTCGCCATGGACCTGCCGGACGATCTCCGGCGAATTGACGAGCGCCAGCGCCGACCACTCCGGCTGCTTCAATTCCGCGCCGAGACGCAGCAGTTCGCGGCTCATGCCGCCATCGAGGATCAACAGTTTGCTCATGAATAGGATCTCCAGAATGGCTCGGATCTGCGGAGAGGTTTCATCTCTCCCTCGCGCCGTGGGTTAGCGCCGCACCGGCACCTGCGCTTCCAGAAAGCGGAAGCTTCGCGCGATGATGGCTGTAAGGATGAGATAGAAAACGGTAACGACGATCAGCGGTTCGTAGACGAGCAGCGTGTCCTGGCGAACCTTGGTGGCAACGGCATAGAGATCCATTACCGTCACCGTGAAGGCGAGCGGTGTCGCCTTCAGCTGCATGACGATTTCGCCGCCGATCGTCGGCAATGCGATACGAATGGCGCGCGGCAGCCAGATGCGCCGCGTCAGCGTGAAGGGACGCATGCCGAATGCGCGGCCGGCTTCCAGCTCGCCTTTCGGGACGGCGAGCAAGGCGCCGCGCAACACCTCCGCTTCGTAGGCCGCATAATTCAGCGTGAAGCTCACTGCGGCAAAGAAGAAGCCTTCGCGCAGGATCGGCCAGAACAGGCTCTGGCGGATGCCCGGGATCATCGGCAGAAGAGAACCGACACCGTAATAGAGCAGCCAGAGCTGTATCAGCAGGGGCGTGCCCCGGAAGAAGGTGCAGTAGCCGCGGGCAAGGCTTCGCAGGATCGGGCCGCCGCTGACCTGGGCGAAGGCTAGGCCGATCGCGATGATGAAGCCGAAGACGACCGAAATCGCAAGCAGCGACAGCGTTTGCGCGGCTCCCGTCAACAGAAGCGGCCAATAGGATGATATCCATGAGAAGGTCATGCCGGCACTCCTCACGCAAGCTTCGGTTGGCCGCGCCGCACCCGCCGCTCGACCAGATTGAATATGGCGTTCGAGACGAGTGTCAGCGCGAGATAGATGAGGGCGGATGCCAGGAAGAAGATGAAATAATGCTTGGTGCTTGCGCCGGCGAGACGCGTGGCGAGGGCCAGTTCCTGGTAGCCGACGACTGCAACGAGAGCGCTGTCCTTCGTCACTGACATCCACAGATTGGCAAGACCGGGCAGAGCGTTCGGCAGTAGGGCGGGCAGGATGATGCGACGGAAACGCAGCCGCGGCCCCATGCCGAAAGCCTTGGCCGCCTCGATCTGGCCGACGGGGATCGCCAAGATCGCGCCGCGCAACACCTCCGTCATATAGGCGCCCTGCACGAAACCGAGCACGGCGACCGCGACAGCAAAGCCGTTCAATTCGAAGGCAGGCAGGTTGAGCGCCGCGAGGAGCCGATTGAGGCCGTCCATTCCGGCATAATAGAGCCCGACGATCAGGATCAGCTCGGGGACTGCGCGAACGGTGGTCGTATAGAGCTCAAGCAGAAGGCGGATTGGCCTGATACTGGAAAGCTTGCCCAACGCACCGCCAGTACCAAGCAGAAGGCCGATCAGAAAAGCGCCGGCGGAGATGGCGACCGTTGAGACGGCCCCGGTCAGGAGCACGCCACCCCATCCGGGCGGATAGGGGGAGAGCAGATCGAGTATGCCTTGCTGGGAGGTCGCCATCGCCGCGATCGTTTACTTCGCGCCGTAGATATCGAAAGTGAAATACTTCTTGGTGATCTCGTCGTATTTGCCGCTGGCACGTACTGCGGCGATCGCGGCGTTGAGCTTTGCCTTGAGTTCGGTGTCTTCCTTGCGCAGGCCGCCGGAAACGCCGGCTCCGAGGATTTCCTTGTCGTCGGCCACGTCGCCCATCTTGGCGCAGCAATCCTTGCCGCCATCGCTCTTCAGGAAGGCATCAAGCGCAAGGGAATCGCCAAAGACATAGTCGATGCGGCCGGCGGCAAGATCCTGAAACGCCTCGTCGAGCGTCTGGTAGGTCTTCTCGTCCGCGACCTTGGCAAAGTATTTCTTGTAATATTCCGACTGGATGGTCGACACCTGAATGCCGATGGCCTTGCCCTTGACGTCGTCTGCGGTTGCGCCTGTCTTCTGGTCCTTCGGGCCGATCAGCGTGCTGGGCGTATTGTAATATTTATCGGTGAAATCGATGACCTTCGAGCGCTCGGCCGTATTCGACATCGATGACCAGATCACATCGAACTTCTTGCTCTGAAGCGCCGGAATGAGGCCATCCCAGGAAAGCTCGACGATCGAGCATTTCTCTTTCATCTGCTCGCAGACGGCGTCCATCATGTCGATTTCCCAGCCCTGCCATTTGCCCGAGGCATCCTTGGCGAAGAAGGGCGGGTAGGATTCGTTCATGATGCCAAAGCGAACTTCCGCATGAGCGGTCATGGAAGAGAGCGTAAGGGCAAGTCCGGCAAGTAAGGTGGAAATCAGTCTCATGTAAGGGATTCTCCTAATGGTTTTGTCTGCGAATGGGATGGGGATCAGGACGTCAGCATGCCGGTAAACTCCCGACAGCGAGAGCTGATCGGAGCATCGAAGATCTGCCTGGGCGGCCCTTCCTCCTCGATCCGTCCCTGATGCAGGAAGAGAACGTGGTTCGAGACGTCGCGGGCAAAGCGCATCTCGTGCGTGACCAGCAGCATGGTCCGGCCCTCCTCGGCGAGGTCGCGGATGACTTTGAGGACTTCGCCGACCAGTTCGGGATCGAGGGCCGATGTCGGCTCGTCGAAGAGCATCACGGCCGGATCGATGCAAAGCGCGCGAGCAATCGCTGCCCTTTGCTGCTGCCCTCCGGAGAGGAAGGCCGGATAGGCATCGCGCTTGTCGTAAAGCCCGACTTTATTGAGAAGAGCCTCAGCCTTCTCGATCGCCTCGCGACGGGGCACACCCAGGACATGCACCGGGGCCTCGATGATGTTTTCGAGAACGGTCATGTGCGCCCAGAGATTGAAGCTCTGGAAAACCATGCCGAGCCCACTGCGCATCCGTTCGATCTGCCGCCAGCTTTTCGGCTGCATCTGTCCGTGGCGTCCTCGTCTCAGGGCGACTTCCTCGCCGTTGACGACGATGCGGCCGCGATCGGGCATCTCAAGCAGGTTTATGCATCGCAGAAACGTGCTTTTTCCGGAGCCGGAGGAGCCGATGATGGAAATCACGTCCCCCTGATTGGCGGTGGTTGAAACGCCCTTGAGGACCTGATGTGACCCAAAGCTCTTGTGAAGATCTTCCACGCAAAGCGCCTGGGAGGACAGCGCTGTCATATAGAATTCCGATGAAAAACAATTTGCGGAGAATATCGCGAAGAAGGGCGGAATTTGCGCGCAATTTCAGATCATTTTGCACAAAAAATGCAAAAATGTATTTCTTGTGCATCTTTTATGATAGAATAGAGATGTCGTCATTTGATTTCATCGGCGGCAGAGGAGTGGGAATGGAAAATCTGGATCGGTTTGATCGCGATATTCTCGACATCGTCCAACGCAATTGCCAACTCACTGCCGAAGCGATCGCCGAAGAGGTCGGCCTTTCGACCTCCGCCGTGCAGCGGCGCCTGAAAAGGTTGCGCGAGGATGGTATCATCAAGGCGGAAATCGCGGTCGTCGACCGCAAGGCGACCGGGACGCCGATGGTGTTCATCGTCGGCATGGAGATCGAGCGCGACAATTACGATGCGCTTGCCAAGTTCCGCCTTTGGGCGGAAAAGCAGGATCACATCCAGCAGGTCTATTATGTCACGGGTGCCGTCGACCTCATTGCGATCGTCACGGCCAGGGATGTCGAGCACTATGACGACATCGCCGCCGTAATCATGGCGGAGAATCCTCAA
Source organism: Martinezella hainanensis (assembly GCF_900094555.1). GTDB lineage: Bacteria > Pseudomonadota > Alphaproteobacteria > Rhizobiales > Rhizobiaceae > Rhizobium > Rhizobium hainanense. The sequence continues at coordinate 59,640 of NZ_FMAC01000011.1, forward strand.
ATCCGGCGCATGCACACCAATGTTGTATTGCGCGACGTCAAGCTTGGGTTGCTCGTGCCGCTGGCAGACGGCGACGATGCCGGTCGGTAACTTGCGGATTGCGAACAGCGCTTATGTCAATACAGCCGCTTTTCGATCTCCGGTAAGCATTTCTGCGCCAAGGCGAAAGGCAACTATCCCCTGGACATATCCAGGGGTGGCATTACATCCGCATTCAACGGGCTGACATAGGGGCTGCGGGCTGTTTGCTCGGCCAAGGCGGCTTTTGCACTTTCCATCAATACTGGATCAGTGATTGCAGCGAGCCCCGTCGCGGCCATGGCCTTTGCGGCGTGCACCATCGCCTTGTGCGCTGCCGGCATCTTGCCCTGAGCCACTACCTGCCACGTATGAAACGGCGTGCCGATCGCAACCGTCGGCGCGTGAACCTGAACGGTCGGGACGACCCAGCTGACGTCGCCAACATCCGTTGACCCGATCAGTGGCTTGCGGTTTGTGTTTTGTGGAGTGAGAAAGGTCGCGAGCGGCTCGTCAGTGACCGGCATTCCGATGGCCTTGTATTCGGCCGCGATATCGGCATCAGACAAAGTGCCCTGAATTCTCCTCGCAAATGCGCGATCCCCATCATCGAATGACGGTACGCCCAGTTCGTCCATCGCATTGTAAAGAGCCTGTTCGAGCGGCTTGTTGCCCAACGTGTTGGAGACCGCGCTGACGATCTTCATTTCCACGCTGGTTTCGGTCATCAGGGCCGCTCCCTGCGCAATCTTGTAGACGCGTTGCACCAGATCGAGCATGTCCTGCAATTCCATGGCGCGTATCGAGTATCGGACACGCGCATGGGCCTGAACCACATTGGGGGCGATGCCGCCGGTGTCCAGTATGGCTGAATGGACGCGGGCATCGGACGGCATATGTTCGCGCATATAGTTTACGCCAACACTCATCAGCTCGACGGCGTCCAATGCGCTGCGCCCCAGATGCGGGGTGGCTGCGGCATGTGAAGCCCGCCCCTTGAAGACGAAATCGGCGCGCGTATTGGCCAATGATAAAGGTGGCACCACCTCCCAGAAGCTGTTGGGATGCCAGGAAATGGCGATATCGACATCGTCGAAAGCGCCGTCGCGTACCATGAAGGCCTTGGCGGCGCCGCCTTCTTCCGCCGGGCATCCATAGTAGCGAACACGCGCCGGAATACCCTTTTCTTTCAGGAAGTTCGCCAACCCGACAGCCGCCAGCATGGCGCCGGAGCCGAGCAGGTTATGGCCGCAACCATGACCGTGACCACCCGCCTCGACAGGCTTGTGTTCGGCAATACCCGCCTCCTGGCTGAGACCTGGCAGCGCATCGTATTCTCCGAGGAATGCAATGACAGGGCCGCTTTCGCCGAGCTCTCCAACGAGGGACGTTGGAATTCCGGCTAAGCCTTCCTTCACGCGAAAGCCTTGATGCAGGAGTTCGGCCTTGTGTTCTGCGGCGGAGCGCACCTCGGTATAGCAAACCTCGGGCATTCCCCAAACGCGATCACTCAATTCGATGAGTCGTTGTTTGGAATCATCGATTTTCGACCAAAGCTCCTGGCGGTCATTCGCATTCATTTGCAGCTCCGACTTTTGTTAAATCCTGCGGATTGTCCGCCATCAGGAAGGCGTAGTGTTTGCGTGGCATCTTATGCTCGCTAGGTTTTCGACATGCAATCGTTTTGAGCTGCAGGCTCCGGACAACGGCCGGAATGACTCTGTCATAAAGCTCCGTTTGGTTGCGTGACGGCCTGAGTTGCAAGATCGCCACCACATCTGTCTGCGGCGCAACAAGCTGGTTCAGCGCATTATTTCTGATGCCGCAACAACGTGCCGCGTGATCGCAATTCGGTGGCGCTTTACAAAACGAACTAGTTCGTACATTATCATTGGCGAGGAGTGACGGATGCTGCATCGTGCAGCATCGATGACTGTCAGGATGATCTCGGATGTCCTTGTAGGCGGGTGCAGGCGGAGGCCGGATGCGCCTGGTTGCGATATGTCCTCGACATCCGAATGCTCTGGGGAGGAACGACCATGAAAACACAAATCGAACACAAGACACCCAAGCGCGCGGCTCTTGCGAGCTGGTTGGGAAGCGCCGTCGAATACTACGATTTCTTCGTCTACGGTACGGCAGCAGCGCTCATTTTCCCGAAGATCTTCTTTTCGGCGGAAGATCCGCAAACGGCCGCTATCGCCTCATTCGCGACCTTTGGCGTTGCCTATATCATGCGGCCGCTTGGCGCAGTGGTTCTCGGCCACGTCGGCGACAAGTTCGGCCGCAAGAAGGTGCTGACCTTCACGCTGCTCCTTATGGGGTTTTCGACCTTCATCATCGGCTGCCTGCCGACCTACAATCAGGCTGGCATCCTGGCGCCCATTCTTCTGGTTCTGGCGCGTTTGCTGCAGGGCATTTCAGCGGCCGGCGAACAGGCTGGCGCCAGTTCGATGACACTTGAGCACGCACCTGAAAACCGGCGCGCCTTCTTCACCAGTTTCACGCTGAGCGGAACGCAGGCCGGGCTGATCCTTGCAACATTGGTCTTCATCCCGCTTGGAAAGCTCGATGAAGCCGCATTGATGTCATGGGGCTGGCGTATCCCGTTTTTCCTGAGCTTCGTGGTTGTTATCGTCGGATTCTGGGTACGCCGCACGCTTGCTGAAACCCCGGCCTTTCTGGAGGAAACAAAGAAGGGCGAAGTCGCAAAAGTGCCGCTCGTCTCGCTTCTCACCAATTATTGGGCTGATGTGCTGCGCATCATCTTTGCGGCGCTGATTTCCGTCGTAAGCACGATTTTCAGCGTCTTCACGCTGTCCTATGCCGTCAACACCATGCATATCGATCGCTCGACGATGCTGACCGTTCTGGTGCTTGCCAATATCGTGGCGCTGGGCGCGATCCCCGCGTGGGCGATCCTTGCGGATCGCATCGGCCGCAAGCCTATCTTCATCTTCGGCGCCATCGGCTGCGCGGTGCTGATCTGGCCTTACATCTGGGCCATCAGCCAGAACAACCTCATGCTGGTCTTCGTCCTTGGCATTCTGCTTTCCGGCGTGGTTTACAGCGCTTCCAACGGCATCTGGCCGGCGCTCTATGCAGAAATGTTCGACACTCGCGTGCGTCTGTCCGGCATGGCCGTCGGAACTCAGATCGGCTTCGCGCTCGGCGGCTTCGCGCCGACCATCAGCGCGGCCGTGATGGGCACAGGACCGATGGGATGGGTGCCGGTTGCCGTCTTTACCTCGATTACAGCTTTGATCGCGGCTGTTTCCGCAGCAACGGCAACGGAGACCTACAAGACACCGATCGATCAGCTCGGCAGGGATGAACGACGTCTGGCGGCCTCCGTTCGCCATGCCGATCGGACGGTCTAGCCGTCTGGTCCGATCTTGCCAGCGATGACGTCCAGCGATCGCGGATGAGTTTGTTGAAAATCGTCAAGTAGCGGGATGAAACAATGAAAACCTCGATTGCGACCGTTTCGATCAGCGGTGACCTCAAGGAAAAGCTTCAGGCCATCGCCAAGGCCGGTTTCGATGGCGTGGAGATCTTCGAGAACGATTTTCTCGCCTTCGATGAATCGCCACGCCAGGTCGGTCAGATGGTGAGAGATCATGGGCTGGAGATCACGCTCTTTCAGCCCTTCCGGGACTTTGAAGGCATGCCCGAACCCTTGCGCAGCCGAACCTTCGATCGTGCCGAACGCAAGTTCGACCTGATGCAGGAGATGGGAACCGATCTTGTTCTTGTTTGTTCGAACGTCTCGTCCGTGGCATTGGGAGGGATCGACCGCGCCGCAGCCGACTTCTTCGAGCTCGGCGAGAGGGCGGCCAAGCGCGGTCTGCGTGTTGGCTATGAGGCGCTTGCCTGGGGCCGGCACATTCACGATCACCGAGATGCCTGGGAGATCGTCCGCCGGGCCGATCATCCGAATATTGGTCTCATCCTCGACAGCTTCCATACGCTTTCGCGCAAGATCGACGTCAATTCGATCCGTTCGATCCCGAAGGAAAAGATCTTCATCATCCAGCTTGCCGATGCGCCGTTGATCGACATGGATCTCCTCTATTGGAGCCGCCATTTCCGTAATATGCCGGGGGAGGGCGACCTTCCGGTGCTCGAATTCATGAAAGCGGTCGCGGCAACGGGCTACGACGGCTATCTGTCGCTGGAGATTTTCAACGATCAGTTCCGCGGCGGTTCGCCGACCGCCATCGCCGTCGATGGCAGGCGTTCACTTGTCTATCTCGGCGATCAGGTTCGCCGTGCGGGGAACAGCAGCCTCACCTTGCCGCCCATGCCGGCTCGCGCCGAAGTGGACGGCATTGCCTTTATCGAGTTTACAGTCGACGAGGCAGAAACATCCGTCCTCTCCGATCGGCTACGTACATTGGGCTTTCGCCATGTCGGACACCACAAGAGCAAGCGCGTCGATGTCTTCCGGCAGGGCGACATCAACCTTGTCGTCAATACCGATCCGGATGGGTTTGCCGGTGCCTCCTATGCTTTGCATGGGCAGTCGGCTTATGCGATGGGATTATGGGTTGATGATGCCGAAGCTGCGGTCGCGCGGGCCGTCGCCCTCGGCGCGGAACGCTTCGGACAGCCTTTGGATCCCGGCGAGATCGAAATGCCGGCGGTCAGGGGCGTTGGCGGCGGCGTTCTTTATCTTCTCGATCGCAAGAGCGCGCTCGCCCGCATATGGGAGATCGAGTTCGACCCAGTCGACGACGATACCAATCTGCGGCCGGTCGGACTGACGGGCATAGATCACGTCGCGCAAACGATGAAATATGAGGAACTGTTGACCTGGCTGCTCTTTTATACCGCGATATTGAATGCGCATAAGACGCCGATGGTCGACATTATCGATCCTGCCGGCGTCGTTCGCAGCCAGGTGGTCGAAAACGAGCCAGGCACCTTGCGCATCACGCTGAACGGTGCGGAAAACCGCAATACCTTGGCCGGCCACTTCATCGCCGAGACCTTCGGCTCCGGCATCCAGCATCTGGCCTTTGCGACCGATAATATCTTTGCGGCTGCGGCTGCCTTATCGGATAACGGCTTTGCCACCTTGGTGATCTCGCCCAACTATTACGACGACCTGGAGGCGAGGTTCGGCCTCGAGCCGGCTTTCACAGATCGCCTGAAGGCACATAACATTCTCTATGATCGCGACGATCACGGCGAATATTTCCAGCTCTACAGCCCCACCTACGGCGAAGGCTTCTTCTTCGAAATCGTCCAGCGCAGCGGCTATCGCGGCTATGGTGCGGCGAATGCCATCTTTCGCATAGCAGCGCTGAGGCGGCATCTGCGACCGATTGGTCTGCCGAAACTTTAGACCCTCCCCATTGGCGTGAAGCCTGTGTTAAAGCTTTGATCTTCAATGTTGGGCAGGGACAGACCCAGGAAGACGAGCAAGGCATGACCAAAGCGCAAGCGGCCAAGATCGAGCGTCTTACGCGAAAGAACGATCCAGACGCGACCAAGGAAAATATCCTCAAGATCGCCACCGAGGAATTCGTCGCAGCAGGTTTTTCCGGTGCGCGCGTCGATGAAATCGCCGAGCGCACCAAGACGTCCAAGCGCATGATCTATTACTATTTCGGCAGCAAGGAGGGGCTCTATCTTGCTGTTCTCGAGCAGGCCTATACGAAGATCCGCACACTCGAGAGTGAACTCGATCTCGAGAACATGCCGCCCGTTCAAGCCATGGCGCAGTTGATCGCCAGCACCTTCGATCACGACGACCAAAATCCGGATTTCGTCCGCCTGGTCAGCATCGAGAACATCCATCGCGCCGAACATATGAAGCGTTCGGTCGTCCTGTCGCAGATGAACATCGCAATCATCGATATCATCACTGGAATCCTCGAGCGGGGCTACGCCGATGGCAGTTTCACGCGCCGGGTAGACCCGGTCGATCTGCACATGATGATCAGCGCACAGTGCTTTTTTCGCGTTTCCAATCGGCACACGTTCGGGGCGATCTTCGAGCGTGATTTGTCATCCGAAATGTTAAAGACGCGGCACAAGTCTCTGATCGTCGATGCGATCCTTGCTTTTCTGAGACATCCCTCCTTCGAATTGGCCTGACGAGGCGCAGAGTTATTTGATTGGCACTGGCGTTTTCCAGCCGCACTCAACCATGCCTCATATTGACTTTACGTACTAGTTCGTACATTTTGCAAGCAAGCCTGTAGCATGGCTTTGTTTTGCTGCTCGGGAGGAAAGATTGAACACTCAAGCCGCCATTGTTCCTCGTCAACTTCGTGTCGGATTGATCGGTGCCGGGATAGGGCGTTCGCTGACGCCGGCCATGCATATGCGCGAAGGCGAGCATTGTGGCCTATCCTATCGCTACGATCTCATCGACCTGGACACGCGCGGTCTCTCCGCGTCGGACCTGCCGGCTCTCATCGATGAGGCCGAGGCGCAGGGCTTTGCCGGCCTCAACATCACCCATCCCTGCAAGCAGGCGGCCGTGGCACTGGTGGACGAACTGTCGCCCGACGCCCAGACGCTGCGATCCATCAATACGATCGTCTTTGATGGACGACGCAGGATCGGCCACAATACCGATTGGTGGGGATTTGCCGAAAGTTTCCGGCGTGGGCTGACCGGGGTTTCACTCGATCACATTGTGCAGCTGGGTGCGGGCGGCGCCGGCGTTGCCGTTGCCCATGCTGTGGCTGAAATGGGTGCGCATTCGATTGAGATATTCGATCTCGACCCCTTGCGCGCGCAGGCCCTCGTGGATCAGCTTCAGCCGGCACACGACACTTGCCGTTTTTCGATTGGTCGTGATCTTGCCGCAACATTGGATGTGGCGGACGGTCTGGTCCATGCAACGCCGACCGGCATGACCGCGCATCCAGGACTGCCGCTCGATGCGCGGCTCCTGTCCGACCGCCTCTGGGTCGCGGAAATCGTGTACTTCCCGATCGAGACCGAGTTGGTGAAACTCGCCCGGCAGACAGGCTGCCGCGTTCTCGACGGCGGTGGCATGGCGGTATTCCAGGCGGTGAAGGCTTTCGAACTGTTCACCGGCATTCGTCCGGCGGCCGAGCGCATGATGCAGCACTTCAATTCGCTGCGCTCCTAGAGAATTTCCAGGAAAAGCGCACTACGGTTTCCCTTTCGAAATGCGTAGAAAAATGCTCTAGGCGCCAGTCGGCGATTGAAGAGCCCGATCGCCCAAGCTTCGGCGCCGAAGTTTCATCCTCGGCACCGGATACGTCATGGGTGGGGTCAGGCCGATTGCTCGATTACCAATACGCCGTAGCCGGCGAGTTCGGTCGTGCCCGATATCGCCTTGCTGGTCAGTAGATCGGTACCTGCAGGCAGATTGACGATCTTCGCTTCGTGTTCCGTGTTGAGGACGAATAGCAGCTTCCTGCCGTCACCCTCGCGCAGCGACACTTCGACGCCTGCAGGCAGATCCTGCACCAGCGGCGTGGCAATGCCGTCGCTGACGAGAAGCTCGCGAATGACCTCCGCAAGCGGCGCGGTCAGATAGGTGCCGAGATAATAGACCTGACCATTGCCATGCCGCCGGCGCGTCAACATTGGCGTGCCTTCCAGGAAGCGATCGGACCAGCGGCCAACGATCTCCGTGTCCGTGGTCGTTTCCAGCTTCTCGTAAAGGTGCCCGGCTTCCAGCTGGCGGTTTCCGATCGTATAGGCATATTTGCGCGAGGCGGAGGTTGCCGCCGGACGTGGCGAGGGCTGGTGGCTGCCGATACCGCCCTCGCGAAAACCGGTGAACAGCCCATCCGCGCCCGGAGCGGAGACCGGGCCGAATTCGTAGACACGCACGCCCGAAAGCTCCGAGAGCGCCCGACCCGGTGCCTGGGTGCGGATGATATGATTGTTGTCGTCGCGAGTTCCCGTCATTGCCGACAGGATGAGCGTGCCGCCATCGGCGACGAACTTCTCAACCGCTGGCGACCATTCCTCTTTCCACATAACCCAGTGGGGAACATAGAGGGCCTTGACGCGTGAGAGATCATCTTCCGGATGGATGACGCCGCAGGCAACACCGGCCTCATAGCATGCGCGGTGCAGATGGGCAGCATCCTGCATCGGGCTCGGCAGGCCGATCGCATAGGTCTTGTAGGCTTCCTGATTGTCGAAATCCGCGCCGGCGATGGCAACATCCATGCGGACAGCGGTGCCGAGCAGCTTGTCCTCGATCTTGCGGATATCCGACGCGAATTGCTTGGCTTCCTCGTAACGGCGGCGCGGCACGTCATCGTGATCGATAATGCCGTTCCAGTAGATCTCGGCGCCAAAATGCGCCGGCCGCCAGCGGAAGAACATCAACCCGTCTGCACCACGCGAGACCGAGGTCATCGCCATGCGGCGCATCTCGCCGGGCTCCGGCACGGAGGAGGAAAAGCCCGGCTGGCTGCCGAGGCCGGAGGCCTGCTCGGGAACGATGAAATTGCCCGAATAGGCGCGGCATTGGTCGAGGTGGAAAGCCTGCGTGATCGCATGCCCGCCGCCGCGGCGCATCTCGTCATAAAGGAACGGATAGATGTCGAACCCGATGAAATCGAGATCCTGGCCGAACTGACCGCGAAAATCGATGTCGGCAAGGTTGCCGAGATTGTGGAAGATGAACCATGCGGGATTGGTGGCCCTCAGGATTTCCACCTGATCGTGCTGGAAGAGGGCCGTCGCGAAGGCGAGGAAGCGGTGATAGTCCTGCACGTGGCCGGGGCTGGAGAAGGACGGATTCATCGGTTTCGGGAAGACGATCTGGTCGAAGGTCTGGTAGGCCGTTGCCCAGAAATCGCCGCCCCAGGCAAAGTTCAAGGCTTCGATCGTGCCGTATTTTGCACGGCAGAACTTCTGGAATTCGATCAGCGCCGATGGCGAGTAGCTTTCGGAGGTTGTTGTGTTCAACTCGTTATCCGTCTGCCAGCCGATGACGTCGGGATTGTCGCGGTAATGCTCTGCCATGATGCGGGTTATGCGCTGGCTGTGCCGGCGCAGCACCGGGCTTGTCGTGTCGCAATGCTGGCGCGACCCGTGGCTTGCCTGCCTGCCATTCGCATCGACACGCAGGACTTCCGGATATTTTGCCGTCAGCCAGCGCGGCGGCGTTGCCGTCGGGGTGCAAAGGATGGTCTTGATGCCATGCCTGGCCAGGCCGGCAATCGCCTTGTCGAAGAGCGAGAAGTCGAAATGGTCTTCATGCGGCTCCATGATATGCCAGGCGAATTCCGCCATGCGGACGGTGTTGAAACCGGCGGCCACCATGCGTTCGGCATCTCGGTCCCAATAGCTCTCGTCGACATGTTCGGGATAATGCGGTACGCCGACCATAAAGCCGTCGAGGTTGAGCGTCCGCCAGACCGAGAGCGGCTTTCTTTCCAAAACTTTCATGAGCTCACAAGCTTTCTTTACAGAGAGGCAATGATGGGCTTCGGCCGGCTGAGGGTTCTGCCATCGGGGCCGAAGAGGTAGAGGGAGGAGGTGGAGGCGGACAGCTTGACCTGCTCGCCGGCCGAAAACCCGGTCGCATTGCCGAGCTGAACGGTGAAATTGCGCGTACCGCTTTCCGAGCCGATCGTGGCAAGCGGGCCTGCATCGACGTAGAGAATGGTTTCGCGACCGAGTTGCTCGACGAGGCGGACCCTGCCGTCGAGAGAAATGGCGGCGTCCTCACTGGAAGCGCCGATCTTCAGCGATTCCGGCCGGATGCCCAGGGTGAGGCTCGCTTCTGCTTTAAGATCGCCGACATCGGCCACGGGAACCCGGACTGTCGTGCCGCTACCTTCAAGCGCGACTTCAGCCACGCCGTCACGAAGGGAAACGAGCTTTGCATTGACGAAATTGATCCGCGGCGCGCCGAGGAAGCCGGCAACGAACTGGTTTGCCGGGTTGTGATAGAGACTAAGCGGGGCACCTTCCTGTTCGATGATACCCTTGTTGAACACGACGATGCGGCTCGCCATGGTCATCGCCTCGACCTGATCGTGCGTCACATAGATCATCGTCGAGCCAAGCTGCTGGTGCAGCGTCGAAAGCTCGACGCGCATTTGCGTGCGCAGCGCCGCATCGAGATTGGAGAGCGGCTCGTCGAAGAGGAAAACCTCCGGTGCACGGGTGATGGCACGGCCGATGGCAACGCGCTGGCGCTGGCCGCCCGAGAGCTGCTTTGGGCGCTTGTCGAGTTGGTCGGATATTCTAAGGATGTCCGCCGCACGCTTGACGGCAGCTTCGATCTCGGCTTGCGGACGCTTGGCCATCTTCAGGCCGAAACCCATGTTCTCGGCAACCGTCATGTGCGGATAAAGCGCATAGGACTGGAAGACCATGGCAATGCCGCGATCGCCCGGCTCTTCGCGTGTCACGTTGCGGCCGTTGATCCAGATCTCGCCCGAGCTGATGGTCTCAAGCCCGGCAATCGTCTTCAGCGTGGTAGATTTACCGCAGCCCGATGGGCCGACCATGACGATGAATTCGCCCTTGTCGACGGATAGATTCACCGAACGCAGGGCGTGGTAGCCGCCATAATGTTTGTCGATATCGACCAGCTGTACATGGCTCATGAATAGTACTCCAAATCGGTTCGCGCGGTGCGGGACGTGTCAGCCCTTGACGGCACCCATGGTAAGACCCGCGATGAAATGCTTCTGCATCAGGAAGAACATCAGGACCGGCGGAACGGCGACGAACAATGTTGCCGCCGCCACGATATTCCAGGCCGACGTCCATTCGCCTCTGAGGTTGTTCAGGCCCGCCGTCACCGGCTTCACGACGTCGCTCTGGGTGAGTACGATCGCCCAGAAGTAATCGTTCCAGACGAAGGTGAAGATCAGGATTGCAAGGGCGGCAAGCGCCGGCCGCATCAGCGGTATGACGACATGGCGCATTGTCTGCCAGGGGGACGCGCCTTCCGCACGCGCCGCCTGGAACAATTCATCGGGCAGTGCCGCGATGAAATTGCGCATGAACAGGGTCGCAAAACCCGTCTGGAAGGCAACATGGAAGATGATTAGCGCGAAATAGGTGTCGTAGAGGCCGACTGAGACCATAAGATCGCGCACCGGGATCATCATGATCTGCGCAGGCAGGAAGTTGCCGCCGACGAAGAGCGAGAAGAGCAGGGCATTGCCGCGAAAATTGTAGCGTGCGAGCACATAGCCGGTCAGCGTCGACAACACGAGCACCAGCAGCACCGAAGGCAGGGTAATGATGAGGCTGTTGATGAAATAGCCCCACATGTTCGTCTGCTGGAAGACGGACTGGAAATTCTCGATGAGATTGAAGTGCTCAGGCCAGGACCAGTATTTGCCGGCCATGATCTCATCGGCCGTCTTGGATGCCGTCAGCATGACGGCAAAGAGCGGCAACAGCCACAATATGAGGATGAGGCCGACAAAGCCGGCATAAAGGCCGCGAAGTGCGGGCTTCTCCTCGGGGATGGGGCGAGGATACATCAGCGTGTCTCCCGTTCCATGCGCACCATGACGCGCAGATACCAGGTGATGAAAATGATCATGATTACAAAGAGGATAGTGGCGATCGCAGCGCCGTAGCCGAAGCGGTAGGAAAAGATCGACTGCTCGTACATCTGGTAGGCGAGCACCTCGGACGAGCCGAAGGGACCGCCCGATGTCATCACCGCGATCATGTCGAATGATCGCAATGCGCCGACGACCGTAACGGCAAGGGCGATGAAACCTACCTGGCGCAACTGCGGCAATACGACATGCCAGAGCATATTCCAGCCACGCGCGCCGTCGACACGTCCTGCCCCGATGATATCGGAGCTCAGATTGTTGAGGCCGGCGAGAAAGAGCACCATGCAAAATGCGATCTGCGGCCAGAGCGCTGCTATAACCACGGCGAAGGTGACGAAATGCTCGTCGGCGAGCAGGGCGGGCGCTGCAGCACCGAAGAGGCTGAAGATGAGGGCAAGAAGTCCGTAATTCGGATCATAGACCCAGCCGAAAACGACGCCGACCGTGACGGTCGCAAGCACCAACGGGATGAAGAAGAGCGACTTCAAGATCCGCATGCCGGCGATCTGCTGGTTGACGAGGAGCGCCAGCGCCAGCCCGAGCGGGGGGGCTGCCATGAACATGACGAGCCAGATGATATTGTTCTTCAACGAGACGTAGAATTGCGGATCGGCAAAGAGTTCAAAATAGTTTGCCAATCCCACCCAGGTCTTCTGGCCGACGCCATCCCAATCGAGGAACGATATCCAGATCGACTCCATCGAGGACGCGATGATGATCGTTCCGAACAGGATGCATCCCGGCACAATGAAGAGGACAGGCGTCAGCCAGTTCCTGTGTTTTTTCCACATGGCTCAGACTTCTTAGGTTCGATAGTGCAAGGCGCCTCGAGAGACGCAAATTTTGAAGGTGGACGCGGCGGGAGTGACAGGCTGTAAAGCCACGCCCGCCGCGACTTGAGTCCGGGAGGACTATTTGAAAATGCGCGCGCGCGTTTTTTCGAGCCGCGCCAGGATCTGGTCGCGCCGCTCGGGCTTGACCGTGAATTCCTGGAAGCCCTTCATGCCGTCCTGCGCCATGTCCGGATCGGTGTCGCGGTCATAATATTGCGACGTTCCCTTCACTGTCTTCAGCGACTCCACCGCGACATTGACCATAGGGTCCTTGCTCGGCGGGCAATCATTGCGCGGTGGAATGGCGCCTTCGGCTTCGAGGAAGGCGCCGAGATTGTCCGGCTGATAGAAATAGGCAAGAAAATCGCGCGCACCTTGCCGGTTCTTCGCCTTGGCCGGGATATGTACCGAGTTGACCGAGAAATCCTCGTAACGCGCGACGCCAGGGACGATTTCCGGGAAGGGGGCGTAGGCGAGCTGGTCATGGTCACTCGCCGGGAACGCGGATTTGATGAAGCCGCCGAGATCCATCATAGCCGCCTTCTTCTGCGCCAGGGCGGCGCCTGCCTGCTCCCAGCCGAAGGACGGCCCGCTTGCGGAGAAGAAATTGGCCTTGATGAGCTCTTCCCACTTGTCGAAGACCGGCTTCAGCATTGGGTCGGTATAGGCGATCTTGCCTTCCATGAGGGCAAGGTGCTTGTCGAGACCGTTGATGCGCAGGTTCATGTGGTCGAACCAGCCGCCGGTCGGCCACAGTTCCTTCGTGCCCATGCTGATCGGGGTCATGCCGGCAGACTTCGCCGCCTCGCCGAATTTCAGAAAGTCGTCCCAGTTCTTCGGCGCCGTCCAGCCCTTCTCGGCGAAAACGTCCTTGCGATAGAAAAGACCCCAGAGAATGCCGCCAAGCGGCAGGCCGTATTGCTTGCCGTTGACCGTGACGGCGGTCATGGTGGCACCCAGTTTGTCGCTATAGCCCTCCTTGGCGAACAGGTCGGAAATGTCGTCGAACAGTCCCCGATCGACGAAAGCCTTCATTCGATTGCCAGAGAACCAGAAGCAGATATCAGGGGCGCCGACGACGAGGTAGCTGCGGATAGCCGTCTTGTGAGCCTCGTGATCCATATTGTTGATGGTGACTTTCGTCCCCGTCTTCTTGGTAAAATCGGCCGCAATGCGCTCCAAGACCGCCCGCTGGTCAGCATTGCCGATATCCGAGATGATGGTGACCTCGCCGCCATTGGCAATTGCCGGGCGATAAAGGGCCGTGGCAGCCAGGGCAGCACCCGTGCCAATCATAAACTGGCGCCGAGACGCCCTGATTGCATTGATGAGTGAAAGTTCGTTCTTCGATGCCATCTTTTTCCTCCCGAGGCACATCAAATCCAGGCCCGCCCACAGATGTTGGCAGCCGCTAACCTTCAGAAACTACGCAATAAACCGGCATTTCCGCTTGCGCTGATACAAGCGGGCATTCCTCCATTGCCATGTGCTATTGCATACCGTATCTTGCGGGAGGCAACAATAGTTAATTTACAAAATAAATTTAAAGGATCATCGTGCGCGGCAACCCTAGTACCTCTCGAGCCCTCAACCGGCGGCTCATCCTTAACCTGCTGCGAAATCGTGGGGCAATGCCGCGCGCCGAAATCGCCACGGTGACGGGCCTCAGCCCCGCGGCGGTGACTTTCGTGGTCACCGAATTGATCGAGGAGGGGCTCGTCGTCGAAGGGAAAGCCCAGACAGGCGCGACGGGACGCCGGCCTGTACCGGTCGATATCAACTATGATGGCCACCTGGCTGTTGGATTCAAGCTTCGCCACGACAGTATCGACTGTGTCCTGACCGATCTCGCCACGACGCCGATCGCCTCCTTCGACATGCCCGTGCCGGATACGCTGCCGGAAACGATGGTCGAGGCCATCGCGGCTGCGATTCCAAGGCTTCTGGCCGACGCCGGCCGCACCGGCTCGCCCGTCATGGGCGTCGGCGTTTCCATTCCCGGCGAGGTGGATGCGGTCAAGGGCATCTGCGTCCAGAGTCCACGCTTCGGCTGGCGCAATCTTGCCTTCCCCGAACTGCTGCGCGAGCGGGTCCATGTCCCCGTCTGGATCGATGACGACATCAGCGCCTTCACGGTTGCACAGCGGCTCTTCGGCGCCGGCCGCAACTACAGCAATTTCGCGACGATCGCAGTCGGCACCGGTGTCGGATCATCACTGGTCATGGGTGGTGAAATCTATCACGGAAGCCATGGCCTGGCCGGAAAGCTCGGTCACATCATCACGGTTCCCGGCGGACGGCTTTGCGAATGCGGGAGGAGGGGCTGCCTCCAGGCTCATGCAGCCGAAGCTGCGATGATCGAGGAGTGGGGTCGACGCCGAGGCGCGAAGGCCGATCGTGACGAATTCGCGGCGGCGATCGATGGCGGCGATGCGGCGGCTCTCCAGGTCATGGCGGAAGCGGGAGAGTTGATTGGGCGTCACGTGGCGGATCTGGTGAACCTGTTCGATCCCGAGGTTCTCATCGCCGGGGGCGAAGCCATGCAGTTTGGCGAGGCGATTCTCGAGCCGATCCGCCGTTCAATGGCAAAATATGTCTTCTTGAATACGCCGGAATTGCTTCCTGATTGGGTGCCGGGTTCCTGGGCACGGGGCGCTGCTGCCCTTGCAACCCAGCACTTCTTTGATCTGGATGTTGAATGATGCCGCTGCGCGTCTGATCAGCACTTGCGCTTCACGTCGCCAAGAATCCGCCTGTCGGACGTTGGCTCACTCCTCATCTGGCGCCCTAAGGGGGAGCCGGCAGCCATCGCTACGTCAGGTGTTGGCGGCGGCTTCAGGCGTGTGCGCGCCGTAACTCCGTGGGAGATTGCCCGAATAGCCGGCGAAAGAGCCTGGCAAAATGGGAGGCACTGTCGAAGCCGACCTCGAGTGCGATTTCAATGAGCGGCGCCTCCGTCTGGAGAACCAGCTGCTTGGCCCGTTCCATGCGAATGCGGGTGTAGACGGCTCCGGGAGAGGTTTTCATTTCCTCGGTGAACAGACGTTCGAGCTGCCGCCGGGATAAGCCGACCGATGCGGCGAGATCTTCAGTCGGCACCACGTCTTCGATATGACTTTCCATGGTGATCAGCACGGCTTTCAGGCGCGGATCCTGGCATTCGATCGCGAGTGGCTTGCGCGGCTGTATATCCAGCCCGGATCGGGCACGCTCGATCTGCAGCACTTCCAGCGCGTTTCGCTCGGCGTCTCGGCTGATATGACGTCTGACGAGAAAGGCAGCCATGTCGGCGGCACTGCTTCCGCCAGCGCATGATCCGCGGCTCCGATCGAGATTGAACAGGCGGTCGGAGCGCACGGGATTTTCGGGGAATTGCTCCCTGTAAGCCTGATAATGCAGCCAGCTGACGCAGGTCTGGTGTGCTTTCATCAAGCCAAGGCGTGCCAGAATGAACGTACCGGTGCAAACCCCGATCAGCGGGATCTTCTGGGCTGCAGCCTTCCTCAGATAGTCGGAGGTCTGATGGTCGATGGTGATGTCGGCATTCAAAAGCCCACCGACGACGACAATGTAGTGGAATTCCTTTGGATCGATAAAGTCCGACGTCGGTGCGACCTGAACACCGCAGCTCGACGTGATGAGATGTCGGGTGCTACCCAATACGTGCCAGTCGGCCAGCACTCTGCCCGATTTGTCGGCTTCATCGCTCGCCAATCTCAGCGTATCGACGAACAGAGCGAAGGCGGACAGCGTAAATGATCGTGCGAGGATGAATCCGACCTTCAAGGGATCGTGCTTAGCTTCTTGTTTGACGGATTTCATGCAATGCCTCGCCGGATCGACCTCTTTTATTTGATCTGGAAACCATAGGCCAAAGGATCTCGATCGTCGACGAAGATCGTGTTGTGGCCGATGATCCGCGCCCAACCTCCGACACTTGGCCTGATGCCCCTGAAATCTCCGACTTCAACCTCCGACTCGATACGTCCTTCGAATATCGTGCCGATCAGGCTCTCCTGGCGAAAGGTGTCGCCGACCTTCAGCCGGCCTTTGCCATGCAGTTGAGCGAGGCGTGCGGAGGTGCCGGTACCGCCGGGGGAGCGATCTATCGCCTTGTCGCCATAGAAAACCGCACCCCGCCCATCGGCTTTGTCGCTCGTCGGCGCGTCGCACCACAGGGCGTGGTGGACACCTCTTATTCTTTCATCCTCGGGATGAACCGGATTGCAGATCGGCTCGAGGGCATCGCGCAACTTCCTGCTGATGTCGACAATGTCATCACTCGACATACCATCCAATCCAGGCCAGTTCCTCTGCGGTTCGACGACAGCATAATAGTTGCCGCCATAGGCGACGTCGATCGTCAGTGTGCCGAACCCCGGCACATCGACTTCGACATCAGCCGCATGCAGGTAGCTTGCGACATTGAACATGCGGACGGCCTCGACGAATTCGCCGGGTTTGTCATAGTCGATATCCACGCGGCCCGCTGGCGTCTCGATGGAGAGCTTGCCGGGAATGCGTGGCCTGACGAGGCCCTCTTCGATCGCCGCCGTCACCAGACCGATCGTTCCGGCTCCGCACATGGGCAGACATCCGCTGACTTCGATGAAGATCACGGCAAAATCGCAGTCTTCACGATAGGCGGGATAGATGATGGCGCCGGACATGATGTCATGTCCACGCGGTTCGTACATCAAAGCCTTGCGAATCCAGTCATGATCGCGGACGAAAATTTCACGCCGCTCGGCGATCGGAAGATGCGGGAGCAAGGGGCCGCCACCTGCGACAAGCCGTACGGGATTGCCGCAGGTGTGGGAATCGATGCAGAAGAAACTGTGGCGCATGCGATGATCTTTCCGCTTAGAGCCATTCCAGGAAAAGTGCGTGAGCCGCTTTCCGTCCGGAATTGCGTGAAAACAGGAAGCTGGAGCGGTTCAGAGATTCCGTGAAAAGCTGAACCGTTCTAGCCGTGCTTTGCCGATGACCGGGCGCGATCCTGCAACGCACCCTTTGACAGCCTGTCGAGCAGGATGGCTATGGCGACGATCGCAAGCCCCGCCCGCAGACCAAGTCCCATTTCCATCCGGGTCAGGCCCCGCGTCACCTCGGCTCCAAGTCCGCCGGCTCCGACGAGCCCGGCAAGAACGACCATGGCCAGTGAAAGAAGAATGCACTGGTTGAGGCCGACAAGCAGCGTAGGCATTGCTGAGGGAATCTCGATCTTGAAGAGGATCGAGCGCGGCGGCGCGCCCGTGGCCTGTCCGAGTTCGAGAAGGTCCTGCGGCACCTGGTTGAACGCCAGCGTCGTCAGACGCAGCATGGGCGGCACGCCATAGACGATCGTCGCGATGATCGCCGGAACGCGGCCGAGACTGAAGATCATGACAGCCGGGATGAGATAGACCCAGGGCGGAACGGTCTGCATGATGTCGAGCAGCGGCCTGACAATCTTCTCGAAGGTCTTATAGCGCGAAGCAAGAATGCCGAGCGGGAAGGCGATCGAGACGGAGATGGCAACCGCGACCGTTACCAGAGCCAGCGTCTGCATGGATGCAGCCCAGAAGCCGGTGAACAGGCAGAAGGTAAGCGCGACGGCAGTCACTATCGCAACCCTTATGTTGATGACAAAGGCTGCGAAAAGCACGGCTATGGCAATCACCGCATAAGGTGGCAGGTAAAGAAGCGCCGATTCGATCCCGCCGAGCACCGCTTCGATAAGCTTGGTGATGCCTTCGAAGACCGGATGAAAGTTTGTGTTTAGCCAATCCACGACGGGAGCAAGATAGATACCGGGCGAAAACCGGAGAAGATCGAGGTTCATCTTGCACCTGCCTTGGCGCGGCCAGCCGCGCTCTGTGTCAATCTGTCGAGTACCATCGTCAGGATGACGATCGCGATTGCAGCGTTGATGGACGTGGCCATATCAAGCGTGCGCACGGCGCTGTAGATGGTTTCGCCGAGGCCGCCGGAGCCGACGATGCCTGCAATCACAACCATGCCGAATGCCATCATCAAGCTCTGGTTAATGCCCGCCAAAACACTCGGGATGGCAAATGGCAGCCTGATCTTCGTAAACATCTGCCATGGCGTCAGGCCGCTCGCCTGTCCCAATTCTATAAAGGCTGGCGGTGTCATGCGGATGCCGAGTGAGGTCAGGCGAATGGCGGGCGGCATCGCCACGATGAAGGTCGCAACGAGCGCCGTCGCGGGGCCGAAGCCGAGAAGGGCAATCGCCGGGAGAAGGTAGATATACGGCGGCAATGTCTGAATGAGGTCGAGGACCGGCTCCAAGGCCCTGTCGAACCACCGTATGAAGCCAGCGGCAATACCGATCGGAATTCCGATGGCAAGCGCGAGTATGGTGGCGGTGGTGACGAGCGCAAGCGTGCTCATGGTTTCGTTCCACAATCCCATGACTGCGCAGAAGAACAGGCCCAGCCCAGCCAATATGGCGGACAAAGCGCTGATCAGACGCCATGCGAGAAGCGCGACGATGACCACGATGACGTAGAATGGCGCCGAATGAAGCAGCCAGAGGACGCCGTTGTAGGTTCCCTCGAGGATCGCCCTCAAGGGAGTGAACAGCCAGTCGCCGTTGTCGCTGATCCAGCCCAGCGCGTCATCGGTCCAGGCATCGAAAGTATCCGCAATGACCGAGATGTCCATTTTCGTATGTCCTTCTACGCCGGCATTTGCTCTGGCACCGGAGATCCGGCGACGCCGCGAAGCAATCCGCGCGTGGTGACGACACCGACAATGGAACCATTGTCGACCACTGCCACAGCATCGCGATCCGACTTCATCGTAAGGTCTATGAGTTCGCCGATATCCGCCTCAGGAGAGGTCTTCAGGAGCGCATCCACATCATGCTGCGGCTGCAGGCTCCTGTATTCTGCGATCGACTGCATGACAGAATGGGCCTTGACGAGATGAATCCTTGATATGCCCGCAACGAAGTCGGCGACGTAGTCGTCGGCAGGTTTCGTTACGATCTCTTCCGCGGTTCCCACCTGAACGATGACGCCGTCCTTCATGATGGCGATGCGGTCGCCGATGCGAATGGCTTCTTCGAGATCGTGCGTGATGAAGACAGCGGACTTGCCGAGCGACTTCGTCAGTTCCCGGAACTCATCCTGCAACTGGCGGCGAATAAGGGGGTCAAGCGCGCTGAACGGCTCGTCCATGAGAATGATCTCGGGATCGGCCGCCAGAGCACGGGCCAGGCCGACGCGCTGCTGCATCCCACCCGATAGTTCCGAGGGATACCTGGAGGTCCAGTCGGAAAGGCCAACCTTGTCGAGTGCTGCGCGGGCCGTCGCGTTGCGTTCGTCCTTCGGAACGCCACGGACCTCCAATCCGAAAGCAGCATTCTCGAGAACGGTGCGATTTGGAAGCAGCGCCACACTCTGGAACACCATGCCGATATTGCGGGCGCGCATGTCGCGCAGCTCCGCCGCATTCAGCCTGGCAATTTCCTTGCCCTTGATCGTGATCCTGCCGAGGCTCGGTTCGATAAGGCGGTTGAGAAGGCGGACCAGGGTGGATTTTCCGCTTCCCGAGAGGCCCATGATGCAGAAGATCTCGCCGCGATGGACCTGGAGATGGGCATCGGAGACACCGACGACACAGTTGAATTCCTGAAGCACCTGCTTCTTGGAGAGGCCACGTTCGGAAACGGCCTTCACAGCGGCGGTCGCACGCGCACCGAAAATCTTCCAGACGTTCTGGCAATCGACCAGGACTTCACCGGTGTTATCCATGACAGTGTTCATTGTATTCCCCACGCGGCCAGTCCATTGCCGGCCTGTTCGTATTCGTTGAGGGATGCGGGCCGCCGTCAGGGCGGCCCGCTGTCGGGATCATTCGCCCTTGATATTCTCCCACCGCTTCAGGAGATCGGCATGGCTGGTGGTCCAGTCCTTGATGGCATCGTCCATCGTCTTGCCGTCATTCACAGCGCTGTTGATGGCGGTGATGTCGGCAAGCGGCACATAGACACTGGCAATGACTTCACGAGCATGCGGATAATCGGCGGAGAAACCCTTCTTGCCGATCCAGTAGTAGCTCTGCGGCGGCGGGAAGATGCCCTTGGGGTCCTTCAGGAATTTCACGTCGTATTTCTGCATCATCCAGGACGGCTCCCAGATCGTCACAGCGATCCACTCCTTCCGGTCGACGGCTGACTTCAGGGCCGCGGTCATGGCTGCGGTGCTGCCTTCGACGAGCTGCAGTTTCAGATCATAGCCCTTAACGGCGTTGGCGGTATCGCGCATCAGGCCCGAACCCGGCTCGATGCCGACGATTTTGCCGCCGAACTTGTCGGCATTGGCGTTCAGCTGGTCCATGGAGTCGATCGGTACATATTTAGGTACGGCGACGCCCTGGAACAGGCCATGTGAAACGGGCGAGATCTTCTCGAGGCGCTTCTTGTTCTTGTCCCAATAGTCCTGCGCGACGTAATCGGTCTGAGAGGCGAGGATCTGGATGTCACCCTTGCCGAGTGCTGCATAGGCGATGCCCCATTCGGAAAACGGCACGACCTTCACGGTATAGCCGGCGTCTTCCAGCACCTTTTTGGTAATGCCGGTGATCGGTGTCAGGTCTTCCCACGACATCGTGCCCACGGTGATGCTCTTTTCTTCGGCATGGGCGGAAAATGCGGTCATTCCGACCATCGCGGCTGCGCAGAGCGCCTTCCACAAAGTCTTCATTTTTCTTAACTCCTAGTTTTCGTTCCCATTTTTTTGAAGACCTGCGGTCGGCTCAGTCTTCATATTGCGCGGCAAGGGATCATCCCTCGCGGCCTGCGCGCAATTCCTGCAAACGGATCACCGAATTGATGCCGAGCCATGCGAAGGGCTCGGGTGGCAGCCTAGATGGCGCCGCGTGATCCATATATTGTTCGAGATGCCGGGACGCTGTTCCCGTCGCCAGTTCAGCCGCCATCATGCCGGCAAGTGTGCTCTTGACGGTGCCGAGCCCGTTTTCGCAGCACGCCGAATAAAGTCCGTCCTCGATTTCGCCGAATGCCGGCACATGGTTCCGGCTGAGGCAGAGACGCCCGGCCCAGCTGTGTTCGAAGGGGATGTCCTTTAGCCCGGGAAACCGCGCATCGAGCGAACTCCTATGCTCTTCGGCCATTTTGGCCATTCGCCGATCAGAAACGGTGATCGCCGTTTCGTAGGTGTATTTCGTTCGAATGACGATGCGCGACTGTCCGTC
Source organism: Martinezella hainanensis (assembly GCF_900094555.1). Lineage (GTDB taxonomy): Bacteria > Pseudomonadota > Alphaproteobacteria > Rhizobiales > Rhizobiaceae > Rhizobium > Rhizobium hainanense. The sequence continues at coordinate 81,262 of NZ_FMAC01000011.1, forward strand.
CGTGGTGATCTTTCGCACCGTCGCACCCATGGCATCGGCCGGAAGCAGCGCCCATTTGTCCCGTCCCATGACCTTTCGGCCGAGGTTTTCGGCCGAAAATGGTGCCGTCATCGAGGCATAGGCAAAGATGTGCATGAGACGGCCGCCGAAGTGACCGAAGTCCGTGATGTGACCGTTGACGCCCAGGATGACGTTCGGGGCCGTGACCTTGCCTCGGGTGGAGGCGGCGATCCAGGCTCCATTCTCGCGCGTTAGGGAGATGACGGGTGAGTGCTCGAAGATGTCGAGCCTGTGCGACAGCCCTGCGGCAAACGCGCGAACATAGTCGGCCGGCTGGATCAGGACGGCGCCTGGCGTGAAGAGGCCGCCGAGATAATAGTCGGAGCCGGTAATTTCGCGCATTTCGGCGGCGTCGAAAAACATGTGCTTCTCGCCCGCGCTCCTCAAGGATTGGCCGAAGCTGACGTTCAGCTTCATTCCACGCGCAGTCGCGGCGGCGTTGATCTTGCCCGCGGGATCGAAAGTCTCGGGCGACATGCCGTATTCGTCAGCGGCTTCTTTCGCAAAGGCGATCGCAGTCCGGTTCTGAGCCATCTCCAAGCGAGTGGCGTCCAGGCCGCCACTCGAATATTCGCTCGATGACAGGTTATGCGGGACATCGATCATGAAGCCGGAATTGCGGCCCGATGTGCCCTTGCCGACCTCGCTTGCGTCAAGCACGACGATCTTGTCGTCGGGTCGGAGCTGCAGCAGCCGGCGAGCGGCTGAGAGCCCGGCAAAGCCCGCACCGATGATCAGCCAGTCCGCGGTCACGTTGCCTTCCAGGCTCCGGACCGGGAGAGAACGTTTGCTGATCGCCTCCCAGCCCGAGACGCCGTTTTCTGCCGGCATACGCTTGACGGACGTCGTGGTCATCGGATCGTCTCGTCCACGGAGCGGTCGGAGACATCGATCCAGATCGTCTTCAGTTCGCAATAATTGTCGTGCGCGAAGATCGACTTGTCGCGGCCGCCGAAGCCGGATTCCTTATAGCCGCCGAACGGTGTCGTCGCGTCGCCCTCGCCGAAGCAGTTGACGGTGACGAGGCCAGCCCGGATGTCACGTGACAGCCGGATCGCATTCTTCAGGCTGCCGGTATAGACCGACGCCGTCAGACCATAATTGGTGTCGTTGGCGAGAGCGACAGCTTCCGCCAGCGTGTTGAATGTCGTCACCGACAGGATCGGCCCGAAGATTTCTTCCCTGAATAGCCGGCTTGCGGCCGTGACACCATCGACCACCGTTGGTTCGACGAAGATGCCGCCATGTGTTTCGCCGCCATACGCGATCGTTAGCTTCTCGCTTTTGACGTCATCGAGGAAGGAGGTGACCTTCTCATAGTGGTTCTTACTGACCAGCGCGCCGATGCGGTTGTCCGGATCAAGCGGATCGCCGGTTTTCCACTCGCGCATATAGGCACCGATGCGCTTTAGCAGCTCGTCCTTGATCTTGGCGTGGACGATGAGGCGTGAATTCGCGCTGCAGTTTTCGCCCATGTTCCAGAAGGCACCGTTGACCACCTGCTCGGCTACGAGATCGAGATCTTCGGCATCTTCCAGTACTACGGCCGGGTTCTTGCCGCCGCATTCGAGCACGACCTTCTTGAGGTTGGAATCGGCGGAATAATGCAGGAAGCGACGGCCTGTTGGTGTCGAGCCGGTAAAGGCCACCATGTCGACATCCATGTGCAGGCCCAGCGGCTCGCCGACATCCTTGCCGCCGCCGGTGACGACATTGAAGACGCCGGCAGGGATGCCTGCCTCATATGCAAGCTCTGCGACGCGCAGCGTGGTCAGCGTCGTCTCCTGCGCGGGCTTGACGATGACGGAGCAGCCGGCAGCCAGCGCCGGGCCGATCTTCCAGGCGAGCATCAGCAGCGGGAAGTTCCAGGGCAGCACGCAGCCGACGACACCGATCGGCTCGCGCACCACCATCGCCAGCGCATTCGGGCCGACCGGATTGGTGTTGTCGTAGAGCTTGTCGATCGCCTCGGCGTGCCAACGAAGGGTGTGGATGGTGTCGGGCACGTCGACGGTCTGGCACTCGCGCACCGGCTTGCCGCTGTCGAGGCTTTCCATGACCGCCAGTTCGTGGCGGTTCTCTTCGAGCAGCCTGGCGAACTTGATCAGCGTTGCCTTGCGCTCGCCTGGCGGCAGCTGACGCCAGCGGCCATCCTCGAAGGCCCCTCTTGCCCTGAGTACGGCGTAGTCGACGTCGCTGGCATCACAGGCGGCAACGTTGGCCAGGAGCTCGCCGGTTGCCGGGTTCGTGGTCTTGAACGTCTTGCCGGAATTGGCGGGACGGAAGGCGCCGTCGATGAAGGCATTCGTCGGGAATTGGAGGCCGGCGGCGATCGCCTTGTATTCGGCTGCGGTCAAGGGTTCATGCATGATTGGCTCCCGACGTGATCTGGGCGACCGTGCGCTTCAAGGTGGCGACGACAGTCTGGAGGGTTCTCTTTTCCTCGGAGGTCATTCCGCGTAGCGGCGCGCGGACCGGACCTGCCTTGAGGCCGATGATCTCGCAGCCATGTTTGATCGATTGCACGAACTTGCCGGTTTCGAGAAAATCCATCAGCGGCAGCATCGCCGTCATGATGGCGCGGCCCTTGTCGAAATTCTTCTCGAGCACGCAGGCTTCGTAGAGCGCAACATGTTCGCGCGGCAGGAAATTGGAGCCGGCGCAGACCCAGCTTTTTGCACCCCAGGCGAAGAATTCGAGGGCTTGGTCATCCCAGCCGCAAGACAGTGCGATGTGAGGAAATTTCCGTGCCAGCAGATGGACGTTTGCCATCTCCCCAGAACTTTCCTTGATCGCTCTCACATTCTTAGATTTGCCGACACGCGAGAAATATTCGTCGCTCATCATCACGCCCATGCGGGCGGGATAGTTGTAGAGCATGATCGGCAGGTTGGCGGCGCGGTCGACCGTCAATGCGTGAATGGCGTTTTCCTTCTCCGTCGGCAGGGCATAGGGTGGCGACGTCACGAGGATTGCATCCGCGCCGATCTCCTTTGCTGCTGCGGCATAGGCGACCGAGTCCTCGGTACGGGTTGCCCCGGTACCAACGATCAGCGGCAGACGGTTTGCGATGACCTGCTTGGCGTAGGCAGCGAGATCGAACCGTTCCTGCATGGATTGGGCATAATATTCGCCCGTGGAGCCGCCGATGATGATGCCGTGGACCTTGGCTTCGACGAGCGATTCCAGCACGGCTGCGAATGCAGCCTTGTCTATCTGGCCGTCCGGTCCATGCGGCGTGATCGCCGGGGTGTAGATGCCTTCGAAATTCAAGACGATTTCTCCATCGATGCGACGGGCACTTCGACGAGCGCATCCGCCTTCATTCCTTGCGGCGCGATGAACATTTCCATGTTCTCGCGCGACAGCTCCCAATGCTCGAAGACCAGGTCTACGACGGTGTCCTCATCATGCCGCGCGATCGCCTCGATGAAGCCGTCATGATGCTCCACGGCGAGTTGAAGTCGCTCGCGCATGTCGTCGTTCTTCGGCCGGAAGAAGGTGTGGCCGATCCGTGCATGGTCGATCAGCAGGCGGCCCAGGCTCGGCTGCAGATAGGCGTTGAACGACATTTCGCCGATGATTTCGTGGAAGCGATTGTTCTCGAGCACCATGGCGAGAGCATCGCCCGAGGTGCTGGCCGTCCGGAACCGATCCTGCGTTTCCTTCAGATCCACGAGTTGCTTCGGCTTGAAATTCTGCACCGCGAGCCGGCCGATCGCGGCATAGATCATCGGCGCCACCAGGAAGAAGTGCCTGAGGGTCTGATGGTTCATTGGGCTGACGCGTGCGCCGCGGTTAGCCCGGATGTCGATATAGCCTTCGCCTTCGAGGCGCCGGAAGATTTCGCGGACGGGTGTGCGCGAGAGGCCGTATTGCTCGCTGAGACTGACTTCGTCCAAATCCTGGTCAGGATCGAGCTCCATCGTCAGAATTTGACGTTTCAGATCGTCGTAAAGACTGCTCTTCCCGCCCTTCATTGCGACCTCCTCCTTGGGATTTGCAGGGAATTGAACCCGTCGGTTCCTGCTGATGGAAGAAAGGTCGCACAGGCCGATCATTGATTCAATAAAATTGTATAATCTGAGTACACAATAGATGTTGTGAAAAAATACAATCCTGTTTTTGTTGCCGAATGCGCGGAGCAGCGGGGCTTTTCGCGAAAATCGCCACTCGGATGTCAGAGGGAATTGATCCGGCTCTTCGGATTTCACCGACCGGAGGCGTATGAAGGGCGAGCAGTGATGTGACCGCGGTGCGGACTTGCCATCTGGCAATCACGCACGTGTTCCCATCGCTAATTCTCTGTGCTCAAGGCAGGTCAGCTGAAGCCGAGCGGGATTTGCCGTGATCCCTTAGATGACGCAGGGCGTCATGGCGTCCGATGCCGATTTGGTGGGCATCAGTGGCTCAATGCATGCGCTGTAAATTGGAGATAGGCCGCAAGGCTGACAGCGGAAAGCGCCACAATGGCAATGGGTTGGGAGAGGTTCTTGCTGATGGCCGCAAGCAGCAGACCGAGCACGACGATGGCGCCTCCCAGCAACGGTCCCTTGTCGGCAAACGACAATGCAAGGGCGGTCAGGCTGACGGTCGCTGCGACCATCGTAACCGGCATCTGGTATTGAAGACAGTCGCCGCGGCTTGTGAACGTGAGCAGAAATCTATTCCAGCTCAAACCGAGGGAAATGCTCAAAAGTAGCGGCGGGAGAATGGACAGCATGAATATCGTCTCTTCCGATGGATCGATCGTGAAGACGCAATTCATGTGCCAATAGGTGCAGGTGTTGATCTGGCGCAATAAACCGGAGTGCGGCCATAAATCTCTGCTCGTTTGTGCGGCGATCTGCCGCTCTGTTTAGCACCTCATCGGAATCGATAGGCCCAAGACCAACAGGAAAAGGGCATTGAACTCATCGATAACGCAGTCCTGCTTGCGTGATGATCACGTCCATCGGAATGTCATGGGCAAGCGGATGGATGGTGTCGATCCTCTGCGCTTCGAATCCGACGCCGATGACCAAAGGCTTGCGCTCGAGGGCAGCAAGGGTTCTGTCGAAAAATCCGCCTCCATAACCAAGACGGTAACAAGCTGAATCGAAGCCGACCAGCGGTGCTATGACGATATCTGGGGCCGCTTCCTTACCCTCTGCCGGCACTGGAATGTTCCATACCCCGCGTTCAAGCCGCTCCCCCGTTTTCCATGATCGGAATATCAAGGGCCTTGCCTTGGCAACGACGACGGGCAACAGGCAGTTCGCGCCACGCTTCGTCAAGGCCGCCATCCATCCTCTCAGGTCCGGCTCTCCCGAAAACGGCCAGAACAGGCTGATGTGTCTGCCGTCGATATCGGTAACAATCTGATCGAGATGAGCAGTAATCACGCCTGTATAGTCTTCGCGCTTTGCGAGCGGCAGCGCCTTTCGTTCGCCGATCAGTCTTTGCCGTTCAGCCTTTCGCCACGCGAAAATATCCGAGATCCGGCCCTCGTCGGGTGAGATGCCGCTATAGGCTGGGTCGACCTCGTGCAGCATGCAGGCAGGCGACGCGTATTCACGGATCGCTTCGTCCGCTTGATGTCGATCTGATTTTGCCATCCGCTCTTTCGCGCTCCCATTCCATGGCTTGATACCGAAACATGCTTGAGCTGCGACAATGATTTCAATATAGGGAATGATAAGATAACTTAATTCCTCAATCGAGATCTTTTCGTTGGACCTTTCATCAATCGAGATCTTCCTTGCCGTGGCTAGCGACCGCAGCGTGACCAAGGCTGCGAAGGCCGTGGGGCGCGTGCCGTCGAATGTGACGACACGTATCCAGCAGCTGGAAGACTATCTGGGCGTCCTGCTCTTCAGCCGCGACGGCAAGAAGATGACGCTGACGAAGGAAGGCGAGACCTTTCAGGTCTATGCCAATCGACTTGCCGCGCTTGCGCTGGAGGCGCGTCAGGCAGTCAGGCCCCAGCGCCCGTCGGGCACATTGCGCTTGGGAACGATGGAAAGCACGGCGGCAAGCCGACTGCCTGCCGCACTTAGCCAGTTCAATCATATGTGGCCGGATGTATCGCTCCAGCTGACACTTGGCGCTTCCCGCGAGCTTGCTCAAGGTGTTCTGCGCGACGCTTTGGACTGCGCGTTGATCGCCCGGCCGCCAAAAGCGATGCTGGATGAAGATCCAAGTTTTGCGGCTGAACTCACGCGGCTCGAGGCCGAACCGGTATTTGTCGAGGATTTGTTGCTCCTGCTGCCATCCGGGCATCCATCGATCCGATCGGCCGCCGATTTGCGCGTGGGATCGATTGCTGCCCTGGAGCCTGGATGCACTTATCGCAGGATTGCAGAAGGCTGGGCGCGCAAGTCGAGCGCTTTGCCGACGACCGAGCTTGGCTCCTATCATGCCATCCTGGCCAGTGTGGCGACCGGCAACGCGGCTGGTGTCATGCCAAGGTCGGTTCTCGATCTCATGCACTGGCCGACGCCATCAGCGACACACCGGCTCGCTACTGTCGACACGATCCTTATCTCCCGCAAGAATGATCGCCCGAGTTCGTTCGATGCGTTTCATGAAGTCCTCGGCGCCGCCAAGGGCAAGAGCCTGTCGCTCGTGCCGAACTAGCCGGCGTCCCGTCGTTCTCCAAGGAATACCCTTCTCTCAAACTGGTTTCATCATGCAGCATCCAGAGTCCCACAAGGCGGGGTCCAGCCGGTTTCGCCTGTTTTCCCCGATCCTCGCCGGAGCCACCTTGCGCGAGCGGCTGATCGCGTGCCTTGGCGCCTTGATCGGCATTGGCCTTACCGGAGTCATCAGCGGCTATCTATTCGGGCAGGGGCCGCATCTTCCGCTCATCGTAGCGCCGATGGGGGCGTCTGCGGTGCTGCTTTTCGCGGTTCCGGCAAGCCCGCTTGCCCAGCCGTGGTCGATTATCGGCGGCAACACCATTTCAGCCCTGATGGGTATCATCGCCGCCTATCTCATTCACGATCCGATCATCGCAATCGGGGTCGGCGTTTCGCTTGCAATCGGAGCGATGTCATTTACGCGATGCCTGCATCCGCCAGGGGGGGCCGCCGCCTTGACCGCCGTTCTCGGCGGCCCGGTCGTCGCGGGCTGGGGCTTCCTGTTTCCGTTCGTGCCGGTTGCCTTGAACTCCTGCATACTCGTCGGCCTCGGACTTGTGTTTCACAAGCTCTCCAGACGCAATTATCCGCATGTCGTCGCAAAGCCCGCCGAGAATACCCATCAGACACGCGATCTGCCGCCGCCCTTGCGGGTAGGCTTTCGTGAGGAGGACGTCGATACTGCGCTGGGCGTGCTTGACGAGACCTTCGATATCGATCGCGCAGACCTCAGCCGCCTCTTGCGGCAGGTCGAATTGCAGGCAGCGGTGCGTTCGCATGGAGACATAAGCTGCGCCGACATCATGTCGCGCGATGTCATTGCCATCGGCGAGGATGCCGAGCCGGACCACGCACGGCATCTTCTGCTGAAGCACAATATTCGCACATTGCCGGTGAAGGATCGGGAAGGTCGCCTGATCGGCACGATCGGCTTGCGCGAACTCTCCGGAAGTCTCGATACCATCGCGAACGCCATATCGAAACCGGCTGTTGCCGATGCTGCCGATCCCGCCTTGTCGCTATTGCCCGTTCTGACGGACGGACGCACGCATGCAGTCATCGTCGTTGATGCTGACTGGCGCGTCCTCGGGCTGATATCGCAGACGGATCTTTTGAGCGCCATGGCACGGCTTCTGCCGACCAGGAATGCCCCGGCGCGAGTAGTCGCTGGAAGCCGGTGAGGTGTTTCGACGTAAGGGATGAAATGTCGGCGTCTGAGCGCAGCCGTCCGTGCCCTGACGCGACTGCTGATTATCACGATTTCCCGACATTCGTCGAACCAAGCCCTAGGGCGAATGCGGGACGATCTAACGCTTGGCGATGAAGTCCATGAGAGCGACGGCGTTATTGTGCTCGCTGTCTCTCGCACCATAGAGAAGCGTGGCAGTCGATTGTCCGATCTGCTCTCTAAGCTCATCCAGTGCCTTGGAGTTCCTCTTTAACTCATCCTGATAGCGGTGGCGAAACTCATCCCATTTTTTTGGATCGTGACCGAACCAGCGTCGCAGCTCGGCGCTTGGAGCGATATCCTTCAGCCAGGCATCAATATGGGCGTCGTTCTTGCTGATGCCGCGAGGCCATAGACGGTCGACCAGGATACGCTTGCCGTCGCCATCATCGGCGGGTTCGTAAACTCGTTTGATGCGTAAAAGCATGTCCATCGCCTTTCCGGGGCGGCTGCCCCTTGTCGATGATAACATCCGTCCGCAGAAGCTTGGTCAATAATCAGGAGAGCGGCGTTGCTTTTTGTGTTTTAGAAATCAGCGACCTTGCCCCAAACGGATGAGGCAAAACGGCTTGGGTGATAGGGCAGCGGATCGACGATCGGCGCAGCACCGGTCACGATGTCGGCAATCAGATGGCCCGCACCAGGTCCGATTCCAAAGCCATGGCCAGAAAATCCCGCGGCGAGGATGAAACCGGGAAGGGTAGCGATCTCTCCAATGCCGGGAACACCGTCCGGCGTACTGTCGATATAGCCCGCCCAGGCGGCAGTGATCTTGGTCTTTTGAAGCTCCGGCAGGAGTTCCAGCGCCCTTGCATGCGTCAGTTCGATCGTCGCATGATCCGGCTTCGGATCGAGAATGCGCATACGCTCCATCGGCGTTGCCCGGTCGAGCCGCCAGCGCTTCAAGGATTCGTGGCCGGAGCGAAAGCCTTCGAGCCCGCCGGGCGAAAGGCTCTTTCGCCGCTTGAGGAACATGGGAATGAATTGCGATGAGAACCGCAATTGTTGCGGTGTCACATCCACCCGGCCGCGACCGCTGATGGCCAGCGTATAGCCGCCGTCGCCGCGACGCGTGACCGACACGCCGCTGGTGTGCAAGGCATCGGGCAATCCTTCGGCGCCGGCCGAAACGGCCAGAATGGACGAGCGAACGGAGGCTTGAGGAAAGCGGATGCCCAACTGCCGGCAGAAGGCGGAAGCCCAGGCGCCACCGGCAAGGATCGCCGTCTTGGTGCGGATCGTGCCGCTCTCGGTGATCACACCGCTGACGCGCCCTGCCTCTGTTTCCAGGCCGCGGGCAGCGCAATTCTGATGAACGGTGCTGCCGAGCTTCTTGATCGCGCGGGCCACCGCCGGGGCCGCATTGGCCGGATCGGCAATTCCATCGGTCGGCGAGAAGACCCCGCCTTTCCAGATGCGCCCCGTGGCACGGCCGCGCTCGGTCGCAGCAGCGCCGTCGAGCATATGTGTCGTGACACCAACCGTTTTGGCAAAGTCATGCCAGCGCGCCCAACCGGCGATCTCCTGTTCGTCATTGCTGAGATAGAATAGGCCGCAGCGGCGGAAACCCGTGTCTTCGCCGCTTTCAGTGGCAAAACGCTCCCACAGATCAAGGCTTTTTGTTGCGATCGGCAGCTCCCGCCCGTCGCGATTCTGCTGCCGGCACCATCCCCAATTACGGCTGGATTGCTCCGCGCCGATCAGGCCTTTTTCGACAAGCGCGACGCGCAGGCCCGACCGTGCGAGATAATATGCGGCGAAGACACCGACAATCCCCCCGCCGATCACGACGGCATCGGCGGACTTCGGCAATATCGGCGAGCTTTCGATAAGGCAAAGCGGTGCAGGCATGCGCGATCTCCCGGTTCACCCAAATCTACTCCATTGCTTCGCCAGACGTTGCCGGAGATTGTCAGCCTGCCAAATTTTATGCCGCGATTGATGCCGTCTATAAACTATTGTGCTTCAAGGGAGATTTGTCTTCCTGATAGACATGTCCGGGCGATATGCTACGCTCTGCTTTGCGCGATAACAGCATTTTGTGCCGTCTTCGCCGGCACTCTTTCAATGGCGGGCCTTCTCATGAAACTGGATCGGATCGATATCAAAATCCTCTATGAGCTTCAGAGAAACGGCCGCATTACCAATGTCGAGCTGGCGGAACTGGTGGCCCTTTCGCCCAGCCCATGCCTCATGCGCGTCAAGCGGCTGCAGGCGGAAGGATATATCGAGGGCTATTCGGCCCAGATCAACCTCGCCAAGCTCGGCCAGACGCTGACCGTCTTTACCGAAATCACACTGAAGAACCACAGGCAGATCGATTTTGCCCGCTTCCTCAACGTGGTCGAGAAAATCGACCAGGTGATCGAGTGCCATCTCGTATCGGGCGGCTACGACTATCTCATCAAGTTCGTCACCGCCGGGATCGGCGAGTACCAGACCATCATGGAACGGCTGACCGACATGGATATCGGCATCGACAAGTATTTCAGCTTCGTCGTGCTCAAATCACCGATCGTCAAGTCGCACATGCCGCTAACCAGCCTGTTTCCCCTCTGATGGGCTGACAGGTCCGGTCGGCGGCTAGCCGTGGCCATATTCGCGCTTCAACTCAGGGTCCTGAACGAGATTGTCGAGCCAGGCCGGATCGAGTTTCGGAACCGATCCGAACAGCAGTTGCGAATAGGGATGGCGCGGCGTATCCGCGGTCTCGCGCGTAATTTGCTCCACCTTCTTGCCGCCATACATCACGGCGATCTCATCGCAGATTGCCTCGACGACCGACAGATCGTGGCTGATGAAGATGTAGGAGAGATGCAGCTCACGCTGCAGCTCCTTGAGAAGGTCGATGATCGCGGCAGCAACGACGGTATCGAGGGCGGAGGTGATTTCATCGCAGATGATCAGGCGCGGTTCGGCCGCAAGCGCGCGGGCGAAGTTCACGCGCTGCTTCTGTCCGCCCGATAATTCCGATGGATAACGGTAGCGAAGCGCTCGTGGCAATCGCACCATGTCGAGCAATTGATCGACCCTTGCCTCTCGCGCCTTGCGATCCATCCCGTGATAAAATGCCAAGGGCCGCTCGAGAATGTCGGCAATCGACTTTGCCGGATTGAGCGCGGTATCGGCATATTGAAAGACGATCTGCATCTCCCGCAATTGATCCCGCGTGCGCGATTTGGCGGCGCGATTGATCTCGCTGCCATTGAAATCGATCGTGCCTGATACGGCCGGCAATATGCCGGCAATCGCCCGCGCCAGCGTCGACTTTCCGCATCCGGATTCGCCGATGATGCCGAGATTTCTGCCTTTCTCCACCTCGAGGCTGACGGATTGAACCGCGCAGACTGCTGGCAGGCCGTTGGGTTGAAGATCGCCATAGCCGGCTACCAGGCTGTCGATCCTCAACACAGGTGCAATCGACGCGCCCGCGCTATTGCTCCGCACGACCTGCTTCGGCTCGAAGGCCGCAAGCAGCTCGCGTGTGTAGGGATGGCTTGGCCGCGTCAGGATCGCTTCGGTCTTTGCCACTTCCTGGATTTCGCCGCCCTTGAGGACAGCGATGCGATCGGCGATCTGGGCGACGACCGCAAGATCATGCGACACATAGACGCCGGCAATGTCGCCGGCACGGATGACCGATTTGAATGCTTTCAGCACATCGATCTGCGTCGTCACATCGAGCGCTGTGGTCGGTTCGTCGAAAATGACCAGCTTGGGTTCGCCGATCAGAGCCATGGCTGCCGCCAGCCGCTGCAACTGGCCGCCGGAGACCTGATGCGGATATCGCTCGCCGATCGTTTCCGGATTCGGCAGGGAAAGAGCCCGGAAGAGCTCGATCGCGCGCAGTCGAGCTTGCTCAGGCGGCATCAGCCGGTGAATGCGCGTGACTTCGATCACCTGTTCCATGATCTTCGTGGCGGGATTGAAGGCTGCCGCAGCACTTTGCGGGATATAGGCGACCGTCGTGCCGCGAACCTTTGCGCGCGCGCTTTCGGAGAGCGCGGCCATGTCCTGCCCGTCGACGTAAATCTTGCCGCCGGAGATGTGACAGCCTTCCCGCGCATGTCCCATGAGCGTCAGCGCGATCGTCGTCTTACCCGAGCCGCTTTCGCCGATGAGGGCAATAATTTCACCCTTGGCGATGTCGAAGCTGACATCCTTGATGATCTCGATGATCCGACCGGAGTCTGTCTTCGCCTCGACTTTGAGATTCCTGATTTCAACGAGGTCGGTCATCGTCATGCGCTCCTGTCCCTGATCCTGCGCGGCAGGTTGTCGATCAGCAGGTTGACGCTGATGGTGAGGCTGGCGATGGCGAAGGAGGGCACGATCACGGCGGGTGCGGCGAAGGGCAGGCCGCCGATATTTTCGCGGACCAGCGCTCCCCAGTCGGCATAGGGCGGCTGCAGGCCGAGGCCGAGAAAAGAAAGGCCCGACAGCAGGAGCACGACAAAGACGAAGCGCAGGCCGAAGTCCGCCAGAACCGGCCGGATAATGTTCGGCAGAATTTCAGAGGCGATAATATATCCGACCTTCTCGCCGCGAGTGCGCGCAACCGTGATGAAATCCATCGTGTTGATGTTGACGGCAAGGGCGCGCGCAAAGCGATAGGCGCCGGGCGTGTAGATGACGGCGAGCGTGATGATCAGCACCGGAATGGACGAGCCGACAGCAGCAACGACGACCAGGCCGAAAAGCTTGCTCGGGATTGAATTCAGTGCGTCGAGAAACCGGCTCAGGATCGTGTCGAACCATCCGCCGATGACCGCCGCGGTCATGCCGAGTGTCACGCCGCAAAAACAGCAGAGGGCCACTGCAGCCAATGAAATACCGACCGTATAGCGCGCGCCCATCAAGACGCGCGAGAGCATGTCTCGGCCGAGATAGTCCGACCCGAGCCACAATTGCGGGCTCACCGGGCCGAAATAATCGGTATCGATGATGTCACCGACGGAATAGGGAATGATATAGGGGGCGAACAGGGCGATGATCGTCCAGCCGAAGATAACGGCAAAGGCTACGATGCCAACGAGGCTGACGTTGTAACCGAACATGGATGGAGAACGGGGAGCCAAGCTTTTCGTGGTCATCGCAACCTCGGATTCGACAGGATGGCAATGATGTCGGCGGCGGTGATCAGCAAGAGGTAACCAAGGCAAAAGATCATCGCGCAGCTCTGGATGAGCGGCAGATCGCGGGTTGCGACCGCGTCCACCATCAGCTTGGCGATGCCAGGATAGTTAAAGATGGTCTCGACGATGATCACGCCGCCGACGAGATAGGAGAGCGAAAGCGCAATGGCATTGACGATCGGCCCGAGAGCATTGGGCAATGCGTGTCTGAACACCATGCGGCTGCGTGAGGCGCCCTTGAGAAGGGCCATTTCGACATAGGGCGTCTTCAGCGTCTCGATTAGAGCCGCGCGGGTCATGCGGATCATTTGCGCCGAGATGACGAAGGTGAGCGTAATGACCGGCATGGCATAGATTTTCATGAGGTCGAAGAGCGTATGGGCCTCGCTCGTCGACGACAATGCCGGCAGCCAGCGCAGATAGACGGCAAACAGCAATACCGCGAGCGTCGCGACCATGAATTCGGGCACCGAGATGACGCCGATCGAGATGACGGTTACGAGGCGATCATAATAGGAGCCGCGAAGCATGGCGGACGTAATGCCGAGCAGCAGGGCCAACGGCACGGAGACGAGGGTGGTTATGGCCGCAAGTTCCAGCGTCGCCACCAGACGCCCGCCGATCAGCTGCGCGACGGGCATGTTATTCGCATAGGACGTCCCAAGGTCGCCCTTCATCAACCCCAAAAGCCATCCTATGAACCGCAGGATTGCCGGCTCATCGAGATGCATGGCCTTGCGCAAGCCTGCAACCGCCTCAGGCGTGGCCGCCTGACCAAGCAGGATGGAGGCGGTATCTCCCGGCAGCATGCTGGTTGCGAAAAAGACGGCAAACGACACGATCAGCAACGAGATGATCGCGATGAAAAGCCGATTCAGGACAAGGACGGAAACCTCGGATCTCAACAAAAGTGCTCCTGCAGCGTTCTAAGGAACGAATGCGTTTGCGGGACGAAAGCCACCCCGGAACGGCCTGAACCGTCCCGGGGAAGAGATGTCCAGCGGCGGTCAGGCCTGGAGCCAGAGATATTCCGCCATCGCGTAACCCATCATGCCACCGAGCGGATTGGCTTCCAATCCGTGTACCTTGCTCGAAATGGCATCCACATTCGAGATATAGGCAGGGATGATGGTGCCCGCCTCGTCGGCGATCATCACCTGCATTTCGTCGTAGATCTGCTTGCGCTTGGTCTGATCGAGCAAGCCACGGGCTTCGATCAGCATCTTGTCGAATTTCTCCGACTTGTACTGGCTCTCGTTCCATGGGGCATTCGAGGCATAGAGAAGCGAGAACAGGATGTCGGGCGTCGGGCGCGGATTGATGTTGCCAAAATGGATCGGCGCCTTCAGCCAGTAATTATCCCAGTAGCCGTCGGATGGAACGCGCTGGACATCGAGCTTCATGCCGATGTTTGCGCCCGCAGCCTGGATGATCATCGCCATATCGATTGACGAGCCTGCCGCATCGGAGGCGATCACCGGAATGGATTGGCCGAGTACGCCCGCCTTCTGGAAATGGAACTTGGCCTTGTCCGGATCGAAGGCTTTCGGCTTCAAATCATTGTTGTGATAGATGTTGGCCGGAGAGACGGGCTGATCATTCGCCACTTCACCAAAACCGCGCAATGCCGATTTGACGATCTGCTCGCGATTGACGAGGGACTTCATCCCGTCGACGAAATCCTTCTTGTTGCCCGGCGTCATGTCGAGACGCATGTTGAGGTTGGTGTAATTGCCGCTTGTCGTTTTCGACAATGCAAAGCCCGACTGGCCATCGACCAGCTTCACCGCGCGGGGGTTGATCGCTGCAGCAAGATGAATGTCGCCCGAGAGCAGGGCATTCACGCGGGCATTGTCGTCGCTGATGGCGAAGAACTCGAAGGAGTCGAGATAGGGTTGGCCCGACTTCCAGTAGTTCTTGTTCTTGACGACGACCGAGCGATTACCCGGATCGAAGGTTTCGAGCACGAAAGCGCCGGTACCGTTGCCCTTCGAAAAGTCCGTCGTGCCGTTGGCGACGATCATGAAGTGATGCAGCGCCAGAATGGTCGGCAGGTCGGCATTCGGGTCGGCGAGCGTAAGTTCGACCGTCGACTTGTCGACCGCCTTGAAGCCGGTCATCTGGGCGGCAATCTTGGCAACCTTGGAGCCGACGCCCGGGTCGAGATGGCGCTTCAGCGAAAAGACGACATCGTCGGCCGTCAGTTCCTTGCCGTCATGGAACGTCACGCCCTTGCGCAGCTTGATCGTCCAGGTCTTGGCGTCCTTGCTTTCGATGCTCTCGGCAAGCTCCATTTGCGTTACGCCGGCCTTGTCGATGAAAGTCAGGCGATTGTAGAGCGAGCAGCAGCGCACATAGTCTGTCGACAGGGACGCCTTGGCGGGATCCAGCGTGTCGGCGGTGGACGACGACCAGCCGGCCCCCTTGAACGCGCCGCCCGAGACCGGCGTGGCTGCAACGGCCTGCGTGGCGCGGCCGAGAATGATGCCTGCTGATGATACCGCGACGCCTCCCGCTAGCATCAGTTTCAGAAGATCGCGCCGCGTTGCTCCGCGCCGGATGGCGTTCTCCACCATTGCGTCGTCGGCAGTCGTCCAGTTTGTAATTCTGTCAGTCATCTCATTCCCCTTTTTCTGTTGATTGATGGGATGCCCGTCTTGGTCGCGAGCTCTCCCGGTTGGGTCACTGTCTTTCGGTCAGCCTTTCCTTGACCGCCGAGGCGAAAGCCGCCATCGACGTGAAGTGGTAGTCGGGTTGAGTGAAGTTTTCTGGCTCTATCGTGCCGCCATAGCCATTCTGCGCATGACGGCGCTCGATCCAGCAATTGGTCAGACCAAGCTTTCGCGAAATGCCGATATCGTGGTACTGGCTTTGAGCGACATGCAGGATATCGTTCTTGCTTGCCCCTTTGCCGGCGACGAACTCGAATACCTGTTCGAAGAAGGCGGGATCTGGCTTTTCCGTGCCGGTATCATCGGCGGTGAAGGTCGCAAAGAACGGCGAGCCCAGCTTCTTTTCGAAATGATCGAGTGCCCAGCGGCGGGCATTTGTCATCGCAACAAGGCGATGTGTTTTCCCGAGTTCGGCAAGTGCCGCCGCGCTGTCGTCGAAGGCATTCCAGTTGGCCACGGAATCGCGCAGCCGCCGCGCATACCGATCTTCCGCTGGCAGGCCGAGTGCAGGCGCGATGATCATGTAGACGCGTGAAAGATCGTCCGGAAAGAGATCCGCATCCTCGCTGTAGCGCGCCTGGCGATAGAGCCTCAATGCTTCCTCGCCATCGATGGAAGTGCCGGTTTCCGCTGCAATCTCCGCAAGGCAGGTCTTTATGCCGCCTTCGAAATCGATAAGGGTGCCGACGACATCGAAGGTAAGATATTTGAATTCCTGAAAGTCTCTGGCCAAGTCATGCTCTCCTTCATGATCTGCTGCGGAGAAACCGCCTGCAGCATAAAATTCTGGCCCAAGGGGCGGAAATTCTCCTGCCAAGGCCCGGAAAAGCCGGTTTTCAGCCGTTCTAGGAAGCAGTTTGGCAGTTCCTGTGCGGCGGAGTCGCCGAATCGATGGTGTGTCGCGGCACAAAATTCCGAATTTCCGGCTCCGTCCGACATTTCACCAATGAAGAACGGCCCATGCCGCTTCAACGCATGGCGTTCCGAACGTCCGGATCATCCAAAGTCTGATCGAGTGTCTTTCGCGTGCGTTCCAGGATCGCGTCTATGTCGCCGTCCGTGCAGCAAAGCGGCGGCGCGTATCCGAGCACGCCATGGGCGAATGCCCGAATGACGAGGCCATTATCCCAGGCGCGGTCGAAAATCCTGCGGGCCGGCGCGGCAGCGCTTGGCAACGGTTTCTTCTTGACCTTGTCGACGACAAGCTCGACAGCGGCCAGCATCCCGCGACCGCGGACATCGCCGACCAGCGGATGATCACGCAGGCTTTCCAGCCCCGCCATCAGGCGCGCGCCTGCCTTGACGCCGTTTTCGAGAAGACCGCCTTCATAAAGCTTCAGCACCTCGAGCCCGACTGCAGCACTGACGGGATGGGCCGAATAGGTGTAGCCATGCCCGACCGCCGCATTGCCGGCGGCATCGGCGATGACATCATAGACGCGATCGGACATGAATACCGCGCCCATCGGCACATAGCCGGAGGTCAGGCCCTTGGCCGTCGTCATGAAGTCGGGAACGACTTCGTCATACGAACAGGCAAACAACGGACCGGTTCTGCCAAAGCCGGTGATGACCTCATCGGCGATGAAGAGGATCTCATATTGGCTGCAGAGATCGCGGATCGCCTTGAGCCAGCCTTTCGGCGGCACGATGACGCCGCCCGAGCCCTGGATCGGTTCGGCATAAAATGCCGCCACACGGTCGGCGCCGATAGCCTCGATCTTTGATTTGAGATCGGCGATCGACGCGGCAATGATCGCGTCCGCCTCTTCGCCGACCGGATTGCGATAGGGATAGGGCGAAGGGATCTTGTGCTGCCAATCGAAGGGGACACCGAAGCCGGCGTGAAATCCTGGCAGCGCCGTCAAACCGGCTCCGACCGTCGAGGAGCCGTGGTAGCCTTGCTCGATCGAGATGAACTGATCGCGCTCCGGCTTGCCCCTAGCATGCCAGTAGTAGCGGACGAAACGCACCGTGCTGTCGACAGCGTCCGATCCGCCGAGCGTGAAGAAGACATGATTGAGATCGCCGGGCGCCCGATCGGCGAGTTCAGCGGCAAGACGAATGGCGGCCTCGCAACCGATATCGAAATAGCCTGTCGCGTAGGGCAGTTCACGCATCTGACGGGCAGCCGCCTCGACGATGCTCTCATGCCCGTAGCCGGCATTGACGCACCAGAGCCCGGCAAATCCATCGACAAGCTGATGGCCCGATGCATCGGTGACGGTTGCGCCCTTTGCGGATCGTAACACCCGTACGCCCAGCTTTTCATGACCGCGATAGGATGAAACCGGATGGATGAGGTGCGCGCGATCGAGTTCGATGAGCGAGTTGGCGAGCATGATGATCTCCAGACTATCCGAGGGCCTGATTGGCCAATGCAAATATTCTTGCGTCCTTGCCGGCCGCTGCAGCGCCAGCCGACCGCCGCATCGCGATGCCGCCACCCACGTGGTTGAGGCCGATTTCTGCCAGCCAACCGGTCAAGCCCGAACCTTCGTTCGTATCGACACGCAGGAAGTCGCTCGACTTGCGAAGGGCGAGCGCCGTTATCAGCGATTTCGCATCCTCCGCATTCGATGCGACGACAGGCCCGATCACATCGCCGCGCCCAAAGGCGCGCAGCGCGCCAAAAGCCTCGACGCGGCCATGCCGCCGAATGACGAACAGTTGCGCGACGCCTACAAGAGCGTCGATCAACGTGCTGCGGTCGGCGCCGAAGGCTGCCTGATCGAGCGCCTTGATCGCGGAAAGGTCATCGGCGGTCGCAGCCTCGACATCTCCGGCGGGGATAAGGTCGGCAAGATGTCCCTGGTGCTGAAAGATCTCGCCTTCGGCAACAAATCCGAGCTTGCGATACAGCGGCAGACCATCCGCCGTAGCAATGAGCCGCAAGGGCCGATCGCCGGCAAGCGCCATTGCCCTGTCCATGAGCTTGCGGCCAAGGCCGCGCCCGCGCAGGTTCTCGTCGACGATCACCATGTTGATTGTCGCGCAATCTTGCCCGTAGGGGGTCATCAGGATGGTCCCTACGACATGACCCATCTCGTCCATGGCTGCCACGCCGTGGCTCAAGCGCAAGACCAGATGCCAGTCCTCGGCACGATGGGGCCACTTAGCCTGGCGCGAGAGGGCGAGTGCGCCGTCTACATGCTCCGGCGTGAAGCTGACCAGATTGATGTCGTCGGTTTGCATGAGGCATCCTTTCCTTGCCTCAAGTCTCCGCGATCCCCGCACGGCAGATCATCTGAAGCCGCCGGCCGTCGTGATATCTTTCACCGTAGCGAATACGATTGGCCGCATCTTATGCTGTTGATACTGTTTCGACGGCTCCCCAATGGTCCAAAAACAGCAAGGCGACAGGTGTCTGCTGCAACACTCTGCCAAAGCATGCCGCGCATACGAAACAATATGCTTTGCGGAGACGCCAATTCGATCATGTCCGTCGCAGGACTTCAGCCTATGATCGTTTCAGTAGAGAACGCAGATGCCCTTTAGACAGAGGACGAACGGACATGGCGCCTTTCCGGCCGAAATACATCACCTTCGATTGCTATGGCACGCTCATCAATTTCGAGATGGCCGAAGCGGCGCGCGACATTTATGGCTCCGGGCTCGATGAAGCGAGGATGCAGCAGTTTACAAAGAACTTCGCCGCCTATCGGCTGGACGAGATTCTCGGTGACTGGAAGCCCTATGCCGATGTCGTTCACAACGCCATCGAGCGGACCTGCCGCGCCAATGGCGTCAAGTTTCGCGCGGAAGACGCCAAGGCGATCTATGAGCGCGTACCCGGTTGGGGGCCGCATCCCGATGTGCCGGCCGGACTGGTGAAGGTTGCCAAGGAAATCCCGCTGGTGATCCTCTCCAACGCGATGAACAGCCAGATCATGTCGAATGTCGACAAGCTCGGCGCGCCTTTCCATGCCGTCTATACGGCAGAGCAGGCCAATGCCTATAAGCCGCGCTTCAAGGCCTTTGAGTATATGTTCGACATGCTGGGTTGCGGGCCGGAGGACATCCTGCATTGCTCGTCTTCTTTCCGTTACGATCTGATGTCGGCGCATGATCTCGGCGTCAAGAACAAGGTCTGGGTCAACCGTGGCCACGAACCGGCAAATCCCTATTACGGCTATGTCGAGATTGCGGACATATCCGGCCTGGCCGGCGTCGTTGGGCTATAAGAGAAGGACGGCCTCATGAAATTCGTCTCCTATTGGCACGATACAGCGCCGATCTTTGCCGGAGGCCGGCAAGGCCCGGTCGAAGGGCGATACGACGCCTGTGTCATAGGAGCCGGTTTCACGGGACTGTCCGCGGCTCGGCAGCTGGCCAAGGCTGGCGCCAGAGTCGTGGTGCTTGAAGCCGAGCGCGTCGGCTGGGGCGCGTCGGGCCGCAATGGCGGTCATCTGAACAATGGCCTTGCCCACAGTTATCCGGCTGCCAGGGCCGAACTTGGCAAGGACAGGGCGATCGCGCTCTATAAGGCGCTCGACGCCTCCATCGATACGATCGAGGCGCTTGTCGCCGAGGAAGGCATCGATTGCAATTTTCGCCGGGCGGGAAAGCTGAAGCTGGCATCGAAACCGCAGCATTTCGGATCGATTGCCCGCAATTTCGAAGCCGTTCATGCCGAAGTCGATGCGGATACGGCGTTGCTTACGCCAGACGATCTCAAACAGGAGATCGGCTCGCCCTTCCACGGCGCGATGCTCTTCAAGAAAAGCGCGATGATGCACATGGGCCGCTATGCGGTCGGCCTTGCGGATGCTGCCGTGCGCCATGGTGCTGTAATTCATGAAGCAGCGCCTGTGACGAACAAGATCCAGGAGAATGGCCGTCATCGATTGGTGACGCCGCGTGGCGAGATCACGGCCGACAATGTGCTGGTGGCAACCGGCGCCTACACGACCCCGAATTTCGGCTATTTCCGCCGGCGGATCATCTCGGTCGGCAGCTTCCTGATCGCAACCCGGCCGCTAACGGCCGATGAGATCGCGTCGGTCATGCCGGGAAACCGCACCTGCGTCACCTCGATGAACATCGGCAATTATTTCCGCTTGTCGCCCGACAACCGGTTGCTGTTCGGCGGGCGGGCACGATTTTCCGCTACCTCCGATCATCGCTCCGACGCCAAGAGCGGTGCAATCCTGAAAGCGGGTCTCGCCGAAATCTTCCCGCAACTTGCCGGTATCGATGTGGATTATTGCTGGGGCGGTCTCGTCGACATGACCAAGGATCGTTATCCGCGCGCCGGCTATCATGATGGAAACTGGTATGCGATGGGTTATTCCGGCCATGGCGCGCAACTGTCGACGCATCTCGGCATGATCATGGCCGATGCCATGCTCGGCCGCGAAGACCGTAACCCCATGAAGGACGTCGACTGGCCGGCCGTGCCTGGCCATTTCGGCAAGCCATGGTTCCTGCCGCTGGTAGGTCTCTATTACAAGATGCTGGACAGGTTCGGATGATGACGACAGTCAGGCTCTGATTTGCCGGTCCTAGACGTCTTGAAGGGGACGATCCTGACCGGCGATCAATCCGGTCGAAACCACAGTCTCGAAATATTCGACCTTCAGATCGAAGGAGCGCAACAGTTTCTGCGTGCTCGGCTTCACCACCGCATCGTCAAAATCGCCTTTGCCGAAATGACCGGCGGAGGCCATGTCCGCCCAAAAGCTCATGACCACCAGTTCATGGTTTTCGCCTCGCACCTTGCGGGCGAGGGTTGCGCCAAGGTGGCCGGGCAGTTGCGCCATTTCAACGAAAGTTGTGGTTTCAAGGTGCTTCGCATAGGCGGTCAGGACTTCGTCAGAACCTGCGACGGCTCGCCAAAAACGAATGATCATGTCAACTCCATATTCCAATAGCGCCCGACGTCCGCTCTCGGATTTCGCCGGCCGGTGCACGGTCATGATCTATGCACCACTTTCGCTGTGCCGCAATCGCAATTCCTTGCGGAGGATCGAACTGGCCTCATGAAGATGATGGGCCAGAGCTGACATTGGATATGATCGCGTCATAATTGTTGGGACGAGCGTGCCGCCATATCTAGGCAAGTCCGCCCATGTGAAAGCTCTTCATTTCGAGATATTCCTCGATACCGGCTTGTGCACCCTCGCGGCCGATGCCGGATTGCTTGATGCCGCCGAAGGGGGCGACTTCCATGGAAACGGAGCCGGTGTTGAGCCCGACCATGCCGAATTCCAGGGCCTCGCCGACGCGCCAGGCGCGCTTGAGATTGTCGGTATAGAAATAGGACGCCAATCCAAAGGGCGTGCCGTTGGCGATCGCGATCGCCTCGTCTTCGGTCTCAAAGCGGAAGAGCGGCGCCACCGGCCCGAACGTTTCTTCGCCGGCAAGCTCCATCTCCGTCGTCGCCCCGGTCAGGACGATCGGCGCCGTATATTGCCTGCCGTCGGGTAGCTGTCGAGCCGATGTGATGATCTTGGCACCCTTTGCCAACGCGTCGCGGACATGCCGGTCGATCTTTTCGATCGCTGCTTGGTTGATCATCGGGCCGATCGATACGCCGGCCTCGGTGCCGGGACCGACCTTCATGGCATCGACCTTTGCCTTCAGTTTCGCCGCGAAGGCATCGTAGACGCCCGATTGCACGAGGAGCCGGTTGGCGCAGACGCAGGTCTGGCCGCCATTGCGGAACTTGGAGGCGAGCGCGCCTTCAACAGCGAGATCGAGATCGGCGTCGTCAAAGACGATGAACGGCGCGTTGCCGCCGAGTTCGAGGCTGAGCCGCTTGATGCTGTCGGCAGCACCGCGCATCAGGAGCGAGCCGACCCTGGTCGAGCCGGTGAAGGAGATCTTGCGTACGGTTTCGTTGCGCATGATCTCGTTGCCAATCTCGGCCGGCATGCCCGTGACGATATTGATGACGCCTGCCGGTATGCCGGCGCGTTCGGCCAGCACCCCGAGCGCCAACGCAGAATAGGGAGTGAATTCCGAGGGCTTGATGACGACCGTGCAGCCGGCGGCAAGGGCCGGCGCGACCTTGCGGGTGATCATCGCATTGGGAAAATTCCAGGGCGTGATGATGCCGCAGACGCCGACCGGCTCCTTGAGCACGATGATGCGGCGATCAGGCGTGGGGGAAGGTATCGTGTGGCCGTTGATGCGGCGGGCCTCCTCGGCGAACCACTTCACGAATGAGGCGCCGTAGCGGATTTCGCCACGCGCTTCGTCGAGCGGCTTGCCCTGTTCCGTCGTCAGAATAAGGGCAAGATCGTCGACATTCTCAAGCATGAGATCGTGCCAGGTTTCGAGAAGTGCAGCACGTTCCGCATTGGTCTTGCGCTTCCAGCTGCGCTGCGCGCGCTCGGCGGCGGTGATTGCATTGCGCGTTTCTGCCGAACCCATATCGGGCACGGTGCCGATCGCAGCCTGTTTGGCCGGGTCGTGAACATCCACCGTCGCGCCTGAGGCCGCGGCAATCCAGGCCCCGTCGATCAATCCCATCTCACGGAAAAGCTGCTTGTCTTTCAAATTCAACATGAGGTCCCTCTGATGTCAGGAGAGCGCGGCAATGATGCCGGCGGTGATGGTTTCGGTGCGATCCTTGCCGGGACTGATGCCGATGCCGCGCGCCGTTGCCGTCTCCATGGCCGCGATGATGCGGGCGGCCGCATCCTTCTCGCCCAGATGATCGAGCATCATCGCTCCCGACCAGATGGCGGCAATCGGATTGGCGATGCCGAGCCCGGCAATATCCGGAGCCGAACCGTGAACCGGTTCGAACATGGAAGGTGCGTCGCGCCGTGGATTGATATTGGCCGAAGCCGCAAATCCAAGGCCGCCCTGAATGGCGGCACCAAGATCCGTCAGGATATCGCCGAACAGGTTGGAGGCGACGACGACGTCAAGGCTTTCCGGCGCCATCACCATGCGCGCCGCCATGGCGTCGATGTGATAGCTCGAAACCTCGACATCAGGAAATTCGGCCGAGAGCCTGTCCGTGATTTCATCCCAAAAGACCATCGAATATTTTTGGGCGTTGGACTTGGTGACGGAGGCAAGCTTGCCGCGCCGGCTGCGCGCCTGCTCGAAGCCGAAACGAAGGATCCGCTCGACACCCGTGCGGGTAAAGATCGACGTCTCCACCGCAACTTCATCGTTCGTGCCTTGATGGACGCGGCCGCCGGCGCCCGAATATTCGCCCTCGGTGTTTTCGCGGATGCAAAGAATGTCGAATGCCTCCGCCCGCAACGGTCCCTGTACCCCCGGTAGAAGCCGGTGCGGCCGGATATTGGCATATTGCACGAAGGCCTTGCGGATCGGCAGCAGCAGGCCATGCAGGGAGACCGCATCCGGCACTTCCGCTGGCCAGCCGACCGCACCGAGCAGGATGGCGTCGAATGTCCGCAACGTCTCGATCCCGTCTTCGGGCATCATCCGCCCGGTCTTCCGGTAGAATTCGCATGACCAGGGAAATTCGGTGCCGTTCAATGCGAAACCGCAAGTTTTGGCCGCGACCTGCAGCACCGACCATGCGGCGTCCGTCACGTCCCGGCCGATGCCGTCGCCGGGGATCAGGGCAATGGAATAGGTCTTCATGGCTTCATATCCCTCAAAGGCTGATGAGCACGCTCTTCGTCTTGCGGTTGGCGAGATAGGCCTCGCGCCCCAGATCCTTGCCGATGCCGGAGCGCTTGTAGCCGCCGGTCGGCAGAATATGATCTCGCGAGCGGCTGTAGCGATTAACCCAGATCGTACCCGCCTGGATCTGACGGCTGAGGCGGATGGTGCGCGAAACGTCCGATGTAAACAGGCCTGCAGCAAGTCCATAGGTCGGGTGATCGGCAAGAGCCATCGCTTCCTCCTCGTCCTCAAAGGTCTGCAGCGTCAGGACCGGCCCGAAGATTTCCTCGAGAATGGCTGGAGACGACGGATCGAGATCGGTCAAAAGTGTCGGCTCGTAGAAATAGCCTGACCGGTCCATGGGCTTGCCGCCGGCGATACAACGGCCGCCTTCGTTGATTGCGGCGGCGACGATCGCGTCGATCCGGTCGCGCTGACGCTGGGAGATGATCGGCGAATAGCGTGTCGCCGCATCCCAGGTGGGGCCAGCCCCAACGTCGGCCATCCGCGTGATGAGCGCTTGCGTAAACTCTCCGGCCACGCTCGCCTCCACGATCACGCGTGTCGCGGCGACGCAAGCCTGGCCGGCGTTGAAGAGAAGGCTGCCGGCGATCGCATCGGCGGCTTTCGAAAGATCGGCGTCCTTGAAGACGATCTGCGGGCTCTTGCCGCCAAGCTCGAGCGTCACGGGCTTGATGCCGGAGCGGGCGATATTCTCCATGATCGCCGACCCGGCGCGCGTCGAGCCGGTGAAGCTGACCTTGGCGATGTCGGGATGGCCGGTGAGCGCCGTACCGGTGGTGAGCCCGTCTCCGAGGACGACGTTGAAGAGGCCGGCGGGCAGTCCGGCTCTGATGGCAAGCTCGGCCAGGTAGACAGTCGAAAACGGCGTCATCTCCGAGGGCTTGAGGACGACGGCATTGCCGGCAGCGAGCGCTGGGCCGAGCTTCCAGCCGGCCATGGAGACCGGAAAGTTCCACGGCGTGATCGCGCCGACGACGCCATAGGGTTCGCTGAGGATCATGCCGAAGGTCTTGTCATCGGTCGGCACGACATCGCTGCCTTCCTTGTCGGCGAATTCGGCAAAGAAGCGGATCTGCTCGGCGGTGACCGCAATGTCTCCTGCCGCCAACTGACTGATCAGTCGGGTGGAGGACAAAGCCTCCAGTCGAGCAAGCGTTTCCGTCTCAGCCTGGATCAGATCGGCCCAGGCATGCATCACCCGGACGCGCTCTCGCGGGCGCATGCCGCCCCAGTTGCTTGCCTTCAATGCCGCCTTGGCCGATTCGACCGCCCGGTCCACCATCTCGGGACTTGCAATCGGGCAGCCTGCGTAGGGCTTGCCATCGGAGGGTCTGTGCATCTCTATCGCGCCGGGAGCTTCAACAAGCTCCCCGCCAATGAAATGGCCGATGGGCAACGGCAATGTGTCGGGATCGAAACTCAAGCTCATGGGAAGCTCTTTCTGAGACATTTGCCAAAGCCTAGCGCCGGCTTACGAGCAGCTTGCTTCGTATGCCGGCGGGCATGCCGACGAATCTTGCGTTTTGGCGAGGGCGAACAGTGATTTCTGTTGCGGCCGCGCGCAGCCTTTATCCCACTGTCACGTAGATCTTGCGAACGGTCTCGACCGTCTTCCATTTGCCCGTGAAGCCGGGCTTCATCACAAAACTGTCGCCGGCCCTGTAGACCACGGGATCGCCGCCATCAGGGGTGATCTCGACGACACCCGAGAGGATATGGCAGAATTCGAAGGTCTCGCCCTTGATCGACCGGGTCTCGCCGGGCGTTGCCTCCCAGACACCGGTGCGTACTACGCCATCCTTCGCCTCATCCTGTGCCCAGGTCTTGAATGACGGAGCGCCGGCAATCAGCCTTTCGGGCAGGGCCTTGGATTCACGCGGGGCCGTCCCGGGATTGGTTATAACGGTTTTGAGCAGGGTCATTTCGAGCCTTTCATTGCTATGGGTTCAATATCCGCGTTGCCGGTCGATGAGCCCGATCGGGTCGAGGCCCGCGCGATGACGACGGATGTTGTCGATCACCGCGCGGGCGGCGGTGTCGGGTTGCGTCACGCTGGCGATATGCGGGGTGAGCATGATTTTCGGATGTCTCCAAAGCGGATGATCCGAGGGCAGGGGCTCCGGGTCGGTAACGTCGAGCACCGCTGCAGCGAGGTGGCCGGTATCGAGCGCAGCGATCAGGGCGTGCACATCGAGCTGCGGGCCGCGACCGGCATGCACGAGCATCGCCCCCGCCGGAAGGCTAGCAAGCAGCGTGTCGTTCAGGAAACCCGTGGTCTCCTGCGTCAGCGGCAGCAGGCAAATGAGAATGTCCGTCGCAGCCACCATGGTTCGTAGGCCGGCTTCCCCGTGATGGCATTCCACGCCCTCGATCGCCCTGGGCGATCTGCTCCAGCCGGCGAGCGGGAAGCCGAATGGCTTCAGCCGTTCCAATACGGCCGTTCCCAGAACACCCAATCCGAGAACCCCGATGCGTCTTTCATGCGCCTGGCGTTGAGGCAGGCCGCGCCATTCCCCGGCGCGTTGCTGGGCGAGATAGGGAAGAAGGTTGCGATGCAAAGCGAGCACGCCAAGCGTCACATATTCCTGCATCATCCTGACGATGCCATCCTCGACCATGCGGACGATCTTCACATGATCAGGCACGTGGTCCGTCTTGAACTGGTCGACGCCGGCGCCGATCGAAAACAGGATTTCCAGATTGCGGTAGCGTGAGAGATCCTCGGGCACCGTCCAGGTAATCAGGAAACGGACCTCATCCGGATCGACGCTTGCTGCATCCATCGAAAACGCCAGATCAGGGAGTTCCTCGGCAAAGGCCCGAGCGAAGATCGCACCGCGCTTGGCGTCCGAATTGAAGAGAAACGTCATGGCAATCGCTCCCTCAAGACCGCGCGCATCGCACAGCCAGCGCCAATATCATTTGGCGACAATCCTCAAGTTCGCCCTCCAGAATGTACTCGTCAGGCTTGTGCGCGCGATCGATGTCTCCAGGCCCGCAGATGATCGCATCGATCCCGGCTGCCTGATATAGTCCGGCCTCGGTCCCGTAGCTGACCGCAGCAAGCGACGGCCTGCCGGTGATTTCTTCCATCAGTGTTGAGAGCTGCGCATCCTTTGCAAGCGACAGCGCGGGATAGGCGCTGAGCGGGGTCCAGTCCACGGAGAAGCCCTGTTGCGCAAGCATCTCCGCGCTGCGCCGCACGGGGGCGAGCAGTTCCTCGGGGGACACATTGGCAATGCCGCGCGCCTCAAGATCAAGCCGGCAATTGTCGGGAACGATGTTCAGCGCCAGCCCGCCGGAAATGATGCCTGCCTGAAGCGTCGAATAGGGAGGCTCGAATGCCGGGTCGAAGGGGCCAAGCGTCAGTTTCTGCGCTTCTTCGACGGCGCTATTGAGCACTTTCGACATGGCATGAACCGCATTGAGCGCCAGATCCGGACGAGATGAATGGCCTGCCTTTCCGCCGATGGTGACGCGCGCCGCTGCTTTCCCCTTATGGGCGCGCACGGCCTGCATGCGGCTCGGCTCGCCGATGATGGCGCCTTGCGGATGTGCGCAGAGCTCCTTGATACCAGCCAGGAGGTGCGGCACGCCGCGACACCCAGCCTCTTCGTCATATGAGAATGCAAGATGAATGGGGCGGGCAAGATTTGCCCTGGCAAGTTCCGTCGCGGCCGCGAGTGCGGCGGCAAGAAACCCTTTCATATCGGTCGTGCCACGCCCATAGAGCCGGTCGGACTTCTTTCGGAGCGCAAAAGGCTCCGAGGTCCAGTTCGGTTCTCCGGCGGGAACGACATCCATATGTCCGGACAGAATATAACCTGCAACATCCCTGGGGCCGATCGTGGCAAAGATGTTGGACCTGTCGCCTTCAGGCCCTGGAAGCACGGTGACGTGGATTCCGAGATCTTGCAGATAAGTTTTGATCCAGCCGACGATGCCGTCATTCGGTGTGCTGACGACGCTCGGAAAGGCGACAAGACGGGCGAGGATGTCTACCGTGTCCATATGCTCCTCAGCGGCTGCGGCAATTTGCGGATATTTCCCCCATAGCATGGCGGCTGCTTCCATAATTGCATGCCGAATGTCAGGGTGTTTCAGTCGATTGTTGTGCCGACACAGGCAATTCGAGCTAATTGTATCGACGGGCGTCGCCTATTCTTGTTAGCGAGGAGCGCCTCTGTTTCGGCGTATGACTATGGGCAGCAAGTTTTGAGGTGATCCAGTGAAGGTATCAGACAGTTTGCGGGTCGATGCTTTCTCCATGCATATAGGCGACATCAAGGACGTGGAACTCGATCAGTTGCACGCGCTATCGATCTCGGTCCGGTGGCCGCATCGCGCCGAGGACTGGGAATTTCTGCGGCAGACGGGTAGCGGCATCGTCGCACTCGACGAGATCGGCCGGGTCATGGGATCCGCCATGTGGTTTCCGCACGGAGATGGGTTTGCCACCGTCGGCATGGTGATTACCTCTCCGCGGCTGCAGACCAATGGCACCGGCCAATGGCTGATGAGCCGAATCTTGGACAAAGTGGCGGGACGCCGTCTCAGCCTCAGTGCGACGCAGGCGGCGCGTCGCCTGTATCTCTCTCTGGATTTCAAGCCGGAAAAAACGGTCTACCAATGTCAGGGGGAAGCAAGGATCCCAAAGGATTTTGCGATGCTGCCTTTGGAGGGCACGGTACGCCAGCTTGGCGCTGACGATCTCGCGGCGATCCTTCGGCTTGATGCCATAGCATTCGGTGTCGACCGCTCGGAACTGGTCAGGCGCCTCGACGAGCAGTCGATGGGCTATGGTCTGTTCCGTGGAGCGGATCTGCAGGCTTTCGCATTGTGCCGGCCCTTCGGACGCAGCCATGTCGTCGGACCGGTGGTTGCGTCCAATGACACTGATGCGATTGCGGTGGTCGCGCCGCATGTGGAGCGTCATGCGGGCCAATTTCTGCGTCTCGACACCCATATGGAGGCCGGCGATTTTGCTTCTTACGTGTCGCAATGTGGTATGTTCGTCTACGATACCGTCCTGACCATGTCGCTTGGAAATCATCCCTCCAATAGAAACAGGGCCACCGGCGGGGTGATGACCACATATGCTCTTGCCAGTCAGGCTCTCGGTTGAGGCCCCGGCATAGCCCCATCGCGCGCAGGCCTTTCGCGGGTTAGCCGGATCGTTCCGAACAAGGCAAGCGCAAAGGCGGCGGCCATGCCGCTTCCAACGATCACCGGCAACCACATTTCCTGGAAGGATACGATGATCGCGTCATGCGGATCATCACGCCGATAATAGACCGGGATCTGATCTCCAATCCGAGCCTGATTATAGCTCGAATAAACCCCTCCCGTCACCCGATAGAGTGCGCCATCGCCCGCGTGAAAGGCGACGATCGGTGCGTAGGACACGGTAATATCAGCAAGCTGGTGAGCGACTGAAGGTCTGCCGAGCGTACTTGTGCTTACGCGGCGATCGAGCGCTACAACGACGCCAACGGTCTTCTCTCGACCCACACTTGCCGTAACGGCACGCCAAACATAGTGGCAGTCAAGAAGGGCCGCTGCGGCTGTCAATATCGCGAAGGCGGTGATGAAGGCAAATTTCTGAAACCGCTTGGTTCCGGCTTTCGGGGCATGTCGGCTAGACCTTATCAACGGGCCTCACTCGATCTTCAGAAAGGATGAG
This sequence comes from Martinezella hainanensis, assembly GCF_900094555.1. Lineage (GTDB taxonomy): Bacteria > Pseudomonadota > Alphaproteobacteria > Rhizobiales > Rhizobiaceae > Rhizobium > Rhizobium hainanense. The sequence continues at coordinate 111,279 of NZ_FMAC01000011.1, forward strand.
CGGATCAAACCCGCTCACTTCATCCAAACCTTTGCTCCGCCAGCGATGCCTGTTGCCAACGCCGAGCCTCTATAAGATGAAACGCAAACCGCGATCTGCAAGGCCTTGACTTCCGAAAAATACGGCCACTGCCTGCGGAATGAAATCTGCGCGGCTAGCCTACGGGCCGTCGCACCTGTTATTTCTCCGAGCCAAGGAGGTGGCGTCCGGTCGTCGTCAGCCGTCTTCCGCCCTCCGGCGTAACCACCACCGTTTCGCTGAATCCAAGCCTGGCGGCTGTCGCATAGACATGGAAAACCATGCCTTCTTCCAGCGGCCATTTCGCATTCGGCAGAAAAACCCGGGAGAAATCGCTGGTGCGCGGCGTGCGGGTATAGAGACCAAGCGTATAGGCCGTCACGTTGTCGTAGCGCTGCCTCAAGCCGGACGAGATAAGACCCTGGCGAACAATGGCATCTACCTCGCAAGCGGAGACGCCCGGCTTCATGGCTTCGATTTGCTGGTCCTGCAATGCGATGATGCGCGAGGCGATATCCTGAAAGCGTGTCGACGCATTACCGATGACGATCGGCCGCATGAGGCGGGCGCCATAACCGCCCACACGTGGAATAAGCTCCACATGCAGGATATCGCCTGCGTCAAGCAATTCGCTCTTGAAGGAGCCATGCAGGAATTGGTGGTCGCCGCTGGCCTTGACGATCGGACCGGTCTCACCGCTGTCAGCACCTTCAAGCAGGAAGGTTGCAGCCGCAGTTGCGGCGGCCGTACGGGTTGAAGAGCCGGCCCGCGTACCCTGCGCGATTGCCAGCATGGCTTTGTCGGCGATGCCAGCCGCTTGCGTCAGAACAGTAATCTCGCGGGCCGATTTGACCCATCGCAGACTGTCGCTGATACCGGGAAGGGCAACGAATTGCGCCTCAGGCAGGTGCGCCCGAAGCCTGGCCGTCGTATCGGCGCTGAAGCTATAGGAGGCGAAGTCGGCGCCGATACGGGCATTGGCGAAACCTCGAGCATGGATGCTGTCTGCGATGGCTTCGTGTGGATTGGCGGTGTCGGCAAACCCGATGATATCGGAAATCCAGGTCTTTTCCCTGCACGGTGTTTCGTCGAGTTCGCGCAGGACGAACCAGGGCGCACCGTGTCGCGGAAGAAAGGCGACACGATACATGGTTTCCGAAACGGTGTAGCCGGTAAGCCATGCAAGGAGCTCACCGCTATCGATCAGGAGCAGATCGACGGCGGCGGCGTCCATGGCGGCATGTGCCTTGGCGATGCGCCAATCATATTCGTCACGAGGAAACATTAGGCCTCAGGCAACCTCGCAAATGTCGAGAATGGTGAGCATGTAGACGCGGATCATGTCGAGATAGTCGACGATGTCGACGCGTTCGTCCGGCATCGTGTTGTACCGGCCGCCTGGCCCGCAGACGATGCCTTCCATGCCGAGCTCATGATATAGATGGCCGGCATCCGTCCCGTAAAAACGCGTGGGCGTAATGGCGCCTGTTGGTTGCTTCTCGCCCCGGACGGCCTCATAGGCGGCGTTGATCGAGGTTACGATGCGCGACGTCGGCGAGACTTCGAAAGGGGGCATTAGGGGACGACCCTCGATCATCTCCGGAACAAGCTTCGCTTTCAGGCCGGGGAAGCGCGTCTCAAGCTGCGTCAATTCCGCGGCGAGATCGGCAAGGACGCCTTCCTGCGTCTGGCCGGGCGCATAGCGGGCCGAGCCCCGAATGCGAACGAAATCGGAGACCTGCGGCGGCCGCCATTCCTCGAGCTCACGCCCAAGCGCGCCATGGACGACGCCAACATGGCCGCGATTGATCGATCTGTGCACCTCGCTCCTAGCGTCACTGAAGGTCATGGCATTGATACGCGGGATGAGATCGCAGGCCGCAGCGATGGCGTCGACGGATTGCTCGCGTTTGGACAGGTGCCGCGTATCGCCGGTCAGCTCGATCACGAAGCTCAGCGCCGCCGCATGCATCGTCACGGCTGCAAGATCGCTCGGCTCGCTGTTGATGAAATAGTCGGCCTTGACGCCGTTGCGGATGGCGGCGAGCGTGCCCACGCCGCCCTGAAGTTCCCCGACGACATAGGTCAGGATCACGTCGCCTTTGAGCCTGACACCGGCGCCGAGCAAGGTCTTGACCGCGCAGAAATAGGCGGCATCGCCCGCCTTCATATTGGATACACCGATACCATAGATGAACTTGTCGTCGACAAGACCGCCCCAGGGATCGACGGTCCAGCCCTCGGTGACCGGGTTGGTGTCGAGATGGCCGTTGAAGAGCAGACTCTTGCCGCCGCCAGTTCCCTTCAGACGCCCAATCGCATTGAAACGATCGCCATTGTCGAAGGGCTGCAGCTCGGACTGAAGCCCGATCGCCTCCATCTGGCGGGCCATGATGCGCGCAAGCTCGCGCTCGCCCTCGGTCTGGGAATGGCTCTTCTGGCGAACCATCATCGACAGGAAGTCGAGGCAGCTCTTCTCATCGATTGCTCCGATGAGCGATTTCGGGTCCATTTTTGATACTCCTTAGAAGTCTGCTTCTGCAGGTGAGGCGCCGGCCGGCGTGGGGACTGCGGCAAGCAGCCGGCGCGTATAGTCGGCCCGCTCGGGGCTGGTGATGTCTTCCGCCGGCACGACTTCGAGCAGATCGCCGCGATACATCACTGCGATGCGGTGGGCGATCTGGCGGATGAGGTTGAGATCGTGGGTGATGAAGAGGAAGGCGGTGGAATGCTCGCGGTGCAGCTCCAGCAGCAGCTCGATGATGGAGGCCTGCACCGAGACGTCGAGCGCGGAAGTGATCTCGTCGCAGATCACCAGCTTCGGTCTGGATGCGAAGGCGCGGGCGATGGCGACGCGCTGCTTTTCGCCGCCGGAGAGCTGATGCGGATAGCGATCGGCATGGGTGCGCGGCAGGCGCACCTGCTCGAGCATGTCGCCGATCCGTTGCGCCATGGCGCTTCCGTCACCCTCGCCGTAGAGTTTCAGCGGCCGTGCCAGGATTTCGCGAATCTTCTGGCGCGGATTGAGCGAAGCGTCCGGATGCTGGAAGATCATCTGGACGTTCTTGCGATAGGCCCTGTCCATGTCGGCAAGGCCCGCAATCGTTCGCCCGGCGAACGTCATTTGGCCCTCGAAGGGATTGAGCCCGGTCATCGCCTTGGCGAGCGTCGATTTGCCGGAGCCGGATTCCCCGACGATGCCAAGGATTTCTCCCGGCTGGACGCTCAGACTGACGGCGCGATTGCCGGCGAAGCGTTCGAAGGACCGGCCAGTCAGCGCCGACAGGAACGGCTTGCGGCCGTAATGCACGCTGACGTTCTCGACCTTCATCAGCGGTTGGTTCTGATAGGACGGGTGCGTCTGCGTCAGGCGATCGCTCGGCCGAGGCACGGCGGCGATCAGCTGACGCGTATAGTCGTGCTTCGGTGCATTGAAGATGGCATCGACCGCTCCCTGTTCGACGATTTCGCCGCGCCGGATGACGGCAACCCGCTTTGCGGTGCGCGACAGCAAGGCAAGGTCATGCGAGATATAGAGCGAGGCAACACCCGTTTCGGCCTGCAGGTCGAGGAAAAGATCAAGAATCTGACGGGACGTGATGACGTCGAGCGCGGTCGTGGGTTCGTCGAAGATGATGCATTCCGGATTGCAGGCGAAGGCGGTGGCGATGACGACGCGCTGCTTCTCGCCGCCCGATGCTTCGTGCGGCATCCGCTTCATCATTTCCGCCGGGCTCTTGAGGCCGACGCGATCCAGCATAGCTTCCCCCTCGCTCCAGGCCTGCTTTCCGGTCAGGCCGCGATGGCGCCTCAGCGTTTCCGTGAGCTGGGTGCCGAGCGAAAGCGTGGGGTTGAGCGAGGTGCCGGGGTCCTGGAACACCATGCTGATCCGCTTGCCGCGCATGCGATTGACCTCGGCCGGGGACTTCGCCGTCAGATCCTCGCCGCGAAGCCGGATTTCGCCGCCGGTCTCGCGGGCGTTTGCCGGCAGGTAGCGCATGATCGACCACGCCATCGAGGTCTTGCCGGAACCGGACTCGCCGACGAGGCCGAGAATTTCGCCGGCACCGACTTCGAGATCGATGTTCTTCAGTGCATGGAAGGCGCCACCCGCCGTCAGATAGTCGAGCGAATAGTTGCGGACCTGAAGGACTGTGTTGCTTGCAGTTTCAGTCATCTCAGCCTCCGGTGCGCGGGTTCAGCGCGTCGCGCAGGCCATCGCCAAGAAGATTGAAGCCGATGGCGACAATGGCGATTGCAAGGCTTGGCCAGATCAGGATGCCGGCGCTGATGTGCATATATTGTCTCGCTTCCGAGACCATCAGGCCCCATTCGGTCGCGGGCGGCTGGGCACCGAGCCCAAGGAAGCTCAGCGTCGCAAACAGCATGACGGCGAAGGAAACGCGGATCGTCGTTTCGACCACGATGGGTGCCACGACATTCGGCAGCATCTCGCGCGCGATGATGTAGCGGGAGCTTTCGCCGCGGGCGATCGCGGCGCTGACATAGTCCTGCTTGCGCACGGTAAGCGCGACGCTGCGGGTAATGCGCGCCATCCCCGGCGCGAAAGCGACGGCGACTGCCACCAGCGCATTGACGCTGCTGGAGCCGAGCAGATTGACGATCAGCAGCGCGAACAAGAGGTTCGGGATCGCCATGATCGCGTCGATCGTCCGCATGATGATTTCATCGGCACGCCCGCCGAGGAAGGCTGATACCGTGCCGATAAAGGCTCCGGCAAAGGTGCCGGCAAGCGTAGCGAAGACTGCCATCGTCACGGTCGAGCGCGCGCCGATCAGCAGACGGCTCAGGATGTCGCGACCATACTGATCCGTGCCGAGAAGGAAGGTCGCGCTCGGCCCCTTGTAGCGGGCAAGTATCGACATGGCTTCCGGATCGCGTGGGGCAAGAAAGGGACCGAAGACGACGACAATGAAGACGAGGGCGACAAGGACAAGGCCGACGGCACCCTGCGGCGTGCGCAGCAGCCGTTTGAGAAGCTCAATCATACTGGATCCTCTTGTCGAGCCATGCGTAAAGAATGTCGGCGGCGAAATTGACGATGGAATAGGTTGCCGCCATGAGCAGCACGCCGGCCTGGATTGCCGGTAGGTCGCGCGTCTGGATCGCGACAATCAATTGCCTGCCGATGCCGGGAAGGGCGAAGATTTCCTCGACGACGATGATGCCACCAAGCAGATAGCCGACATCGAGCGCGACGACGGTGATTGTTGGCAGCAGGGCGTTGCGCAACGCATGACCGAACAGCACCCTTGACGTGGAAAGACCCTTGAGCCGCGCCGCACGGATGTAGTCGGTATGCAGCACGTCGACGAGTTCGGAACGCACCATGCGGGAGACATGCGCGATGAGGATGATCGACACCACGCAGACCGGCAATATCAAGTGGGCAAGACCGTCGAGAAAGTTCTCGGTCAGCGGCACATAACCGGTCGGCGGCAAAAGCTTCGCCCAATCAGCGACGAAGAGCACCGCAAGCGTCGCCGTCACGAATTCCGGCAGCGACACGCCCGCATAGGAGATAAGGCTGACGATCATGTCGGCGAGCTTGCCGCGGCGGATCGCGGCGAGGACACCGAGTGGTATCGCGAGCACGAGCATCAAGGCGATCGACAGGACAGCGAGCAGAAGCGAACGACCGAGCGCCTGGAGCATGGCCGGGCCGACAGGCTGGCCGGTGCGCAGCGACTGGCCGAAATCGCCATGCAGGATACCACCCAGCCAGTGCAGATATTGCAGCCAGACGGGATCGTTTAACCCCATCTGCTGGCGTAGCGCCTCGAGCGCCTGATCGGTGGCGTTCTCCCCAAGCATCATGACGGCGGCGTCCGCCGGCAGGACCTGGGTGATCGCGAAGACGGCGAGCGACACGATGAAGAGCGTGTAGACGATCATCAAAAGCCGCTTCAGAAGATAATTCGGTGACAAGGGCCGTTCCCTGGCTTTGGAGCGACCGGTCGCGCAGACGCGCGCGCCGGTCTTCTTGCTACGGGATGCGTCGCGAACGCAGTATCGTGCCGCGACGCTTATTCAGCAGTCGGCGTCATCAGCTCCGCTTTGGCGCCTTGTCCGTCAGGGAGACGTAGTCCAGGCGGAAGACGGAAGCGCGCGGATGGACCTCGAAGCCGGCAACCCAATCCCGCTTGGCGGCGAGAACATCGAAGAACACCGGGATGATGGAGGGTACTTCCTCGTTCATCAGCTTCTGCGCCGCGGCATACAGTTCCTTGCGCTTGGCTTCATCGGTGATGCCACGTGCCTCATTGACGACCTTATCGAAGGCGGCGTTGTTCCAGCGCGTTTCATTCCAGGCTGCATCGGAGGTGTAGAGCAGCTTGAAGATTGCGTCGGCCGTCGGCTGCATGTTGTAGAAACCAACATAGAAGCTGCCCTTCTTCCACACCTGTTCCAGATAGGTCGCATGCGGCATCGTCTGGACGTTGATGTTGATGCCGGCTTCCTTTGCCATCTCGCGCAAGGCGACGGCGAGCTGGGTGCGCTGGCTCGGCTTGTCCGATGCAATCAGCGTCGCCTCGAAGCCATTCGGGTAGCCTGCCTCGGCAAGCAGCTTCTTGGCCTCGTCGATATTGGCCTGGCGCAGCGGCAGATCGGCATAGAAGCGATAGGAGGAATTAAGGGCGGTGTCGTTGCCCGGTGTGCCGAAACCCTCGGTGACGAAGTCGACCATCGCCTGCCGGTCGACGGTCAGCGCCAGAGCACGACGCACGCGCGCATCGTTGAAAGGCTTGGTGTCGCAGCCAAAGTTGATGTTGCAGAACTGGCCTGACGGCACCCGGAGCCGATTGACGCCTTGGGCGTCCTTCATCCGCAGATATTCGGTCGGCTGCACGGTCGAAATGACGTCGATATCGCCGGCAAGCAGGGCGGAGGTCTGCGCCGAGGTATCCGGGAAAACCTGGATTTCGACGCGGTCGAGATAAGGCCGCTTCGGATCGTAATAATCAGGGTTGCGTTCGACGACGATCAGGCGATCGGGTTCGTAGGAGACAAGTTTGAACGGGCCGGTGCCAACGGCCGTCGTCGACAGCTTCTTGAAGTCGCCGGTGGCGATGGAAGCCGGGATGATGCGAGCGACCGTATAGGCTGTCGCCACGGGGAAGTCGGCATAGGGGGTCGAAAGCTTGAAGACGGCCGTCAATGGATCGGCTGCGGTCACATCGGCGATCGGGCCGACATTGTTGAGTGCCGGCGAAGCGTTCTTCGGGTCGAGGATTGCCTTGAAGCTCTGGACGACATCATTGGCGGTCAACGGCGATCCGTCATGGAACTTGACGCCGCTGCGAAGCTTGAACGTCCATTCCGTCAGCGCATCGTTGGAACTCCAGCTTTCCGCCAGATCGGGTTCAACCGACATATCGACCTTCAGCCGGGTCAGATTGCTGTAGAGCAGCTCGGTAACCATATATTCCGGATTGACGCGCGTCAGCAGCGGATGGATCACGCTTGCAGCCTGATCGACGGAAATGCGCAAGGTGCCGCCCTTGGCTGGAGCAGCGGCTTGCGCAAAGCCGATGGCGGGCATTGCCAGGATGGCGGCGGTACTCGCCAGGAAATGACGTCGGTTCAGCTTCAGCATTACAGTGTTCCCTTATTTTGATGGTGCGTGTTCTGGAATGAGGTCGCTCGCAAAGTCGCGGGCTAGATAGGCAAGGATGCTTTGCGCCAGCGCGACGATATCCGTGGTCGTCGTATGTTCCTCGGGACTGTGGATGCAGCTCTCCGGGCGCCCAAGTCCGCCAAGCAGAACTTCCTGCATGACGCCCGTCTGCTGCACGTAGCCGAAGTCCGAGCAGCTTGCGGCACCCCATTTGCTGAAGTCGGAATCCTGATAACCGAAGCCGAGACTGAGAGCCTTCTGCCAGCGCGGCCAATGCGGACCGTCCGGATCCGAGGTCGGGATGAGGTGACCGACGAGGTCGATCTCCACATGCAGCTCCGGCGATTTCGCCATGACGGCGCGGACTAGCTCTTCGATCTCAGCCCTTGCCGCTTCGTAACTCTCCTCAGGCGCATAACGGCGGCTGACGAGGATCTTCAGCTCCGCGGGAACCTGCCCGCCGGACGTGCCGCCATTGACGGCCGAAATGGAAAGTTGCGGCCGCAGCGGTCCGCTCGCATGCGGCGGCGCCGGCAAGGCGGATGCGAAGGCGGCCACCTTCGGCTTCAAGGCATGAAGGGCATTCAGAAGAGGAAGGGCGCCGTCGATGGCATTAATGCCGGAACCGGTGCGGTTGCCTTCGCCTGCGTGGACCGCGTGACCGCGAACGGTGATCTGAAGATTGAAGACGCCGAAACAGCCCGCCCAGATGCGCGGCGCCGCCGAGCCGTTGAAATTGACGATATGTCCCTTGAGCATGTCCTGCTCGGCAAGGTAACGAATCCCGGGATAGAGGCCGCCTTCCTCATCGGTGCAAAGAAGCAGCATCGGATCGTAGGCGAGCTCGACACCGCAGGCGTCGGCGGCACGCAACGCCAGTAGCGTTGCCGCGATGGTACCTTTCATGTCCGCAGCGCCAAGCCCGAAGAGGCGTTCGCCTTCGCGGCGCAGACATAGCGGATCCTGTTGCCAACCGGGAGCGGCCGGAACCGTGTCAACGTGATAGTAAAGCCCGCAGACCGGCTTGATCCCGGATCGCTCGGCAATGAGATTGATGCGCGGCCCCTGCGCGGGGCCATTCCTGACCTGCCACAATTCCTCCGGCAGGATCACCTGCCGGCAATGGAAACCCATGGGTTCGAGCAGCCTCGACATCAGCTCCGCAAATGCCGGATAGCCGTCTCCCGGCGGAAAAGAGGTGTCGATCGCGATCATGCGCGCGAGATCGCCGACGGCGCTTTCGACGTTCTCTTCAATGATCCTCAAGGCGCTTGCAAATGGCTCCCCGAAAGATGACAAGACTTGATCGCGCATGCTCGAAATCCGAAAAAAGACGCGCAGGAACACATGGAGGCTCTGCACTCGTATTTATATAAACTATATAGTAATGATGCTGCCGCTCAGGCTTTGAGTCAACTCCAAATAAGAGGCAAATAATTGCGCGAAATGCCCAAATTTTCAGCAGATGTGCCACGTGCATCAGAGCTCTCCGTTCCGCTCTACGAAGTCGTGAAGCGTCAGATCACGGAAGCGATCATGATGGGCAAATGGTCGGCCGGGACCGTGCTGCCGAGCGAGATCGCGCTGTCGCAAAAGTTTGGGGTTGCTGTCGGCACGATCAGGCGTGCCCTGCAGGACCTGACCAATGAAGGCCTGCTCAGCCGGCGGCGCAAGACGGGGACCGTGGTCACCGGTCGCACGCCGCAGCACAGTCTGCGCTTTTTCTTCCAGTATTTTCGCCTGCATGGGCTCGATGGTTCGCTGCAAAACTCGACATCCGACATTCTTTCGTTGAAACGCCGTGAGGCGAGCGAAGAGGAGCGGTTGGGACTACGGCTGGACGATGCTGCTGAAGTCATCTCAATCCACCGGCTGCGCAGCGTCGGGGGCCATCCGGTCATGCATGAGGTGATGGCGCTTCCGGCAAGAATGCTGCCGGAATTTCCCGACAAAAGGGAGGAGATTCCTTCCCTGCTTTATCTCTTCCTTCTCGATCGCTATGGGATTCGCATTTCCGCCGTGCGGGAGCAGATTGCAGCCGATATGGCGACGGAGGAAGATTGCCGACTGTTGCAGCTGAGCATGCCCAGCGCCGTGCTGACGATTGACGAAGTGGCCTATGACCAGTCCGCGGTTCCGGTTCTCGTCGCAAAACATCGCGCGACGACCAGAAGCCATCGCTATGTGCACGAGGTTCAATAGCAGGCAAAAAGCATAGCTCTTCGACGCCGGAAATCCGGCGATCGCACCATGTTATCTCGCTGCTGATTGTGCCTGCATTCCTGGCTGGAAAATCACCTAAGACCAGCATTCGCCGGTCGCATCTTGTCGACCGATGAGGCGAATGCGACACGTTACGCGCATCTTCCTATTCCTGGCCGACGCATTGACGCTGATGCCAGATTGCCGCGACCGCGCTCGTTCACGGCTTGAGCGTTGTGACACGCAATGCTTGGGATTTCGAGGGCACCCGCGTCGTCGTGCACCCCTGGCAAGATTGATCGGAGCGATGGCCGCCAATCGCCGGCGTCATGATCGATTCGCCCTCATCGATGGCGGTTTCGGCCTGTCGATAAGGTTCCGAGATTTGCTGCAGCGTCTTGCGGTCTCCTCTGCCTAGGTGGCAGAATAACTTCCGTTCTTCTTGTATCTCCTGCGGCTCACTCCGTGAGTTGCCCAATGATATAGAGTTAATGGTTGTAATGAAGTTTGGCTTGATTACAGCATAGCGATAGTGTGACTAGGTGCGGGGCTATGAAAATCTCGGGGCGTCCCTATGGATTTATTTTATGTTGGGAATGTGATAGCTGACATATATTAAGGCTGCGAGAGTGAGAATGGCAGAATTCAAATTTAGTGAACCACCTTTGGGAAGCGGTGCCGACGACATTTCAAGCGAGTGCCAACGACAATTGCAGCCTATTGTTAGTGAAATCGTTCGGGCCGCGGCTGCAGCCGGATGGAACCAAAAAGATGTTCTTCTAGCGATGGTGGATGTCGCTTGGGACCTATATGAAAAGCGCCGAGGCGACCTCTAGCGGTCCCAATGCTCGACAATCGGTTTTCTACTTCGACGTGAATTAAGATTTAGCCCGACGGCAACCATCTATCGAAATGCGTGGGATATATTCGTCCGCGCTAAAGATTGACGTGTTTTTTACTGCGTCATCCTTTCTTTACCATATGCATATCCCCCCTTCCAAACTCTGTAATTTATACTATTTAATCTCGCGCTATTAGCTGGCTGCAGCGTCGAGCTGACAGTGTTGGGAAACTGGGATCTCAAGCGAAGTTGAGATCGGGTCTGCTTGTTTGCATTTACAGGATTTCGTTCGGGCGGGGCGATGAAGGATGAACTATGCGGGTGAGGTTCGGGAACGGGCCGATCGATATGTATTTGATATAATTCCTGAAAATGCAGGCCCAAGGAAGGCCACCATGCGCGGGAGCGTTATCAGCTCCGTTCGCAATCCTGGCTCACAGACATTCCTGGCAAAGGAACACGCTGTGGGGATCGTGTTGGCGCCTGCACGCAAGCTGAGAGCCTCTCTCGGTAGCGACAGAATCACGGAATATGATGCGCCCATCGGCTGCATCGCGGTTAATCCCGCGGGCGTGGACAGCAGTCTTGCCTGGTCGGAAACCAGGAAGAATCTTGTCGTCGCGATTCCACCCCAAATTCTGTCCGAGCTGGCGCTGCAGGAATTTGATCTTGCCAATGTAGAACTCGAGCCTCCACCATTTGGCACAGTCGATCTTATCGCCCTCGGCATTGCGCAGAGGATTTCTGTCGAATTAACCGGGAAAGCAACTCCGAATGAACTCTATCTGGATTCATTGGTTACGTTGTTCAGTACACATCTTCTCCGCACCTATGCAAACAATATGAGACAGATTCCGTCGCCCAGGGGAGGGCTCTCCGCCAAAAGCGCTCGACGCGTGGAAGAGTATCTTCGCGAGCATTTCACCGAGAAGGTTCACGTCGCTGAACTTGCGGCGGTCGCTGGCATTTCGCCCAACCATTTCATCGTGAGGTTCGCCAAGACCTTTGGCATGCCTCCACACCGGTATCTGATAAATCTGCGCCTGGATCTTGCGGAAAAATTGCTCGCCGAAGGCGAAATCGCGATTGCGGAAATTGCCTATATGGCAGGGTTTTCGGATCAAAGCCATTTGGCGACCACGATGAAGAGATACCGGGGACGGACGCCGACAGAGCTTCGATATATGCGATAACCGCACGAGTTTGAACGCAAGCCTGCGCCCATCGCAAGCCGCCTCGACTATTCCCAAACCCAATATTTTCCGCATGCCGGCCGCGAGGTGTATGGCGGAGATGGAGCGTTTTCTGCACATGCGGCAGAAGAGATTTTTCGGAATGGAAAGAAGCGCTTGCTGCCGATCGTCCAACGGTTCGCCTCCTCATGCGGAACAGCCTTAGGTTAAGTGTGGCAAAGTGGCTACACCTGCAACCGGCTAAGCAAAAAACCGTAGTTTTCTAAAAAAAATCCGGAATTTTCTAAAATACGGTTGCACTGAAATAAGGCCATGTTCCCGAATGGTAATCATCCGGTGCTACATGGACATTCAATTCCCTGAATTTGAAATCTTTGCTCCGAAAATCGAGGTAGCCTGGACTGCCTTACAAGAACGATATGCCAGCCGTCTGACCGGCGCGGAAGTTGATTATCTATTTGCCTGCCTTGTCTTCGGTTTGACCTCCCCGGCCTATGGGGAAGGGGAACCATTCTTTCATTTCGATGTCTGCCGCGCCTTGGTGGCGATGAAGCTTCCTCCCGATCGGGCCGACGCTGCATTGTATTCCGTTCCGGTGTCGACGCAGCCATGGGTCGACACCGTCCGCGAGCAGCTCGAAAGCCAGGCCGCAAAAATGGGTCGCGCGCTTCAGGAGGCGCACAATTTCAACGACGACGCAGCCGCAGATGCGGGTTCACGCGTGCTTAGTCGTCCAGATAGCAGCGAGGAGAAAGCAGCATGAGCGAGTGCGTTGGGGAACATCTGCAGACTAAATCTCGTACCGGATTTGCTCGAAACTTCGTTTCAGCTGACCGGACCGATCGTTCGCTCCGACGCCGCCTGATGGCCGTGCTGCGGATGGCCTCTCGTGTTCTCGGCATGCGTCGTAAGGACATGGGTCCCGGATCCCTGGGCACCAGCGGGAACTTGCATTTGGCCAGCGCGATCGGCGGCCTCGCCGCGCTCACCGTGCTCGGCCTTTCCGCTCCTGCGCAGGCTCAATATGCCGCCGGCGGCGGCACGACGACAGCCGCCAACGCCGTCGCCATCGGTAACGCTGCTACAGCGAATAACCCGAACAGCGTGGCGTTGGGCACCTCTAACAGTGCAACGGGCGACGCTTCGATCGCCATCGGCTATTCGATGGGTGTCAATGGCCTCAACGCCATAGGCATGGGTGTCTTCGCGAACGCCACCGGCGTCAATGCTCTTGCCGTCGGCGGGAACGCTCGCGCATTGGCGGATGGGGCTTCAGCCTATGGTGTCAACACCACTGCAAACGGAGCCAACGCGCTTGCCCTCGGCTCGACAGCCACCGCTTCGGGAGGCGCCTCGGTAGCGATTGGATTGTCCTCCAACGCCTCATCTTCAAACGGTGCAGCCATTGCCATGGGAGTCGGCTCCAAGGCGAACGCAGGAACGGGCGGCGGTTCTCCGATTGCTATTGGTACGAATGCCAATGCAAGCGGCACCGCTCCTTCCGGTTTCACGTTCGAGTCGGTTGCATTAGGCTCCGCTGCGACGGCCACAGGGGCATGGGCGAATGCCGTTGGTTCGAGCTCGTCTGCGACGGGGACAGGATCCAGCGCCTTCGGCACGTCGGCCACGGCGTCGGCCAACCAAACCACGGCGATCGGCAATGGGGCAGCTGCTTCCGCCCTAAGAGGTTCCGCCATGGGTTACCTCGCCAAGGCCTCGAACACGGATACCATCGCTCTCGGCACGAATGCTGCCGCCTCCGGTACTAACGCGCTCGCCATTGGTCCTACAACGGTCGCATCCGGAGACTTCGGCGTTGCCTTGGGTAACCAGGCACAGGCGGTCGCTGGCGGCGGCGCAGTTGCCATAGGCTCGGGCGCACTTGTGGCAAATGGGGCGACCTCCGGCGTCGCTCTTGGCAACAATGCAAATGCCGGCTCCAATCTAGCCACAGCAGTCGGCCCCGGTGCGAATGCCTCGGGGACTGGAGCCGTGTCCATGGGCTCTCTGGCAAAGGCCACTGCCATTAATGCGGTCGCTTTAGGCGCGGGCGCGGCTGCGAGCCAGTCAAACACCCTAGCTTTGGGCGAGTCCTCCACCGCCAGCGGTGTGAACAGCACATCGATCGGCGGTGGATCGGTCGCTAGCGGGCTTCAGGCGGTCTCTTTGGGCATCAACGCGAACGGAGCAGGCGACAACGCAATTGCGATCGGAACAGCGGCCCAGGCCACTTCCGCCGAAGCGGTCGCCATGGGCAGAAACGCGGTGGCAACCGGCGGCAAGGCCGTCTCCATCGGCTCAGGCAATACCGCCTACGGTGACGGCGCGGTCGCGATTGGCGATCCGAGCTATGCGAGCGGCACCGGCGCCTTCACCGGCGGCGCCAACAATATCGCCAACAGTGACGGCACGGCAAGCGCCACCGCCGCCAACCAGGCAAGCGGCGCAGTCGCGATCGGCAACAACAACAAGGCGATCGGTCAGGGCTCCGTGGCGCTGGGCAACGGTTCCACCGCGGGTGCCTCCGGTTTCGTCGGCAATATCGCGCTGGGCAATGGCGCAACCGCGACGGCAAGCTCGGGCGATGTGGCGCTCGGCTCCGGTTCGACGACGGCGACAGCCGTCGGCACGCCGAGCGCTGTGATCGGCGGCACGACCTACACCTTCCAGGGCACCACGCCGACCTCGACAGTTAGCGTTGGCGCACCAGGCGCCGAACGCACCATTACCAACGTGGCAGCAGGCCGGCTCAACAATGCTTCGACCGATGCCGTCAACGGGTCGCAGCTCTTCGCGACGAACCAGGCCGTCGATAGTGTCACCACCACCGTCAACAACATCAATGGCGGCGCTGGCATCAAGTATTTCCACGCCAATTCGGCGGGGACGGACTCGTCAGCAACGGGTGCGGAGTCAGTCGCGATCGGACCTCTCTCGGTCGCGTCAGGGGCGAACGCCATCGCAGCTGGCAACGCTTCGGGTGCCTCCGGCCTCGACTCGGCAGCGTTTGGATACATAGCCAAGGCCACGGGCGACTTCAGCACCGCCATGGGTGCTGATGCCAACGCCACGGCCACATCCAGCACTGCGATCGGCCAGAATGCGTTTGCAACTGCCGTTCAGGCAACAGCGCTCGGCGTCAACGCCAGTGCCAGCGGTGCGAGTGCGCTCGCGCTAGGCGCCAACGCCGCTGCAAGTAACGCGGATGACGTGGCGCTCGGCTCGGGCTCGGTGACCGCCGTCGCCGTCGGCACGCCCAATGCAGTGATCAACGGCACGACCTACACTTTCCAGGGCACCACACCGGCTTCAACGGTCAGCGTCGGCGCCGTCGGCGCCGAGCGCACCATCACCAATGTCGCCGCGGGTCGGATCAGCGGATCGTCCACCGACGCCGTCAACGGCTCGCAGCTCTTTGCCACCAACCAGGCGGTCGATGCCATCGGCACCACGGTCAACAACATCAACACTGGCGGCGGCATCAAGTATTTCCACGCCAATTCGACGGCTGCGGACTCGTCGGCGACGGGTGCGGACTCAGTCGCGATCGGACCTCTCTCGACCGCGTCAGGGCAGAATGCCATTGCGGCCGGCAACGCTTCGGGTGCCTCCGGCCTCGACTCAGCAGCGTTCGGATACATAGCCAAGGCCACGGGCGACTTCAGCACCGCCATGGGCGCCGATGCCAACGCCACGGCCACATCCAGCACTGCAATCGGCCAGAATGCATTTGCGACTGCCGTTCAGTCCACCGCTCTCGGCGTCAACGCCAGTGCCAGCGGTGCGAGTGCGCTCGCGCTAGGCGCCAACGCCGCTGCAAGTAACGCGGATGACGTGGCGCTCGGCTCGGGCTCAGTGACCGCCGCAGCGGTCGGCACGGCCAGCACCGTGATCGGCACCACCACCTACAACTTCGCCGGCACGACCCCGGCTTCGACGGTCAGCGTCGGCGCCGTCGGCGCCGAGCGTACCATCACCAATGTCGCGGCGGGCAGGCTCAACAACGGTTCGACGGATGCTATCAATGGTTCGCAGCTCTTTGCCACCAACCAGCAGGTGACGCAGAACACCACCGACATTACCACCATCAACGGCAATCTGACCAATCTCGGCAATACGATCAACAATATCGCCGGTGACACATCGACGACCTATACTGATGCAAACGGTAAGGGCATTCGATATGTGCGTACGAATGACAGGACCCTTGCCGTCAGCGATTCCTCCGCTCAAGGCATCGGCTCCACCGCTGTCGGCTACAATGCCACCTCGGTCGCCGACAATTCGCTTGCGCTTGGGATGAATAGCCAGGCCACCATCGTTGGCGGCGTGGCTCTTGGATCGGGATCGGTTGCCGATCGCGCCCTCGCTCCAGCCACCGGCCAGATCGCGGCCGGGCCGACGAACTTCATCCAATACAATACGACGGATAAAACGCTATTGGGCGCGGTCTCGGTCGGTTCGAGCACGTCTTATCGACAGATCATCAATGTTGCGGACGGCACCAGCGCGCAGGACGCCGTCACGGTTCGTCAGCTCCAGGGCGCCATCGCTTCGGTCGCAACGACGCCGAGCAAGTACTTCCATGCGAATTCGGCCGCTGGCGACTCCCTCGCCGTCGGTGCCGAATCGGTTGCTGTCGGCCCGACGACCGTCGTCAACGGCGATAACGGTATCGGTATCGGCAACGGTGCGGTTGTCGATCAGGTTGCCCCCGGCGGCACGGCCATCGGCCAGAATGCCCACGTCATGCTGGCTGATGGCGTAGCACTCGGCACGAACTCGCTGGCTGCGGGCGTCCAATCGGTGGCGCTCGGTGCCGGCTCGCAAGCCAACAACATCAACAGCGTTGCGCTGGGCGCGCAATCCGTAACAACAGTGGGCGCACAGACGAACTATACCGGCTTCGCGCTTACGAGCCCACAGACCTCTGTCGGCGAAGTATCGATCGGCTCGGCTGGTTCGGAACGCAAGCTGACCAATCTGGCAGCCGGTTCGGCTGACACCGATGCGGTGAATGTCAGCCAGCTCAAGGGTCTTGGCACCAACGTCACCAAGCTGATCGGGGGCAATACGACTGTGAACCCTGACGGGTCGATCACTGGCCCAACCTACAACATCCAGGGCAACAGCTATAATACGGTCTACGATGCCTTCGGCGCGGTCGATAACACATTGACCAACATCACCAATGGCGGCGGCATCAAGTACTTCCATGCGAACTCCACGCTCGCAGACTCTCAGGCCTCAGGCACCGATAGCGTTGCGATCGGTCCACAGAGTGTCGCCAGCGGCGTGAGCAGCCTGGCAGCGGGCAACGGATCTACCGCGGTAGGGCAGGGCGCGGTCGCTCTGGGTCAGGGTGCTCAGGCTAATAATGCCAATGATGTGGCCTTGGGCTCCGGTTCCTCAACGCAGGCTGCCGTCGGTACGGCCGGCGCCGACATTCAGGGTAAGCACTATGACTTTGCCGGCACCACGCCGGTCGGAACGGTGAGCGTGGGCGCCCCAGGGTCTGAAAGAACCATCACGAACGTCGCTGCCGGCCGCATTTCCGCCGGCAGCACCGACGCCATCAACGGATCGCAGCTTTATGCGACCAATCAGGCGATCGACAGCTTGCAGACGGGTGTCGGGACGATCACCAAGAACGCCGTTACCTATGACCTCAATCCCGATGGCAGCAAGAAGAACAGCATCACGCTGCAGGGCGGTGACGTCAATGCTCCGGTGGTCATCTCCAACGTCGGAAAGGGTGTCGCGCCAACGGATGCCGTGAATGTTGCCCAGTTGGGCGACAGCATCACCCAGGTCAAATCGTATACGGACACGGCAGCTGCCAATACGCTGACTGCGGCCAACAACTACACCGACCAGAAATTCGGCCAGCTGAACCAGGAACTTGGGGACGTCCGTTCCGAGGCAAGGCAGGCGGCCGCAATCGGACTTGCAGCGGCATCGCTTCGTTATGATGACCG
Source organism: Martinezella hainanensis (assembly GCF_900094555.1). Taxonomy (GTDB): domain Bacteria; phylum Pseudomonadota; class Alphaproteobacteria; order Rhizobiales; family Rhizobiaceae; genus Rhizobium; species Rhizobium hainanense. Next base: position 129,150 of record NZ_FMAC01000011.1, read on the forward strand.
TCCGGGCAAGGCGAGCGTGGCTCTCGGTGGCGGTGTCTGGCGAGGCGAGGGCGCGGTGGCCTTCGGCGCGGGTTACACCAGCGAGAACGGCCGCGTCCGGGCGAATTTGTCAGGTACGGCCGCCGGCGGACACGTGGGCGTCGGCGCTGGCGTCAGCTTCACCTTGAATTGAGCCTGACATGTTCAAAGGAGCGCTTTTCGGCGTCCCGGCTATCATGGCTTGCATGCTCCTGTTCGGCTCGATCGCAGCCGGACAGGAGGTCGCTCTTCCCAACTATCGCATAAGACCTTCCGAGGTCGCCGTTCCACCGGAATTGAAGGCTGGCGACTATCAGAGGATCATTCGCCCGTTCGAAAACTGGACGCTGATCTGCGACGAAAACTTGAAGAGTCATCAGCGAGTTTGCAACGTCACGCAGATCATCGAGAACCAATCGGGACAGGTCGCATTCAGTTGGTCGCTCGCGGCCACCAAAAAGGGCGATCCTTATATGATCTTGCGCGCTGCACCGGTTGCCAAGAGCGACGGCCGCTTCTTGCTGAAATTCGATGGCCGCAAGGAGCCGATACAAGTTCAGTTCAACGGGTGCAACAACACGGTTTGCGTCGGCATGCTGCCGGTCGGTCCCGCAATGCGCGAACAGATTTCCAAAAACACGGCGCCAACAATCTCCTATCCGACCACGGATGGGAACACGATCAGCGTGACCGCAAATCTCAAGGGCCTTTCCACAGCCGTTAAGGCGATAAAGTGACGGACGGATTTTTTCAATGAGCCAACAATCGATCCACGATCGCATCATGTCCCGAAACGCGAACGACGCGGCAATTCAGAACCTAGCCGCCGAGCAAGCCAAGCCACGGCGACGCTGGTGGAAGGTGACCTCCCTATCGGTGCTTGCAATTGCGATCGCCGGCGCCATCGGCTACGCGGCTTTCCGATATGACGTGGTCGGCAATCTTTTGCCACAGCAGGCAATTGCCGCAGCAAATGACGGCAATCAAGCGCTGCCGGACACGCCGTTCCTGCAGCACGCCAAACAGGCCGGCCTGCAATCCTGCTCGACCGTTTTCCCGGTTCTTGGGCAATTGCTGACGAACGGCACCCAATACAATGTCCAGTCGATCTGGAACAATGAGGCAGCCGACAAGCATGCGGTGCAGGCATTGGTCGGGATGAATTACGCCACGCAGGGCTACAGCGGTCCGGCAGCCGGCATCGTATTCGCAGCACCCGTCGCATCCGGCTGCGAGGGTTCGATGGTTCGCGTGGCGCCGTTTACCGCCTCCTGCCCGGAAGTCTCGACCAAATTTCCGAACGGCAGCAAGCTCGTCAACAATCTCGGGCAGGTCGGCGTCTACGAACTCGGCAATGAGGGGGGCGAAGCAATGCTTTTGCCGACCGGAAGCGGCTGCGTCGTCATTTCCGTGGCCTCGGCAGCAGGAAAGCAAGGGAGCGCAAAATGAGATTGAAATCTGCAATTGCCGCGATAGGCATCCTGTTCGTCTCCACCGCCCATCCGTGGGCGGCCGATCTCTTCACGACAGAACAGGCGCCGGTTCCTCCGCCTGAGGAGCGCGGCATATGGGCGGCCATCGCCTATTCCGCACCCGATGAAAAATACGGCTTCTTTTGGGGGGCCGACAAACGCCAGGAAGCCATGGATATCGCGCTCAAGCATTGCGAGCGGGACAAGGGTAACAGTTGCGTCGTGGTCAGCGTATTTCGCAATCACCGGCACTGGGATGACGACGACAAGACCGGCTTTCCGTACAATCATTGCGGTGCCCTTGCCATCGGCAAGGAAAAACGTGATCGCGCCACACCTTGGAGCGCAAATTCGGCACCGACACGCCGCGAAGCTGAAGATCTCGCGCTTAAAGCATGTGAGCGCTCAGGTTCTCGCTGCACTGTCCGGGAGTGGGTATGCACCTGACCTGAACCCGCTGCCTTCGCTCATTATGGAACCGACCGCATAAGGTTGCACTTCAAGCCGAGAGATCCTATCCCTTGTCAAATTCCACATTTACTTCATCCCGGATAGCTCGTCGCATATCTTATGCGATGCTTGCCTTTGTCTGTGCGGGCATTGCTTCTTCGGCCTTTGCGCAATCGGCTCTGCCAAACGGCGCATCGAGCCTGCAGGAGACCTACCAGGACTGGCGCGTTGCCTGCAGTCAACGCGACAAGGCGTCGGCATGCACGATTTCGCAAGATCAAACCCAGCAAAACGGCCAGAGGCTGCTTGCCGTCGAAATGCAGATACGTCCTGACGGCGGCGCACTTGCAACGCTGCTGCTGCCCTTCGGAATCGTCCTCGACTCGGGCGTGACGCCGAACATCGATGATCAGCCGCCTTTGAAGCCAGTGCGTTTTCGCACCTGTTTGCCTAACGGCTGCATTGCCTTGCTTCCGGTCGACGCTGCAACACTTGGCAAATTGCGAACCGGCTCGCGCTTGAACCTGAAGGTCGTTGCCGATGGCGGCAACGCACTCGGCTTCCAGGTGTCCCTGCAAGGTTTTTCGGCGGCTGCAGATCGCGTGGCCGCTTTGGGCGCCCGATAGAAGCCGCATCTTCACGCTGTGCGGATGCGCTATCTCGCGGGGCTGTGAATTCCAGCATCTTCGGGAACGGCAATTTGCCGCTCTCGCAACAGAGTTTGACGGCTCGCTATCGGACACATCCGCTAGCGAGGCTCTTTCAGGAGCAGTCCGTGCAAAACAAGATCGATGTGTGCCTTGAGATAGCTTGCCTTGTCGAGAGTTCGTCGCTCGTCGAAAAGCAGCTTGAAGAACAGAAAGGCGATAGCAGGCGCCACGACTGCATCGGCGAATGCGGCGGGGGCTGCTCGGAACTCCCCAAGCCTTACCCCTTCATCGATAAGCGACTGCATTTGATGCTCGAGAGGATCGATAAATATGTCGTGGTGCCGATCGACGATATGTGGGAACCGCGAACCTTCCGCAATGACGAACCTCATCAATTCCCGCAATTTGCGATCGTTAATTATGAGATCATAGATCAGCTCGATATTTTTCTGAAGCCGCTCCGTAACGGTCCCCTTCAGCTCGTTTCCGCTTATCAATAGATCTTCGAGGGGTGTCGAGATGTGTCGGATCATTGCTTCGAAAAGCTGTTCCTTGGTCTCGAAATAAACGTAGACGGTTCCCTTCGTTACTCCAATCCTGCTGGCTATATCTTCGACGCGCGTCGCGACGTAGCCGCGCTCGACGAATTCTTCAAACGCAGCATCCAGGATCTGAACGGGGCGACGGGCCTTCTGCTCCGCACGTGTCAGTTTCTTCGTATCAGGCATATCTCACCTTGAGCGCTATTCGTGGTTTGACGTCAATATATTTTCATTGACTTCCTAGTCAGTCAATAATATTCGTCTGCCGAACGGATGCAAGAGGTCAAATTCATGAAAACTGTCCTTGTCGTCGCCTGGCTCAGTGTCAGTGCCGTCGCGCTTGCCTCATGCGAAAAGCAAAGCGCGAGTGAGACAAAGCCGAAGAACGTGGAGACCGTCGTGGCCAAAGTCACGCCGGTCGTGGAAAGCAACTCCATCACCGGCGAAGTCAGTGCTCGGGTCGAGAGTGATCTTTCCTTCAGAGTCAGCGGGCGTATTGTCGAGCGCCTCGTCGATGTCGGCTCCACGGTCAAGGCGGGGCAGGTGCTTGCGCGCATGGACGCCGAAGAGCAGAAAGCTGATCTGGGTGTCGCCACCGCGAACCTGCAGTCGGCGCTCGCCCAGCAAACGCAGGCTCAGCTCGCCTTCGACCGGCAGCAGAACCTCTTCAAGACGCAGGTTACGACCCGCGCCGCGCTCGATCAGGCCCAGGAAACGCTGTTGACTGCTCAGGGCAGTGTTAAGTCGGCGCAGGCCCAGCTCGACACCAGCCAGGATGCGCTTTCCTATACGGAACTGCGCGCTGATGCCGACGGTGTGATTACCGCGAGAAACGCCGAGGTAGGCCAGGTCGCGCAAGCCGCCCAGCTGGTTTTCACACTTGCGCATGACGGTCCGCGGGACGCGGTCTTCAACGTCTTTGAATCCCTTTATCTGGGCCGCAATCTTGAAAACAAGGTGGCTGTCAGCCTCCTTTCTGCGCCGTCTCACAGGATGGAGGCTTCCGTCCGCGAAATCTCGCCCACGATCGACTCGTCGACCGGGACGATCAGGGTCAAGGTAGGTCTCGAAGGGGCGCCGGACATGCAGCTTGGCGCTCCGGTCATCGGCCTGTTTCGGTCCACTGCAAGGGACGCAATCGAATTGCCTTGGTCGGCAATGACGTCAAAAAGCGGCAAGCCCGCCGTCTGGATCGTCGATCCCGCCTCGTCGAGCGTATCGCTTCGTCAAATCGATGTCTCCGGCTATGAAACCGGCCGCTTTGCGGTGCGGGCGGGGGTATCGCCGGGCGAGATCGTCGTCGCCGACGGCGCGAAATTCCTGCGACCAGGCCAGGCCGTCACATACGACAAGGGAGCCGCACAATGAATATCCGCATCACAGCCGGCCTTGCGATCCTCGGCTCATTGCTGCTGACCTCTTGCGAGAAGCAGGATGAAGCCCATTACGAGCCGCCGCGCCCCGTGCTTTCCGTTGTGGCCAAATCCACCGCGGCTTCCGCGCTGACCCTGCCGGGAACAGTCGAAGCCAAGATCGAGACCCAACTGGCATTTCGGGTCTTGGGACGGGTTATCGCGCGCAAGGTCAGTGTCGGCGATATCGTCAAGAAGGGTGATGTCGTTGCCGCCATCGATCCGCTTTCGCTCGAGCTCGCAGTCAAGAGTTCGCAGTCCGAGCTTTCCAATGCCGAGGCGCAACTGGTAAATGCCGCATCCACCGAGGAGCGCCAACGGTCCTTGCTCGAGAGCCGATCGGGAAGTGAAGCGGCCTACGAAGAGGCAGAACTTGGGCGCAAGAGTGCGAGCGCTTCGGTTGCCAAGGCACAGGCCAATCTGGACAAGGCCGAAGAGCAACTGGGCTATGCGCAGCTTCGCGCGGAATTCGACGGCGTCGTGACCGCGACCTCAGCCGAAGTGGGCCAGGTCGTCTCCGCGGGCCAGAGCATTGCCACTGTCGCGCGCCCCGACCAGCGCGATGCCATCATCGACATACCCGTGGCAAGCTTTGACGGTCTCAAGGTGGGGTCGCCCTTCGAGGTTGCGCTCCAGCTCGACCCGACCATTCGCGCGAGCGGTGTCGTCAGAGAGATCGCCCCGGAAGCCGAGGCGACGACCCGTACGCGGCGCACGAAGATCACGCTCATCGATCCGCCCGCCGCGTTTCGCCTGGGTTCCGTCATTACCGCGACCGCGACTGTTGTTGCGGATCCGATGATCCTGCTGCCGTCCTCGTCCGTGCTGATGAAGGACGGGAAGCCAAACGTCTGGGTTGTCGATACCACGGCTCGCAAAGTCTCCATTCGCGTGATCAAGATCGACGGAGACCTCGTCGAAGGTGGTTCGGTGAGGATTGCCGAAGGCATCAGCCCTGGCGAACGCATCGTCGTTGCCGGAGTTCACAAGCTTGCAGACGGCCAGGCCGTCAGGGTAGATTAAGGAAAGATCCCCGTGAAAAAATTCAACCTGTCCGACTGGGCGCTCGAACATCGTTCGCTCGTCTGGTACTTCATGATCGTCTTCATTCTGGCCGGCGCATTTTCCTATATCGGCCTCGGTCGCGAAGAAGATCCCGCCTTCACCATCAAGACCATGATCATTCAGGCGCAGTGGCCTGGCGCATCGGCCGAGGAGGTGACCAAGCAGGTCACCGACCGCATCGAAAAGAAACTCGAGGAGCTGGATTCGCTCGACTATACGAAGAGCGAGACGGTTGCCGGCCAGACGACCATTTTCGTCGAACTTCTGCCGACGACCAAGGCCAAGGATGTCAATGCCATCTGGATGCGGGTCCGCAACATGGTCGGCGACATCAAGGGCGATTTTCCAAGCGGTGTCGTCGGACCGTTTTTCAACGATAACTTCGGCGACGTCTATGGCAATATCTATGCCTTTACGAGCGACGGGCTGACGCAGCGCCAGCTTCGCGACCTGGTCGAGGATGCACGTGCAAAAGTGCTGACGGTTCCCAATATCGGCAAGGTGGATATTATCGGCGCGCAGGACGAGGCCATCTATCTCGAATTTTCCACGCGCAAGATCGCCGCTCTCGGTCTTAACCAGCAGTCAGTCATCGACACGCTTCAGGCACAGAATGCCGTGACGCAGTCGGGTTTCGTCGATGCCGGTCCCGAGCGCATCGCCTTGCGGGTGAGCGGTCAGTTTACGTCCGAGGAAAGCCTCAAATCGATCAATCTCCGCGTCAACGATCGCTTCTTTCCATTGACCGACGTTGCGACGATCAAACGCGGCTATGTCGATCCGCCTTCATCCCTGTTCAGATTTAACGGGCAGCCGGCCATCGGGCTTGCCATCGGCATGAAGACCGGGGCAAATCTGCTTGAATTCGGCAAGGCGCTCGACAAGGAAATCGAGCAGGTCACGGCCGATCTTCCGATCGGCGTCGACGTCCAGCGCGTTTCCGATCAGCCTGCCGTCGTCGACGAAGCGGTGTCGGGTTTCACGCGGGCCTTGTTCGAGGCGATCGTCATCGTGCTGGCGATCAGCTTCATCAGCCTTGGTGTTCGGGCAGGCCTCGTGGTTGCCATTTCCATTCCGCTTGTGCTGGCGATCACCTTTCTTGTCATGGCCTACACCGGCATTTCCATGCAGCGTATTTCGCTTGGCGCACTCATCATCGCGCTTGGCCTTCTCGTTGATGATGCCATGATCGCCGTCGAGATGATGGTTGCCCGGCTGGAAGTGGGCGACGATCTGAGAAAGGCTGCGACTTACGTCTATACCTCGACGGCCTTCCCGATGTTGACGGGCACGCTTGTAACGGTCGCGGGCTTTATCCCTGTCGGACTCAACACCAGTGCTGCCGGCGAATTCACATTCACTCTCTTCGTGGTCATCGCCGTTTCGCTCCTGGTCTCATGGATCGTCGCAGTGTTGTTCACGCCGCTGCTCGGCGTGACGATCCTTCCGAAAACCATGAAATCCCACCATGAACAGAAAGGCCGCTTTGCGCGCGTCTTTGCCTGGCTCCTGAACCTCGCCCTGCGTTGGCGCTGGATAACCATCGGTGCGACCGTAGCTGCGTTTGCCCTCTCCATCGGCGGGATGAGCCTGGTGCAGCAACAGTTCTTCCCTTCCTCCGACAGACCTGAACTGATCGTCGACTGGAACCTGCCGCAAAACAGCTCCATTTCCGAGACGAACAAGCAGATGGCCAGGTTCGAACGCGAGATGCTGGCGAACAACAAGGATATCGATCATTGGACGAGCTATGTCGGACAAGGCGCTCCTCGCTTCATCCTGTCCTTCGACGTGCAAACGCCCGACGTCTCGTTCGGCCAGACGGTGATCGTCACCAAGGGGCTTGACGTTCGCGACAAGGTCAAAGCCGAACTGCAGGATTATCTGACAAAGACCTTCCCTGGAACCGATGCATTCGTGAAGCTGCTCGACATCGGTCCTCCGGTCGGCAAGCCGGTACAGTACCGGATCAGTGGGCCTGATATCCAGAAGGTCCGGGATATCACCCAGCAATTTGCTTCGATCGTCGGTCAGCATCCCTTGCTGTCCAACATGACCTTCGACTGGAATGAGCCTTCCCGCGTCGTCAAAGTCGACGTTCTGCAGGACAAGGCGCGGCAATTGGGCGTCTCGTCGCAAGATATCGCAACGGCTCTCAACGGCATCGTCGAGGGAACGGCGGCGACAAATATTCGGGACGACATCTATCTGATCGATGTGATCGGGAGAGCCCAGACGGCCGAGCGTGGCTCGATCGAGACGCTGCAGAACCTGCAACTGGGCGGTTCCAACGGCAAGTCCGTTCCCCTCTCGGCAGTCGCCAATTTCCACTATGAGCTGGAGCAGCCGACGATCTGGCGGCGGACGCGCATACCGACCATCACCATCAAGGCCGCGGTCGTCGGATCGACGCAACCGGCGACGATTGTCAACGAACTGAAGCCGAAAGTCGACGAATTCCGCAAGGCGCTTCCGAGCGGCTATCATATCGTCGACGGCGGCTCGGTCGAAGAAAGCGCCAAAGCGCAAGGGCCGATCGTAGCTGTCGCGCCGCTGATGCTGTTCATCATGGCAACGATCCTGATGATCCAGCTGCAGAGTTTCAGCAGGCTCTTTCTGGTGTTCGCTGTCGCTCCAACAGCGCTTATCGGCGTGGTGACCGCACTCCTCTTTAGCAACGCGCCCATGGGGTTCGTCGCAATCCTTGGCGTGCTTGCCCTCATAGGTATCCTGATCCGAAACTCGGTAATCCTCGTCGTGCAGATCGAGCATCTTCGAAGCGAGGGCGTGCCGGCTTGGCAAGCCGTCATCGAGGCGACGGAGCATCGAATGCGGCCCATCATGCTGACGGCCGCGGCGGCAACGCTTGCGCTGATCCCGATCTCCAGGGAGATATTCTGGGGTCCGATGGCCTATGCGATGATGGGCGGCATCGTCGTCGGTACGGTTCTGACGCTGCTTTTCCTTCCCGCCCTGTATGTTGCCTGGTTCCGCATTCCCCGCGACGACGCGCAGCATGAGGCGATCTGATGTCTGAAGCTCGAAGAGTGACCTTTGCTCCCAGGCGGTCATGTCTTTCTGTCCTGATGGCCCTATCGATGTTGGCCGGATGCGCGGGACGGCTGGAGAATGTTCTCCAGCCGGTCGCAGCCAAAGGGCCAGGCACGAGCACTGTGGACATGATCGTGGCGACGACCCGCCAACCGACCGACAAGCCGGGGGAGCTCTACTCCGGTGAGCGCGGAACGGCGATTTCTCTCAACGATATCGTCGTTTCCATTCCTCCGGATCGAAACCGCAAGATTGGCGAAGTGCAATGGCCATCGCATGTGCCCGCCAATCCTGAGAAGGAGTTTGCAGTCCTCAAGGTCGGAAGGGTGACCTCCGAGCGCGACATTTTCGAATGGTTCGGCAAGAACCGCAATGCCAAGCGCCAGGTCGTCATTTTCGTGCACGGCTTCAACAATACCTATTCCGACGCGGTCTTTCGTTTCGTGCAAATCATCCATGATTCCGGAACGGATGCCGCGCCGATCCTCTTCACCTGGCCCTCGCGCGGCAATGTCTTCGACTACCTCTATGATAAGGAGAGCACGAATTTCTCACGGCGGGCGCTGGAGGATCTGATCCTGCAGTCTGCCAAAAGCCCCGATGTCGGGGAGGTGACGATCCTTGCCCATTCCATGGGATCCTGGCTGACGGCGGAAGCGTTGCGCGGCGTTGCCATGCGCAACAAGACAATTCCGGCGAAGGTAAAGAATGTCATCCTGGCGTCGCCCGACATCGATATCGACGTCTTTCGCCGGCAGATGATCGAGATGGGGCAGCAACGTCCGCACTTCACGATCTTCTCGTCGACAAGGGATAAGGCGCTACAGGTTTCGCGATGGCTCTCCGGCGGGGTCAACCGTGTCGGTGGCTTCGATTCAACGCCCTATGCCGCGGATTTGGCCAAGCTCGGGATCACAGTCGTTGATACGAGTTCCGTTAAACCCGACGATGCGCTGGGCCACAATACGTTTGCGGACAATCGGGATATGGTGCAGTTGCTTGGACGGCGGCTGGCAGGACAGTCGCTGGACACCGGACAAGTCTCGCTTGCGGATCGGGTTGGCATAGCCGCCGTGCGAACCGCTGACTTGGCGGGCTCCGCCGCGAAAGTTGTGGTCGCCGCTCCCATGTCTATTGTCAGCGATGATGCGAGACAGGTGTTGAAACAGCAGCTTTCTTCAGGGTCGTCACCCATCGTCGATGGGCGTATTTCCTACTGAGCTGCGGCAGCCGACAATTTGTGCCCCGGCGAACACGGCCTCTCAACTCGAAGCGCGCGGCCGCATGTAGCGGCCGGCTCAAAAAGCGATCGACGTACGGTGAGATTAGACATTCGCACGCGCGTAGAATTGCGGGAAGCTCAATCGGCCACGGAATTGACGACGCGGCAGAGATTGTCGCTCATGTTGGGAGCAACCTGGCCCTGCGGCACCATGAAGAGAGCGTCAATCCGGCTACCCTTGCCGCTCTTTCTGACGACGACGCGAAGGGTCTGAGGGCGACCCGAACCGGTCGTTTCCTGCTGTGCGGTGAGCGTGCCGAGTTGTTTTTCGGCATTCACATCCACAAAACCCTCGGCCAGGACCGCCCGCGATACCTTGTCAAACGCAACGGCCGGGCTGACTGACGGGAATTCCATCCAGGTCTTATAGGTCACACCGGTCACGAGCGGAACACCGCTGCTTTGATAGTGCTGCGAGCATGTGCTGGCAGCAGCAGCCGAACTGATAGAGATGGTGGCGAGCGCGAAAGCGTAAAAAGCTGTCTTATACAAAGCGAAAACGTCCTCTGTTGATAATGTGACAATGGGTTTAGGGGGCAGGGTAGGAAAGCCGCGGCGGCCAATCCCAGGCGGGATGCGTAGCGGAGCTGGCGATGGTATTCATCTCTTCACCGATTCAATCGCCGACAGCATGTTGGCGCGGTGAGGATCATCGGTCGCCGCCAGTTCGAGTGCCTTTTGAAAATCGGCCAATGCGGACTTAAAGTCCGATTTGCTTCGGTAAACCTCGCCTCGCACGAAATAGGTCGAGCTTGATCGATCGTTGAGTTCGATAGCCTTGTCGAGGTCGAGGAGCGCCTGATCGTTCCTTCCGATCTTGAAGTAGGAAAGACCGCGATTGCTGTAGGCATAGGGATAGGACGGATCGCTTTCTATGGCTTTCGTGAAATCCGCAATGGCGCTGCCGAAGTCGCCGGTCATGTTGTAGGCATCACCCTGATCGTTGAGCGCTCTTGTGTTGAGGGGGGTCAGCTGCAAGGCACGGGTATAGTCGTCGATCGCTGCACCGTAGTTACCGTCCTTTACGTACAGACCGCCTCGCTCGACATATGCAACCTCGAAAGCCTGCTGCAGCATGCCCGACAGTTCAGGCTTGAGAGCAACGGCCTTGTTGAGATCGACCAGAGCCAGATCATATTTGTTTTCCGCAAGATAGCCGTTGCCACGTCCGGCATAGGCTTCCGCAAAATCGGGAGCAAGTGCGATGGCCTTGTTCATATAGCCGATCCTTGCTTCATGATCGCCATTGCGATCAGCGAGGGTGCCGAGGATGAGATAGGCCTCTGGATGGCTATCCGGCTTCAATTCTATCGCCTTCTTGGCGTCGGCGACGGCCTTCTCATAATCCCCTTTCGCAAACTCGGCATCACTTCGCCCCGCATAGGCGATGTCCGAATTTGCATCGAGTTCCAGCGCTCGGCTGAAGTACTCCTCGGCCGGATCCGGTTCGTTGCCGTCAATCTTGATATAGCCGACCCTGCTATAGGCAAGCGATCGGTTTGCGCCTGTTTGAGTGTCTTCCTGAGCGATGGCGAGGCAAGTCGATAAACTGTTGCATGGGGACGTATCGTCACTTCGTGCCGTCGCAGAGCCGGCGGACGTCGACTGTTGTGTCCCGGTCTGCTCGGTTGTCTGCACATCGTTTGCATCTGCGCGTGATGTCATCGCTAGCGGCGCTCCAAGAAGAGCACAGCACAGGAAGCTCGACAGCTGCATCGGAACGCGCACGCGACTACTCCGCCAGAGCCTTGTCCAGCGCGGCCTTCTGTGCTGCGGAAGGGTTGCCCAAGTAGAGCTTTGGGCTCTTCTCGTCCTGGATCTCCGCCCATGCCTGCGTTCCATCCGCCTTAAAGAGGATTGCCGCCTGGCCATCGTTTGTCGCGTGCTGCTTGGCAAGGATGCTGATCGAGTAGTCCAGCGCGTCGATGGATATGGTCTTGACCGGTTCCGCTATGAATCTGTTCTCGTCGCGCACCCAGGCAGGCGTTCCCTTGGCCGATGACAGCATGGCCTTCCATGACTTGGCATGAGCTGGATCTTTCAGAAGATCGTAGAAATTGGTGTCCTCGGCGTGGGCGATGCCCGCCATGCCAGCAACCGCAAGAATGAATAGGAACTTACGCATGAATCGGTGTTTGCCCTCTCACGACAGCGGATCACAAAAGGGGAGGCACATCGTCTCAAACGGAACCTCTGTCGCAGTCGCGATATCCGCATAGCCCGATGGCGTGATCGATGACAGCCGATTTCCGAATTCTGAACGCAAGTGCACTTGTTATGGATGATCCTGCACTGCCCGAGCGCCGAACGTGAATGCCGGCTCGGCAGGCTCATGATGCGGCCAGCAATTTCAAGCTACGGTCCGGAAAAAGCGATTGTCGCGAAAGGAAGCGGTGCAAGCCCGCTGATGCGCTTTTTTTCGATGTGGAATACCGCGAAAGCGCAATTCTAGACGGATGTGCACTCGAGATGGAGGGGAGTAGACCTCACGCAGGTCCGCATGTCTTGAACGGTACACAGGCGTTGAATAGACATCCCTGTATTTTTCACTGATGTTCATGTCTTCGAGGCCCTATTGATTACTCCCAAGCGTATCTTCCAACTGTCGGCCGGTCGTACTTTCCTTGTATTGGCCCTTCTTTTGGGTGGCGGTCCGATTGCGGCGGGCCAGGGCGCAGAGGTTGCGCCGAGCATACGGTCGCGGGTTCCGGGGCTTGAAATTGCGCTTCTATCACAATTGCCCAAAGCGCCTGCCTCGGCCCAATCCCGGGAGGAATGCGACGCGCTGGTCGTTCCGAAGAGCGCGGGCGGAAAGACGGCCAATGCTCTCGGCTGGGGAGTGACGGGAGAAGCAAAGCTCGGATCCTATGATGCTGTTAGCTTTGCCGGCGAATTCGAACCTTCGACCGCCGGTGCCTGTGAGATCAGTCAGGGCAATATCGCGCTCTTTAGCGGCACGCAGCTTTTCGCCATCATCTATGCAAATAAGAACAGCACGCTATCGATCGGCAGGATCATCGCGGCCAAGGACAGCCTGCGTATTGTCGATGGCGACCTTGTCCAAACGCCTATTGGCGACGTTCGGCTCGTCGATGGCCGCGCGATTGAAGTCGAGCCTCTGACGAAAGAGCAGTCCGTCTGTGGCGGACAGGCCGTGGTGCCGAATGTTTATGGCAAGCCCGTCGTCGAAGCCCGCGCGGCGATCATTGCCGAAGGGTGGGAGCCGTTTCGCAGTCCCGCTCCGGCCTATCAGGATTTCGTCGGCGACAATATTCGCAAGAGCGGGATCATCGAGGCGACCGATTGCTCGGGCACGGATCTGGCATCCTGCAGCTACTATTATCACAAGGGCGACATGGAGCTAAGCCTCACCAGCTACGGTGATAGCAAGCCGATGGTTTCGGACTATGAGGCCACCTGCGAACGATCCAAATGGCATAAGGCGAATTGACAGCCGCGCCCGGCAGAACCAATAGAGGAGCGCAGCTCACCATGTGTCGTCACCATTCCATTGCAAGAGTTCGACTGATGATCGCGGGCCTTCTGGCGATCCTGGGAGTGGGGCTTGCAACTCCTTCCTGGGCAATCGACTGCACCAAGGCGAGTGATCCGATCGATAAGAGAATCTGCGGCAATGCCGGCCTCAAGGCGGCCGACGCGGCTATGGGGCAAGCCTATGCCGCGCTCCTCAAATCAGCGTCGGATCCGGAAATCCGCTCGATGCTGGTGAATAGCCAACGCCGTTGGATCGCGGCACGCAACGAAGGGCTGAAGACCGGCTCGGATGGTTCGGCCATCCCGGCCGGAAAGCTGCGACAAGCGATCACAGACCGCACCGCGCAGCTCAGCGATCAATCAGAGAAGGGGTTGGTCATGCAAGCTCAGGCGCAGCGCCGTTTTCTTGCAAAATACACCGGGGGCGCCTTTGCCGGCTTCGATACGAGTTGCGAGTTCATTCCCAACGACAGGGAGGGGTCGAGCTATTCCTATCAATGCAGCGGCGCCATGCACGTCCAGAACAAGACCCGCCTTTGCAGCGCCAGCACGGAATGGGCCAGCTGGTCCCTCTATGAATATCATGCCGTCAGCACCATCGAAGGCGACAATGCGAAGCCCGCCGCTCTGTGCGACGACCAATCGGGCGATATCTGCGGCGGCGGCAAGGATGTGACCTGGACGCTCAACCCCGACGCGGATCAACATTTTCCATCGCCGAAGACGAACTTTGCCAAACTCGATGTCGAAGGCATCTGGCCGCTCGAAACGACGGATGCAGCCTGGTTCGACCAGTGCCTGACAAGCCCGATCTATCCGACGGCGCAGTGAGGGCAGCTTGGGAAGCGACCCAGGACAAGGCGGAACGAACATTCAGCGCCTGGATCTCAGGTAGGCGACATAGTGAAACTCCGTTTCGACGGCAGAGAGAACCAATGGATATTGTTTTACCAGATGGATCCATGACTAAGACGACGAGGCCCCGGCGAGCGCTCCATGTCGGTCCATGGCTCGCCGCCGCTTGCCTATTTCTTATCGCCCGCACAGCGCTTGCCAGCGGATCCCTGCCGCCCGAACCTCTCGTGGCCGGCCCTTTTTCGAGCTTTGCCGCATGCCTGACCTATCTGACGGAGAAACATCGGGAACAGATGGCCTTGGCCATGCCAGAGCCCGTCGCAATGCAGGAGGGCGGCACACGTCAAACCCTGGTCTCGACCAAGGGTATCTCGCAAGGGCCTGGTGAACAGGCCCTCTATGAGGCCGAGGTCAATTATCAGAACCGCACCGTGGATGCGCCAACACGGTCGATCGTCACCAATAACTCCTGGGAGCGTTATTCCCTAAGCTGTCACGGCGCAGTCTTTAACGGGACAGTTCAACGCGGTTACGCGCTTTCGGCGGTTGAGCAGATGCCGCGGTAAATCCGGTTCTTTCGAACGGGGGGCGAACTTTGAGTGTTCTGGCGCAGGTTGCCTTCAAATTCTGAGGACCTGCTCGTCAGCTATCACGATGGATTCTCGGAAATATGGACGGATGTACACCTACGAAAGACGCGCGGAGATCGGTGCGGGCAACGCGCTCTGATAAAGGCCTTCGAGCCCTGCGCTCCCATGCCCGCAATGCCTTTGCAGGGTAGATCAGATATCGTCCTGAATCACGGCGGATCATGCAAAATTCAAGCTCGAAGCCTGACATCTCCAGTAATCGAAATCCGTCGCGATCCCGTGGGCGCAACGATCTGCGGATAGATGACTGCCGACCGGTCACCAGCATGGCTCGTGACGGACTCTACACGCCGCCCCTGCCATTCCCGTCAATTTAGAAAGACCTGGTCATGCGCTTTAGCCCGCTCGCCTGTATTGCCATTGTACTGCTATCCACCCCAGCCCTCGGCGACGACAGCTCGGCCACGCTCGGAACCGGCGGCCTGGTCCTTCAGAAAACGGACAGGATCGCACTCGTCTCGGAGGATCTGTACCTGTCCGCCGCAGGCATTCGCATTTCCTACCGCTTCCGCAATCTAACGAACGCAGACTATACGACGACCATCGCCTTTCCGATGCCCGCATTTCCGGGCGGCGGATCCAACTCCACGACCGTCGTTCCCGACCCGGCGAGCGATAATTTCATGAAATTCCAAACCGTGGTCGATGGGCAACCCGTTGCCTCGCAGCTTGAACAGCGCGCTTTCCTCGTCGCGGATGGGCAGCCGGACGAGGAGATTACGGACAGGCTCAAGGAGCTGCATATATCTCTGGTGCCGACAGCCGAGGCCACCGAGGCGGCGATCGGTCGCTTGACGAACGCGCTGCGCAAGGAGTTGGTGGATGCCGGTATCTTTGATACCGGCGAGGGCGATTATAACGGACAGCCAGCCACTCTCTATCCGCTCTGGACGCTACGATCCAAATATTGGCGAAGCCAGACCTTCCCGAAAGGGAAGGAGATCGTCGTACAGCAGACCTATGTGCCTGTCGTCGGCAGTCAGTCGACGCTGTCGCTCGGCGCTCCGGACATGGACGCGGATCAGCTTAAATCCTATCGCGAGAAGTTCTGCACCGACGAAACCTTCTTGAAGTCGGCCCGCTCTCTCTACAAGCGGATATCTGATGACAATGCCAAAGGCGTTCAGGCTTTCGAGCAGTATCTTTCCTATGTCATCACCTCGGGCGGCAATTGGGCCGGGCCGATCGGCGATTTCAAGCTGATCGTCGACAAGGGCGATCCCAAAACGCTGGTCTCCTTTTGTGGCAACAGCGTGAAGAAGATCTCTCCGACGCAATTCGAGATGGATATCAAGAATTATGCGCCCGACCGCGACATCGACGTGTTGCTGCTGCGAACCGTTTCCGGGCAGTGATTTTCCGACATGTACAAACGCCTTCTCATGCCAAGCATGTCCTCTTCTACGACAGTCCACCTGGAGAACCGGAGCTCGCCGATGATGAATTTCGCCTTGAGGCTTTGCTGTTCCAGGAAAATCTTCTTTGCCCTGGCTCTTCTCCTGGCCGTTCCATTATCCGCATCGATCCAGCCTGCTTTCGCGCAGTCTTCAAACCAGGATGCCGCTCAGCCGGAATCTGAAAGCGCCGGCTCGATCGAGGATGCGCTTAACATTTGGGAGAGGCGGCTCACGCAGGAAGGGCTCATTCTGCTCGGTTACTATAATGGCTTTGCCGACGGCTCCTTCGGGCCGAGTGGCCGCAACGCGATCGCAAGCTATCAGCGCGATCATAACCGTCCGGCCACCGGCAAGCTTTCGGCCCAGGACGCGCTTGAGTTGGGAGGGACGGCACTCGATCTGCGCAAGCAACTGCAATGGCGCGCACTGGACAGTTCCCTGACAGGCATGACGATCTCCTATCCCGCAGGCTTGCTGACCAAACGGCAAGGCAACACGCTCGGCGGTGAAACCCTGCAGACGGAGGATGGCGCCGTCGGGCTGAAGACGGCACGTTTTGCCAATAGTGGCCCGGGCGATATCGATGCAGTCTATCAAAATCTTGTCAGTGAGCAGGGCAGCACGATCACCTATCAGCTCAAGCGTCGAAACTGGTTCATCGTCTCGGGTACGGCCGGGGATCGTAAATTCTATTCGCGTTTCGAGCAGAGAGGCAGCGAAATCCGCGGCTATGATCTTAGCTGGAACGCCGACAAGAACAGCAAGATCATCGAAAACATCTCCGTGTTGATTTCCAACGGCTTTTATCCGTTCGGAGAAAATCCGGCTGACGGCGATCCGAGCTACCCGACATTGACGAAACTTGCGGATCTCGCAAGCGCCAGCGGCCGCGGATCTGCATCAAATGGCAATGGTTCGGCAGACAGTTCGACCGACGGTCAGACGCAATCGGAGCAGAGCAATGGTTCCGCTGACAGCCAAACGGCGCAGGCTGGCGGCGATGACGGGCTTACGGAACAGAAGGACGGCGCACTGCCGCCACCTTCGGACGGTTCGTTGGTGACATCGGACGGCAAGGGATTGCGCTTCGTCTATCACTATTTTCCGCCGGAAGATTCAAAGCTGAATTACGCCTACAAATGGGCCGTCGATACCCACCTCTTTTTGAACATTCCCGAAATCGACGGTCTCGACGGACTTTTCGTGACGCCGCGTCCGCTGCACTACGTCACGCGACAATGCGATACGGTCAATGCATTTTACAACAAGAAGAACGGCGCGGTCTTTCTCTGCTATGAGATGATCGACAGTCTCCTGCAGATGGGCAAAGCGCTGTCGAAAGGCGCATCGGACCCGGAGGCGTTGACGATCGAGTTCGTCAAGGACAATCTCCGCTTCATCCTGCTGCACGAATCCGGCCACGCATTGATCGACCTGCTGGATATTCCTGCTGTCGGCCGCGAAGAAGATTCCGTCGATCAGCTCGCCGCGGTCCTATTGCTTTCGCATGTCGATGATAATGAAACCAAGAACGATATTGCCCGCGTTCTCCAACTGGCGTCCGTCTGGTTCAAGGTCAACAGCCAATCGTCGAGCACGCCGGATACGGCGTCGTTTGCGGACGAGCATTCGCTCGATGCGCAGCGCTACTTCAACCTGCTCTGCATGGTCTATGGCCTTGATCCGACAAGCAACAGTGCGATTGTTGACAATGGCATGCTGCCGAAAGAACGGGCGGCCCGCTGCCCCGACGAGGCTTCCAAGATCAATCGTTCCTGGGCACGGCTGATGCTGCCGCATTTCTCGCCAAGATTCCAGCCGAAGTCGGATGACGGCAGCGGCAGCCAGCAGAACGCGGCGACCTCCCAGCAGCCGACAGGCGGCAACCCGCTCGAATGGGACGGAAAGGCTAACCCGTTCGGCAAATAAGTATCGTCGACGTCGACACCACTGCAAACGAGAGAATGACGGATGGTGTCGGCTGTCGCCTGACAGATGTTTTCAGTTGCCGGGTACGCCGAAAGGCAAGGTCCAGCCCGCAGGCCGAGTATCATCCTCTCGACGGCGATGAGAAACAATGTGCTTCAGCGATGAGCCGGCGCGTATATTCTCCAAAGTGTCACCGGGAGTATGACCGAATTCGGCTTTGAACAGGCGGTAGAAGTATTTTTCGTTCGAGAAGCCATGCCGCCAGGCGATCTCGGCGATATGAGGCTGCGACCGATTGGGATCCGCCAGCATTTGGTAAGCGCGATGCAGTCTCCTGCGCTGTATTTGCCGCATGACCCCACCGCTGCCTTCGAACAGTTGATAGAGTTTTGCGCGCGACAGGCCGACGTCCCGGCAAATCCGATCGGGCGTAAGATTGGCATCCAGCAAATGCGCATCGATGTAGCGCAGGATCCGATTGAAGAGCGCATCTCTTATCGGGCTGGCTGCTTCAACGACCGTATCCGGCGTCAGCGAAACCGAAGCGGTCAAAAGCTGCAAGGTCGATTGAACGACATAGGGGACTTCATGCTCGCCCAGGCTTGCAAGGTTTCGCGACAACGAAAGGAGATGGTCTCCAAGGAGACGACCGACGCCACCTGCGAGAGTCAGCCCGTGCAAAAGCTGGGTGCGGCTCGGCAGGAGATCTCTCGGCACCACCAAAGAAATCACTTCACCGGCGGCAACCATACCTTGGTTCACTTGAGCGGCGTCAAGAACGAAAAGATCACCAGCCGATTTTACGGGTCGATCGGTGGTCCATCGGCACAGGAATTGGCCGCTCACCATCAAGGTGAAACGGAAGAAATCCTGACCGTCGCTTCGTATATGTCGCTCTGTTCGATTGACCTCATAGGCGGAAGGTCGGGCCTGATTGAGCCACCGCCTGGCGGATAGGATAAGGGGACCGAGAGCCGCACCGCTTGCTTCAGCGTCGAACGCGATAGGAGCATCATCCCGCAATATGCAATCGCAGTGATTGTCGCTGACCCAAGCGTGAAACCGATCTTTTTCAGGAAAGTCGAGGGTCGAAAAATTGAACATCAAGGTCGAATATATCTGGGTCACGGGGACTGTTTGCTTATAGGCCCGGGGCCTTTGAGCGATAGGTAGAGCAACCGGAGAATGCGACAATGGGGTTACGAGCAAACGTTTTGCGTGCTCGCACCAAATCTCGTCCGGCAGCCTTGCGGCAGGGAAATGCGACGGGATGGCTTTCCGTTACATTCATGGATTCACGCAGACTTAGGAAGCACCATCGGCGCCGATTTGACTATTTAGATAGAACGGTCAGTATAGAAAGTCCATATGGGAATCGCTGGACAACGAAGCATAATCTGTCCATTGCAGAATGAACTTCGCCTGAGGCATCGATGAGCCCGAAAAAAGAGCAACTTATCCTCATTGCGACCGACCTGTTTTCGAGGCACGGCTTTCATCCGGTCGGCATAGACCGCATCCTGGCCGAAGCCGGTGTCGCCCGCATGACGCTCTACAACCATTTCCCCGGCAAGGATGACCTGATTACCGCGGTGCTCGATCGCCGCTATCACGACATCATGGCCAGTCTTCGGGCATGCGTTGAGCCGATGGCTTCGGCAAAAGAACAATTGAGAGCTATTTTTGCCTGGCACGAGGCATGGTTCGGCACCCCGGAATTTTCCGGCTGCCTTTTCGAGCGCGCACTTGCCGAATTCGGCACCGATTATCCAAAGATCTCTGCCGTGGCCATTCAATACAAGAAGACCATGACGGCATGGATGGCCGACATGCTGAAGACGCTTTTGCCGGAACCAGCCGCTGCGCGCATCGCTTCAATCCTGATGATACTTCTGGACGGCGCGACGATCGATGCTCGCGCTTTTCATGATCCGACCATCGCGACAAAAGCTTGGAATGCCGCCGAGGCCGTCATCGAGCAGGAAATACTGACTTCGATGAAGCCGGCGTGAGATCGGTTTCAAATAACGACACGCATGGAATCAAAAACTTGAAGTGCGTAGAGCGGATCTGAAAGATCGCGACGCACTTTAGTTCAACGACGCAGGCCATTTGTTCCGCGCCCAAACGAGAGGGACCAAAACCAGAGCGACTGCCGGTAGAACAATCCAGTTGATTGCCTCCCATCCCGAGCTGTGAAGCAGCGATCCGGAGAAGAAAGAAGCGCAAGCGACGGTTCCGAAGACGAGGAAGTCGTTTGCGCCCTGGACCTTGCTTCGTTCCGCAGGGGTATGGCAGTCGGCGACCATCGAGGTTGCGCCGATAAAGCCGAAGTTCCAGCCGATTCCCAGGAGTAGGAGCGATCCCCAGAAATGGGCAATGTCGAAACCGAAGAGCGCGACGGCGGCCGAGCAGCCGATCAGGAGAAGCCCGATGGCCGCAACGCGCTCCTTGCCAAACCGGACCATGAGGCGGCCGGTGATGAATGAAGGGCCGTACATGGCAAGGATGTGCCATTGGATTCCAAGCGCCGCCTGGTCGATGGAATGGCCGTGTCCGACCATGGCGACCGGGGAGGCCGTCATTACGAAGGTCATCAGGCCGTAGGAGACGACCCCACTCGCGATCGCAAGCAGATACCGGGGAGAGGTCAGGATCTGCAGGAGCGGGCGTTCGGCGGCGTCGGTTATGCCCTTCGATTTCTGTGAGGATGGCGCACGCAGGCGCCACAGGACAGGAAACGCCAGAGCGGCAAGCATCGCCTGGCTGATAAAGCTCCCGGCGAATGCCGTGCCGGGAACCGCGTCCCTGGTCCAGATGACGAGTTGGGGACCGATGATGGCGGCGATCAGGCCACCGACCATGACACGGGCGATCGCCCTCTGCGCTTCCGCGCCAGTCGCGTTGTCTGCCGCCGCAAACCGGTAGCTCTGGACGTAGGAGGAGTAGAAGCCGGCCATGCAGGTTCCGAGGCAGAACACGACGAAACTCGAGAGGATGATACCCGCAGCGGCGATCAGGCCCGAGATCATTCCGATCATCGTTCCGAAAAGATATCCGCGTCTTCGCCCGAACCGGCGCATGACATAGGCGGCCGGCAGCGTTCCGAGTGCAAGGCCGAGATTGAGTAAGCTTACCGGCAGGGTGATGAGGCCAGGATCGGGGGACAGATGCTGCCCGACGAGCCCTCCGAGCGAAATGACGATAGGGGCGTTTGCCCCACCGAACGCCTGAGCCACCGTGAGGATCCATGTATTGCGTTTGCTGGCGCTTGTATCGACCGGTTCCTTATGTGCGATGTTCATTTCAATTCCATTCGCGAAAGGATGTCGGCGACGGCACGTTTGGCGGCCACGACAGCTCCTGCGAGATATCCGGGCTCGGAAGGACTGGTTTCGCTTCCTGCCAACAGCAGACGGTCTTCCCAGGAGCCAGCGACCCATCGCGAGCTTCCCGACACGGGATGCGCGCCGCCCGTTCTGTCGGCGTCGGTGGCCGTGAACGGATCTGCCGCCCAGTCCTTGAAGACGGTCGCTTGCGGTGACTGCGCCTCAGCTCCGAACAGCCTCGTCAATTGCGCGATGCATGCAAGCTCCAGTGTTTCCTTATCGATTGTCGCCCGCGCTTCGGCGCCTACGCCGAGAAAGCCGAAGAGCGCGGGCCGACCTGAGGCAGAAGTCGCATCATGAATTTCGACGAGGGGGCCGACCATGCTCTGGGCTGTTCCGGAAAGTGCGTTCGCCCGCCAGAACGCCTTGTCGTAGATGGCGAAGAACTTTGCATGCGGGGCCATCCATGTCGGGGTCTCGCGCCAGCGGGCGGCAATCTCGGGATCTTGAGGGGGTACGAACATGACGGTCGCCTCGAGGAGCCGCGGAGGCAGGGCGGCGACCACGCGATCGGCATTGAAGCTCTCCGTCCTGCCGTCATTTGTTTGCAGCAACAGCTCGACGCCATCGCCCTTCAGCGCCATCACCGTCACCTTGGTTCCAAGAAGAATGCGCTCGGCCGGCAGCCGCCTTGCCAGCGCCCGCACGGCAGCACCCGTGCCGCCGGCGAGCCGCATCGACTGCTGGTCCTGTGTTACGGGCGAATATCTCTGCGGCTTTTCGCGCGACATCCGCTCGAAAACCACGTCGCCGGCGCTGTGCTGAGGGAAGGACTGCAGATCGAGCTCGTCGATGAGGGTCGCCATCGCCGGCTGCGTCAAAGGCCAGTACCAGGACGGGCCAAGATCGAAGCCATCCTCCGATGGCTTCCCGTCGTCGCCAACAGTCAGGATCCGGCCACCGAGCCGGTCACGACCCTCGATGAGAGTGACGTCGACGCCGGCGGAATGAAGCGCTTGCGCCGCATAGAGGCCCGAAAGCCCGGCACCTATCACGGCTACCTTGGAGGTCTTCATCTATCCGGTCCTTCCTGGGGCGGCGCATCGAACACCTGGACGTCTTCGTGCAGAAGCGGGGCGGACTTGTACCAAACGCGCGCACCTAGAGGGCCGGCCTTGGCATGAAGCTTCAGCCCTGCTGGAAGGCGCAGCCAGCTCCAAGAACCGAGAGTGTCGCCGCTTTCGGTGAAACCGCCGCCGATGACGAGCAGCTCCAACCCCTTAGGATTGGCGACCTCTACGTCGGCGCCTGCCTGCCACTCCTCCATCACGACGCGTTCGTTCGATCCTTCGAAGAGGACGGTCGACGACATGACACCGGAGCGAGGAGCGGCTGCCTGACCTTCACCGGGCAGCCTGACGATGCGTTCGCGGTCGGCCGCCTTGAACTGCCAGAGCTTGACGAGAATGGTGCAGCCGCTATCGCTCCTGGGGGCGTGTCCGGTTCCGGGTGGATTGCGCACGTAGGTGCCGGCTGGAAAATCGCCGCTCTCATCCTGGAACACGCCGTCAAGGACGAGGAACTCCTCGCCGCCGGGGTGCTGGTGGTGCGAGAAGCTGCTCTCTGGCGCGTAGCGGACGATGGAGGTTGCGCGGGCCTTCTCATCGCCGATCCGAAACAGCATGCGCCGTTCGACGCCCTTGGCGGGGCTGGGCACCCATTCGAGCGTGGCGGCATGGACGAGCGTGCGCTTGGTGAGATCTTCGTTCAATAGCATTTCAGAGCTCCGATCTGCCGCCGTCGATGACCATCTCCGCACCGAGCATGTAGCTGGAGACGTCGCTGGCAAGGAAGAGAACTGCGGCGGCGATCTCCTCCGGCCGTCCCATGCGTCCAACCGGCACTTGCGCGCCGACACGATCCGCATAGGCGCGAAACTCTTCCTCGGTCTGGTTGTTTCCGCGATGGATCGGCGTTTCGATCGAGCCGGGGCTAACCGCATTGACGCGGATTTTGCGATCGAGCAGCTCGGCCGACATCGTCCGCGCGAAAGAGCGGACGGCCGCCTTCGAAGCGGACAGGATCGCCCGGCCAGGGGTACCCACCTGGTTTAGCCAGGACGTGTTCAGGATGATCGAGCCGCCCTGGCGAATAAGGGGTAGGGCAGCCTGCACGGTGAAGAATGCGCCCTTCACATTGGCATCCATGATCTTGTCGTAGGTGGCTTCGTCCGTGGTCGCCAAAGGCGTGCCGAGCGCGACGCCGGCGTTGACGAACAGGATGTCCAGAAATGCGAAGGCTTGCTCGACTTCGGTTTTCATCCGGGCGAGATCGACAACCGAGGTGACATCTGCCCGGATCGCGACGACGTCGCCACCGAGTTTCGCTGTCGCCTGCGACAGCTTTCCTTGTGAGCGTCCGGTAATGGCGACACGCGCGCCGTTGTCCCGCAACAGCTGGGCGGCGGCAAGTCCTATTCCGCTCGATCCCCCGGTCACCAGGGCGTTCTTTCCTTCAAGAACCATAGCTCAATCCTCATGTCTACAATGATCCATACCTAGACCCCGCCATTTGCAATCACGAGGAAAAGCCACCATATCGGGAAGAAAGAAAATCTTTGTCGTGGCCGATATGAGAAACCTCACCAGATTGAAATCGCTGCAGGCATTGGAAGCAGCCGCAAGGCACGGAAGCTTCGTTGGTGCGTCCACGGAACTCGATGTCACGCCGCCAGCTGTCGGGCAGCTTGTCCGCTCCCTGGAAGACTGGGTCGGCTATCCGTTGTTCAAACGAACCCGCTCTGGTGCCGAACGGCTGACGCCCGTCGAGGAGGCGCGGGACGCACTCGACGATATCGCGCAGGGGTTGGACCTCCTTGAGTCCGGGCTGCGAAAACTGCGGGGCCGCAAGGCTCGTTCGGTCGTGGTGGTAACGGCATCGCAGGCGCTTGTCGCCAACTGGCTCCTGTCAAGGCTCGAGGACTTTTCGAAAGGCCATCCCAATATCGACGTTCGGCTTGATGTCTCGGATCGCGTGATCGACCTGTTCCAGGGAGAGGCCGATATCGGTATCCGATGCGGGCTCGGCTCATGGAAGGGCGTGAAATCCACCTTTCTCATGGGGGAGGAGATCATCGCCGTCTGCCATAACAAGCTCCTGCCGCCGGACCAGGAAGTCACGGCCGGATGGATCGCCGAGCAGACCCTTATCCATGATGGGACGCCGCACCCCGGCGGGGACTTTCCGACCTGGAGTGAATGGCTCGCCCGATCCGGGGCCAATCAACCTCTGGCCGATGGCGGATTGAAGATCAACTCGACTGCGGCCGTCATCCAGGCCGCTGTGACCGCGCGGGGCGTGGCCCTCGTGCGCAAGGCACTCGTCGCCCAGGAGCTGGAAAGCGGTCGTCTCGTCCATCTCATGCCGGAAGTCCGCTGGCCCGTGAAATGGGCCTATTACGTGGTCGCATCCGCGAAGGCTCTGCGCCGATACGAGGTAAGTGCGTTCCATGATTGGCTGGCTAGCCGCCACGCGGCATCATCAACCGTGTAGGCAACGTGGCATTTCAGGCCGCTGTCTATATTGAGCGATTAAGGTGAATGCGCATTGCGTAGCGGCGCGATCATCTGAGCGAATACAATGACTTCTGGTGCATAGTGGCAGTAGGGATTCATGTCGATCAGCAGGCTAGGGCTCTATCCGGGCTATATGATAAATCGACATGGCCTTGCTGACGCCCTTGAGTTCCGCCTCGTTTTTCGCGAGCGGGTAGGGCGCAATAATTTCCGCCACAGCCGGTGCGCGATACACGTCTTCCGTAATGCAAATCTCATCGCCATCGGCAAGGTTCTGCACCCGCGCCGCTATATTCACCGTCTGACCAAAATAATCGAGACGCTCGTTGAGCGTGACCGCGATCGCAGCGCCTCGATGCACGCCGATCTTGAGGATGAAATCACGTTGCAGGCGATCCCGGTTGAGCTGATCGACCGCCTCGCGCATATCAAGTGCTGCCTGCACCGCATCGGCGGACGTGAAGAATGCCGCCATTACCGCGTCTCCGATCGTCTTGGTGACGGCGCCATTGTGCCGAACAGTGGCGTCGAGAAGATGCTGGAAGTGCCGCTGTACCTGAATATAGGCGTTAAGATCGCCTATCCGCTCGTAGAGCGCCGTGGAGCCCTTGAGATCGGTGAATACGAGGGTAACGTCGAGAACCGCAATGCCCTCTGTGGCACTGATCACCTCCGAGCGAAAGAAGTCGCGAAAGGTTTGCGTCGTCAGCAGTCGCTTGCCGGACAGGGACGGCCCGAATTGAAGTCTCTCGCGCTGAAACGTCGCTGACGGAAGCTGCAGGATGCCGAATACCACGGGCAGTTTACCAGCATTGTGGACTTCGAACACGATCTTCCCGGGCGTGATGTCTGCCGCGGCAGCCACGCATTTGCCGCGGTCGAGCATGACCGGCACATGGGGTGGCGTCAAACCCGCCCCCTTTTCGACGGGAAAGAAAAATTGAGCGTCGCTTTCGAAATCCTGGCCCAGGAGTGCGCCTTCGGTGGCATCAACTTCAAGATTGACCGTAGAACCAGGCTCTATACGGGTAAGCACCCTCACCAGCTGTTTGGCGGCCTCGCTCCATGGCACCCCGTCCGGCATGACGCCGCCCGATGTCAGCTTATAATGGAAGACGTAATCCCAGGCTGAAAGCTCATCCGGTTGATGGAAGCGGATGCTGCGCACGGCGGGCGACACCGTAAATGTCACCGTGATGTAATCGTCCAGCGCGGCGTCGTAATCGCTTTGACACAGGTGGCAGTGAAAATGCGTGTGCAGTTTGCGCAGGCTCCTGAAGCTCTCGACGACGTCCGAGCACATCGGACACACAAGCAGCCAGTCCATATCGAATAATCCAGCCATGCACGCATGGAGAAAAAGATCGATCCCTTCAGCCTCGGCAATCGACTTTTCCTTGGCGAACTCAATCGGATTGATGCGATAAAGCGCCTCGTCAGTACCCGAGCGCAGCAGCGTCTCCAGCCGCGAGACGACGCGCGGGCTCCAGGATTTGGCCGTTTCGACCACGATCAGGCGTTCTTCAAGTTTCTTTTCGTCGATCATCGCACCGCACCGCGATAAAGCCTCGATCGTCCCCAACGTTCCGTCAGACGTCAATACACAATTCACGAGCTCGAGGCGAGCCCGTCAAGGCTTCTTGCGGGAGGTAGGGAGCAACCCCCGCACATCCAAGCGGAGCGTCGTTCGATTGCTACACCGTCTCGATCGTCCGCGCGATGCAGTACGCCTGACTGATCTTTGCGACTTCCTGGCGCGAGCCAAAAATCACCGGAACCCGCTGATGCAACGAGGTTGGTTCGATGTCGAGGATAGCGGTCTTCCCGGCGATGGCGGAACCGCCTGCCGCTTCGACCAGAAAGCCGATCGGATTTGCCTCATAAAGTAGACGCAGGCGGCCGCCGGAAGCGGGTTTGCTTCGATCGGCGGGATAGAGAAAGATTCCGCCGCGGTTGAAGATGCGATGTGTGTCGGCAACCATCGAACCGACCCAGCGCATATTATAGCCAGGGGTTCCGATGGACCCGTCGACATATTCGGTAATCACGTCGTCCCAAGACGGGCGGCGTGCCGCATTGATGGCGAATTCCTTGGTTTCCGGGGCGATCCTGGCATCCGCAGTCGTCATCACGTAGACGCCGTGCTGGTCCAGCGTGAAAATCTGTACGCCATTGCCGATCGCAAGTACCAGATTGGTTTGCGGTCCGTAAGCGGCGTATCCCGCCGCCAGTTGACTGCGGCCGTTTTTCAAAATCTCAGCCGCGGAGCTCGCCTCGATGATGGAAAAGATCGTTCCGACCGTTACGTTGACGTCAAGATTGGACGATCCATCGAGTGGGTCGAAGATCATCGCATATTCGCCAGCGGGATGAATGAGCACTTCGGCGTCGAGTTCTTCCGATACCGCGAAAGCAACTGCCGGCGATTTACGGCATGCCTCGAGCATGATCTCGTTGGAAAGTATATCGAGCGGCTTCTGCGTCTCGCCCTGGATGTTGATGGCATCCGTTGCACCCGTCAGACCTGACAATGACGAGCTTCTGAGCTTGTCCGAAATCTGCCGGGTAGCCTCGGCGATATTGCTGAGGATGGTGACCATATCCTCATTCAACAATGTTCCGCTATGGGCATCGAGATACGCTTCGAATGTCGTCATCAATGTTTTTCTCCTGCGGGAGTGGTATCGTTACGGAATTCAAACAACGCCCGGCGAAGTTGAGGCTGAGGCGCAGGCAAGGCGGCCCGCGCGGAGGTCAAAGCCTTCGACGAAATTCGGACGCAAGCCTCGGATGTCCAAACTCGAAATGATTTCAGCGGAAGGGCATGGCGGCTACCAGGCGGTCCGAGCGGTGCCGAGCGCATATGAGAGGCACGACGAAACGTGCACGGCGAGGGGTTTGACGGTGATGGCGCAATTTCCAGGACAGAATAGCTTATGTGCGTTCAGATGCTTCAGCAGCTCATCGACAGTGCGTTTGTCTGTAAGCGGAAATGAAATCGTCATTGCGCGTTTCCTACAACGGATGGAATAGCGTGGGGCAGTTAGGAGCGATTTTTTTCGCGCCGCAACAAGAATTTTTAAATGCGCAAATTAAAATCGATTAGCTTCGCATCTCGATTTTTTAAGATCGATTTAAAAAAGTGCGCGATCGAATTTCGATTGCGGCACGGGGCTCGCGGCCCATGTTGTTGACTCGATATCAGCAAGAAGGAAGCTCTCGATGAGCGCATACGTATCGGCTATTGGCCAAGTCGGCCACGGCAATTCTGCCCCGGCGGATGTCTGCAAGATCGGGTATCGCAATGTCGATCGAATGACCAAATTTCAGCTGTCTTGATTCCGTCAGGCACCCGGTGCGGCACCTACCAGTTCAGGATATACTTACAGTCTGAAGACGGAACTTCCTCCAATGCCCAAGGGGGTGAGTTTCTAGCCGAAGCAGGCAATTTGGTCTGCCGCAACGCGTTGTCGTAGTGGTTCAGCAAGATGAAACGATCCCGCTTTGCGCTGGAAAATAGGAATTATTCCATACGACAACCGCATTGCGGAGCCCGTTTCATGCACGATATCGATCGACAAGCGAGACGAGACGTTCCACCGCTGCGACTGCGGCGGCGTGGTCCTGAGAGAAGTTCAGGCGCACGCTGCTGTCGCAGAAGGGGCTGAACTCGGTGCCAGGCGTTACGATGACGCTCGCCTGCAGCCGGAGGATTCGCACGAAATCCTTGCCGCTTACGGCAAGAGGCGGCAATTGCGGGAAGATATAGCTCCCTGCCTCGGTGGTACGAGCCTGAATGCCCTTGGTCGCGCGGAATAGCCTGAGGAGGTCATCGCGAATGGCCTGATGTTGACGCACGCGCTGATCCATCCAGCCTTCCGGTTCGTTGAACCAAGTCCGGAATACCGCCTGACTATACCCGCCGGCGCGCAACGATACGATCGCCTGCAGTTTTTCCATCCGGTTGATGATCGCCTTCGAGCCGAAAGCGACGCCCAGGCGGTAACCGCTCAGCGACTCGGTCTTCGACGGACCCATGATGGTGATCACGTTTTCCGCGTCGATGGCTTCCGCGCGTAGATGTGCATAGTCGATGCCAGAATAGAGCAGTCGCGAATAAAGCTGGTCGACGATGACGGTCGCGCCATAGCGGCTGGCCAGCGATGCGATCGTCTTGATCTCATCGCGCGAATAAACGACGCCAGCCGGGTTGTTCGGGTTGGAAAACAGGAAAACTTTTGCACCAGCCGCAAAAGCATCTTCCAGTTGACCGAGATCGAGGCCCGCACGACCCTCGGCATTCAGGTAATCCATCTGAATGGGCATCATATGGCCCTCGCAGAATTCCACCAGCTTGCGGTTGGCGAAATAATCCGGCTGCACCACCGCAACCTTGTCGCCATGCGCGACGGTGGAGGCAACGGCGAGGAACAGCGCGCCTTGCGTGCCGGGTGTCAGAATCATGCCGTCGGCGGCATCGATCGGGGCGCCCGTGAAACTTGCAAGACTGGGCGCAAGCTGCTCGCGGATCGAGAGATCACCGCGGTATTCGGTATAGGCCTGCCTGCCGCCAGCCTCGACACCTGTGGTGAAGACCTCGAAAGAGCCCGGTGTCGGCGTAAACGCATCGACGTCGCCATGGGAAAAATCGACCTCACGCCCCGCGATCTGTTCGCCGCGCAGCAAAGCTTCGATACCGCCGACCTGCTGCCGCACTTCCTGGCCTGGCGCGGCATCGGTGCCCATGCGCTCGAACTTGGCTTGAATAGTCATTGAAACTCCCTTCATCGGCGCGAAAGCCGCAAAACTGGAACGTTACGGTACCTTGGTTTTGAAGCAATAAAATATGCTTGCCAGTTTATTCAGAAGATAGAAAATATATCTTATGGATACGAAATTCCTCGAAAGCTTCCTTATCGTCGCCGAATGTGGATCGGTTGCCGAAGCCGCACGGCGCTTGAATATGACGCCGGCGGCAGTCGCTCAGCGCATAAGGGCGCTGGAGACGGAGCTCGGGCAGGCATTGGTTTCTCGTGTCGGACGCACGGTCCGGCCCACGGCCGCCGGTCTTGCCGTGCAACGCCACGGACCGGCGCTTGTGCGCACGGCGCGAGACCTGCGAGCAATAGCCGCAGGCGATCTCCCGAGCGGGCAACTTCGCCTCGGAGCGACGGCGACGGCCATGACCGGCCTCATCCCGCAAATTACGGCGACCCTGAGCGAGCGCTTCCGGCAGATCGACTATTTCCTTCAGCCCGGCTCATCCGTGAACCTCTATCATGCGGTTTTGTCGGGTGAGCTGGATGCCGCCCTCATCATCGAGCCGCAATTCCCGATTCCGAAAGCATTCGGCTGGTCGACCATCCGGCGCGAACCTTTGGTCTTGTTGGCGCCCGCGGAGCTGGAAATTCACGATTTGCATCTGACGCTTACACAGCAGCCCTTTATTCGCTACGACCGCAATCAGTGGGGTGGCCAGATCGTCGATCGTTACCTCCGCCGTCATGCCATCAGCGTGCGCGAATGGGCGGAACTGGATGCGCTAGATGCAATTGCGGCGCTGGTCAGTCGCGGACTGGGCGTCGCGCTTGTTCCCGACTGGGCTCCGCCGTGGCCAGAGGGTCTGCGTCTGCAAAAATATCGAATGGAAGATGGCGAACTTCGCAATATGGGTGTGCTGTGGGCGAATTCCGGCCCACGGATTGCTGCCATTCGCGCTTTTGTCGAGGCCTGCGAAGGGTTCTCCAAAACTTGAATGACGGCTGTTTTGAGGTTTCAACCGTACCGGTGCGGCGCGGTAGTGATGTTTTGAAGTACCTTTCGCTTGGCGCCCGAGGCCTAGGAGATGTCGAGGTGCGGTTGCCGGGGCGTTGAACCCAAATCGCCAAGGCATCGCGACGAACGTCGAGGCCACGGCGTCAGAAATCTATGTAGGGGGAATAATGAAATATAGAACCATAGGAATTATTGGCGCAGGCGTGATCGGCAGGAGCCTGTTCGACTATATCAGTAGTCTGGAAGGGGTCGAGATCGCTTATGTTCTCGTATCCGACAAGAACAAACATGCGCAGAATGCCTCCATGGCTGCCTTCGTCACGGATGATGCCGATCATGCGCTCGATCGGAAGGCGGACCTTGTACTCGAATCCGCGACACCGGCTCTTCTGAGCACGCTGGGACCGGATATCCTTGCCCATTCGGACCTCTGCGGTTTCAGTTGCTCGGCGCTCGCGGATCGCGCTGTGGAAGCGGCGATACATGCGGCAGCCAGCAAGAGCGGACGGCGTTTCTTCGTCCCGCACGGTGCCGTACTCGGTCTCGATGGTCTGTGCGACGGCCGCGAACAAATCGAAAAGGTTGTGATAACCACGACGAAAAGCGGTGCGAGTCTTGGTCAGCCGGCCGATGCCAGGGGAACGCTCTTCGATGGTTCGACCCGCGAGGCCTGCATCAGGTTTCCGCGCAACGTCAATGTCCATGCTGCCGTTGCGTTTGCGGGCATCGGTTTCGACCGCACCCGCAGCATCGTTGTCGCCGATCCCGATACCAAGGCGATGCGGCACCATATAGCGGTTTCCGGCAGGGGTCTCGAATGGGATATTTCGGTGAGTTCGCAGTCGCTCGGCGGGGTGACCGGCTCTTATACCCCGGCTTCGGCCATCGGATCGCTGAAGCGAATTCTCGGCGACGATGTTTTCGCCAACGCCTAATGTTGCAAGGCAGCCGAGAACGGCTGTCTTGCAGAATTTAAAGATATGAGAGGGGGGAGGAGCCAGCTCGGCGGTGCCTCTCCTAAAGTGCGATACGGCAGATAAGATGATCGTCGATGTGGTTGCAGCCGTGAAGGACGATCTTGCTATGTTCTTGATACGGTGATCGGAAACTTCCTGCCACTGTGTATAATTGGCTTTGAGTACATTGCTGGAAGATTGTGAATCCAAGGGAAACCTGCGAACATGAAGGCAGTTTCTCTTCTGGCGGTTCCCTGATGGACAAAAAAACCGATGCGATCGATGTCGAAGTTGGATTACGCATCCGGTTGCGCCGGGAGGAATTGTCAATTGCGCAGAATGTACTGGCCGAGAAGCTCCGCATAAGCCCTCAGCAGCTCGATAAATGCGAATGCGGCGTCGAAAAAATCAGTGCTGGCCGCCTGCTGCGCATTTCAGAAATCCTCGATGTACCGGTCATGTTTTTCTTCGAAAGTGCATCGGACGACGCCTATCCCTCCAGGGAGGCGCTGGCTGATTTTCGACTTGCGAAGCATCATAAGGCCGTTCTGCGGACAGCCTTATCCGGGATCGAGGACAAGCGGTTGCGAGCGAAGATCCTGGCTTTCGTGCAATCATCAGAACCCGACAACGAGCGCTGACCCGGCAAGATGACATATCATTTAACGACACTCGGCAGCTGCGCCCTTTATGACGACAAGGGCGATCGCGTGAGTGTGCCAAAGCAGGCGCTGCTCATGCTTGCCTATCTCTACGATTGCCGACAGTCGATACCGCGCAAGGACCTGGCTGCTTTTCTCTGGTCCGGCAATCTCCAGGCCGCCGGCGCCAATCTGAGGTCGACGCTGCTGCGTTTGGCGACTGCGACGCCCAAATCCGCCAAGCCGCTGATTGGCGACGTCGCTGCAAATATCGTTTTGAATTTCGAGGCGTTGCGGTGCGATCTCGAAACTATAGACAGCACCTCCGGCGTTGCCAGGCTCGGCGCGCTTACCGATGCCGTCGCCAAGAATTTTCTACCCGCCTACGGCAGTGGTTCCACGGCCGTGGCCGTCTGGGTACGAGACGTGCGGGCGCGACTTGCAGGAGAGTTGCGAGCCGAATTCTTCAAGACACTGAACGAACCCTCTTCACCCCAATATCGTGGTGAATTGAAGCGCGCAGCCATGCTCCTGCTGGATCGGGATCATACCGATGATGAGGTCAGGATAGCGCTTGGCGAAAGAATCACCTCCTACATCCAGGTGATAGGTGAAACGAAAGATCCGAATTCAAGTCATCCGGCTGAAGATTCGCTTCCGATCGCCGCCGACAACCAGATGCCGCGCATTGCGCTGCTTCCCCCTGAGACGCTCGAGGATTCGGAGAGCGCCGGATCGGTCGCCAATGCAGTCATCGAAGACCTGACGATCAGTCTTTGCGTCGATCGAAGCGTATCCGTCGTCGCTCCTTACACCGCCGAGCAGATTCGCTCGTCCAAGGACAAGGCCGGCCTTCTCAGGCAGCATAATGTCGTCTACGCGCTCGATACGAAGAGGACGGGCGACAGCCTTTTCGCGCAGCTGATTTTCATGCCGCGCGACGAAATCGTCTGGGCAACGCGCGTTCAATTGGATAGCGCGGCCATAACGGAGCATCGCAACGAGATCGCCACAGCGATCCAGCGCTCCATCATCGAGCGTGTAGGCGCCTTCCATCACATCGTTTCCGATTTCAGCTGCAAGCCTCAGGCCTATTTTGCCTATCTTGAGGGCGTGCAATGCCTGTCTCGATTGAGCCTTCAGAATGTCCGTCGCGCGCGCAAGCATTTCAAGGAAGCGCTCGAGTACGAGCGCGGCTTTGCCGCGGCACTTGCCGGCATCGCCAGAACGTTGACGATGGAATGGGTTCTGACGGCCCGCGGCGACGGCGACCTGTTGCAGCAAGCTGAAAAAATGGCGGCCGAGGCGATCAGCGATGACAATCAGTTCGCCGGAGGCTTTAAGGAAATCGGCGTCGCCCGGCTCTATCGCGGAAATATCGACGGTAGCCTCGAGGCATTGTCGAATGCCGAGGACCTCAGTCCGCATTATGCAGATGTGATCTGCAGCCACGCCGACAGCCTCACCCACGGCGCCAATCCGAAAGCGGCATTGGCGAAGGTTGCAACGGCTCTTGATCTCAATCCGCTGGCTCCGGACTACTATTATTGGACCGCAGCGGGAGCCAGCTATTTCCTTGGGGAATACACCGAAGCATTAACCTATCTGGACAGGATGAGAGATCCGGTACCGGCAAGCAGGCTTGCGGCGGCAAGCTGGGCAATGCTGGGGGATCTCGCCAAGGCTAAGACCTATCGTCTGCGCGCTTTGCGCGACAATCCGAATTTCGATCTTGAGGCATGGCTCTCCATGATTCCAAACAAGGAAAAGTGGCAGACGGAGCATTACAGGGAAGGCCTGTTGAAGGCCGGTTTTTGAGAGGAAGAAATTATGGCAGGCGCAGTTCTGATTGGGATTAAGGGTGAAGCAGGGCTTTGGCTGGTTGACCTCGAAAAGGGGACTGTCGTTCGATACACGCGGCGACTGTCGGGTGATCTGGCGAAAGCTGCATCCTGGCGGGCCAAAGGGGTCAGAGTGGAGAAAGATGTCGATTTTGCCGTGGCGTTAAAGTCGATAAGCTCCGCGGCCTCAGGCCTTTATGAGGGCTAGGCGCTCGTTCATCCGTGTCGAACAACTTTAGGGCGTGCCCTCCTGGCGAAACCCTGTCGAGGGTTTCGCCTCATCTGGGACGGCTTGGCATAACTCGTGTTGGCTGCCAGACCGAGCTCGATCGCATAGGCATTCCCGTTTGGTGTGCCTATGCTCCGAACTCCAGGGCGATCGTCATTGCTCAGGGCAAAGGCCTTGACGATATCTCCGCGAAGACATCCGCGGTGATGGAAGCGATCGAGCGATCGGTCGCGACCCGGCCCTACTGTTCAGCGTTGATGGCAAGTCAGGATGATCTTGCCGCAAGCGGCCATGCGATGGATGGCCTGGACGATCTGCTGGCGATTGGCGTGCAACCGCTAGAAACCACGGAACAGATCAGATGGTCTCAAGCCCGCGATCTGGCGAACAACGCCTCGATATTCGTACCTTTCGAGGCCATTCATCTTGACCGGACGCATGTCAGCCCACGATTTTGGGTGTCATCGGACGGATTGGCGTCCGGCAACAATTGGCACGAGGCAGTCCTGCACGGGTTGCTGGAGCGGGTAGAGCGAGATGCTTGTGTCCTCTGGAATGTCAGCGAGCCAGAGTATCGCTATGAGCGCCGGATAGATCCGCATAGCATCGAAGATGAGGGTATTCGCGAGATGCTCGAGAAGATTTTCTCGGCGGATTTCGATATCGCCCTCTTCGATGTGACGAGCGATCTCTCTGTTGCCTCCGTCGCCGCGTTGCTGCGGCCGAAAGGGGATGACAATTCGCTGAGATATGTCGACTTGACCATGGGGGCAGGCGCATCCTTGTCCCCCGATGTGGCCGCAGCCCGGGCAATTTCCGAGGCCGTACAATCGCGGATGACATTCATTGCCGGCGCCAGAGACGATCTTGTCCCGGAGCTCTTCTCACGCCGCGCCGACCCCGCCCACCTGCAGTCGTTCCAGGCGCGATGCACGACGAACCTCAACGAACTGCCGACGATGCCAGCCAAGTCTGCGCAAGATGCGCTCGACCACCTTGTCGAGACCTTGTCGGAATGCGGTATCGACCAGCTTTATGCAATCGAGCTGGCACCTGAATGGTTGCCGGCATCGGTGGCAAAGGTCTTCGCGCCACAACTCGAACATCCGGACGGCGACCGCCGAATTCGTCTCGGCAGCCGGGCACTGTCAAAGGGTTTCCTGTGAAAGTGATCTTCGTCGGTCCGAGCCTGCCCGATGCTGAAGCGTTCGCCGACGACACGATGGTCATACGGCCGCCGGCATGCCAGGGCGATGTTGTGAGAGCTCTTGAGGATGGCGCGACTGCCGTCGGCCTTATCGACGGCCTGTTCGAGTTCGTCGCACCGGTTTGGCACAAGGAGCTGCTCTTTGCTCTGTCCCGCGGCGTTCCCGTGTTTGGGGCAGCCAGCATGGGAGCGCTCCGCGCGGTTGAGTGTCAGGCTTTCGGCATGGTCGGTGTTGGCAGGATATTCGGTGACTATACCTCAGGGCTCCGGGAGGATGATGCTGATGTTGCTCTTCTTCACGGCCCAGCGGAATTGGGCTATCCCGCTTTGTCGGTACCACTGGTCAATGTCGATGCCACAATCGAGACTGCAATTGACCAAGCTATTATCGGCAAGGAAGAGGCTCTGCGGCTCTCTCAGGCGGCACGGCGTGTATTTTTCAAGGATCGCACCTGGAGGCGTGTTGCCGAAGCCGCCGATATGGACATGGGGCAGGTGAGGGCTCTCGTCGCAAGAGCATGGACCGACCAGAAACGTCAGGATGCCATAGGGCTGATGGGCGCGATCGCCGAGGCGCCGTCGCGGGCACATATGGCGGACTGGTCTTTCAATGCAACTCCGCTGTGGCGCAAACTGTTTCCGCAACTATAAAGATTTTAAATAATTCTAAAATACAGCCTCTGAGTGCGCAACGCTTTTGCAACGCACCATTTCAATAGAAATATGCCAATCTCCCCTCACGAAATCATTTGTTGGGGCTTTGAGAGTGACTGATTTTGAAGGACAGGAACGCCAGGGAGAGATTTTGGCGCTCGCAAAAATGATGCAATACGCCGGAGGAATCGCGAGTGAACTCGATGCAGCACAGGCCGTATTCCTTATAAAGGCGGCACAGGCTGCTCTGCTTTCGATCTTGGAAACTGAGTTTCCGATGCTGTCCGGCGAGCATTTGAATGAGCTTGTCAGCGACGTGCATGGTCACTGCTAGAGCTCGCTCCGGTCATTCTATTAGCATCGATTGATACATTTCCTTGATATCGCGCTGACACACAGAAACTTCAAGAGAGCCAGCTTGCTTAGAAGAGTACTAACCAGGGCGGGATGGTCCGTGAGAAAAGTAAGCACGACCGAGACAGCAGGCATTGTCGCGGACTTCAAGGAACCTCAAGGGAATATGAGGGTTGAGCTTGTAATATTTGGAGCAATCATCACTGCATGGCTTGCAATTGCCTACAATATCTGCCGTTCGCTGAACTGGCTCTGATCTCTGACTGTGAACAGTCATCGTGAAATGATCCAGATCACGTCTGCAAGACGATCGTTTATCTTGCCTATCGGCGTCGCAATCCCATGCTGTTTCATACTGCCGAGTGTACTGACCAGCCTACAAACTCTATGGGCACAGTCAACGGCGGAAAGAACCTAGGAGAACTCGGCCGGCATAGGCAGTCTCTGCTCATGCCGGGATTACGCGAGATTGCCGGCAGTCTCGCGGTGGAGACGATCATGGAAAGGTTTAAACGCTTCGCACATGGCGCTTTGTCGCAAAGCGAGCTCGAAATCATAAAGCGAGTATTCGACTTGGCTACCGCGCAAAGCTGGTTCGATGATACTCAATACAGTCGAGACGGTTTTGCCGCCGCGCTGGTCGGCCTGTTTCGATGCGGAATGGTTAATCCGGCTCAGCTGGAAAGGATCGCAATGTTTTGGGCATTGAGCGACTTTTCTCAGAACATGTCGGGTACCCAACGGGCTAAACTGAGATCACTCTATGGCCGATGCGAGGTGGAGGGGTAGGCTTTCTATTGAAAGGGCCGAACCTTCGATACTCAAGATACGCAACCGAATGCGAACGGATCATCGTAAAATGATCCCGACTACGCCGGCAAAGCAATCCTTTATCGGCGCGGAAACCGTGTGTCGTTTCGCAAGCAACGTTTCCTGGCAATACGACGTGCAGGGGATGCCAAAACGGCAGCATTTCCCAAAATGCTTGCACTGGCAAACTTCGATAATCGCACTTCGATAATCGTACGAGGCCAGCATTCAAATGCACCTCGTTTCGCATGGAACAACAGCCGCTACTTTTGGTCGAATAGATCACCGCAAGCCTCACAGGCGAAATACATCTCCTGCTTGTTACATTGAACACGGCCGG
The DNA here is from genome assembly GCF_900094555.1 of Martinezella hainanensis. Classification (GTDB taxonomy): domain Bacteria; phylum Pseudomonadota; class Alphaproteobacteria; order Rhizobiales; family Rhizobiaceae; genus Rhizobium; species Rhizobium hainanense. The sequence goes on from NZ_FMAC01000011.1 coordinate 167,129, forward strand.
TAGCGCCTGCCCGGATGTTCCAGTCACAGATTTTTCCGTCCCACCTTAATGTGCCCTCTATGTAACAGGGAGCGAGATCATAATCGTCATGAAGGATTCGGGCATTGATCCGTTTGGCGCGCTTGAAGAATTCCTGAGCCTTAGCAGGGGATAAGTCGACATCGGATTTGCGGCATCGGTCAGGTTCTTCGGAACGAAAGGCCGTGATTTTCAGATCGGCAATCTGCTCACAATGCGCAGCAGCAGACGCACACAACAAGGCGACAGCAGTCAGAGTGATAATTCGGCTATTCATTTGCGTAATCCTGCAATCGCGCCATCCCATCTCTTACCAATGTACCTCAACCATCAATTGGGTCCTGACCCTCCAGTGTCAACGTGTGCGATGAGCGGTTTTTCAACGTTGGCGCGCACGGGCGAAACGGCTCTGCCGGCGTGGGCGATCAGGCTATCGGGTGAACAATAGGCCGGAATATTCTCTGATGGTCCGATAAACACGACGTCCGGATAGATATGCAACCGTGGCAGCAGGCGTTCGAGCAGCCTTTTGCAAGCCGATGCGTTGACGTCCTCTTCGCCGGTCAAACTGCCAACCATCCGCATGAACCAGCCATCATACGCCTCGACATAGAGAAACCATCGGGACGCGTCCGGTATATTCGCTGGCGTGTCACGGCAAAGCCAAACGGAACGCGCATGAGCAAAGAGCGGCTGCAATACGCCATGCAGCAGCGCGACCTCGGACGCCTCCATCCCATGCGGAAAACGATCTCTGAGCGCGGACCGCCTCGCATCCTGGCCGGTCCATAGTTCGTCGGCGACGTGTCGATGGTACTCTGCCGTCGCTCTGTCTCCCGCCCGCAAGCAGAGTTCGCAAAGACGGCGATGAACGGCATAGGCGGAAGCAGGCGAATTTTTGCCGATGCGATGCCACAGGGCTATCGCTCCGCCAACGTCGCCATTCTCCTCAAGATAGTCGGCTCTTAGTTGGAGAAGCGTGGGATCATCGGGTGAATGCCGCAATCCTTGCGCAATTGCCTCCTGGCGCAGGGGGCTTTCTGGATCAAATTTTTCCGCCAGTTGCGCCAGAAACAACCAGTCCCGTTCATCAAACGTCTGCTGCTTGCGACGGTGCAACAGGTTTGCGAATTCGCCATGTTGGCGTGCATACCAGCCTTCTGCATCCTGCCAGGCCTGCGTAGAATTCTCGCGCCAGTGGGCGTCGAGCTGCGCAGCCATGCCGGACGCTTCCTTCCCCAGCCAGTCGGCGGCCGCAGCCTCTTTTTCAAGGTACCAGGGCAGGGGATCGGGAAGCCGGGCTTTCGGGTCGAATCCCGTCGATGCAATACGCTCGAAAAATGCTGGATGCGTGCTGCGGGGGTCCGGGCTCTGACATAGAGCTTCGTGCAGCCAGACCGCCGCCTGTGCGCCATGGCGCGGACGGCTCTCCGCTGGCTCCGCGAGGAGCTGCGTGAACGGCTGCGCCTGCGCAAGTTCCTGCGCGCCGGCTCGCGCGAATATGCTCGGCCAGAACCGGTCGGAGAGGGCTTTCTGCCTTAGAGCCAGCGCAAATTCGGCTTCCAGTGCGAGATCGGCGCCGCACGCTTGAACGGCTTGCGCATCGGCAAACATCTCGCAACGGCGCGAGAACTCCAGCGTTTCTCGCATCATGCGTGGCACGTACCAGGACAGAAACAGCCTGAGCGGCGCGGTGATCAGACGATGGTTGCGTTCATGCAGATCCCCCAACGCCGCCCAGCGCTGGCGCGCCATATAGGCCCAGCGGGCGAAATGTCCGTGCTGGCGAGAGATATGTGCGTATTCATGGGCGATGACCACCGCCGCCTGATCCTTGGTCAAGAGAGCAAGAAGCGGCAGGCCGAGCACGAGGATATGTTTCGACGGACCGGACCGCGACGCAGTCTGGTAGATGGATGCGTTGAGGTCGCCATTGATGTAGACCGCCGTGAAGGCCGGCGCGTCGCAGGCAAGGCGCAACCGTTCAAGGTCGGCGGCAAGAGCCGGAACCTTGGCAGGATCCAACAATATCCCATTCGAAACCGGCGGTGGCGGCGGCACGGCAAGAGCGCGCAGGACCATCAGCCCATAGAAAAACCATGACAGCGACGGCAAGGCGAGCAGCGCCAGCAGTAACGGCGAGGACAGAGAGAAGATCAGCAGGAGAGGCGAGACAACCAGCAACATCCCGGCGAAGAGCAGAAAGGCATCGCCGAAAGCGAGCCAGATCAGGGCTCGCCATCTGCCTTCCTGCGGTGCCGGGAGGAAATTGCTCATCGCGGCGCTTACTTCGGTGGCAGATGCTCTTTTGAAAGCTTCTTCCCAAGGAAGAAGGCCCGCAGTGCCCGCCCGGCCATTTGCCATCCGGTCGATCCATAGACCTGCGTTTCCATCCATTCCATCGTCGAATGATCCGGAAAAAGCTGCTTGAAACGATCGAACCATTGCATGGCGATGAACTCGCTTTTGGGAACGCCGTCGCCATATTTGTATGCCAAAACGACCTCACCATATGCCTCGCCGGCAAGGTGGTCATCCTCATGGGCAATGAAGGATTTCATATGGGCGACGGCCCGTTGCTTTTCTTCTTCGGTTCCGTGTCGGCGATCGACACTTGCAAGCCGGATGATAGCGGGGCCTACGCCGCCTTCCATCGCGCGGAAATAATAGCCACGAACCCGCTCATAATTTTCGCGGATCGTCAGATCGATTTTGTGAACCTTCTCGAGGCGCCAGGCGTAATTGAACATGGAGACAGGCTCACCTTCTTCGACCGAGCGTTCGAGCCAGTGATGCGCTTCCTTGTCGTCAAGAAAGTGGGGCTCCGTATCCGGTCGATAGCCCGTTGTAATATCGTACATGCTTGCCGCTGCCGAATAGACGCGTCTCTCGGCAAATTCGCGCGTGAGATAGGCCGACTGCTCCTGGAAGCCTCCGTCCCATATCATGCGGCAGGCATGCATCGGCGTGAACTCATCGGGTTCATAGAACGGCGCAAGCTCGGCCGCCCGGTCGATCAGCCGCGTGGCGACGGCCGGATCGGCCTCGATCCCCCACATGCCGAACTGCCAGGCGAAGGCGGCCATGGTGAGCATCGTCGGCTCGTCGAAGCGGCGTGCGGCGGTTTGCAGCACGTTTGCATAGGCGCCTTCATCATCCTCGAAATGCTGGATCAGCATCAGGTTGGTGAAATCCCGAAACGCACCGTCCACCCCCGGATAGGTTCGCGGCGGCTTACAATAGCGGATAGATTCGACATGACGCTGATGCGCCAGCTTCCGGTCGGCAAGCGAGTAGTGAGTGAAATTGGCGTATTGCCCCAAAGAGATGAAACGCAGGGGATCGGAGAGATCCCGCGCCAGCCAATTCTTGAATATCTTCTCTCGGGCCGCGATCTCACGCGCGTCGCCTGGCTGTGGATACCCAGGGAGCGTCAATGCATCATGAATGCCAGGCCAGCGGATGGAATTGCGCTCTTGTTCGCTCAATTGTGAACACAAAGGGCCGGTGGCGAATTTTTCGACCTCCCCCTCGGAGCCACCCCATCTCGGGCTCAGATACTGCGCGTAGTCTGCCAGGATGTCCGGCCAGCGCGGTCTGAGCGAAAGACAATAACGCAGCCAGTAATAGCCAGAGTTTTCGATATCTCCTTCCTGCATTGGCGGGAGAGAGGCCGGAAGTGCCGCGGTGAGGATGCCCGGCGGCTTCAATGCATATCTGGCGAGCTGGGCGCATGCCGCTTCATAAAGGTCGGGGTCGAACTCGCCGCGCTGCATGGTTTTTTCAAGCGGCGTCCCGCGAAACAGAGCATCGACGAAATCCGGCTGGCCAAGATACTGGCAGATCTGCATCATGGTTTCAGCGGCCAGTGCGGGACGCTCAGAGAGCGCCATTGCCTTCAAAAGATGCTCGGCCGCGGTGACGCAAGCCATGTGGGCGGCAACCCATTGGTCTTCGCCAACATCCGATGCCCAGGCCGCCGTGCGGATATCGCCGGCCCGGCGAAAATAATGGTGACCGAGAATATATTGCGCATGATAGGAAGCCGGATAGGACTTGGCCCAGTCATTCAGCAATTCAAGCCGCCGGGCAGCGTCCACACTGGCATGGTCAAACAGGCCGGAACTGGTTGCAAGATACAGATAGCGATCATCGGGTACGTCGCCGGCCTGCCACCAAGCCGCTTCAAGCGCAGCCACTAGTCGCTCAACCTCATCGAAGCGCCGCTCAAGCATTGCCTTTCGCAGTTCTTCCTGCTGGCGGAATCGGATCCATTGCGGGCCATCCAGCGGCAAGGGGGACGAGCTTGTGGGAATGTGCATGCGCGGTTCCTTCATGCGTCTAGCGCGGGTCGATTCCAATTCGGCCCAACGGGGTCCCGTCGGAAACCATATCCATGGCCTGACCCGAATCCGGGCCATACGCGCCTGATGTGTAACGCGAATGCACCACGCATTTCAACCACCGGCCGTACTATCGAAAAAGATAGCGAACGAAATGGTCTCATCTTTCAGAATGGGTAGAGGGCTGGCTCGCTATTTTGACGTGGGATGCATCAAGCCATCGAGGATGAACCATCTGTTGCATCGCTCCGCGGCGCCATGACGCGCATTGCGGTGCTACGGCGTTTTGCGCGCAAGCCAGACTGTCATTGTTTACGGTAGATGCCCCGAAAGGTCACACCGTCGGCAAGAAAACAGGAGCCCGCCTGCGACACACGCCAGGTCTTCGCATTGAGGCGATTGAGGCTGAACTTGCACCTGCCTCTGGAAAGCTCGGCGTGTTCTTTCGTCAGCGGGACGACACTTTGGATGCCATCGGCATTGACATTGCCGGCACCCGGGCCGGCATAAACCGAGGAGAGAGTAACTGCGACAAGGCCATCGACCGGCCCGAAGATCGAAAGGCGGCCCTCGTTGCCGTCGCTTCGTTTCAAGGTGAAATCCGTCGACGCGCTTACCACACCCTTCGTATCCAGGATAAAGCTGACCTGATCGTCATAGGCATGCCGGATGCATGTTAGATCGCCGCAGGATTGTACCGTCGCAACCCAGCGCTGCTGCTGGCTGCGGATTTTGTCTGCATCGTCGCGCTTAAGGGCGGAGGCATAGAGGGCCTCCATCATCGTGTCCTGTGCGAGGAGCGATTTGTCCTGACAAATCATGTGGTCGCTTGCCGAAACAGACTTGGCGCAGTCGATGCCGGCGGCTTCGACGGGCGGCGCTATTCCGCCGATGATGATCATTGCCAGGGCAGATAGCGAAATCCTCATGGGACAACTCCATTCTTCCGATGCTCCAGCTAACTATGCCTGGGAGAGGTTTCGTCAAGATCATGTCGCTGCTGGGAGAAATGATGACCATGACCTGGTCCTTGGCGGAAGTTCCGACCGGCACAAGGGTCACCATAATTTGCGAGAATGTGCCTTACGGCATCAGCAGAGAAGATCACGACGAGGGACTGAAATCGGCCCTCGAAAATCTGGCCAACCATCTGGAATAAAAGCTGAAAATTCCTGCCTCGTTGCCGTAGCGGTATCCGGTTTGGTTCCATAATTAAGCTTATGTGATTTTTAGTCGGATAAAGGTACATTCTATTTTCAAGTGCGACATGCCAATGAATTCAATGGCTTCACTTTGGAGATTTTGGCATGTCCCGGTGCTATCAGCAACTCACCCTCGCCGATCGGCGGCGCCTTCATCACCTTGTCGAGCGCAAGGTTCCGGTCAACGAGATGGCCCGCCAACTCGGGCGTCACCGATCGACTATCTATCGTGAGATCAGACGCAATACGTTCCATGACCGTGAGCTTCCCGAATACAGCGGCTACTTCTCGACGGTCGCCGACGACATTGCCAAGGAACGCCGCCGGCGCTTGCGAAAGCTTCGACGCCATCCGCATTTGCGTCGTATGGTCATTGAGAAATTGGAGGCTTAT
>NZ_FMAC01000012.1 GCF_900094555.1 Martinezella hainanensis
ACCATAAGGGTGCTCGCCTTGTCCTGGAAGCCTTGCCACCTGCCAAAACACTGATTGCTGACCGAGGCTATGACAGCAACGCGTTCCGGGAGGCCTTACAGGCAAAGGGCATCGAACCCTGCATTCCATCCAGCCGAAGCAGGAAGGTCCCGTATCCCTACAACAAGGGGCTATACAAGAAACGGCACAAGGTCGAGAATCTCTTCGCCAAACTCAAGGACTGGCGACGCATCGCAACCCGTTACGATCGGTGTGCCCATACCTTCTTTTCAGCCATATGCATCGCAGCAGCCGTCATCTTCTGGCTATGAGTTAACGAGTCCTGAGCCTAGGCGTACGACCGGACATGAAGTGACAATCGAGCGGGAGCAATCCCGCTCGATTGTCGCCCCGCTTGTTGCTAGAGAGTGACTTCGCGGCTGACATTGGAATTCCAAGGGCACCAATGGCTTCCTGGCAGGAATGCGCCGCCGGCTTCGTCAAGATGATCCTCGACATATGTCATATCCGCATCGCAGACCTCGATCATCATCTCGAAGAAATTAATCGTCTGCGGATCCAGATAGAAATTGAACTTCTTGTTGTAAGATGCCTGCTTCTTCAAGATCCTGCCGTGCACATGCACTTCGTTCCGCTCTTCCCCCGAAATAATTCTTCGAGCATGGGCGATCTTATTTTCATCTGTGAGTTCGAATATGAATTCGACACCTGGGGACGATGGCTGGGTCAGGGCGAAATACGGCATGAATTTCCTCCATGTTGAAAATTGAAATAGAGCAAGGTTGGATTAATGAGCTTCCACTTGTGGAAGTGGTGTGAAAATTAGTTTTTGCTAAACTTATTTCAATCCTTGGATTTTATTGGGTTTTTTGCAATTCTTCCGGCCAATGTGCGGGTATTTTTCATGCGCCGTCGGTATTGTCGATTTTGAGTGGAGGACGAGGGCTCCCGGGGTGTCCGTGGCCTTGTCATGAGCGGCCGGTGCGCCATGATCTTTCTACTGAAAGAGCGCGGAACGGGAGGCGGTATTTGTTGTTTTGGATGTCGCCCGGAAGCCGTCTGCGATAACAGGCTTCGTCCGAGCGGAAATCTGGAACAGGGGGCTACAAGGCCTAACGATCGGGTCGAACGATCGCCCAGAAAGTGGCACCGACCACGGCCCATACCGTCCCGAATGCAAGCGGCACATAGGGACGATGGATGATGATATCCAGCAGGTATGAGAGCGAGAAGCCCAGCCCGAGCGTGGCGAAGGCTGCGGTGAAGCCCATCACCCACGCGATGACCGCAAGCGCGAACCATGTGACCAGATAGGCTCGAAGCGAGCGGCTGCTCCGCCTCCTCAACCATATGTGCGCCGGCAGTCCGATGGCGAGGATGGCCGCATATGCCAAGAGCGCGCCTGCCGCGATCGCCGTCCAGATCCATGACAGCCTGCTGATATCGCCCAGGACATGTGGCACGGGCCAGAAGAGGGCGGTCGCGATGGCGAGAAGGCAGGGGCCCAGAGCGGAGCCAGCAGCAAAGCGGTTGCCAAACGTTTCATATAGGGTCCGTGAACCGAGGATAGCGAAGGCGGATCGCGATCGTCGCGGAGTTTCGAATTTCGCGTTCGCCCATACGACGTTTTCCGAGGCGCGTCGTCAAGTGCCCGCGAGCATAGGCGCGCGGGACTACGCAGAGGTTGTATGGAGCGGAAGCCTCAGGCTGGCGAGGCGCGCGATCTCTGCCAGCTCAGGTTCTTTAGAAGATTGCGCAACGGCTTTTCGACGGTTTCGTAGGCGCAGATGCCGAGAATGGTGCCGCTGATGACGCCGATGAAGGTAATGGCGTCAGAGGGTATCTGCATCGACGCCATCAGCTTGACGACCACCGAAATGGCTAATGTGTGCCAGAGGTAGATCGAATAGGAGCTGTTGCCGAGATAGGTAAGGAGGGGGAGGGAGGGCAACTTGCCGCTGCGCTCCACTGACACCATGCCGAGCACGAGGGCAACAGCGAGCGGTCCGCAGGTCACCTCGTTGAAGTCCAGGCCGAGAATCTGGATCGCGGCAAAGCCCGACAAGGCGACGGCGATCAGGGTAAGGCCGAGGCCTGCCCTCGGCACGTGTCCGGATAGCCAGAGACGCCCGAGGATGGCGCCGGCGACGAATTCCAGGATGATGGGACGCGTATAGGTCAGAAGCAGAGGCGACTGTGGATCGATGATGCCGCCAGCAAGGACAAAGGCGAGGAAGATCGCCGTCATGCCGGCAAGCCGCAGCCGTTGCGGCAGAAACAGGCAAGCCGCGAAGATGACGTAGAAGAACATCTCGAAATTCAGCGTCCATCCTTGCACCAGAACCGGCCAGATCTCGCCACCGCTCGTGCTTGGCGAGCGAACGGGAATGAAGAGCAGCGAGCCGAGAATGTGGCTGGCCGTCAGCTTCATGTTCGGAAACAGGCCGATAACGGCGCCGACAATCATGATGGCGGTCACGATCCAGTAGGATGGCGCGATACGTTGCAGCCGGTCGAGCGCAAAGCGCAGCGGCGTCACCGGCCGACGCTCGCTCATGGTCCACATGATGAAGCCGCTGATGACGAAGAAGACGTCGACCCCCGCGGCTCCAATGCGAAAATGGCCGCCGCTGCGTTCGGCGGCGTGAAACAACACTACGGCGAGCGCAGCAAAGGCACGGAGATATTGAATGCCATAGAGTGTCTTCATTGGCCCGTTCGCGGCTCCCAGTTGACGGGAGATGCGAATTGTATCTGCTCATCCATTCGCAATGGCGCGTTCGCTGGCATGCGCGCTCGCATGGAAAGCTTTCCTGCTGTGAAGTAGAACAGGAAGGAACCGACATGGTACGGATTGAGAATGTCGATCTCCACGAAGGAGCGGATCAGCAACAGGGTCGCGACACCCAGAAGGATGTAGGATTCATCGTTTCGGATGTCGCTCAGAAAGCGGCTGATATGGCCGACGAAAGCCGTCAGCAGGATTGAGGCGAGCAGGAAGACGCCGATGAGCCCGGTTTCCACCGCGGTCTCGATATAGGTATTATGGAAGTGGAAGCCTGCGCGGGAGGCGATAAAAAACTCATCCCACAGTCGCTCGGGCTCGGAGAAACCCTGGACCCAGTAAGCTTGATAGCCGACGCCGAAGAAAGGGTTCTGCTGCGCCGCCGCGATGCCCTGCTGCCAGAGATAGGTACGCCCGGTGAGCGTGGAATCCTTGCCAAAGGCGCCGAGGACAAGATCGACCGCACCGAGATAGACGCCGGCAACTGCAAGGACGATGCCGGAGACGGCCGCTGTCACAAACAACCTTTTGCGCTGCTTGGGCGATAGATACAGGATGACACGCAGGCTTATGCATAAGACCACGACCAATCCCGTCGTCAGCACCGATGTTGCCGATGCCGAAGCATGGAGGCAATAGGCCGACAGCAAGCCGGCAAATCCTGCGCCCAGCATCCAGATCCGACGTTCTCCGAGGACAAAGACGGCTGCGAAGGCGAAATAAATGCCGAGCGAGGCATAAAAGCCGAGCTGGTTCTTTGAGTCGAAGGCGCCGACGAAGCTGTAGCTTCCGTCGATCGGATCATAGGCGTAATAGCCGAACAATATCGAATAAATGAGTACGATGGCGGTACCTGCGATCGCGCCACGCGTCAGCGTGCGGATATCGAGCGTGCGCATGGCGACCAGGGCGCAGAAGATATGCGTCATGTACTGGATCGCCGCGCGCGCCGTCGCGGAAGGGACGACCGACCAGAAGATCGACAGGCAGGTGAAAACGCCGAACGCGAAGAGCCAGAGCTGTCTGTTGTAACTGCCGAGCACATTCCGGTAGTCGATCATGACGAGCGGAAACCAGAGGGCATAGTAGAGCAGGATGGAGGGCTGGCCGAAGCGGGAAGAATAGGCAAAGACGAAGAAGGAGAGAGCAATCGCCACCGCGCCATAGGTGGCGTTGCTGCCTGGACGCACGAAGATCGATTTGGCTATCCGCATCGACTTTCCTATCGGATGGCAAGGCCGGTATTGACCTTGATCAGATCACCCGGCAGTACCTGCGTGTTTTCTTGAGCCTGAATTTCCTTCGACTGGCCGTTTTCATCACGGATGATCGTGTAGGAAATGCTCACACCCGGTCCGTTTGGATCGAGGTTGCCGGCGTCGGCCGATTGAGCCACGGCTTCCTGCATGAGTGATTGGCTGGTCGACAGCTTGAGCTGCAGTGTTTCCAGCTGCGTGTCTGTATCCTGCATGTCCTGGGCCAGCGAGCTCTGCCAGTCGTTATGGAGAGTAATCTCGTCCTGATTGGCCTTGTTGATATCCTGCTTGGCTTTCAGGGACGCGGTTTCCGTATCCAGGAGCGTTGCTTCCAGATCGGAGGCACGCTGTTCAGCGGAGATTCTGCGGGAGGCAAGCTCCAACCCGCGCTCGGTCAGGCTTTCCACTTTGTCGCGGTCGGCCTTGGCCAGATCAAGCTGACGGCTCTGCGTATCGTTTTTCTTCGAAAGGGCCTCGACTTCGTTCTGTAAGAGCGCCTTCAAGTCTTCCAAGGATTGCAGTTGCGTCTTCATGCGCTTGCTGCGTGTATCCATCAGCGCTTTCTCGCTGGCGAGCAGATCTGCTGCCTGAGGCAATTGCTTGAGCTCTGTCGGCACATCGATATCATCCTTGCCAGCCAGCTCGGCCAGCAGGCGCGCCTTGCGCATCAACAGGCGACCGCGCTCCGCCATATAGACGACGGCGTCGCCCTTGGCATTGATGAAATCGCGCGCAAAGCGTTGTCCGGCGTCGGCACGGCGCATGCCGCCACCGAGGCTCACCGCCTTCAACACGGTCAGGCTGGGCGCGAACGGATATTCACCGGGATTCTGGACTTCTCCCGAAAGATAGATCGGCCGGAACTGCGACATTTCAACGGAGGCTGACGGACGATCACGCAGGCCGAACTGCTTCTGCAGCCCAAGGCCGATAGCGTCGGCAATCTGATCCGTGGTCTTGCCGACGGCAGGCATGTCGCCGATGAAGGGAAGTGAAATCGAGCCGGAAGGTCCTACGGTATAGTCGCCGGTGACCACCGACCAGTCGCGAATGGTGCCTTCGGCGGTCTGCCATTCGGCAACGCGCACATGCAGCTTGTCCATGACGCCCAGATGATATCCGGGAAGGTTTTCGGCCGAGGCCGAGACGGAAGCTACGCAAAGGCTGAGAGCGACGAGCGATGCGCAGCACAGCGATGTATTGGCGCGTACAAGCCTTTTGGAAGGCCGAAATTCAATCATGCAGGATCTTCCCTGTTATTGGTAGGCAACCCGCAAGATGCGGGAAAACCGCAGGAAACCTCCCGCGGTATCTGCCAGTCATCATCAATAGCTGCCGCGCGAGAGGCAGACCGCAGGAATGGTTTTGGCGATGATCACCATGTCGCTGCTGAGCGACCAGTTCTTCACATAATGCGTGTCGAAGGCGACGCGACTTTCATAGGAGACGTCGTTGCGACCGCTGACCTGCCAGAGGCCGGTCAGGCCCGGACGAGACTGCAAATAATAGATTGCCGCGGTCTCGTAGCGCTCGAGCTCGTCTTCCACGACCGGGCGTGGTCCGACAACGCTCATTTCGCCGCGGATGATGTTGATGAGCTGTGGCAGCTCGTCGAGGCTGAGTTTGCGCAGGACGGCACCGACGGTGGTGACGCGGGGGTCGTTCTGCAGCTTGCGCGTCGCGCGCCACTCTTCCATCGCCCTCGGATTGGACTGCAGGTGAGCATGGAGCACCTTGTCGCCATCGATGACCATGGTGCGGAACTTCAGGCAACGGAAAGCCTTGCCATTATGGCCGATACGGCGATGGCCATAAAAAGCGGGGCCGCGGTCTGTAAGTTTCACCAGGAGCATCAGCATTAGAAAGAGCGGGCTGATGAAAATCAAAGCGAGCATAGCGGTAGAGACGTCGAAAACGCGTTTCAGTACTCCACCAGTGGGCGGAAAGACGTCGCTTTCCGCGGCGCTGAAAAAAGCCGATGTGGCCGATCTCGTCGCAGACTTCATAGAGAAAACTCCATTCATGTTGACGATTGGTCGGAAATTCTCGGACGCGTAATTAGAGCCGGGATGATCGGAGTGTAGGTTCGGATTTGGACTTTTTAAGCCAAACTTTTGTAGCGATATGGCATGGCGGTATATATTTACCGCATCAATGGTGACTTGGTTTAAATCAGCGATCAGTTATAGATGGGTTCTACTGTATCGTGCTGCGTATAATGGCGCCGCTGGCAGCTCTGCCGCATCATAGTCGACGATTTCTAAGGATGTTATAGGCATCCAACGGTAAGTTCTTCATTATCATTGGCTTCGATAGCCTGTGCTCGGTTTCCCTTCAGCTATACGCCATCCTGATTTCTTCATAGGATATATTGCGCTGCAGCAATATTTTGCGGTGCACATACTGAGATTGGGTTTTTCAGGACTTTGTAATAAAAGTTGATTGAGTTGACGATGAAACCATGGAGGTGCAGTCGCCCTCATGCGTCGCTAAGATTGCATTATTTCATCATGTCTCCATATAATTGCAAAGAGAAAGATGAACAAATTCAATTGTAATTATAATCGAGGTGTAGTTTTAACAGGCCCGGCGTTAGGGTCGTCTCAAATCGCAACGGATCATCGTGACTTGGTTGAATCTCAATGAATCATAAAATATATTTGAGTTTCAGGTCTGATAAGGGAGGAAAGACCTTGATCGTTTTTTACATGATGGCAGAGCGGGCGAGGTAAGATTATGTATGCGCCCCGCGTTTTCATCAGCATGTTGGGCACGCTGATCGTATTTGCTATCGCAACATATTTTCTGACGAACTCGCTTTCGACCACACTGATCGAAACGGTCATCTGTGCCGTCCTTCTGCAGATCGGCTATTTCCTGGGCGTACTCTACCTTGTCTGGAAAGAGCGCAAAGCGCACGAGTCCCTGTTGAACGAAGACAAGGTGCCGGGATCGGTCCAGGAGGACAGCAAGGTCGCTGGTCTGTCCGCATCCAGTTTGAAGCGGTCCGAGCCGTTCAACCCCTGAACCGGGTAGACGATCCGATCTTTTGATGATCCGGCGGTTGTCGGATCCGAGCTATGTCCTAAGTCTCCGCCTGAACCATTGGAGGCTGACGTGACCGACCGTGCAGAAAAAAGTGTCTGCGTAATCATTGCCGCGAAGAATGCCAGCGACACGATCGGGCTGGCCGTTGCCTCGGCCCTTCGGGAGCCTGAAGTGGCGGAAGTCGTCGTCATCGACGATGGCTCGACGGATGGAACTGCCGCCGCCGCCGCCAAGGCCGATGACGGCAGCGGCAGGCTGACAATCCAGGAGTTCGAGAAGAACCGTGGTCCCGCCGCCGCACGCAATCACGCGATCGAGATATCCAAGGCTCCGCTGATCGGCATTCTTGATGCCGACGATTTCTTCTTTCCGGGTCGTTTCGCTGCGCTGCTTGCCGCTGATGATTGGGATTTCGTTGCCGACAACATCGCCTTCGTCAGTGCCGATACTGTTCCCGACGCGCATGCACGGCTCGATCATTTCGATGCGAAGCCGCGCTTTCTCGACCTTGCCGCTTTCGTCGAGGGCAATATTTCCAAGCGCGGCGTGCGTCGCGGCGAGATCGGCTTCCTGAAGCCTTTGATGCGGCGCTCCTTTCTGGATGCGCATGGCCTGCGCTACAATGAGGCGCTGCGCCTTGGCGAAGATTACGACCTGTATGTTCGTGCGCTGGCCAAGCGCGCACGTTACAAGATCATCCATAGCTGCGGTTATGGCGCGGTCGTGCGCAGCGATTCCCTGAGCGGCCGGCACAAAACAGACGATTTGCGCCGCCTCTATGAGGCTGACCGGACCATTCTTGCCAAGGGCGGGATCTCTTCGGAAGATGCGGCCGTGATCCGCCGCCATGAGCAGCATATCCGTGATCGCTACGAGCTGCGGCATTTCCTCGACATCAAGTCACAATCGGGGTTCTTGTCTGCCGCGATCTATGCGCTTTCGCATCCCCTGGCCGTTCCGGCGATTGCCGGCGGCATTCTGACGGACAAGACCGAGCGCTTCCGCAAGCGGAGCGGCGCGCCCATTGCCCATGCCGGTGCGAACGGCCTGCGCTATCTTCTGCAGGCCGCTCCGAAATAGCGATATCGAAGCTTACAGATAATCGCGGCGCACGCCCTCGATCACACTGAGAAGGCGTTCCTTGCAGGCCGCAAGTGCGCTGTCCTTGCTCAACTGCGGTTTTGCCTTGCTTGCCTGCCAAAGACCCAGGGCCGAGGGCACCGCAAGTGCCTGCTTTGCCATGACGCGCAGCGTGGTCTGCTCGGGATCGGCAAGCATCACGTTTTCCCCGTAGCGCTGCTTTCCAAGCTCGGCTGCTGCCAGGTTGCTGCGCTCGAAGCCGACGCCCCAGAACTTCGCGCCCTTGGCGATCGCCTCGGCGCGGGTCGAAACAGGAATGTGCTTGGGCTGATAGGTGACGCCGAGCGAGCGAGCCCAGTCGTTCCATTTAAAACTGTTGATGGAGCGCGAGGAGCTGACTGCTATCCATGGAACGCGGAAAGCATCGGCCAGGATGGCGCCGTGCATCGATTCCGCAACAATCAGTTCGGAGGCGGCAATCTCGCGGATCACGGCCTTCGCCTCGCCGCGGGGGTCGAGATAGGAAAGGCCGACGGTCTTGCAGATTTCAGGCCAAAGGCCTGCGGCAGCCGATTCCCAATGCGGGATGAAGGTGCGCTTGCCGTTTTTCGAAATATTCTGGAATTCGGGCATTTCCGTCACCAGGACGGCGGGATCGACAATGCCCATTGCAGCAGGCAAGCCGGCTTTTTCCGCGGTCAACGGGCCGCGTACGCTGCGAACGTCCCATTGCGAGGTGTCGCGCATATCGGGAAGGGAGCCATAGCCGAAGCCGCTGCCGATGACGAGCTTGCGTCCTTCGTCGGGCAGGATCTCCGTATTGAGGACGGTTCCGACGCCGACCAGCAATGTTTCCTTGTGAACATCGCGAAGGCCGGGAAGTAGGAAATCCCAGAGCCAGAGATTGAGATCGTCACCGAAATTGCCATGGGTGGATTCCCAGTGGAACGGCTTCATACAGGACTCCTTGCTGATCCAAACGATAGCGGGGCATGCCGTGGCTCTTCGATACGGCATGCGCAGCTCATGCTGCGCTGCAAAATCTAGGGCGCGAGTTTGCCCACGGCAAGCTGCATGACGCTTTGTAAAATCGCCGGGTCGCGCAAGGCCCATTTTGCCAGCAATCCAAATTGCGGCATACGCCGCTGTCGCATCTGTCTCGCCTGGCTCCAGAGCGCCTGCCGCCGGGCGCGATTTTTATAGAGGCGGATAGACTCGACATCCTGCGGCCGGCGCGAAAATCTCTGTTCCAGCGTATTGAGCGCCGTCCATGTGTTGAATTGCTGACGCAGGAATTGCGGGGAATCATTGTCGATGCTGTGGAAGATGTTCACGCCTTCGCCACGCAGTGCACCGGCGTTTTCGCACAGCAACACCCGCTTGGCTGCGAGAACGCAGTCGCAGAAGAACAAGACGTCCTCTGCCGCCAGCCGCAATGACGGCTCGAAACGGATCTTTTCGAAGAGCGGCCGCCCGATCACCATGCAGGACATATGCAGAAAGCTCCAGTCCTGCAGCATGACGCTGGCGATGTTCGGGATTTCGACGACGGCTGGCCTGTCCGACAATCGTATCGTATCGGCCGATTTTCCGAGTTCGGCGATGCTGAAATGATAATAGAACTCCTTGCCGCCATCGATGGAATCCCAATAGCAATCGGCATTGTAATGGGTCAGCGTTCCGAAGGCGTTGCTGAGATGCTCCGGCGCCCATTCGTCATCGGAATCCAGGAAGGCCACGAACCGGCTCTCGGCCGGCACGCTGTTAAGGCCGGTATTGCGCGCCCCGCCTGGACCCGCATTGGCCTGGCGGATCACACGGATGCGCTTTCTTTCTTCGCTGCTCAGCGACTGCAGCTCGCCTTCTGCCGGAAGTGGCGATTCATCGTCGACGATGAGGATATCGAAATCCTGAAATGTCTGCCGGGATATCGATTTCAACGCGCGCTGCAGAACGCCGGTTTGCTTCTGATAGAACGGAATAACAATCGTGATAGACGCCATTTTCCCGCCTTTACGGTTTTGATTCAAGGGCTTGCGGTCTCATCCCCCGAGGGCATGATCATTGGCTTTCCAACGGCGTCCGCGGCAATTTTCCGGCCGATTGACCCATAACGGATGTCGTTGTGACGCCAACAGGTAGCGTCCAATCGGTGTCGAGCAATGTTGAGAAACGAGATTTTCTGAAACTTTATCCAAGCGTGGCAGCACTCTGACCATTCCGCCGATGGATCATTGTGACACGTTGCGCACCATGATCGCACGTTTGCGCATCCATGAGAGGAGCGATGCGGATTGCTTTTCTCACAATGATTGAAATGTCGTCGCATTTTGGTCATGGTTCGTCTGTCGGGCTCTGCTGCGCTGCAAAAAATCTTCACCTTCCGGTAAAAAAACAGAGCCGTTCGAACTCATCGCTGGAAGCCAGCATCGAAATATTGAGCGGGCGTCTAAGTGCTTTTCGCAACAGGGCTTTTCTCCGATTCAAATCGATTATTTCATGCTCAAAGGCGTACAAATCGGTGTTTTCAGCACTGATCCGCATATGATTTTTCGCTCATTTTTGCTGCGGTGCCATATTCCCTTTCCGAAGAGCGCCCTAGGTTACCTTTGCGAGCTCTGCTCTGTTTGAAATGGCTGCGAGGGGGGATGCAGCCCGAAGAAGGGGTGACAGACATCGTGAATGTGACTGCCAACGTGTCTTCGCGGATAAACCTCATGCGTATCGTGCTCATCTCGGGCATAATCTTTGTCCATATACCTTTCGATCCGCATAGCAGCCCGTTCAACGGTGACTATGGCTTTTTCGATTGGTTGCGCGTGTTCCTGCGTGACAGTTTGTTCCGTGTAGGTGTCCCCTGCCTGAGTGTGATCTCAGGATACTTGCTATTTCGTAATGGAAAGGCGCCAAAGAGCTATAAAGAGACCGTTGGCCGGAAGACAAAGACAGTCATTCTGCCGTTCCTGTTGTGGAATGGTGCATTCTTCCTGTTTGTATTGCTTCTTCAGTATTACGGCATTGGCGATGGATATCTGCCGGACCTGTCGGAAGCTACTCCGCATACGATCTCGAATCTCTTGCTCGCCATCGACGGCGAACCGATAAATCTGCCGCTCTATTTTTTGCGCGATCTTTTCGTTTGCATTTTGCTGTCACCGGTGTTGGCGTTTCTTATTCGTCGTGCTCCGTTACCGACATTGGTCTTCCTGCTTTTGCTTGCAGCTTGGCCCGTATCTATCGGAATCGTGCTGCGGAACTCTATTCTCTTCAGTTTCAGCTTCGGAATCTACCTGAGTCTCCATCGTATCGACGTGACGGTCATAGATCGCTATGCCGCCTTGATCGCGCCTGCCTTCGTTGCGCTCGCAGCGCTTCTGGCAACGGCAGCCTACATGACGGGGCCTGGATTGCCGTTGTGGCTCGAGGTTTGTCGCAATCTGATGGTGCTCGTCGGTATTCCAGGCTTCTGGGCACTATCGGCAATCTTCATCCGCAGCCGGATCGGGCAGGGCTTGGCAGGAACCGGCAGCCTGAGCTTCTGGATCTTTTGCGGCCATTATCCGCTGCTCTTCTGCCTCTGGGTTCTTTGGAACCGCGGTGGCAGCGAGCTCTATCCGATTTTCTATCTCCTGGCGGCGGCACTTGCCTTGCTGCTGCTGCCCTTGACCAATGGTATGGCGCGCCACGCCCTGCCAAGCTTCCACAACCTGCTGACTGGCAGCCGGGCGCGCCCGCAAGCCGAAATCCGTGCTGTCCAGAACCGCGCTGCCGAAGATCGGCAAGTGCGTTCGAAGCAAAGGTGATGCCATGACGACATCGAAAAGCTACATGCAAAGACTTGGTCTTGTCTCAATCGCTCTGATGAGCGCATGCTTTCTGCCACAGGTCGTGTCTGCTCAGGATGATCAGGCGTCCGGCCGGTCATTCGTCGACAATTTCGAACATCTGGATACCAGCCGCTGGTATATTTCCGATGGTTGGAACAACGGAGCGTATCAGAATTGCACCTGGTCGCGAAAACAGGTGAACGTCAAGGACGGAACGCTGCAACTGCAGTTCATCCAGTCCAAGACTGGCGATCGCAATTATGCTTGCGGCGAAATCCAGACGATGAAACGTTACGGCTATGGCACCTATGAAGCGCGTTACCGTACAGCCAAGGGGCCTGGTCTCAACTCTGCCTTCTTCACCTATATCGGCCCGACCGACAAGAAGCCGCATGACGAGATCGATTTCGAAGTGCTCGGCAAGAATCCCGGTCAAGTTCAGGTCAACCAGTATATTTCCGCCAAGGGCGGCAATGAAAAGCTGGTGCCGGTTTCAGGTGGTGCCGACCAGAATTTCAACGATTATGCCTTCGTCTGGGAAAAGGATCGTCTGCGCTACTACGTGAACGGCAAGCTCGTTCAGGAAGTCACCGATCCTTCGAAGATACCGACGAATGCGCAGAAGATCTTCTTCAGCCTCTGGGGTACCGATACCCTCAGCGGCTGGATGGGCAAGTTCGCCTATGGCGGCGAGCCGGCAACCATGGAGATCAAGCGCGTCGCCTTCACTGCGCCGGGGGAGAAGTGCCTGTTCCCGGAATCGATCACCTGCAAACTCGATTGAACTCAGCCGGCCGCGTGGCATCTCTCGCGGCCGGTTGCAATGCCACCATGCAACACCAACCACACAAGGTGCCCGGTCCTGGCTGGGCGCAAAAGCGGAAATTTTGATGCTGCATATACTGTACTTCGTCCACGATCTTGCTGACCCCGCCGTGCGTAGGCGGGTGCTGATGCTGCGGGCCGGCGGGGCACTCGTAACGCTCGCGGGGTTCCGGCGTGACGACAATGCGCTGGCTGCCATACACGGCGTCGAGCCGATCGAACTCGGCAAGACGCAGGATGCCCAGTTTGCGCAGCGTATCGCGGCGGTGGCCAGATCGGCGGCGAAACTGCGTGGGCTGCTGCGCTCGGTCGCAAGGCCGGACCTCATCATCGGCCGTAATCTCGAAATGCTGGCACTGGCCAATCGCGCCAAGTCCGTTTTCGGCGGCGACATGCCGATCGTCTATGAATGCCTCGATATCCATCGGCTGCTGCTGCGTGACGATGTGGTGGGTAGTGCGCTTCGCAGCGCGGAGCGCCACTTCGGTTCGCAGGCGTCATTGCTGGTGACCAGTTCGCCCGCCTTCATCGAACGTTATTTCCGTCCGCGCTCCGGGCTCAATGTGCCGGTCATGCTGCTCGAAAACAAGGTGCTGGCGCTTGAGCCTGCGGCGCGTGCCATAGCATCAGCCGCACGGCCGCCGGCTGCGGACAAACCATGGAAGATAGGCTGGTTCGGCGCCCTTCGCTGCCGTAAGTCATTGGCTTTGCTCGATCAATTCTCCCGCAGGATGGAAGGTCGCTTCGAGATCGTCCTGCGGGGCCGCCCGGCTCATTCCGAGTTCGACGACTTCGATCGCACCGTCCGCGATGCACCCTTCATGCATTTTGCAGGCGCCTACAAGAACCCCGAGGATCTCTCGGCGATCTACGGCGAAGTCCAGTTTTCCTGGGCCATCGACTTTTTCGAAGAGGGATTGAATTCCAGCTGGCTGCTGCCGAACCGCCTTTATGAAGGTGGCCTTTACGGCACCGTGCCGATTGCGATCAAGGGTACGGAGACGGCAAGATTTCTCGCGAGCCGAAGGATCGGGCTTACGCTCGACGAGGCTGATGCCGAACATCTGACGGCGCTTTTGGGAGAGATGGACGCGAAGCGCTATCTCGCCGCTTTCGAGGCGGTGGCGTCACAGGATCGCAAGCAATGGATGATGGATCGCGCCGACTGTCAGGGGCTGGTGCAACGGCTGGCGTCGCTGACGCGCGCCAATGAACAGCTCGCCGAAATACAGGCCCTCCCACAACTGCATCGCAATAGAGGTGGATTGCAATGACGACCGAAAGTTCAGGGGACATGCGTTGCATAATCGTTATTCCTTGCCTCAATGAGGAAAAGCATATCGAGCCGCTGATCGAGAAGCTCGGTCAGGCTCTGTACGAACTCGATGCCAGGATCGTGGTGGCCGATGGCGGCAGCACCGATCGCACGCGCGAAATCGTTCGGAGTATAGCGGAGGGAGATCCGCGCGTTCTGTTGCTCGATAATCCGAAACGATTGCAGAGCGCAGCGATCAATCTCGCTATCGACACATTCGGTGACGATCATGAGTATTTCATCCGTATCGACGCCCATGGCGACTATCCGGACGATTACTGCCAGACGCTGGTACAGGAGGCAGGCGCGACGGGCGCGGATTCCGTCGTCGTTGCGATGCGCACTATGGGTTTCAGCGCCTTCCAGAAGGCAACGGCCGTGGCACAGAACTCCAAGCTCGGCAATGGTGGTTCCAAACATCGCGAAGGCGCGAAGGGCCATTGGGCCGAGCATGGGCACCACGCGCTGATGCGCGTTGCCGCCTTCCGTGCGGTCGGCGGTTATGACGAAACCTTTAGCCATAACGAGGATGCCGAGCTGGATTATCGCCTGAACAAGACGGGGTATCGGATCTGGCTGACCGACAAGACGGCCATGACCTATTATCCGCGCTCCAGCGTCCCGACGCTCTTCAAGCAGTATCTCGGCTATGGCCGCGGCCGCGCGCGCAATATTCTCAAGCATCGCAGCATGCCGAGCCTGCGCCAGATGCTGCCGCTTGCGGTCGTGCCGATTTTCATCGGTGCTTTCCTGGCCGTCCTTAACTGGATTGCGGTTATTCCGGTTGGCCTGTGGGCGGTAGCCTGCATCGCCTACGGCTTCTGGATCGCTCTCGGCCAGAAGAACCCTTACGGCCCGCTGGCCGCAATTTCCGCTATGGTCATGCATTTCGCCTGGTCCATGGGCTTCTGGATGGAAGTCTTCAGCTTCCGCAATCGCAGGGTGGCGTGATGACACAAGTCCATCGACGCCCGATAAGGATCGACATCGCGGTCTGCACCTATCGGCGGGCAGAGCTCGATCAGACGCTGCTGTCGCTGGCCGTACTCAGCGTCCCCACAGGTGCGATCATCCGGATCATCATTGCTGATAATGATGTGACGCCGAGCGCGCGGGGCCGCGTCGACGCCATGCGTTCGGCCGTGCCCTTCGAGATCGTCTATGTCCATTGCCCGGCTTCGAACATCTCGATTGCCCGCAATGCTTGCCTGGATCATGCGAGCGGCGATTTTCTCGCCTTCATCGATGACGACGAGACGGCCTCGGAAGACTGGCTGACGGAAATGCTGATCATGGCCGACACGACCGGCGCCGACGCCGTTCTCGGTCCCGTGCAGGCGGTGTATGCAAACGTCGCCCCGGCCTGGATGCAGCGTGGCGACTTTCATTCGACCTTGCCTGTTTGGGTCGCCGGGGAAATCCTGACCGGCTACACCTGCAATGTGCTGCTGCGCCGCGGTGCGCCTTCGCTTGCCGGCCGGCGGTTCAATATCGCGCTCGGGCGCAGCGGCGGCGAAGATACCGAGTTCTTCACCCATATGCACAAGGCGGGCGGCAGGATCGCTTATGCGGCGGACGCGCTCGTCTATGAGCCCGTCCCTAACACGCGCGCGAGCGTCTCCTGGCTCTCCAAGCGCCGCTATCGCATGGGGCAGACGCATGGGCGCATGTTGCTGGAAGCAAGGGGGGGCTTCGGGCGCTGGCGAGCGATTGCGCTCGCGGGCACGAAGTCCGCCTATTGCTTTGCTGCCGCGGCGCTGCTTTCCGCGTCCCCGATCAAGCGGCATCGCTACGGTTTGCGCGGCATCATGCACGCCGGTGTTGTCAGCGGTCTCTTTGGAGTTCGCGAGATCGAACAATACGGAAATCTGGAGAAGGCACCGCAATGACGGATTTCATCCCTGATGTCAGCTTCGTCATCGCTGCCTATAATGCCGAGGAAACGCTTGAGCGCGCTATCGACAGCGCGCTGGCGCAAGGCGCCGTCAGCATGGAAGTGATCGTCGTCGACGATTGCTCGAGCGATGGTACGCGCGAGATTGCCGGCAACCATCCTGATCCGCGGGTGCGTCTCGTTGCCATGGCCCGCAACGGCGGTCCGGGCGCTGCCCGCAATGCCGGGCTGGATGCGGCCCGGGGTCGCTGGGTGGCCGTGCTCGATTCCGATGATGCTCTACGTCCGGACCGCATGGCCCGCCTGATCGCCAGGGCGGAAAAGGCCGAAGCGCAGATCGCAGTCGATAATCTCGATGTGATCCGCGAGGACGTCGGCACGATGCTGCCGATGTTCCCGGAGGCGATGCTGGCACGCATGCCGACGCTGACGCTGGCAAAATTCATCGCATCGAACATGATTTTCCAGTCGGAGCACAATTTCGGTTACATGAAGCCGGTCTTCGAGCGTGCCTTCGTCGAGAAGCATCGCCTACGCTTCGATGAAACCTTGCGGATCGGCGAGGATTACATTTTCCTCGCGTCCGCTCTTGCTCGTGGCGGCGTCTGCGTCGTCGAGCCGACCGTAGGCTACTTGTACTACATTCGCGACGGGTCGATCTCGCGTGTTCTCAGACAAGACCATGTCGAGGCCATGCTTGCTGCCGACAGCAGATTCTTCGCCGATCATCCCTTCGGGGCCGCTGCCCTTGCCGCACAGCGGCGACGCACGCGCAATCTGAGGGACGTTATCGCATTCCTGAAGCTGGTCGACAGCATCAAGGAGCGCGAATTGCAGGCGATGCTCAAGATCGCATGCCTCAACCCGCGGGCGGTGCGCCATCTCAGCATGCCGATCTTTGCGCGTTTTCGTCGGTTGGCCGCGTCTCTGCGGAGCGGCCGCCAGTCGTCGCCTACCTCTTCACTTTCCTCCCCCCTGCCCAATATGGGCGCAGGCCCTCACTCTAACAAAGGATAGAGCCATGGACCCCAAACATCGTGTGAGAAAAGCAGTCATCCCGGTTGCCGGCAATGGAACACGCTTCCTGCCCGCCACCAAGGCGATGCCAAAGGAGATGCTGACGATCGTCGATCGTCCGGTCGTGCAATATGCCGTCGATGAAGCCATCGAAGCCGGCATCGAGCACATCGTCTTCGTCACCAGCCGCAACAAGTCGGCGATTGAAGACCATTTCGACGACACGCCGGAGCTGATTTCCTCACTACAGAGGGCAGGCAAAAGCCACCAAGTCAGCGAGCTGGAACGTCTTCTGCCGCGGCCGGGCGCCGTCAGCTTCACCCGCCAGCAGGCTCCGCTCGGCCTCGGCCACGCCGTCTGGTGTGCCCGCGATCTGATCGGCAACGAGCCCTTCGCCTTGCTCTTGCCTGACATGCTTTGCTACGGCATGCGCGGCTGCATGGCCGGCCTGATGGACCTCTATAATGAGACCGGTGGCAATATCGTCGCCGTCGAGGAATGCGCTCCAGAAGAAACCTCGAAATACGGCATCATCGGCAAGGGCGAGTCCGTGCGCCATGGCTTTGCCGTGACCAAAATGGTCGAGAAGCCGCATCCGTCCGAGGCGCCTTCAAACTTTTACCTCAATGGCCGTTATATTCTGCAGCCTGAGATCTTCGACATTCTGGCCCGTCAGGAGCGCGGCGCTGGTAATGAGATCCAGCTGACCGACGGCATGCTGCGCCTCTCCGAGACGCAATCCTTTCATGCCCAGGTCTATAACGGACGCACGTTCGACTGCGGGTCCAAGCACGGCTTCATCGAAGCGAACGTTGCCTTCGCGCTCGCTCGCTCCGATATCGGCGGCTTGGTCTATGACTCGATCCGCAACCTGGTCGTCTCGCACGAAGCGCAGATGACCGCCGCTTAAGCCTGTTCACATTGTGGCCTGCGGCCGGTAAGGCCGCAGGCCATGGCTATTGTTCATTCGGGCTTCTCCGACAAGGTGGTCGCCATGCATCAGAAGAACTTCACTTTCCACAGCGCTCTTCCGCAAGCGGAGTCGCAGGATAGCTTTATCGATCTCGACCGGCTGATGGCCGTCGTGGTCAGGCGCATCCGCACCATCATTTTTGCCGTGGCCGCTTTTGTCATTCTGGCCGTCGCCTATCTGCTCACCGCCACCTCGAGCTATACGTCGATGACGCAGATATTGCTCGACGAAACCATGACGAAATATGCCGAGGATCAGCCGCCGGCGGCGAGCAGCCAGCAGGCGGATATGGAAATCGCCAGTGCAGTCGAAATCCTCAAATCGAACGAAATGGCGCTGCGCGTCGTCGACACTGCCGGCCTTGCCGACAACAATACATTGCTTAATCCGCCGGTATCTCCGGCGGCGTTGCTCAAATCCGGCGTCAGCCTGATCGTCAGCGTCTTTACGCCCGGTCGTCCGCCGATGACGCCCGAGGAGCAGCGCGAGGCTCAACGTCAGAAGGTTGCTGCCGTTTTGCAGGACAATCTGAAGGTCGAGCGCGTCACGCGAAGCTCGGTCGTTGCCGTCTCCTACAGCTCCACCGACAAGCGACTTGCCGCCGCGGTTACGCGCGCCTATGCCGACGCTTATCTGACCGACCAGCTGAACGCCAATTTCGACGCCACTGAGCGCGCCTCGGTCTGGCTGCAGGAACGCTTGAACGATCTGCGCCAGCGCGCCCAGGAGGCTTCGCTTGAAGTCGAAAAATACAAGGCCGACAATGGGTTGACCTCCACGGGTGGCGAGCTGATGTCGGAACAGCAGATTTCCGATCTGAACAAGCAATTGATCATCGCACAGGCCGATACCGCCAGCGCAGCCGCCCGCTACAATCAATATAAGTCGATCATCGACCAGGGCCCCGACAACGCCGTCAAGAACGCGACCATCTCGTCGAGCTCGACCGACAACTCGGTGTTGCAGGATCTGAAGACACGCTATCTCGCCGTCGAAAAGCGCGAGCAGGACGTCACGCAGAACTTCGGCGCCGACCATCCGCAAGCCGTCGCGCTCAAGGCCGAGCGGCAGGACATTACCCGGCAGATCTATCAGGTCCTTCAGCAGCTGACTGCCAGCTACAAGAACGAGCTTGATGTTGCGCAGTCGCGGGCGGAATCGCTGCGCGAAAGCATCGATAAGGTCGTCGGCAAGAATTCCGAGGCTAACAAGTCGCTGGTTCATCTCAATGAGCTGAACCAGAAGGCATCGGCGTTGAAGACGCTTTATGAATCCTATCTTGGCCGTTTCGAACAGGCGACCCAGCAGCGCTCCTTCCCGATCGCCAAGGCCCGCGTCATCTCGGTTGCCGGCGTACCGACGGCGCCGTCCAGCCCGAAGAAGACGCTCGTCATGGCGCTTTCGGTCATCCTCGGCCTGATGGTCGGTTGCGGTGTTGCCGCATTCCAGGAGTTCCGTGATCGCTTCTTCCGCGTCGAGGCCGACGTGCGGGCTGCTCTCGGATTGAAATTCCTGGGCTATCTGCCTCTGCTCGGCCAGCAGAGCAAAAACAAGAAGAAGCCGCGCAAGGCCGATGCCGGAGCGGAGCCGACAACGGCGGAAGAGGGAGAGAACGGCGTCGCCTTCGAGCGCATGATGCGCATCTCCGTCGAAGCGCCGCGCTCGATCTTCGCCGAGACCTTGAGGAACGCAAAGCTCGCCAGCGATGTGATGCTGCAGGGCCGCGCCGACCGCGTCATCGGCGTTGTCTCGGCACTTCCCGGTGAGGGCAAGTCGACAACGGCTGCCAACTTTGCCGCCCTGCTTGCGAGTAGCGGCAAGCGCACGCTGCTCATCGATGCCGACTTGCGCAACCCGGGTCTCAGCCGGACGCTGAAGACGCCACCGCAGGCCGGCCTGATCGAGGCTGTGCTTGGCGAGGTGCCCTGGACGAGTGCCGTGAAGGTCGATCCGCGCACCAAGCTTGCCATTCTCCCGGTCGCCGTACGCGATCATCTGCTGCACACCAGCGAGCTTCTGTCCTCGCAGGGCATGCAGCATCTGATGGAAAATGCACGCAAGATGTTCGACTACATTATCGTCGATCTTGCACCGCTTGGCCCTGTCATCGATGCAAAGGCCTTCGCGCCGCAGGTCGATGCCTTCCTGTTGGTTACCGAATGGGGCGCGACGCCAACCAATCTGGTGCGTGATGTTCTCGAGCAGGAGCCGCAGATCAACTCGCGCATCCTCGGCGTCATCCTCAACAAGACCGACATGTCGGAACTGCCGCGCTACAGCGATTTCGGCGGAACGGAACGCTACCGGCAGAAATATGTGAGCTACTACACGGAGGCGCAGCCGCGCGCCCAGGTGGACGCTTAGCCTGCCGATGCCTTGTCGGCCTTGAGCCGGGTTCTCGCCAGGGCATGTTCGCGCCAGATCGTGAATATGCCCGCCGCAACAACGATGAGCGCGCCCGCAATCATGGGCGCGCTCAGCTTCTCGCCGAATATCGTGACGCCGATAATGGCGGAGAAGACGAGCTGCAGATAGGTCAGGGGCTGGATGACCACCGCGTCGAGCATGTCATAGGCGCGGATGAGGAAATAATGGCTCGAAACGCCTGTCAGGCAGAGAATGCCCATGAAGATCCAGTCATGTGGGGCCAGCGATGTCCAGAAGAACGGCCCGATGCAGGTCATGGCGACCGCACCCACAACGCCCGTATAGAAGAAGCTGGTCATGGCGCCGTCCTCGCGGCTGACATAGCGTGTCAGGACGACGTAGAGCGAAAATAGCAATGCGCCGAAAAGCGGCACGAGGAACCGCGCATCGAAGACGCCGCTTTCCGGCTTCAGGATCAACAGCACGCCGATGAAGCCGAAGCAGATTGCCAGCCAACGCCGCCAGCCGACCTTCTCGCCGAGGATCGGTATGGACAGCAGGGCCACCATCAGCGGGCCTGATGAAAAGATCGCCTGCGAATGGGCCAGACCGACGATGACGAAGGACGAGATGGCGACGACGATCTGCGCGGCGAGCAGCAGGCCTCGGGCAATCTGCAGGACAGGACGCTTGGTCCGGACAGTGCGTCGCAGCCCGCCGGGTGCGCGCGA
This sequence comes from Martinezella hainanensis, assembly GCF_900094555.1. Lineage (GTDB taxonomy): Bacteria > Pseudomonadota > Alphaproteobacteria > Rhizobiales > Rhizobiaceae > Rhizobium > Rhizobium hainanense. Next base: position 21,119 of record NZ_FMAC01000012.1, read on the forward strand.
AGCCATTGCGATGGCGAAAAGCATGAAGGCCCAATAGCGGATCATCGCCACCAGAAGCGGCGGATAGGCGCTGACAAGGTGCTTGGAGATGCCGTCCTGTATGGCGAATATGCTGATTGCCAACAGCGTGAAGACGTAACCGGTACTATTGGATTTCATGGCTTTCGAAGGAAGAAGATGTGCGAGGCCCCGGAGGCGCCGGGACTCGACGCCACATTCACATTAGGTCATTCATCGGTTCAATCATAGGCTTTGTATCCGCCTTGCCGAGCGGCACATCAGCCCTTCTTGCGATCCCCAACGAAAGCCGTGAAGCCATCGATGAAAGCCGCAAGATTGTGTTTCACTTTCTCGTCGACGATCGCCCCGTCCGCATCGAAGACACTGCCGGCGCGCGATACCATCAGCCGGCCGCCGAACCAGGCTTCGGCGCCGAGCGTGCGCAACACTGTCAGCCAGGCATTCTGGCTGAGGATGGTGCCGAAATTGCCCGGCGAAGCACCGAGGACAGCGATCGGCTTTCCGCCGAAGACCTGGGCGATGTCCGTGGAGGGGCGGCTCATCCAGTCGATGGCATTCTTGAAGACGCCCGGAAGCGAATTGTTGTATTCCGGCGTAAACAAGATCAGCCCATCGGCCGATATGGCCAGATCCTTGAGTTCCTGCACCTTTTCCGGAATGCCTTCCGCCGCCTCGAGATCGGCGTCGTAGAGCGGTATGCCGTGAATGGTGCGGGCGATCAGTTCGACGCCGCTTGGCGCCAATTCGACGGCCGCGTGGAGCAGGGCTGTGTTGAAGGAGCCTTTGCGCAGGCTGCCCGATATGCCGAGTATCTTCATCGCTTCCCCCATTTGCCGTGATGGGAAGACATTTATGTTTCGTCGTCCTTCGTCAAGGCCTACTGCATAATTTCCGCTAAATCGGAATCGACTAAGAGAAATTATGTAGTATTTCAATGCGTTACAGTGTCATTGGCGCGTGTTGAAAGACGCGCGGTGCTGCATGCGAGATTTCACGCAGCGAGCAGTGACCTCAGCTTGAGGGTGCTTGCCATGCTCAAGGAAAGCATGACCTATACGGTAGGGTCGGCTTCGACTGAGTAGTCCGCGGGCAACTCGCCCGCCCTCTCAGTCATGCAAATGCGTTTCGGCGCTATCTATACCATCGTCCGATGGGATGATGTGCAGGTTCCCGAAGCGTACGCCGCGCTGCGTCACGACGCTGTCGGCAAAGGTCTTGATCTCGTCCGCCTTACCCTTCAGCACGGAGACTTCGAGGCAATCTTGCCCATCGATGTGAACATGAAGCGTCGATACCGAAAGATCGTGGTGATCGTGCTGCGCCGTCGTCAGCCGGCGTGAGAGGTCGCGGGTTTCATGCTCATAGACATAGGTGAGGGCCGCGTAACATCTGGCTTCGCCGTCTATGATCGGTTGCGCACGGGTTACTGCATCGCGGACGAGATCGCGCAAAGTCTCCGAGCGGCTTGCATAGCCGCGCTGTGCACTGATCTTGTCGATGGTTTCGAGAAGATCGTCATCAATGGTGATGGTAATGCGCTGCATTTCCTGATCCTCTTTTGCCCCACGGCTTGCCGCGATCGACTAGAGCGTGATGCCGAAAAGTGTAGGCGGTTTTCGGACGACATCACGCTCTACTTCTTTGATGCTAGAGCGGATTCAGATTTTAGGTCGATTCGACCTAAAATCATCCGGCTCTAGAGAAAATTTCGAGGCGATTTGCAACGGGGTCGAAGCTTATTCCCGGCCGCGGAAACGACGCTGGTAAGTGGGGTCGTAGAGCGAGCTTTCGCGAAAATCGCTGGCGCCAAGCGACGGGCCGACAAAGATCAATGCAGTGCGCTCGATCGGTTCTGCCGCCACCTTTGCTTCGATCGTGGCAAGCGTAGCCCGAATGATCCGTTCGTCCGGCCAGGATGCCTTGACGACGATCGCGACCGGGCAGTCCGCGCCGTAAAGCGGCGTCAGGTCCCTAACGACCTTTTCAAGTGCGTGGATTGCCAGGTGAATGGCGAGTGTCGCACCCGTCGCGCCGAATTTTTCCAGCGTCTCGCTGTTTGGCATCGGCGAGGCGCGGCCTGATACCCGCGTCAGCACAAGGCTCTGGGCGACGGCCGGGATCGTCAATTCGCGCCCGAGCGCCGAGGCGGCGGCGGCGAATGCTGGAACGCCTGGGGTCAGCGTATAGTCGATGCCATGCTGTTCTAGCCTGCGGATCTGCTCGGCGACCGCGCTCCAGACCGAGAGGTCGCCGGAATGCAGGCGCGCGACATTCTCGCCGGCGGCGGCCGCCTTCAGATATTCCGCCTCTATCTCGTCAAGCGACATCGGCGCCGTGTCGATGATGCGGGCGCCGGGCGGGCAATATTGCAATAGTTCCGGCGAAACGATCGATCCGGCATAGAGGCACACCGGGCATTTGCCGATCAGATCCCGGCCGCGCACGGTGATCAGGTCGGCGGCCCCGGGGCCTGCGCCAATGAAATGCACTGTCATCGCTCTACCTCATTCTGAATTATGGCTTCACCCACGACCATTGCGTCACCGGCATGGCTGGCCGCCAGCCGGTCATGCGGCCGACGGGTGCGGCGCGGGCAATATCGATGCGGATCAGCGAGCCGCCCCGGCGTGCCTGTGCGGCCAGCAGCAGCGCTTCCATTTCGGTGGTGACAGCATTGGCAACCAGCCTGCCGCCGCTTTTCAACTGGCTGATTGCGGCCTCCAGCACGCCGGCGTCGCTGCCGCCGCCGCCGATGAAAATCGCATCCGGGGCCGCAAGACCGGAAAGAGCCGTCGGTGCCTCGCCTTCGACAATCGCCAGGCTCGGCACCCCGAAATTTGCGGCATTGCGGCGGATGCGCGCCGCACGTTCAGCCGATGCCTCGATGGCAATGGCGCGCAGCGAGGGATCGGCCAGCATCCATTCGATGCCGATCGAACCGGAGCCGGCGCCAATATCCCAGAGCAACTCGCCATGGCGCGGCGCAAGCGCGGACAGCGTGATCGCGCGGATCTCCCGCTTGGTGATCTGGCCGTCATGCTCGAAAAGCTCGTCGGGCAGCCCCGCGCTCAGCGGCAAGATCCGAGCTCCGGCTTCCGCCTTGACCTCGACTGCGCAAATATTCAGATCGTTGATGCCGGAGAGGGTGAAATCAGCCGCAATTTGCCGGGAGACCCTCTCATGTGGTCCGCCAAGCGCCTCCAGAACCGTAAGCTCGGAGGAGCCGAAGCCTGAGCCTTGCAGCAAGGCGGCCAAGTCGGCGGGGCCTTTGCCATCGGATGTCAGCGCCAGGATCTTGCGGCCGGTATGGAGATGCGGCCGGATGAGATCGATCGGCCGCCCGTGGAGCGAGAGAACCGTCGTTTCCTGCAAGGGCCAGCCGAGGCGCGACGCGGCAAGGCTGAAAGAGGAGGGCGCCGGAATGACGGTCATTTCGGAAGCCGGAATACGTCGTGAAAGTGTTACCCCGACGCCGTAGAAGAAGGGATCGCCGGAGGCGAGAACCACCGTCGGCTTGCCCTGGCGGGCGAGCACTGTCTCGACAGACTTTTCGAATGGTGAAAGCCAGGCCTGCGTTTCGCCTGTTATCAATGGGCTCATCAGGTCGAGATGTCGCGTTCCGCCAAAGACCATTGGCGCTGCAGCGATCAACCGCTTGGCCTCGTCGCCAAGCCCGGCTGGACCGTCCTCGCCGATGCCGATAAGAGTGAGCCAGCGTTGAACTGAAGGTGTCTCAGCCATGGGCAAGGCCCGCATTCTGATTCTGGGCGGTACGACGGAGGCCCGCGCGCTCGCGACGTCGCTCGCCTCCCGCGACGATCTCGAGGTCGTGCTCTCGCTTGCCGGCAGAACCGCCGATCCGGCCCCGCAACCCGTTCCGGTGCGCAGCGGCGGCTTCGGTGGCGCTGAGGGGCTTGCTCGCTATGTCAGTGATGAAGCGATCGATCTGGTGGTCGACGCCACCCATCCCTTTGCAGCCCGCATTTCGACCAATGCCGCACAAGCGGCTGTTGAATGCGCCGTGACCGCTTTTGCCCTGCGCCGTCCGGCCTGGGTGTCGGTCGAAGGCGATGACTGGCTCTCGGTGCATAGCGTTTCGCAGGCCATCGCCGCGCTCGGCGCAGCACCCCTGCGCGTTTTCCTGGCAACCGGGCGGCAAGAGGCGCATCAGGCGAACGCCGCGCCGCAGCACCTTTACTGGGTTCGTAGCGTCGATCCCGTCGAGCCGCCGCTGACGGTGCCTCATGTCAGCTACATCCGCAGCCGGGGGCCGTTCCGACTGGCCGACGAACTCGACATGCTGCAACAGCATCAGATCGAGGTTGTCGTCGCCAAGAACAGCGGCGGCGAGGCGACTTACGGCAAGATCGAGGCAGCAAGGCATCTCGGCATCAAGGTAATCATGGTCGAGCGCGCCGAGACCGCCGGCTTGCCGGTGGTCGAAACGGTGGACGCTGCGCTCGATCGGATCGATCATTTCGTCTCTTCCCTGATGAACCGCGGCGTATAGACGAGATCCGGGCGTCCTTCGCGGGCAATGACGCGCGTCTCGGCCGAGCCGATGATGACACAGGTCGCCATATCGGCTTGCGAAGCTTCGGCATCCGCTAGGCGCGCCACCGTCATGCGTTCGTCGGGCCGGCCGGCGGCGCGGCCGAAAATCACCGGCGTGTCAGCAGGCAAAATGTCATGGACAATTTCGAAGGCTTTGCCGAGCTGCCAGGGTCGCGCCTTGCTGATCGGATTGTAAAGCGCGATCACAAAGCCTGCCTCGGCGACGGCGCGAAGCCGGTTTTCGATGAGCGGCCAGGGCTTCAGATTGTCCGACAGTGAGATTGCGCAAAAATCGTGCCCGAGAGGAGCGCCGATGCGCGCGGCGACTGCAAGCATGGCCGTAATACCGGGCACGACGACGAGGTCTACCGAGCGCCATTCAGACGGACCGTGATCGATCGCCTCGCAGACGGCCGCTGCCATGGCAAAGACGCCGGGATCCCCGCCCGAGACGACGCAGACATTTATGCCGGCCGCAGCCCGCTGCAGCGCCACCTTGGCCCGGTCCAACTCCTCGCGATTGTCGGATGCCTGACGGATCTGGTCGCTGCGAAGCGTCAGACGGTCCAGATAAGGGCCGTAGCCATAGAATTCGTGGGCATCCGCAACGGCAGCCAGCGCCTCCGGCGTCGTCTGCTCAGGCTTGCCGGGACCGGTACCGATCACATAGAGACGCCCGCTCATGGCCTGCTTTCCCAGCCTGGCACCAGAACCAGCGAAAAATACGGCGCCTCGGCATCGTCGCGGCTGGCAAGCGGCGTCATGGCGCCGTTCGCCATCGTGCCGCGCTCGACATAGATTGCTTCCCCTAGCCGGCCGGCAGCGTCGAGCGCACGGCGGATTTTCGGCAGATTGCGGCCGACCTTCATGATGACGGCGGCCTGCGTATCGCCCAAGCGCCGGGTAAGCTCTGCCTCCGCCATCGTTCCCGGCAGGACGGAGAGTACGTCGTCTCCTTGTACCATCGGCAATCCGGCAAGAGACCAGCAGCCGGACATGGCCGTCACGCCCGGTATGACTTCTGTCGGAAAACGATCGGCAAGGCGCACATGCAGATGCATATAGGAGCCGTAAAAGAACGGGTCGCCCTCGCTGAGCACGGCAACCGTCTTTCCCTCGCGCAGATGCGCCGCCACCATTTCGGCCGAGGCGTCGTAGAAGGCGGTGATCTGACTGAGATATTCCGGCGCGTCCTTATCGATCTCGGTCGTGACCGGATAGTAGAGCGGCAGCAGTTTTACGTCTGCTCTCAGAAACTCGCCGACGATGGCCTTGCCGTTGCCGCCTCTGCCCTGCTTGGCAAAGTAGGCGACGACATCGGCACGTTCGAGGGCCTTGACCGCCTTGACCGTCAGCAGTTCGGGATCACCGGGGCCGGTGCCGACACCGATCAACTGTCCATTGGATGGCGCGCTCATAGGCCCGGCCTCGCCAGGGCATTGAGGGCGGCCGCCGTCATGGCGCTGCCACCAAGCCGGCCGCGCACGATGGCAAAGGGAACGCCGTATGAGTTTTCGGCGAGCGCATCCTTCGATTCCGCCGCGCCGACGAAGCCGACGGGCATGCCGATGATGGCGGCTGGCTTCGGCGCACCGTCACGCAGCATTTCCAGAAGGTGAAAGAGGGCGGTCGGCGCATTGCCGATGGCAACGATCGAGCCGGCAAGGCGATCGGTCCAAAGATGCATAGCGGCTGCTGAGCGTGTATTGCCGATCGACTTGGCGATCTCGGCCGTGCGCGGGTCCTGCAAGGTGCAGATTACTTCGTTGGCGGCCGGCAGGCGGGCGCGGGTAACGCCGCGAGCGACCATTTCCGCGTCGCAGAAAATCGGCGCGCCGTCAGTCAGCGCCTTGCGGGCGGATGCGACGAAATCGGGGGAGAACAGGAAATGCTCTGCGGCTTCCACCAATCCGCAGGCATGGATCATGCGGACTGCGACATCGGCCTCGGCTTCGGGAAAACGCGACAAATCGGCTTCGCTGCGGATGATCGCGAAGGAGCGTTCATAGATCGCATCTCCCTCGCGGATATAATAATAGTCAGGCATTTCTATCCCTGTCGTAAAGCCGTCGCGATTGCGTCCCGGCCGAGCCGTTTAAGACACTGCTGCGCCGATTCGCCAGCAGCTTTGTTGTTTCGTACCAGTTCTCCGAGCGCGACCAGCGCCGATTTCAGGCCCTCCTTGTGGATGTAAGCTACGGGCTTGGCTGATGATGACCCATTTACGACAATAGCATAGCCTGTTGCAGCACCGACGATGGTGAGCATTGCCGGGGATGGGTGGGCGCAGCCCTTTGGGCAGCCGGACAGATGGACCTTGAGCGAACCGTCAAGCAGCTCGGCTCCGACATCGACCAGATCGGCGGCCGCCTGCTTCGTTGCATAGTGGGCCGAGCCGCACGCGCCGGCGCCGGAGCAGGGGACCACGTAATTTGCTGGATCGTCGGCATGCGTCTGGAGGCCGCAATCGGCTGCCACCGCCAGGATATCTTCGATGTTATCGCGTTGGAGTCCGAGCAACAGCAGGCTATGCTCCGGTCCCGTCCGAATTTCATGCGCGCCCTTCAGTTCGGCTACGTCGAGAAAGCCGATGAGGTCCTGGGAGCGGATCTGACCGAAGGCAGGCCGCAGGCCGAGGGCAGAATGCTGTTTGTCGAGTGGGATAAGGCCGACAGAAGAGGTCGAGGGAGTGCCTTTGGGGAGTGAGAGACCGGGAACGGTGGGAAACTGCGCCTGCACGTGGGCAATGTCCAGATCACGGCCACGGGCGCGGGGTCCGATCGCGATCAAGGCTTCGAGCAATGTCACAACACCGGCTATCGCCTCTTCGCCAGGCAAGGTGGCAAGCCGCGGGGCCGTCGCGCTTGTTCCGGCGATGGCGAGCGTCCAAAGCTCTCGGCCATCGGCGGTATTGGTGGCTTTCAGCCGGATATCCGCCGTCAGTTCGTCGAGTGTGAGCCGGCCGCCGCCGTCGACGATGATGGCGAGCTTGGCAGCCAGCAATGGCTTGGGATGAAGTGCATCGATGGCGCTCCGCAGACGTTCAGCGAGCCCGCGCGCGTCAGCGATCTCCGACGGATCGACGCCGCTGAGCGGTGGGACTTCGATCGCAACACCGCTCTCCGGCACGATGCCGGCGCGATCGATATCGGCGGCCAGTCCGGGCATGCTCTCGGACGTCATGCCGCGAAGCTGAAAATTGCCGCGCGCGGTGATCTCGATCAGGCCGTTGCCATGTTCCTCAGTGGCTTTGGCCAGCGCGCGCAATTGCGCGACGGTGAGGCCTGGCGTCGATGGCCGCAAGCGAACCAGCAGACCGTCGCCCGTCGGCATCGGCGCGCTCAAGGAGGGGCAGGCGCCGCGAACCATGGAGGGTACGGGCGATGCAACGTCATCGTGACCGGCCTCTCCTTGCGAGAGGCACGTTTGTCCCTTTACCGTCTGCGTGTCAGCCGCAACCATAAGACTGCCCTTCATAAGGGACATTTCCTTGCACAAACCGGATCGGCGGGCAAACGATTTGGCATTTGGCTTTTATGCGAGATCGTCGAAATCCTGCCCCTTGCGCATGAGGTAGATATCCATGATCCACCCATGCCGGGCACGGGCCTCCGCCCGCGTCGCAAGAATCCGCTCGGAAACGTCGGCAAGCCTGCCGGCGATGGTGATCTCGTCCTTGGTGCCGAGATAAGCTCCCCAATAGATATAGGCATCGGGATCTTCGATCTTGCTGAAGGCCTGCTCGCCATCGAGCATGACGACGGCCGTTTCGGCAATGCCGGGAAAGCTTTCAGCGAGCCGCCTGCCTGTGGTGATCTGCACCGGCTTGCCGACGAGATTGAGGGGGATGCGATGGCTCGCCGTCAGCGCCTGGATGCTGGTGATGCCAGGAATAACGCTGTAATCGAGGACAATATTCCCCCGACCAACGACACGCTCGAGAATGCGCAACGTGCTGTCGTAAAGGCCCGGATCGCCCCAGACGAGGAAGGCAGCGCTCTGACTTTCCGTCACGTGCTCCAGAAACAGCTGTTCATAGGTCGCGGAAATCGCGTCATGCCATTCGTCGACGCTCTGCACATAGCTGCGGTCCGCCGTCTGGCGTGAAGGCACGTCATAGCTAACGAAGCGCGTGGCTTTATTGGTGACATAGCGCTCGCAAATCTCCTTGCGGACATCGGCGAGTTCGGCCTTGGCCGCGCCCTTGCTGGGGATGAGGATGACGTCGGCTGCATTCAGTGCATTGATCGCCTGCACGGTCATATGTTCGGGATTTCCGGTGCCGATACCGACGATGTGAATATGCCGCATATGCTTTGCCCTCGCTCTCAAGCGCTGTTTGCCGGAAGCGCTCGACCATTTCAAGAGCAGACGCTCAAGCCGATTGCCGGTCGAAGGTCCAGCGGCTGGCCATATAGGTGCGGGGTGACGTGCCGAGCATGCGGCGGAACATGGTGGTGAAGGCCGCCACGCTCTCGTAACCCGCTTCGAGCGCGACGTTGGTGACGGGCTGGCCCTCCGCAAGCTGCGGCAGGCAGGCAAAGACACTCGCCTGCTGACGCCAGGTCGTGAAGCTGATGCCGGTTTCCTTGCGGAACTGTCGGGTGAAGGTGCGGCGGCTCACCGAAAGCTTCTCGGCCCAGTCGTCCAGTCTGGCGTTGGGTGATGGATTGGCGAGATAGTCTCGGCAGAGTGCCGTCAACCGGCGGTCGGACGGGAAGGGCAGGCCGAGCGGGCGCTCAGGCAGCGTCGCGATCTCCTCGACAAGAAGAGAAAGGACCAGCTTGGCCTTGCGATGGCTGATGGGGGCTTCACCCAGCCGAATGGCCTCCAGAAGCAGGCTGCGGGCAAGATCCGTCACCTCGACGACGCGCGGCGCGTCATCCTTCGGCGGTTGGCCACGTGGCGTCACATAGACGGATTTCATGCTGACATCGCTCAGGATCTCGATCGAATGCTCCATTCCGACCGGGATGAAGAGAGCATGGCCCGGCGGCACCATCCAGCGGCCGCGCGCCGTCATGATCAGGGCGACGCCTGAGAAGATGCAAAGCAATTGCGTGCGGCGGTGATGATGCCAGGGAACAGTGTAGCCCTGTGGCGGCTCGGCACTATGGACAAGCACATCAGCGGGCGACTCCTCCATCCAGCGCACGTTCCGGACATGGTCGTCGTCGAGCGTTGCCAGCAACTGTTTCGATAGCTTTTCCATTTTGGCCCAATCGAGAAACTATTGGACCAAAACACGAAAGAAGGACACTCGCAAGACGTGTTAAAGGCGGATCAAGTCATATCGTCGGCAAATCTCGCTGACGCAGGAGGATTCCTCACATGGTTGCGGAAATTTCGGGTGCGCAGACCCGATATCAGAAGACGACGATGTCGATCGTCATGGCGGTCAGCACGTGCCATCTGCTGAACGACACGATGCAGTCGTTGCTGACATCGCTCTACCCGATGTTCAGAGAGAACTACGCGCTCGATTTCGTGCAGATCGGCCTGCTGACGATGATGTTCCAGATCACCGCATCGCTGCTGCAGCCGGTGGTCGGCATCGTCACCGACAAATGGCCGATGCCTTACTCGTTGCCGGTCGGCATGGTCAGTACCTTCTTGGGCTTGCTGCTGCTCGGTTACGCCGGCAGCTTTGGAATGCTGCTGGTGGCCGCAAGCCTCATCGGCTTCGGCTCGGCGGTCTTCCATCCGGAGGCATCGCGCGTTGCCCGTCTGGCGTCGGGCGGTCGCCACGGCTTGGCGCAGTCGCTCTTCCAGCTGGGCGGCAATGCCGGTTCGGCGATCGGGCCGCTGATCGCTGCATTCTTTGTTCTGCAGCACGGCCAGAAGAGCGTCGCCTGGCTTTCCGTGCTTGCCGTTATCGGCTTCATCGTTTTGAGCTGGGTCGGTAACTGGTTCATCAATCATCGTCGCCAGCAGTCCTCGCGTCCGGCGCCGAGCCGCACTTTGCCGATCGCGCGCAACAAGGCGATGTGGGCGCTTGCAATCCTCATCCTGCTGACGGCAACGAAGAACGTCTATATGGCCAGTATTTCGAGCTATTTCACCTTCTACGTCATCGACAAGTTCCATCTCGATGTTCGCGATGCGCAGCTGATGCTGTTCCTCTTCCTCGGCTCCGTCGCCGTTGGCACGATCATGGGCGGCCCGGTCGGCGATCGTCTGGGTGCGCGCTTCGTGATCTGGTTCTCGATCCTCGGCGTCATCCCGTTTGCGCTGCTCATGCCCTATGCGAACCTGTTCTGGACCTGCGTCCTGACGGTCATCATCGGCCTCGTGCTGGCTTCGGCCTTCCCGGCGATCGTGGTCTTTGCGCAGGAGCTGATCCCCGGCCGCGTCGGGCTGATCGGCGGTATCTTCTTCGGCTTTGCCTTCGGTGCCGGCGGACTTGGCGCGGCCTGGCTCGGCGATTTCGCCGATGCGCGCGGCATTCCCTTCGTTTACACGATCTGCTCGTACCTGCCGCTGCTGGGATTGTTCACGATCTTCCTGCCAAGAATTCCGCGGCATTGATCGAAATCGGCGGGCATTAGGCCCGCCGTCTTTTCTAGCGCTTAGCGAAAATCCTGCTTGTCAGGCATAGCGGCTGATCGCGAGGTCGGTCGCGTCGATATCCGGCTTACGGCCGCTGACGAGATCGCTGATGACGCGTGCCGAGCCGGAGCTCATGGTCCATCCGAGCGTGCCGTGGCCGGTATTGAGGAACAATCCCTTGATCTTCGTTGGCCCGATGACGGGCGTGCCGTCCGGCGTCATCGGTCGCAGGCCCGACCAGAAGGACGCCTTGGCGACATCGCCGCCGGGGAAGAGATCGGTGACGGAGTGTTCGAGTGTCTGCCGGCGGGGAAGGCCGAGATCATTGGTATAGCCGGAGATTTCAGCCATACCGCCGACGCGGATGCGATCGCCGAGGCGGGTGATCGCGATCTTGTAGGTCTCGTCCATGACGGTCGATTCCGGCGCGCGCGAGGCATCGGTGATCGGGATCGTCAGCGAGTAACCCTTGACCGGATAGACGGAGAGGCTGATGCCGAGCGGCTTCAATAGGAGCGGCGAATAGCTGCCAAGTGCGACGACGATCGCATCGGCGTCCATGCGCCCACGGTCGGTCATGACGGCGCGCACCTGCCCGCCCTCAACGTCGAGCCCCTTGATCGTCGTGCCGTACTGGAACTGGACGCCAAGATCGACCGCCTTCGCCGCAAGCGCATTGGTGAATTTGAAGCAATCTCCGGTCTCGTCCTTCGGCGTCAGGAGCCCACCGACGATCTTCCCGCGCACATGCTTAAGTGCCGGCTCGACCCGAATGCAGCCTTCGGGATCGAGCACTTCATAGGGAATGCCGTCGGCCGCCAGGGCCTTGACGTCCTTGGCCGATGCGTCGAGCTGCTGCTGCGTGCGGAAGAGCTGTAGCGTGCCCTGCATGCGTTCGTCATAGGCTATACCCGTCTCCTCGCGAACCTCAGCCAGCGAAATGCGGCTGTAGTCGGCAAGGCGCAGCATCCGGCTCTTGTTGATCGCGTAGCGTTCCGAGGTGCAGTTCGACAGCATCTTGACGAGCCATGACAGCATGGCGCCATCGACCTTCGGACGCAGGATCAGCGGCGCGTGGTGCATGAACAGCCACTTGATCGCCTTCATTGGAATGCCGGGAGCCGCCCAGGGCGAGCAATAGCCGAAGGAGACTTCGCCGGCATTGGCAAAGCTCGTTTCCAGCGCCGGCCCTTGCTGCCGATCGATGACCGTGACTTCGTGGCCCGCCTTGGCAAGCTGATAGGCTGACGTCACGCCGATAATACCGGCACCCAGAACGACGACTTTCATGATGTCCTCAGAGAATTGAACTTTGGAAGGTCAGCGATATTGACGGTGGAAGCGATGGCCGAGACTGGTCAGGATTTCATAGGAAATCAAGCCGGCATCCCGCGCAAGATCATCCAGGCTCTGATGATCTCCGAGAACTTCCACCATGCTTCCGAAGGAGAGAGTGCCTTCGGGCAGAGCGCTGATATCGATCGTTGTGCTGTCCATCGACACACGGCCGACGATCGGCAGGCGCACGCCGTTGTAATAGACTGCACCGCGATCGCTGAGGCTGCGCGGAAGGCCGTCGGCATAACCGGCGGCGATCGTCGCAAGCCGGGTCTGGCGCTTCGTGACATGCACGCCGCCATAGCCGACACGCGCGCCTTCCGGAACGGTCCGCGTCTGCACGACGGCGACATCAAGCCTGACAACGGCTTCCATGGGGTTGGTAACGCCGCTCGTGGGGGCGCCGCCATAAAGAGCGATACCCGGCCGCGCTAGCACACCGTGAAAATCGCCGCCGAGGAAGATGCCGCCGGAGTTTGCGAACGAAACATCGTACTGCGGAAACTCCGCTGCGACACGGCGCATTTCGGCAAGCTGGTCGGCGTTTTGTCCGCTGCCGGCCTCGTCTGCGGAGGCGAGGTGGCTCATGATGAAGAGAATGTCGATGTCGTCCGATGTCTGCAGATGAGCAGCGACGGCACTTCTGTCTTCCGGCGGGATACCCAGCCGCGACATGCCGGTATCGAATTGCAGAACCGCCGGCAGCCTGCGCTGAAGAGACCGCGCCGTCTGCGACCATTGCTGCAGCTGATCGAGCGAATTGATGACGGGCACGATGCCGACGTCGGCGCAGGTGGCCTCATTACCGGGCAGCAGGCCGTTCAGCACGAAGACCGTTGCGTCGCCCGGGAGCTGTGGACGCAGCCGCAATGCCTCGATGAAGTGGGCGACGAGGAAGTGGCGGCAACCGCGCGCATAGAGCGCTTTCGATACTTGGCTGGCGCCAAGCCCATAGGAATCGGCCTTGACCACGGCAGCTGTCTTCGCCGGCACGACGACGGCGGATAGCTTGTCGTAATTCCGGCACAGCGCGGCCAGATCGATCGTCAGATAACCACACGCTCCGTTGTCGATCGCCAATTTCAGCGCTCGGGAATCCACAATGCAGCCGTCCATGTTCGCCCTCGTCTTTCAAAACAAGAGTATTGAAAGGATCGTGAAATTGCTCGCCAAACTGTGATTGATTATTGTGTAATTACGTTGATATTGAAATGATCTGCGAATTTTTGAAAGAATCCACATGGCCGCTCTCGATGCGATCGATCGCAATATTCTCCGCCTGCTTCGCCTCGACGCTCGCGTCAGCAATGCCAAGCTGGCAAGCGAGGTGGGGCTGTCGCCATCGGCCTGCCTGCGGCGCATCAAACTGATGGAGCAGGCGGGCGTGATCCGGGGCTATACGGCGCTGGTGGACACCTCCCAGGCGGAGGCATCGATCGCCGTCATCATCAACATCACGCTCGAACGGCAAACGGAAGAGCACCTCGATCGCTTCGAGGCAGCGGTACGCAAACACCCCGAGATCAAGGAGTGCTTTCTGATGACGGGCGGCTCCGATTATCTGTTGCGTGTCGAGGTTGCCAATCCCGGCGATTTCGAGCGCATCCACAAGGATATTCTGTCGACCATGCCGGGAGTGCTGCGAATCCACTCGAGTTTCTCGATCCGCAATGTGCTGGCGACGCGGCCGAAGGGCCTGCGTTGAATAGGCCGAGATTGTTTCGGCCTATGGAGGACGCTATTTTGCCGTATCGCGGGCCTGGTCCCAGCCTATGCCTGCTGCAGCATCGACCTCACAGATCAAGCCGCTGGGCTCGTAACTGACATGGACTTTGCCATTCAACTCTGCCGCCAGCAGGCTTTCGATCAAGCGGGAGCCGAAGCCCTTGCGGGTCGGGGTGTTTACCACCGGCCCTCCCGATTCCTGCCAACGCAGCTTGAGCTGGTCGGTCTCGCCCATTTCCACGGACCAGGTGATCGCAACACGGCCATCCGCCACTGAAAGCGCACCGTATTTGGCGGCATTCGTCGCAAGCTCATGCAGCGCAAGCGATATGGAAACGACGGCTCTCGGCGCGAGCTTGATCGCCGGCCCGGAAATTTCGAACCTGTCCTTCGGATAGGGCGAAAGCGCCTGGGCGATGACGGCGGTCAATTCCGCCTGCTCCCATTGGCCGTGGATCAACAGGTCATGGGCGCGCGCCATGGAGGAGAGCCGCGCTTCGAATGTCTCGACGGATGCCTTGTCGACATCATCGCGCCCGAGGGTCTGACGTGCGATAGCCATGACGGTCGCAAGCACATTCTTGACGCGGTGATTGAGCTCGCCGACCAGCACCGTCTGCAGGCGTTCAGCTTCCTTCTTCGCACTGATGTCATGGGCGGTCTTCGAGGCTCCCACGATCCGGCCATAGGTGTCATAGATCGGCGAGACGCTGAGCAGAACGTCGACAAGTTCGCCGTTCCTGCAGCGTCGCTTCGTCTCATAGGGCTCGACCCTCTGACCTGCGCGGATCCGGGCGAGGATCGTCGTTTCTTCTTCGCTTCGGTCATCCGGAAGGAGCATCGTGACCGATCTGCCGACGGCCTCTTCGGCGGAGTGGCCGTAAAGCCTTTCCGCACCGGTATTCCAGCTTCTGATCACCATGTTGAGATCGATACTGAGGATCGCGTCGTCCGACGAGGCGATGATGGCTGCCAGACGCCGTTCGATTTGCTGTGCCTGCTTGCGTTCGGTGATGTCCGTGACCACCCCGGCGACGCGCTGGATGCGTCCGGAACCATCCCGCAGGCCGGAAACGGCGTTTGCAACCCATACGAGGCTGCCGTCCTTCCGGATATAGCGCTTTTCGATCTCGAAGTTCTCGCCGGTCGCCATCATCGTCTCGAACAGGCGCCTATTCTCGCGCAGATCGTCCGGGTAGGTGATGTCGTCCATCCGCATGCCGAGAAGCTCGGTTTCGGAGTAGCCGACGATCTCGCAGAAGCGCCCATTCACCTGAATGAAGCGGCCATCGAGTTCGCATTGGGCCATTCCCGTCGCGGATTGGGAAATGACGGCGCGGATCCGTTCCTCGCTTTCGCGCAATATCTGTTCGGAACGAACACGCTCCGTCGTCTCATTGACAATGCAGAAGACGCCCAGCACCTTGCCGTCCGCGTCGCGAACAGGCGAATAGGAAATGTCGAAGTAGACCGTTTCGGGATAGCCGTAGCGCTCGATGTAGAAGGGGCGATCTTTGGCGACGACGGTCTGGCCGTCGTGAAGGACGGAGCGCAAAAGCGGTTCGAGGTCGTTCCAGAGCTCGGCCCAGTTTTCCCGTGCAGGGTGCCCCAAGGCGTGGGGATGCTTGTCGCCTATCGTCGGTGCATAGGCGTCGTTGTAAAGCGCAACAAAATCCTCGCCCCAGAACATGACGATCTGGGCTCGCGCGGAGAGCATGATATCGACGGCGGCGGTCAGACATGGGGGCCATGCCGATTTTGGGCCGAGACTGGTCGCCGCCCAGTCGAAGCCAGAGATAAGCGCTGCCATCTCGTTGGTGTGACTTGCCAGTTCGGGCACGATATTCAGGATGCATCCTCTCTTGAGCGACAGTCATCCTCTAAAGGATGCTTTGGTTCCGCCCACGCTCGCGAGGACTCATAGCATATTCCCTGTCGCGGAGTGCAGAGAGAAAATTCGCTGATTTCAAAGTATTTTAAATAACATAGTAGATACTATAGTAGATCGTTCGTCGCGATCGCAAGTCTCAGTAAACCGCTCGTTTTGACTTTGGATGAGCATCGATCTGTTGCCGATCCGCTTGCGGCGGTCAGGTGTCGGGCCTTGCATGCATTTCGGCCGTCAGCCACCTTTCGAGCGCCAGGGCATCGGGCCTTCCGGCAATGTGCGGTGCGATCCAGAGCACCATGCGGCGCGGTCCCGGCAGGAAACCGAAAGGTGCCACAAGCCGGCCCGACGCCAGCTGATCGAGCACGAGCATCTGCGGCACGACCGCCATGCCGAGCCCGCATGCCGCCGCCTGGATCAGCAGATAGAAATGGTCGAAGGCCGCTTGCGGCGTCAGACGCAGATCCGCCTGTCCGGCTATGGCCTGCCAATCGCTCCAGGCTTGCGGTCGTGTCTGCGTGGAGAGGATCGATGCATGTTCCATATCATCGGGACGCAAAATGCCGGAGCGGCTCAGATATTCGGGCGAACAGACAGGGCCGATGGCCTCGCCGCCGAGCTCCCGGATGATGGCATCCTTCGGGGGATCGATGACGCTCGAGCGGATGGCGAGGCTGATCTTGTCCCGGACAAAGTCGATCTGGTCGTAGTTCATGTTGAACTGAAGGGCGATGTGCGGATGGCGCTCGTGGAACTGGCCGATGCGCGGAATGATCCAGCCCATCATGATCGAGGAGGAACAGGACAGCGTCAGCGGGCTCGGGCGCACACGCTCGACGCTTGCCTGCATCAGGCCGAAGGCGCTCGCCAGCCCTTCCGCCAGACGCAGTCCTTCCGGGGTCGGCTCGGTCGAATGCGCCCGGCGGGTCACGAGGATGACGCCCAACGTCTCCTCGAGCCCGCGTATATGCCGGCTGATCGCGCCATGTGTGACGCAGAGTTCGTCTGCGGCCAATGTCATCGACCGGTGCCTGGCAGTCGCTTCGAATGCCTTAAGGGCATTCAAGGATGGAAGAGGGCCGCTCATTCTTTCGATTCCGCTGTCTCGTGATGTGATTTTTCCTCACATGATCGGGAGATTAAATCGTTTGCTTGCGGCTTGTCCATCCCGTTAGAGATCAAGGATATTCGAGGGCGTATGCGGCCGAAGGCAGGAGCTGGAAGGGAAGTCGGAGTTTCCGTTCTGTCATCAACGCAAGTGGATCGCTGCGTCGTAAGGATTTCAGCACGGGGGGAGGGATTTTCATTGCAGCCCGGTAATCAGGAAATGTCACAGGTCGAGCGTTCGGCCATATCAAAGGTTTCGAAGCGGCTGGTGCCGTTTATCGCCTTGATGTTCTTCATCAACTTCCTTGACCGCACGGCGATTTCCTTCGCCGGGCCGAATGGCATGACGACGGATCTGGCGCTGACGGCAGCGCAGTTCGGTTTTGCTGCCGGCATCTTCTTCTTCGGCTACATCGTTCTTGAAATCCCGAGCAATCTCGCGCTCCATAAATACGGTGCGCGCCGTTGGCTTGCCCGCATCATGGTGAGCTGGGGCATCGTCGCGCTGCTCTTTACCTGGGTGTCGAGCGCGACGGAGCTCTATGTGCTGCGCTTCCTGCTCGGGGTTGCCGAAGCCGGTTTCTTCCCGGGGGCGATCCTGTTCTTGAGCATGTGGGTGCCGGCCAAGCATCGCAGCAAGATCCTGGCCCTGTTCTATCTCGCCCAGCCGCTCACGACGGTCATCGGTGCGCCCTTCGCGGCGATGCTGATCCAGATGCATGGTCTCTTCGGCCTGGAGGGCTGGCGTGTCATGTTCTTCGGGGTTGCCGTTCCGGCTGTCATCGTCGGCATCGTCACCTGGTTCTATCTTGCTGATCGGCCCGATGACGCAAAATGGCTGACGCAGGCGGAGAAGGATTGGCTGAATCGGGAGCTCGCCGGCGAGGAAAAGGCCAAGGCGGCCGCGCATGGCAAGATGACCGGTCTCGCCTTGACGGATGGCCGCGTCTGGCTGCTGTCGGTCATCTATTTTGGGCTGATCTATGGCCTCTATGCGCTCGCCTTCTTCCTGCCGACGATCATTGCCGGCTTCGAAACGAAATTCGGCACCAAGTTCGATGTCTTTGACAAGGGGCTGATCACGGCCGTTCCCTATCTGCCGGCGGCATTTGCCCTGTTCTTCTGGAGCCGTGATGCCTCCAGGCGCGGTGTGCGGCCGTGGCACATCGGCATTCCGGCTCTGGTCGGCGCCTTCAGCATTCCGGCGGCGCTCTATATGGGCTCGCCTGAAGCGACGATCGTCATGATCACATTGACGGCCTGCGCGATCTTTTCCGCGCTACCGAATTTCTGGGCCATTCCGTCACGCTTCCTGACCGGACCGGCGGCCGCGGCCGGCATCGCGTTGATCAATACGATCGGCAACATTGCCGGCTTTGCCGCGCCTTATGTGACTGGCGTCGTCAAGGATGCGACCGGCCTTTATCAATTGCCGATGTTCATAGTTGGGGCGCTGATGCTGCTGTCGGCCCTGCTGGCCTTCTCGCTGAACGGTCGTGTGCGCGAGCCGGACCTGATCGCCTCCGGCAGCAAGGGCTAAAATCGCCCAACGTGAAGAATGGATGTGTTTCGATGGCGGTCGTGAAGGCGACCGCCATTGTCTTTTCTTAGAGCATTTTGTTTCTACGCACTTCCGGACGGAAAACCGCAGCGCGCTTTTCCTGGAATTGCTTTAGGCTGCCCGCAGCAGCATGCCGAAGAGATCGCGCGGATCGTCCGGGTCGGCGATGATGTCGAGTTTCTGGAAGTAGTCCGTGCCGGCCAGCTTTTCGCGGACGTAGCGCAGGGCTGAAAAATCCTCGATCGCGAAACCGACGCTGTCGAACAGCGTGATCTGCCTGTCGCTGCTGCGGCCCTTGGCACGGCCGCTTACGACCTGCCAGAGTTCCGTGACCGGATAGTCCGGGTCCATCTGCTGGATTTCGCCTTCGATCCGGGTCTGCGGCGGATATTCGACGAAGGTGTCGGAGCGCAGCAGGATATCGCGGTGGAGCTCCGTCTTGCCGGGGCAGTCGCCGCCGATGGCGTTGATGTGGACGCCGGCGCCGACCATGTTGTCGGTGAGGATCGTGGCATACTGCTTGTCGGCCGTGCAGGTCGTGATGATATCGGCGCCTTCGATGGCGGCTTGAGCCGAGGTGCAGGGCACAAGCTTCAGGCCGGTCTTCGCAAGATTGCGCGCTGTCTTTTCCGTCGCTCTCGGGTCGATGTCGTAGAGGCGGACTTCTTCTATACCGAGAACCGCCTTCATCGCCAGTGCCTGGAACTCAGCCTGTGCGCCGTTGCCAATCAGGGTGAGGCGGCGCGAATTGGCAGGCGCCAGATGTCTTGCCGCCATCGCCGAGGTTGCCGCCGTGCGCAGCGCCGTCAGCAGCGTCATCTCGGTCAAAAGCACGGGGTAGCCAGTCGAAACCTCTGCAAGCAGGCCAAAGGCGGTCACCGTCTGCAGTCCCTGTGCCATGTTCTTCGGATGGCCGTTGACATATTTGAAGCTGTAGACCGCCCCATCCGAGGTCGGCATCAGTTCGATGACGCCGTCATGCGAGTGGGAGGCGACGCGGGGCGTCTTGTCGAATTGGTCCCAGCGGCGAAAATCCGCTTCGATGGCATCCGTGAGTTCAATGAGCACGGTTTCGATGCCGACATGATGGACGAGCCGCATCATGTTCTCGACGCTGACGAAGGGAATGAAAGCTCTTTCCGATGGGAGCGGTGCGGACATTCTCGTATCCTCGATGGAAATCATTTGCCCTAGGGTACCAAGCGGATCGATTGACTGAAATCGCAAAACTGTGCCAGTTTTGGCATGGGTTTGTACAAATTACCCATAATTTTTGACGAAATGGACAAGATCAGGATCGCGCGATGACGCTCGCCAAATATATTCCCGATGACCTCGACCGGCGTATCATCGCTCATCTGCGCGCCGATGGCCGTGCTTCGCTCTCCAAACTGTCGGATGCCTTGGGTGTGGCGCGCGGCACGGTGCAGAACCGGTTGGATCGGTTGATCGATACGGGCACGCTGCTCGGCTTCACCGTAAGGGTCCGGGAAGACTATGAAGAGCAAACCGTTCACGCCGTCATGATGATCGAAGTCGTCGGGAAATCGACGACGCAGGTCATTCGCAGGCTGCGGGGCCTGCCCGAAATTTATTCGCTGCATACGACGAACGGCAATTGGGACCTGGTCGCCAATATCCGTGCGACCAGCCTGTCCGACTTCGACCGCGTGTTGCGCGAGGTGCGGATGATCGATGGTGTTGCGAACAGCGAGACCAGCTTGTTGCTGAGCAGCCTCTGATAGGCACATTAAAGGTTGCCGCTCGTAACCGGCCTGTTATGAGCGGCGCGCACGCAATATGCGCTTCCATAGGGTGCCGCCCAGGAAGCGATTGAACAAGATGAAATAGGCGACGATCAGAACGAAAAGCAGCAGCGCCGGCAGGCCATTGAGCTGGAAGCCGTCCGCCGTCTTGCCGCCGAAGACAGATGCAATAATGTAGCCGAAAACCAGGAAGGCGGTCAGGAAATCAAAGATGGCGGCAAGCACGATGCGCCAGGTGGCTGGCTGCGCCGCGGGATTTGTGTCAGACATCGTTGGACCCTATCTCATTTGCAAAAGATGTCGGTAGGAGCGCACGGCCGCTAGCCGACGGACCACATCGCCGATACATCCAATATGGCAGAGCTTTGTCAATCGCGCTGGCGGCCATGGCCGATATAACGAGCCATTTTGGTTCTCTTGCGCGGGGATCGGCCATCAGGCAGTCGAGCCGAACGGAAGCGCAGGCACGCCGTGCCACGTAGCTTGAAAACTCGCGGCTTGTTGTTATGATTTCGTATGGAACTTACGTTACTCGCCTACGCCCTTGCCTGGACCGTGCTCGGCCTGATCGTTGTGACCACGGTCGTCCCGGTCGGGACGAAGTATCCGTTCATGGCAATGGCGAGCATCGACAGCGTCATCCCGTTCGGCCTTTTGGGATTTCTGTTTGTCATGGCTTACCCCGAAGACCGCCGCATCATTGCTCTTGTGTGCATACTGGTCGCAGCTGCAAGCGAGGCGCTCGCGTTGATTCTACCCCAGAAGTGTCTGCGGATCGAGCGTGCGATCTTGAAAGTGCTTGCGACGGTATCAGGTCTGCTTTTGGGTGCATTGTTCATGGAGTGCATGTTGCAGGCGTCGTAATTTGCCCGCAGCACATTAAGCCAGTCGACCTTATGCATCGACTGTGCTTTCGCAGAGCAAATGAATGCTCATATCTTCCATATACAACTAGCGGTCCGATGGCTTGCCGCTTTGGCTCTCCAGCCGATAGCGATGTCCTGGATAAACCAGCCGCGCCGTAGAGACGATGCCGCGCGCCGACCATGTGCGTCTCCAGATCATCAGGCAGGGTTCGGTTTTCAGGATCGTCAGCAGCTTGCATTCCCAGGCCTGCGGCATGACGGCTTCGACGACATGTTCTGAGCCGCTGAGCGGAGCGACGGCCGAGAGATAGGCGTTCGGCGTCATGTCGGTAAAATCCTGCTGCAGGTAGTCGGGTGCGGCGTCTGGGTGGACATGCCGGTCCTCGATCTGCACCGGCACGCCATTCTCGCTATGCACGATCAGCGAATGGAAAACCGGTGATCCGATGCCGAGTTCCAGTGCGTCGGCGACGTCCGGCGAGGCGGCTTCCTGGGCAAGGACAATGACGGTTGCCTGGTGGGAATGGCCGCGTTCGGCGATTTCCTCGGCGATGTTGCGAACCTCGAACAGGGCCGATGCGCCCTTGCGCTCGGCGACAAAGGAGCCGACCCCCTGAATGCGGACGAGCTCGCCTTCATTGGCCAGTTCCCGCAGTGCGCGATTGGCCGTCATCTTGCTGACGCCAAGTTCGACCACCAGTTCGTTTTCGGAGGGAACGCGATATTTGGGCGGCCACTCGCCACTATGAATGCGGTCGAGTATCATCTGCTTGACGCCGGCATAGAGAGGTGCGGCATCATTTTCCGCCAGTTCGCGTTTCATCTCGCCGGAACGCTTCATTGCCTATTCCCTTCGCACCGGGTGAATCTGCCTCGAAAACAACTTTCCCACTTGCATATCATAAATTATCACATATGGTACCCTATACAACCTCGCAATCAACCCTAAAAATTTAATTGGGAAAGCGGGCAAGCCGGCGAAGATCGGTAGGAAGTGCTGCAAGGCCTGTTTCAACCTCAGAGGAGCTCTACACAATGAAATTCAGTGCAATTCTCTTGTCAGGCGTCATGGCTGCCGCCGCGTTTGCGGCTCCGGCTGTCGCCAAGGACTGGAAGACGGCGACGATCACCTTGGAAGGTGCCTACGCCCCCTGGAACATGACAAATGCCGATGGCACGCTCGGCGGCTTCGAGCCGGAGCTTGCCAAGGTTCTGTGCGAACGCGCCAAGATCGACTGCAAGCTCGTCGCCTCCGACTGGGACGGCATGATCCCGGCGCTGAACGCCGGCAAGTTCGATGTCATCATGGATGCTCTCTCGATCACCGACGAGCGCAAGCAGGTCATCGGCTTCACCATTCCTTACGCTGCAACGCCCGCCGCCTTCGCGACCGCCAAGGATAGCCCGCTTGCAAATGCTGCAGGCACCGGCGCCACGATCAAGATGACCCCCGGCCAGACCGGCGTCAAAGAAATCGACGTCCTGAAGGAAGCCTTCAAAGGCAAGACGATCGGCATCCAGGCCGCAACCGTCTATGCCAAGTTCGTCTATGACAATTTCGGCTCGATCGCCACGATCCGCGAATACAAGACCGGCGCCGACCGCGATCTTGATCTGCAGAATGGCCGTATCGATCTTGGCTTCGACGATGCCGTCTACTTCGCGAACGCCTTTGCCAGCGCCAACGACTCGCTTGCCTTCACCGGTCCGGAAATCGCCGGCTCCATCTGGGGCGAGGGCGAAGGCCTGGGCATCCGCAAGGCCGATACCGATCTGCGCGACAAGTTCAACGAGGCGATCAAGTCTGCCCTTGCCGATGGCACCATCAAGACCCTGTCGATGAAGTGGTTCAAGGTCGACGTCAGCCCGGAATGATCCGTGCGGCCTGCGGGCCGCTATTTTCGGTCTCCGGCTTTGCTGCCGGGGACCGCATGATATCCTGACGCCTGAAACTGCCACAGACAGGGATTGGATCTATGGCAAGCTTGCAATTGCTGGGCTTCGGCTCGAACGGGTGGGGCGCGCTGCTGCTCGTGGCCACTTTGATGACGCTCGCCGTCACGGCGACGGCTTTGGCCATCGGGGCCGTGTTGGGTGCGATCATTGCTTTCGCGAAGCTTTCCGGAAGCCTGGTGCTGAAGACGCTCGGCAATATCTACACCACTGTCTTCCGCGGTGTTCCCGAGCTTCTGATCATCTATCTGATCTATTTCGGCGGCTCGTCGGCTGTGACATCGATCGGCAAATGGCTTGGTT
Organism: Martinezella hainanensis; assembly: GCF_900094555.1. Taxonomy (GTDB): domain Bacteria; phylum Pseudomonadota; class Alphaproteobacteria; order Rhizobiales; family Rhizobiaceae; genus Rhizobium; species Rhizobium hainanense. The sequence continues at coordinate 44,750 of NZ_FMAC01000012.1, forward strand.
ACGAGGGTTTTCTCGGCCTGCCGTCCTTTGCCGCGGGTGCTCTCGCCGTCGGTATCATTTCCGGCGCGTATCAGGCAGAGGTTTTTCGTGGTGCCTATCTCGCCATTTCCAAAGGCGAGCTTGAGGCGGCGTCTGCAATCGGCATGCATCGTGGCTTGCGTCTTCGCCGCATCATCATTCCGCAGGTCTTCCGCTTCGCCATTCCCGGCCTCGGCAATGTCTGGCAGCTCAGCCTCAAGGATTCCGCTTTGATCTCGGTGACCGGCCTTGCGGAATTGATGCGCACCAGCCAGGTGGCTGCGGGCTCTACGCGCCAATATTTCCTCTTTTTCATCGCCGGCGGCATTCTGTATCTGGTCCTGACCAGCCTGTCGGACCGCATCTTCAACAAGGCCGAACGACGCGCCAATCGCAGCATGCCGGCTGCGACGATCGGCCAGGCTTGAGGAGGAAGATATGGATTTCGATTTTCTCTCGAGCACGATGGTCACGCTGCTGAAAGCAGTGCCGATGACGCTTCTGCTGTTCTTCCTGTCGATCCTGTGTGGCGGCATTCTTGCGCTTGTCATCGTCGCCATGCGCGTCAGCGGCAATCCGATCCTGTCCGGCTTTGCCAAGGGTTACATCTTCGTGTTCCGCGGTTCGCCGCTGCTGATCCAGATGTTCCTGGTGTTCTACGGTTTGGCGCAATTCTCGATCATCCGCTACTCATTCCTCTGGCCGTTCCTGCGTGAACCGGTCGTCTGCGCGATCCTGTCGCTGGCACTTTGCACCGCCGGCTATTCGGCCGAGATTTTTCGCGGCGGCATCCGTGCCGTCTCGCCAAAGGAGATCGAGGCGGCGCGCGCTATCGGCATGTCTGGCTTTCTGCTCGTTCGCCGCATCATTGCGCCGATCGCCTTTCGCCACGCGCTGCCGGCCTATTCGACCGAGATCGTGCTGATGATGAAGTCGACGGCGCTCGCAAGTCTCGTCACGGTCTGGGAGGTCACGGGCGTCGCCCAGCGGCTCATCTCGCAGACCTATCGCACGATGGAAGTCTTCATCTGCGCCGCGATCATTTACCTTGTGCTGAATTTCGTCATTCTGCAGGCCATGGCCCTGCTGGAATATTCCTTGTCCCGCCATCGCCGTGCGATCCCGCCGGCGCTGAAGGCCTAAAGCTTACTGGAGCAGGCAAATCATGCCAGGTGTCACCCGACTTTCCGTCCGCAACATCCGCAAGAGCTTCGGTACTCATGAAGTCTTGCGCGGCATTTCCCTCGATGCTCAGGATGGCGATGTGATTTCGCTGCTCGGCGCTTCCGGCTCGGGCAAATCGACCTTCCTTCGCTGCATCAACCTCCTCGAAATCGCCACCGATGGCGAGATCTGGGTGGATGGCGAGCAGATCCGCATGGTTCACAAGAATGGCAAGAGCTATCCGGCGAGCCACAAGCAGGTGGATCATATCCGCTCCGAACTCGGTATGGTGTTCCAGAGCTTCAATCTCTGGTCCCACATGACCATTTTGCAGAATGTGATCGAGGGTCCGGTTCACGTTCTGAAGCGTCCACGCGCTGAATGCATTGCCGAGGCCGAAGCGCTGCTGGAGAAGGTCGGCATTGCCGACAAGCGCCACGCCTATCCCGCCCATCTCTCCGGCGGCCAGCAGCAGCGTGCGGCGATCGCACGCGCCCTTGCCATGAAGCCGAAGCTGATGCTGTTCGACGAGCCGACTTCGGCGCTCGATCCCGAGCTTGTCGGTGAAGTGCTGCGCGTCATGCGCTCGCTTGCCGAGGAAGGTACGACGATGCTGGTCGTGACCCACGAAATGAGCTTTGCTCGCAACGTTTCCAACCGGGTCGTCTTCATGAAGGAAGGCCTTGTCGAAAGCAGCGGCACGCCGGACGAGATGTTCGGCGGCGGCGCGTCGCCGGCCTTCCGCCAGTTCATCGGTCATTTCGGAAACGGGCAATGACCGTCACCATCGACAAGCTATTGTCCTGGCGCGACGTCGCGCGCGTCGGTGCCGGTGAGCCTTTGTCTCTCTCTGATGTTGCCTGGGAACGAGTTGTCCAGGCAAGCCGTATCGTCGAGCGTATCGTCGAAACGGGCGTGCGCGCCTATGGCATCAATACCGGCGTCGGCGCCTTGTCCGATACGGTTGTTGATCGAGACTCGCAGAGCCGGCTGTCGCGCAACATCATCCTTAGCCATGCCTGCGGTGTCGGTCCCTTGTTGCCGGCGCGCGAGGTGCGTTCGATCATTGCGGCGCAGATCGCCAATTTCGCCCATGGCCATTCCGGCGTCCGGCCCGAGATCGTCCGCCACCTTGCGGCATTTCTGGAACATGACTGCATTCCGGAAATCCCGTCCAAGGGTTCTGCCGGCTATCTCACGCACAATGCCCATACGGCGCTCGTCCTCATCGGCGAGGGCCAAGCTATCGTGAAGGGCAAGTCGATGAGCGGCGGCGAGGCGCTTGCAGCAATTGGCCTCAGCCCCCTGGTGCTCGGCGCCAAGGAAGGCCTGAGCCTCGTGAACGGCACGGCCTGCGCCACCGGATTGTCCGCGCTCGCCGTCTCCCGCGCCGACCGCCTGCTGGATTGGGCCGATGCCATTGCCGCCCTGACGCTGGAGGCCGTGGGCTGCCAGATGGCGGCTTTCGACGAAAACGTGCTGGCGTTACGCCCATCGGCAGGCATTGCCAAGGTCGGCCGCAGCCTGCGCAACCGCCTGAATGGCAGCGGCCTCGTCGCTGCGGCTCTTGGCCGGCGGACACAGGATGCCTTGAGCCTGCGGTCGGTCCCCCACGCGCATGGCGCAGCCTGGGATGTCTTCGAGCAGACGGCTCGTATCGTCGATCAGGAACTGGCTTCGGTGACGGATAATCCGGCTGTTTCGGGCACGCCGGAACAGCCGATCGTCTCTTCCGAAGCGCATGCGGTGGCTCCGGCCCTCGGACAGGCCGCCGATAGCCTGGCGATCGCTATCGCTCAGATATCAGCCATGAGCGAGCGCCGGACGGATCGCCTCGTCAATCCATTGGTCAGCGGCCTGCCGCCCTTCCTCGCGAGCGATGCCGGGAGCCATTCCGGCTTCATGATCGCGCAATACACGGCAGCCGCGCTCAGCAACGACAACAGGCGCTTGGCCGCTCCCGCATCGCTTGATGGTGGCCTGACCTCCGGCCTTCAGGAAGATTTCCTTGCCCATCCGACAGCGGCCGCCGGCAAGCTGCTCACCATCCTCGACAATGCCGAATACATCCTGGCGATCGAGCTGATGGCGGCGGCGCAGGCTCACGATTTTCTCGTCTCGCAGGGAACACGGGCGGCGGGAACCGAACGTGTCTACACGGCGGCTCGTTCATGCGTGCCGATCTATGGCGACGATCGCCCGCTGAATGCGGATATGGAGGCCTTGCGGGCCATGATCGCTCAGGTCGCGCCACCTGCCAAAAATGAAACTGGAGCATAAGATGCCTGCGGAATTCGACGTTGCCGTCGTCGGCCTCGGCGCAATGGGAAGTGCTGCCGTGTCTTTTGCCGCCGCTCGCGGTGCGAAGGTAATCGGCATCGAGGCGCATTTCCCCGCTCATGCGCTCAGCTCCTCGCATGGCGACAGCCGTCTGATCCGTCTCGGCTATTTCGAGGACCCGTCCTATGTTCCTCTGCTGAAGCGCGCCTATCACAATTGGCGTTCGCTCGAGGAAAGATTGCGTGCCGAGATCCTGACGGTTACGGGCGTTCTGCAGATCGGGGCGCCGGACAGCAAGATCGTCAGCGGCACGCGCGCCTCCTGCGATCTGCACGGTTTACCGCATGAAATACTCGACCGTGACGCCATGAAGCGCCGCTTTCCGGCCTTCGCGTTGGAGGAAGGCGAGGTCGGGCTGCTTGATCCGCAGGGCGGGTATGTGCGTCCGGAAGCGGCGGTCATGGGCTATCTGAAGCTTGCGGCGGAAGATGGTGCTGTGCTGCATTTTGGCGAACGCATTGTTGCCATTGAGCCCGATGATGCAGGCGTGACGGTGGTTTCTTCGACAGGTCGATATCGCGCTCGCAAGGTGATCGTGGCAACCGGTGCATGGATCGCCGAGCTGGTGCCGCAATTGCAGGCGCATGCGCAGCCGATCCGGCAGGTGGTCGCCTGGTACCAGCCAAAGGATGGCTTCGTCGCCGAGCCGCAGCGCATGCCCTGTTTCTTGCGCGACGAAGGGGCAGAAGGCTCCTATTTCGGTTTCCCGGCCATCGGTGTCGATGGCGTCAAAATCGGCCGCCACGCGCATTTCAGGGAGCCGATCGACCCGACCATGCCCAATCCGCCGGTCAATGACGCCGACACCGATCTGCTTGACGGCTTTGCCCGCAAGCGCTTGCCGGAGGCAGCATCGTTTCGCGCGCGGGCGACGACCTGCCGTTACACCATGTTGCCGAGCGAGGATTTCCTAATCGATACAATGCCAGGACAGCCAAATGTCGTGGTCTCGTCGGCCTGTTCCGGCCACGGCTTCAAATTTACGAGCGTTGTCGGCGAGATCCTCGCCGATCTGGCGCTTGAAGGCGGCAGCGCACTGCCGACGGCTCTCTTCTCCTTCGAGAAGCACTTTGGCGGCCAATCGGCTTAGCCGCCAATCTCGCGGACGGTCTAGCCGATTGTCATGCGTCGCAGGACATCCGATTTGAAATAGAAGTGCTGAGCAAACGCTCCGAAGATGTGCAGCACGACGACAATCCAAAGCAGCGTCTTGATCGGGCCGCCATGGACGAAGGCGGCGGTATCGATACCAAAATAATAGGCGGCTATTCCCGATAGGGGCATTGCGAAGATCAGTGCATAGAGCAGGAAATGCGTGATGCTTGCGATGTAGTGCAGAAACGCGGGCTGACCGTCCGGCAACGCTGGGACATCGGACACCAGTCTCAAGCTAAGGCGCACGATAGCCAGCAGCAGGATCGCGATCCCGGCATAGGCATGGATATTGGCGCTGGAGATATCGGCCGGCGTCGGGATCTGCCCGTGGCGCACGAGACGCCGCCAGGCGTTCATGCCATCGGGAAACAAGAGATTGAAGAAGATGAGGATGGCCATAAGCCAGTGAAGAATGCGTTGCGGAACAGAATAGGTCGATCTGGCAGGCATCGGATCTCCTTAGATTGGAATTGTTCTAAAGGTAGAACATGATTCTAACGATAACCTGAATGCGAGTCCTTTAGGGGCTGAGGCGGTCCGCTCTGCGTTGCCAGCCAGGGAGATATCCCGGAGAACTATCAGGTTTCTCCGGGGCTTCGTTGCATCAGCTCAACACGGCGCGTGGCTCGAGAAAGGACTCGAGGCCGAAGACGCCGAATTCGCGGCCCATGCCGGATTGCTTGAAGCCGCCGAAGGGGGCTTGCGGCTCGTGCGGCGCACCGTTGATGACGACGCGGCCTGCGTCGATCTGCTCGGCGATCCGCTTTGCCCTGGCGACATCGGAGGAAAAGACATAGGCCTGCAAGCCGTAGACCGTGTCGTTGGCGATTTCGAGCGCATGCGCCTCATCGCGATAGGGGATGACACACAGCACGGGTCCGAAAATCTCCTCGCGAGCGATCCTCATGTCGTTATTGACGCCGGAGAAAATGGTCGGGCGAACGAACCAGCCGCGATCGAGCCCTTCGGGCCGTCCTTCGCCGCCGCCGACGAGCCGGGCACCTTCCTCCTGGCCGAGACGGATATAGGATTGCACGCGGTCCCACTGCTTCTGGCTGACCATCGGGCCGATCCTGACGGCGGGATCTCTGGCATCGCCAACCTTGAGCGTTGCAACTGCCTGGATCAGGCGGTCATGGATTTCCGCCAGTCGGCTTTCGGGGGCCAGAATGCGGGTGCCGGCAATACAGGCCTGGCCGCTATTGGCAAAGCCGGCTGCAAGGACCTGCGGAATGACGGTATCGAGCTCGGCATCGTCCAGAATGATGTTCGGGCTTTTGCCACCAAGTTCCAGCGTCACGCGCTTCAGGGTCGCCGATGCGGCTTGAAGGATAGCCCGGCCCGTTACCGTCGAGCCGGTGAAGCTGATCTTGGCGATGTCGCGATGGCTGCTGAGAGCGGCACCCACGACATGGCCGTAGCCATTGACGATGTTGAAGACACCATTCGGCAGGCCGGCCGCGTGCAGGCATTCGGTGATGAGCTGCGTCTGGATCGCGCTCATTTCCGAGGGCTTGATCACCATGGTCGTGCCGGCTGCAATGGCAGTCGCGAGCTTGCTGCAGATAAAGCCGTAATTGCTGTTCCAAGGGGTGATCGCGGCGGCGACGCCGGCAGGTCGCATCTCGACTTCCGCGTGGCCGATGCGACGGCGAAATTCGTAGGTCTCGAGCGTCTTCGCCATATTGAGGAAGGCACCGGCTGCGTGCGGTACCGAAAAGCCGATGAAGGATGCCGGCGCGCCATATTCCTCGCGCATGGCGTCGGTGAGATCGGCGGTACGTGCTGCGACCGCATCGTGCAAGCTTTGCAACATGGCGATACGCTCGGCTTTCGAGCTTTGCGACATCGTCGGAAATGCCGTTTTGGCAGCGCGGACGGCATTGTCGACATCCAGCTCGTCGCCAAGATGTACGATGCCGATCTGTTCTTCGGTGGCCGGGTTGAAAAGAGGGGCGCTCTCCGTGCCGTGCGGCCGAACGAAGCTGCCGTTGATATAGATGGTGTCTATGCTGCGCATATGCGTCTCCTTTATCTTTTCGAAAGAGGTAAGACGCGCTATCTGTTCGGTCTAGTAGGACAGAAATGGACAGGCTGATGAGAAAAATCGCGCAATGAAGGCAAGTCTGGCGGAGCTTGAGGCGATCGCGGCCGTTGCGCGCCATGGCGGCTTCCGTGCGGCTGCGCGCGAGCTCGGCATGTCCTCCTCCGCGCTCAGCCATGCGGTTGCTGCGCTGGAGGAGCGCCTGTCCGTGCGGATATTCAACAGAACAACGCGCAGCGTGACGCTCTCGGATGCCGGGGAACGTTTCGTTGCGGAGGTGGCTCCGGCGCTGGCTGTGATCGACAGGGCGATCGAAAATGCGGGTCTATCTTCCGGCGCGGTATCGGGCACGCTTCGCCTCAACATGGCGCCGGGTGCCGCGCGCATACTTCTTGCGCCGCTTATCCTCGAATATGGCCGGCGCTATCCCGATGTTGAAATCGAGATTGTCACCGATAATGCCCTTGTCGATGTCATCGGCAAAGGCTTTGACGCCGGTGTGCGCCTTGCCGAGTCCGTGCCAACGGATATGGTCGCAATACCCATCCTTCCGACGCTGCGCTCGCTTGTGGTCGGCTCGCCTGCCTATTTCGGCAACAGGTCGCGCCCACTCGTTCCAGACGATCTCCTGCAGCACCGTTGCATTCGTGCCCGCATGGCGAGCGGCAAGCTTTATCGCTGGGAGTTCGAGCGGCACGGTCAATCCATTCTCATTGATGCGCCGGGAAGCCTCATTCTCGATGCTTCCGACCTGATGCTGAGCGCTGCCCTCGATGGGGCGGGGCTTGCCTATATCAGCGAAGGCACCGTTGCCGACCATATAGCCGCCGGCGAGCTGATTTCCGTGCTGGAGGATTGGAGCCCACCCTATCCGGGGCTCAGCCTGTATTTCGCCCAGCGACGCCAGATGCCGGCGCGGCTGCGGGCGCTGATTGAGCTGATCCGCGAGCAGAATGCCTCGCGCGGAACGCCGGGGAAAGATTAAGTTTCGGACATGAATCTTCATGGCGCTTGAGCGCCGCTGTATGGGGATGTAGCCATGTTTCCTCACAGATCATCGAAACGATTGCTTGGAAGGTGAGTTTGCCATGGACCAGAAGATCGAAGCCGTTCTCGAAGTCTATCATGAGCTTATTCGCGAGGAGCACAGCAAGCCACGGGAAATGCCGGCCGGCGGGCGCGATGGCGGCCAGGATCGACGCCTGCGCGCCGTCGGACCGGAGACCGGTCGTCTGCTCAATATTCTGGCGAAAAGCCTCAAGGCGCCCATCATTCTCGAGCTTGGGACCTCCTTCGGCTATTCCGGCATCTGGTTGGCCGAAGCCGCGCGCGCAAGCGGCGGGAAGCTCATCTCAATGGAGCTGCACGCCTACAAGACCGAATTTGCCAGGGAGATGGCCGAAAAGGCAGGGCTGTCGGAGCACATTGATTTCCAGATCGGCGATGCCGTCGAGATGATCAAGGCGCTTCCCGGCGGCGTCGATTTCGTTCTGGTCGACCTGTGGAAGGATCTCTACATTCCCTGCCTGGAAGCTTTCTATCCGAAGCTCAATCCCGGCGCGATCATCGTTGCCGACAATATGTTCATGCCCGGCAATGAGGACGTGAAGCGTTACGGCGACGCCGTTCGCGCTAAGCCGGGGATCACGTCCATTCTGTTGCCGGTCGGCTCCGGGATCGAAGTCAGCCGCTACGATCCCGCATAAGGGAAAACGGCGGCCCCATTCATGGGGCCGCCGGCCGTTTGCTTTACTTGCCGGCTTCCTTGGCTGCTTTTTCGATCACGGCCGCGACCTTTTCCGGCTGCGAAGCGAAGACAGCGTGGCTTCCCTTTATTTCGGTGACATCGCTGCCGGCGCGCTTCGCCATATCACGCTCAAGGTCCGGATTGATGGAACGGTCGTTGGTCGCGACGACGGCCCAGCTCTTCTTTGCCTTCCACGAGGGATCGCCGACTTTGGCGGTAAAGGCGGCCTTCGATGCAAAGACTTGCGACTTCGCCAGGAAAGTGGCCTCGTCCTTCGGCAGGTCTGCGGCAAAGTCGGCTGCGAATGTCGCCGGATCGAGATAGAGATATTGACCGTCCTTGGTCTCGCGGATGTTCATGCTGCCCGCCGGCTTGGAGCTTGCAAGGCTGATCAGGCTTTCGCCTTTGTCCGGCTGAAACGCCGCGACATAGACGAGGCCGGCGACATCCGGGCGATTGCCCGCTTCGGTGATGACTATGCCGCCATAGCTGTGGCCGACAAGCAGGCTCGGCCCGGTCTGAAGGTCGAGTACGCGGTTGGTGGCAGCGACATCGTCGGCAAGCGAGGTAATCGGCTCCTGCACCACAGTGACGTTGAAGCCGTCCTTCTCAAGGATATCGGCGGCCTTGCGCCATCCCGAACCATCGGCAAGGGCGCCGTGGACGATGACGATGTTCTTGACCTCGGCTGCCTGTGCGGCAAAGGCAAAAGTGCTTGCGGCAAGACCGAGGGCGAAGAGGGAAAGAAAACGGGTCTTCATGGGTGTAACTCCTGTCAGTTGAGGTTCATGCTTGGGGTGAAGAGGGAATTTCAGCCGAAGGTGAAGGCGTAGGCCTGGACCCCGGGATCGAGGAAACGGATTTCGAAGTTGCGGGCGGTGACGTCACCGGACTGGCGGACGAGCTGGTAGAGCTTGGTTGCCGTCACGGTGCCATTGCCGTCGGCGTCGATATCGGAGCCATGGTTGGCGCCGGGCGCCTTTCCGTCCACGGTCACCTGAAAGCGGATCGGCTTTCCGTCAGCCGAGGGTCCAAGGACGAGGTGCAGGTCGCGGGCGCTGAAGCGGTAGCTGATGCCACCGCCTGCCTTGTTCAGCGATGCCTCTTCCGGGCCGACCGTCCAGGTGCCCGCCAGACCCCATTGGTTGAGGCCGGGATTGGCAACGGAATAGTCGGCGGCGGTATCTGCCTTCAGGCCTTCGGGAGAGACGAAGCCGGTTGCCTGGCTATAGCCGACATAGGTCTCGCCGGAGCGGATATGGCCGAGGTCCGGGCTTGCTTCCGCACCCTTCGCATCCGGAATAACCGAGCCGCTCTGGGCCATGTCGCGGCCGGCTTCGCGCAGGAGGTCCTGAATTGCCTGTTCGGTCTGGCGATAATTGCCTTCACCGAAGTGCTGGTAGCGGATCTGCCCCTTGGCATCGATCAGGTAGTGGGCCGGCCAGTAGTTGTTCTCGAAGGCGCGCCAGATGCGGTAGTCGTTATCGATCGCGACCGGATAGCCGATCTTGAAGTCGGCGATCGCCTTCTTGACGTTATCGACGTTCTTTTCGAAGGCGAATTCGGGAGCATGGACCCCGATCACGACAAGACCCTGATCCTTGTACTTTTCCGCCCAGGCACGAACATAGGGAATGGTGCGGATGCAGTTGATGCAGGAATAGGTCCAGAAGTCGACCAGCACGACCTTGCCGCGCAGCTGGGCGGTGGTCAGCGGCTCCGAATTCAGCCAGGTGACGGCGCCATCGAGGGACGGGGCGGCGCCTTCGATGGGAAGGTCGCTGCGGAAGGGGCGTGTGGCGTCGGTTGCAACCTTCATGGCGCCGTTGCTGGCAACCTCGGTTTCCGGAGTCGAAGCCTTGCTGTGCAGCTTCTCGAGCAAAGCCTGTTCGAACGAGCCGGTGCTTGCATAGGAAAGGCGGGCGAGCAGCCCGGTATCGAGGCCAAGCGCGATGGCCGCAACGCCGGCAAGAACGGCCGCTCCTGCGAACTGGCGGATGCGTTCGCTGACACCAAGGGACTGCTTCATGCGCGCAAAGATCTTGCCGCCGGCAAACAAGGCGACGGCAAGCGAGGTAGCAGCCCCGGCGCCATAGGCAAGCAGCAGGAATGTCGTCTGGAGATTGGCACCCTTCAAGGCGGCGCCAGTGAGGACAAGCCCGAGAATCGGGCCAGCGCAAGGCGCCCAGAGCAGGCCTGTCGCAATGCCGAGCACGAAGGAGCTTCGGACGCTTGCAGTCGCGCGCTGAGCACCTGCGGCATTCAGGAGATTGTTGGCGAGATCGACGACTGGCCGCGAAAGCGCAGTCGCGATGCGCGGCGAGATTAGGCTCAGGCCGAAGAGTCCAAGCAGCACGATTGCCGCGAGGCGACCATATTCATTGGCACGGATCGCCCAGGCACCGCCGACGGCGGCAAGGGTCGCAACAGCAGCAAAGGTGAGCGCCATGCCCGCCAGCATGGGCAGCGTGCTACGGACGAAGGGCTGTCCGGCGCGGGCAAAGACGAAGGGAAGGATGGGCAGGATGCACGGACTGAGGATCGTCAGCGCACCGCCGAGATAGGCAATGATGAGAAGCGTCATCGTCTTGTTCCTTTAGAAGCGATTGGCTAGCTGCCAACGGCGACGCGCCGTGCTCAGCAGTGACGCTATCTGCCGTCGGCGACGTATCTCGAATGTGTCTGGTTGGATGGGAGAATGTACCGAAACGTCGATGTTCCCGGCTTCGATACATTGCGATACAAACTGGCCGATTTGGGTGCGATTTCGCTGGTGGTTCAGCTGCTTGCCGACGCGCTGGGAGAAAAGGGACCGGATTGTATCAGACTGTATCTGTGCGGCCTGAAGCTACACAGATATTCAAAAGGCGGCCGTCTGCGACACATCGGCGATACATGCGGCTGGCTTTCTTAAGCTCACGATCCAATCCACAGGAGAGACAGATGTCCGACGATATCAATCACACCCGCCGCCGCTTCTTCGGCATTGCCGCAATCGCTGTCGCAGCCGCCGAGTTCGGCCTGCCGGCCATCGCCGGCGCACAGGAAACCAAGGCTTCCGCTTCGGCTCTGCCTGCCGTCAAGGCCGGCACCCACACTTCCTTTGGTGCGCTGAAGCAGATCAATGCGGGCGTGCTCAATGTCGGCTATGCGGAAGCTGGTCCCGCCAACGGTCCGGTCGTGCTGCTGCTGCACGGCTGGCCTTACGACATCTACAGCTTCGTCGATGTCGCGCCTCTGCTTGCGGATGCCGGCTATCGCGTCATCATTCCCTATCTGCGCGGCTACGGCACCACCACCTTCCTTTCGAAGGATACACCGCGCAACGGCCAGCAGGCAGCACTTGCCGCTGATATGATAGACCTTCTCGATGCGCTGAAGATCGACAAGGTCGTCGTTGCCGGCTACGACTGGGGTGGACGTACCGCCGATATCATGGCGGCGCTTTGGCCCGAGCGTTGCAAGGCGCTGGTCTCGGTCAGCGGCTATCTCATCGGCAGCCAGGAAATCAACCGCAAGCCGCTGCCGCCGAAGGCCGAGCTTGCCTGGTGGTACCAGTTCTATTTCGCCACCGAGCGCGGCCGTCTCGGCTACCAGGAAAATCGCCACGATTTCGCAAAGATGATCTGGCACACCGCCTCGCCGCAATGGGCTTTCGATGACGCTACCTATGATCGCTCGGCCGCCGCATTCGACAATCCCGATCATGTCGATATCGTCATCCACAATTACCGCTGGCGGCTTGGTCTCGTCGAGGGCGAAGCGAAGTTCGATGCCTATGAAAAGAAGCTTGCCACCGGGCCGGTGATTTCGATCCCGACGATCACCATGGAAGGCGACGCCAACGGCGCGCCGCATCCGGAACCGTCGGCCTATCGCGGCAAGTTCTCGGGCAAGTACGAGCACCGCACCATCACCGGCGGCATCGGCCACAACCTGCCCCAGGAGGCCCCGCAGGCTTTCGCTCAGGCTGTGATAGATGTTGATCGTTTCTAGTTCAGCGGTAGCGCGTGGGAAGGCGCCGGCTTAAGCTGGCGCCTTTAGCTGTTGGCGCCGTAAGGGAAGAATATTCGTAGCTTGATGCTTACGATGATGAGTGGGAAATCGAAATGGAACATGTCGACCATATCCTGATCGTGGATGACGATCGGGAAATCCGTGAGCTGGTGTCGAGCTATCTGAAAAAGAATGGCTTGCGGGCGACGACGGCTGCCGACGGCCGGCAGATGCGCAGCTTCCTCGAGGCCAATTCGGTCGATCTGATCGTGCTGGACGTGATGATGCCGGGAGACGACGGCCTTGTGCTGTGTCGCGAGCTTCGCGCCGGAAAGCACAAGGCGACACCCGTCCTCATGCTGACGGCGCGCGATGATGAAATGGATCGCATTCTCGGCCTCGAAATGGGCGCGGACGACTATCTGGCAAAGCCCTTCGCCGCGCGCGAGCTGCTTGCCCGCATCAAAGCGGTTCTGCGCCGCACCCGCATGCTGCCGCCCAACCTGCAGATCAGCGAAGTCGGCCAGATGCTGGTCTTCGGGGATTGGCGGCTCGATACCGTTGGGAGGCATCTGCTCGACAAGGACGGCACGGAGATCACGCTCAGCGGCGCGGAATATCGCCTGCTGCGCGTCTTCATCGACCACCCGCAGCGGGTGCTCAATCGCGATCAGCTGCTGAACCTGACGCAGGGCCGCGACGCCGATCTCTTCGATCGTTCCATCGACCTGCTCGTCAGCCGTCTCCGCCAGCGTCTGGGGGATGATGCACGCGAGCCGATGTACATCAAGACGGTTCGCAGCGAAGGCTATGTCTTCTCCGTGCCGGTGGAAATTGCGGAGCTTCGCTCATGAGCATGGTCGACCTCTCAGGTCACCGGCCGTGGTGGCCCAGAACCCTGCGTTCGCGCATCTTTCTGATCCTGCTTGCCGGATTGGCGATCGCCTACGGCTTGTCCTTCAGCGTGCTCTATCTGGAGCGCTACATGTCGGCCAAGGCCGTCATGCTCGGCACGTTGGAGAGCGATGTTGCAACGTCGATCGCAGTCCTTGATCGTCTGCCGGCGGATGAGCGGGCAAATTTTGTCGATTGGCTGAGTCGCGGCAATTACAATTTCGAACTGGGCGACGGTCTGCCCGGCGTGCCGGATACGTCGGTCCGTGGCGGAGAGATTGCTTCCAAGATCGAGGATGCCGTCGGTCATCGCTTTCCCATCACAATGGAATCGATACCAGGCCCTGTCATGCGGCTGCAGGCGCATCTCAACCTGAGTGACGGCAGTCCGCTGACGATCGATGTAACGCCGAAAGGCATTATGCCGATTGCGGCCTGGCTGCCCTATGTCTTCGTCGTGCAGATGCTGTTGATTGTCCTTTGCACCTGGTTTGCGGTGCGACAGGCAATCCGGCCGCTTGCCGAATTCGCCGCCGCCGCCGATGCCCTCGACCCAAACAAGAAGGGGCCGGCATTGAGCGATCGGGGGCCAAGCGAGGTTGCGCATACGGCCAAGGCCTTCAACGCGATGCGCGACCGGATCGCGCATTATCTTGAAGAGCGCGTGCAGATTCTCGCAGCCATCTCGCACGATCTGCAGACGCCAATCACCCGCATGCGCCTGCGCGCCGATATTGCCGACGATTCGCCCGAGAAGACCAAGCTTTTGCAGGATCTCGGCGAGATCGAGCGTCTGGTACAGGACGGGATCGCATATGCGCGCAGCGCCCATGGCAATGGCGAGAAGAGCGCGCGCATCGATCTTGCCTCCTTCATCGAAAGCATCAGCTACGACTATCAGGACACCGGCAAATCCGTCGAGATTCTCGGCCTCATCCAGGGGACGGCGACAACGAAGCCGCATGCGCTGCGTCGCATCCTCACCAACTTCATCGACAATGCCCTGAAATTCGCCGGCGCGGCGGAAATCGCGGTGGAACGCAGGGAGACGGGCCAGATCACTATAACGGTGCTGGACCGTGGCCCCGGCATTCCGCAGGAGCAGATCGAGGCGGCCATGCAGCCCTTCTTCCGGCTGGAGCAGTCGCGCAACCGCAACACCGGCGGTGCTGGGCTTGGGCTGGCGATTGCCCAGCAGCTCGCCCAGACGCTGGGCGGCTCCGTCAGGCTTTACAATCGCGAAGGCGGTGGTCTTGCGGCCGAGGTCGTTATTTCCTGATCGGTCTCAAAAGATTTTCGGGCGATTTGTAAGCGTTTGTATCCGGCCTGTTAGGCTCTACGTTTTGTAACACTTCCGGCGATTTCGGAAACATGCCGGATACGTCGATCCATCAAAAACAACTCCGTCAACAGACGTTGCCCCACACCAAAACAGCGCGGGCAACGCAACAAAGGAGTGTTCCATGACCAAGATCGACAAGGTTCTCTATACCGCCAAGACCCACACCATCGGCGGCCGTGACGGCTCGGCCCGCAGCGATGACAATCAGCTGGATGTCAAGCTTTCGCCTCCGGGCAGCGCCCATGCCGGCACTAATCCCGAGCAGCTTTTCGCAGCCGGCTGGTCGGCCTGCTTCATCGGTGCGATGGGCCTTGCCGCCGGCAAGCGCAAGGTCAAGCTTCCGGCCGATCTTGCTGTCGATGCAGAAGTGGACCTCGGCACCACGGAAGGCGCCTACTTTCTGCAGGCTCGCCTGACCGTCAGCATGCCCGGCATCGAGCCGGAGCTCGCACGCACGCTGGTCGAGGAAGCCCATCAGACCTGCCCTTATTCGAAGGCTACCCGCGGCAACATCAATGTCGAGCTGAAGCTCGCCTGAGAATCACCCGCGCATCGACATTGCGCGTCGTTCCTGGAGGGGGCGGCGCGCAGAAACGTTAATTTTTATCACATCGAATTTCAGGCAGGGCAGGTCATGCCTTGCGCATGGAGGATCACATGAAGGCTATCATTCTTCTCCTTGCAGGAGCTGCGATTTTCGCCGCTCCATGCGTCTACGACCCCGGCTCGAACGAGCCTTCGACGCTTACGAGCATCGCTGTTTTATGGGGCGGTTCGGGCGCGAATGGAGCCCCGTATTAACCACTTGTTAACCATATGAGCGGTACACAGGATCAACGATTTATTCACATAGATGACCAAAGTGCTAACAGACGCTCGTTCGATCCGTATCAAGGGCCGCTCATTTCTTGCGGTCATGCTTTCGCCGGATCTTCCGCTGGATCAGTGGTTGACAAGGCTTGACGATCTAGCAGCCCGTTCGGCCGGCTTCTTTCTGGGGCGGCCGGTCGTGCTCGACATCACCGATCTGCCGATCGACAAGGCGCAGCTCAAGGAGCTGATATCAGAGCTTTCGGCCCGCAATGTCAGCATCATGGGCATCGAGGGCGGTCGCCCGTCGATATCAGGGCCTGGCATGCCGCCGATCCTGAAGGGCGGGCGTCCTGCCGCTGATTTCGAGGTCTCCGAGGCCGAGCCGGTGGTGGAGCGCCGCAACAGCGAACCCAAGGCGTCGCCGCCGGAAATCCGGCCGGTCACGCAGTCGCTGATCATCCGCGAGCCGGTGCGTTCCGGCCAGTCGGTGATCTTTCCGGAAGGCGATGTCACCGTCATCGGTTCGGTGGCATCCGGGGCTGAGGTCATCGCAGGCGGATCGGTCCATATCTACGGCGCCCTGCGGGGCCGCGCCATGGCGGGTTCGATCGGCAATGCCTCGGCGCGAATTTTTTGCCGCAAGCTCGAGGCTGAGCTTCTGGCGATCGATGGAATCTACAAGATGGCAGAAGACGTATCACCCAGCCTCAGAGGGCAGCCTGTCCAGCTCTGGCTGGATGGTGAAACGATCATGGCTGAAAAACTAATCTGAGCCGAAGCCGGCCAAAACAGGAGAGCGAGATGGGCAAGGTAATCGTCGTCACATCGGGCAAGGGCGGAGTTGGAAAGACAACTTCGACGGCCGCATTGGGGGCGGCTCTGGCACAGAGAAACGAAAAGGTCGTCGTCGTCGATTTCGACGTCGGCCTGCGCAATCTCGATCTGGTAATGGGCGCGGAACGCCGCGTAGTTTATGACCTCGTCAACGTTATTCATGGTGACGCCAAGCTGCCGCAGGCGCTGATCCGCGACAAGCGGCTGGAGACGCTCTTCCTCCTGCCGGCTTCGCAGACCCGCGACAAGGACAATCTGACGCCCGAGGGTGTCGAGCGCGTCATCAACGAGCTCAAGAACTATTTCGACTGGGTGATCTGCGATAGCCCGGCGGGCATCGAGCGCGGCGCAACGCTTGCCATGCGTCATGCCGACGTCGCCGTCGTCGTCACCAACCCGGAAGTCTCGTCGGTGCGCGATTCCGATCGCATCATCGGCCTGCTCGACTCCAAGACGCTGAAGGCAGAGCGCGGCGAGCGCATGGAAAAGCATCTTCTGCTGACCCGCTTCGATGCCGGTCGCGCCGAACGCGGCGACATGCTGAAGGTCGACGACGTGCTCGAAATCCTCTCCATTCCGCTGCTCGGTATCATCCCGGAAAGCACGGACGTCCTGCGCGCCTCTAACCTCGGCTCGCCGGTTACGCTTGCCGATGCGCGCTGCGCGCCGTCGCTTGCCTATTTCGAAGCCGCACGCCGTCTTGCCGGCGAGCAAGTGCCGATCACCATCCCAGGCGAGAAGCGGGGTATCTTCGGCAAAATCTTCGCAAGGAGGGCCGCATGAGCATTTTCGGACTGTTCCGCAAGCAGAGATCTGCACCGATGGCGCGCGAGCGCCTGCAGATCCTCCTTGCCCACGAGCGCGCCTCTGTGGGCTCGGATCTCGTATCCGTGCTGAGAGAGGAAATCCTCGCCGTCATCGCCAAGCATGTACAGGTCGACCGTGACAAGGTGCAGGTGAAGATGGATCGCGACAAGGACGTCTCCATGCTGGAGATCGACGTCGAGATCCCGCGTGATGCGGCGTTGCAGGCTGCGTGACGGCCGCCAAGGCGCCGCTCCTATGTGCGAATGATGCCACATGGTTTTTGCCATGTGGTGGAACTTCGACTTTTTCGAAGTTTACCCTTGCAAAGGGTGTGATTCGCTATTATTTGCACGTCATCACCTGTAACGATGGCCTGCTGCGCTGACATTTCTGTGTCGAGCCGGTGTTCGCTGTCCGGGTTAAAAAGCAAGGGCGCTCCCCAGAAATGGGTAGAGCGCCCTTTGCTTTTGTCGCATTCGCGGCGCTTTTCTTGTCCAATCCGATGTGCCAGTTTGCGGCGATCATGCGGGAGGCGGCTGGCTTGGGTGGATTGAAACATCAATGGAATGCGGTCTTCAGATGCTTGCTCGCCGGCATCCTTGCCGCGGCTTGCGCCATCTCCGCCCAGGCGGCGGACAAGACGATCTACCTGACATTCGATGATGGGCCCTTGCCGGGAACGCAAAATGTCCTTTCCGTGCTGAGTCAGGAAAATGTTCCCGCCGCCATGTTCATGGTCGGCCTGCACGTGGAAACCATCCCCGCCGGCCGCGACCTTCTGGCCGAAGCCAAGGCGATGCCGCTGGTGACGGTCGGCAATCACAGCTACAGCCACGCCAATAATCGCTACAGACGATACTATTCCAACACCCAGGCCGTGGTTGCCGACATGTTGCACGCCAACCAGGTGCTCGGCCTGACGCCGATCGTCAATGCGCGGCTGCCGGGCAGGGACGTCTTCCGGCTTCCGACAGTGTCGCGCGAGGATCTGTCCATCAACGTCGCTCAATGGGAGCGCGAATGGCTTGACTACGAGCTTGTCGCCGAGGCGGGGTTCTATCTCTACGGCTGGGATTTCGAATGGGTGCACAGCGACGACGGCAAGCCGGTTCAGTCGGTGGACCATCTGGTCAACGAGATCGACCATCTATTCCAATACGGTCGCTTCACGCAGCGCGGAAAGATGATCCTGCTGATGCACGATCAGATGTTTCAGGATCAGTTCAACGGCCGCGAAAATCTGCAGTCGCTGATACGCAAGCTGCGCGATCGCGGCTACGCTTTCGGCGACATCCGGAATTATGCGCCCTCGAGCCCATGATTGCCAGGATTCCGGCTAGCCTTGTCTCGCCGCAGCGCCGGCCGCGACCGTCAGGATGAAATCGTCGAGCTCCTGTTCCAGGCTCTCGATCGGCAGGCCGACAAACCGTCCCTCAAGGCTGATGCTGACGACGCCATGCACGGCACCAAACAGGGTTCTCGCGCGGATGGCGCGCGCCGTCTCCGACATGTTCGGCTGCAATTCGGCCAGTGGCTCGGCAATGACGCCCATCAGGAACATATGCTCCTCCAGATGCCATTCCGGGCTCGGACGATTGTCTGGCGGTCGATGGTCGAAAAGCGCCTTCCATAGATTGCGGTGGGTGACTGCGAAGCGCAGATAGCCGCGCGCGAGATTGCGCAATCGATCCGTCGGCGTGTGATCCTTGACTTCCGCCAGCGTCAGGGAAGCTTCGAGCCCCTTCAATGTCGCCGAGTTGACGTGAATGACAAGATCGTCGAGATCGGCAAAGACCGTATAGAGGCCGCCGAGGGCGCAGCCGACATCCTGCGTGACATCGCGCGCCCTGAGATTGGAAAGGCCATCGGCCGCTATGCGATTGCGCGCCGCCTCGATCAGCCTGAGCTTCAGATCCTCGCGCTTTTCCAGTGTTTTTCTCGCCATTTTCAATTCCAGTTCGATTTTTTGAACGTTGTTCAAAATTTTTCTTGAACGCCGTTCATGATTCTGGCATACATCGTTTTGTGAACATCGTTCATAAACGGGAGACGACAAATGTTCAATTCAATTCTGACGCTTATTCGCGGTCGGGCCTACGATGCGGAGCAGGCGTTCATCGATCGGAACGCCGTGCCGTTGCTGGCGCAGCAGATCCGCGAGGCGGCCAGCGCCATTCAATCGGCACGGCGGGCAGTGGCGATTGCCATTGCACAAAATGAGCAGGAAAAAAGCCGTCACGCAGCGGTCGTCGGCCGCATTACGGATCTGGAAACACGCGCCGTTGCCGCCCTGCAGAAGGGCAGCGACGAGCTTGCCAGGGAGGCGGCCGAGGCGATCGCCCAGCTCGAAGCCGAGCGCGATGCGTCGGAGAAGGCGCAGACGCAATTTGTCCAGACGGTCGGCAAACTCAAGGCAACCGTTCGCACATCGGAAGCGCGGCTACAGGAATTGCAGCGCGGCGAGCGCCTGGCGCGTGCAACCGAGCAGACGCAGAAGCTCAGTGCCGCCTGCGACGACAATTCCGGCTTGGCGACGCTCGACGACGCCGAGGAAACGCTTGCTCGTCTTCAGGCCTATCAGAGCCGCTGCGAGATCGCAGCCTCGGCCATGAAGGAAATGAACGCAGCAAGCCGGCAGGCACATATCATCGAAAAACTCGCCAATGCCGGTTGCGGCGCACCGCTCGGCCCGTCTGCCGACGACGTGCTGGCCCGCCTGCGTGAGCGTATGAATTCAGCAGCCTGAAAACGAACACATCAAACACATTAGATAATCGAGAGGATACGATCATGAACGACAGCTTCCAGAAACATTCCCAGGCTTGGGTCAGCTTCTCCTACATCTCTTTTGCCGCTGCCGCTTTCATGCTGCTCGTCGGCCTCTACATGATGCCGATCGATCTCTGGGGCAAAGGCTATCTCGCCATGGGCATCCTGATGCTGGTGCAGACGGCGGTCAACGTCACCAAGACGATCCGCGACAATAGCGAGGCTGACAAGCTGATCCGCAAGGTAGAGGATGCCCGCACGGAGAAGCTTCTGGTTAAGTTCAATCGTGACGGTCAGGACTAATCTTTATTAACGACGCTGCAGAGTTGTATCCGCGCTCAACCTTTGCGTAACAACTCTGTGGCGTCTTGTTGGCTGAATGAGGGATACGCCATGCAAAAGCACCTGATGAGATCGAGGAAGTTCGCTCCGCTGTTCTGGACGCAATTCCTGACTGCCTTCAATGATAATTTCCTGAAGCAAACTCTGGTTTTCGTCATCCTCGCGCAGATGGCGACGGAGGGCGCGGCGCTGGTGACGCTTGCCGGCGGCATCTTCATCGTGCCGTTCCTGCTCCTGTCGGCGATTGCCGGTGAGCTTGCCGACAAATACGACAAGGCCAAGATGGCCGAGCTTCTGAAGCGCTGCGAGCTTCTCGTGGCGGCGATCTCGGTCGTCGGCATTGCCTTCTCCTCGATCTGGATCCTGATGCTTGCCCTCTTCGGCTTCGGCGTCATTTCCTCGCTCTTCGGGCCGATCAAATACGGCATCCTGCCCGATCACCTGGAAAACCGGGATCTCCCCAAGGCCAATGCCTGGATCGAGGGCGGCACCTTCATCGCCATTCTCACCGGCACGATGGTGGCCGCCGTCGCCTTCCGCGAGGGCGAGAATGTCTGGATCTTTGGCCCGATGATGATGGGGCTCTCCGTCCTCTGCTGGTTTGCCGCCCGCATGATTCCCTCGACCGGTTCGAAGGCGCCTGATCTCATCGTCGATAAGAATGTCGTGCGTTCCAGCCATCGGCTGGTCAACGAGCTTCGTGCCGATAGCCGCATCTGGCGCGCCTCGCTGATGAACTGCTGGTTCTGGTTCGTCGGCGCCTTCATCATGTCGATGCTGCCGGTCATGGTCACTGATATTCTCGGCGGCTCGGAAATCGTCGTTCCCGCCTATCTGGCAATCTTCGCCATCTCCGTCGCCATCGGCTCGGCCATTGCCGGATGGATGGCTGCCGGTCGCATCGTGCTTTTGCCGGCGCCGATCGGCATGCTGATAGTCGCGCTCTTCGGCCTTGATCTCGCCTGGAACCTCTGGGGCCTGCAGTCGACCAGCCACGCCGAAACCATTCTTGCCTTCTTTGCCGGGCCGAAGACCATCCGCGTTGCCATCGATCTCGCCGGCATGGCAATCGGCGGTGCCTTCCTGGCTGTCCCGACCTTCTCGGCCATGCAGAGCTGGGCAAACGAGGATCGCCGCGCCCGTGTCATCGGCGCCTCGAATGTGCTCTCCGCTCTCTTCATCGCGGTTGGCCTCGCCCTTGTCGCCGTGCTGCAGGCCGTGGGTCTGTCGATCCCGGTCATCATCCTCAGCATCTCCGTGCTCAACGTGGCGATTGCCTGGCTCATGCTGAAGATGCTGCCGACCAACGCCTTCCGCGATCTCATCTCCATCATCTTCCGCGCCTTCATGCGGCTGGAAGTCGAGGGTCTGGAAAACATCCGCAAGGCCGGCCCGGCGCCGATCATCGCGCTCAATCATGTGAGCCTGCTTGACGGTGCGCTCGCGCTTGCCATCACCGAGGAAGAGCCCGTCTTTGCCATCGACACTGCATTTGCCAAGAAATGGTGGGTGCGGCCGCTTTTGAAGATGTGCAAGTTCCTGCCGCTCGACCCGACCAAGCCCATGGCGACGCGCTCGCTGATCAAGGTCATCCAGGACGGCAGCCCGGTCGGCATCTTCCCCGAAGGCCGCCTGACCGTGACGGGTACGCTGATGAAGGTCTATGACGGTGCCGCCATGGTCGCCGACAAGACCGGCGCGATGATCGTGCCCGTCCGCATCGACGGCCTGGAAAAGAGCTACGCCTCCTACCTGACCTCGAGCCATGTGCGCCGCCGCCTTTTCCCGAAGGTCAAGGTGACGATCCTCGAGCCGGTCAAGCTCGACGTTCCCGCAGAACTCAAGGGCAGGAAGCGTCGTATCGCCGCCGGTGCCGCTCTCTATCAGATCATGTCGGCGCTGATGTTCCGCACCGCCGATACGAACAACACCGTCCTCGGCCGCGTCATCGAAAGCGCCCACGAATATGGCGGCAAGAAGCTCGCTGTCGAGGATCCGATTGCCGGCAAGCTCTCCTATGCCAAGCTCCTGACCGGCGCTGCGGTACTCGGCGCCAAGTTCAAGAAGATGTTCCCCAACGAGAAGACGCTGGGCGTCATGCTGCCGAACGCCAATGGCACGGCCGCAACCGTCCTCGGCGTCATGTCGGCGGGCAAGGTTCCGGCCATGCTGAACTTCACGGCCGGCGCTGCCAACATCCTCTCCGCCTGCCGGACGGCCGAGGTCAAGCATGTGCTTTGCTCGCGCGCCTTCATCACGCAAGCCAAGCTCGGCCCAGTGGTCGAAGAACTCGAAAAACATGTGACATTCGTCTGGCTGGACGAACTGCGCACGCAGGTGACCTTCCTCAACAAGATCGTCGGCCTCACGCGTAAGTATCGGCCGCTGGTGAAGCGCACCGCGGACGATCCGGCTGTGATCCTCTTTACCTCCGGTTCCGAAGGTGCGCCGAAGGGCGTGGTGCTGACGCACCGCAATATCCTGTCGAACGCTGCCCAGGCGGCCTCGCGCATCGACTTCCACCCCGGTGACAAGGTGTTCAACGTCCTGCCGATGTTCCATTCCTTCGGCCTGACGGCGGGCACGATCCTGCCGCTGGTCTCGGGCGTGCCGGTGTTCTTCTATCCGTCGCCGCTGCACTACCGCATCGTGCCGGAGCTGATTTACGTCTCGAACGCCACCATCGTCTTCGGCACGGATACGTTCCTGAATGGTTATGCTCGCACCGCGCATCCCTATGACTTGAGATCGATCCGCTACATCTTCTCGGGCGCCGAGCCGGTGAAGGCATCGACCCGCGAGGTCTATATGGAGAAATTCGGCCTGCGCATTCTGGAAGGCTATGGCGTCACCGAGGCTGCCCCGGTGATCTCGCTGAACACGCCGATGTACAACCGCACGGGAACGGTCGGCAAGATCATGCCCGGCATGGAATGGAAGCTCGAGCCGGTTCCCGGCATCGACGAGGGCGGTCGTCTTATGATCCGTGGCGCCAATGTGATGGCCGGCTACCTGCGCGCCGACAATCCCGGCGTCCTCGAACCTCTGCCGGAAGGCTGGCATGATACCGGCGATATCGTCACCATCGACGAGGACGGCTTCGTCAAGATCCGCGGCCGCGCCAAGCGCTTCGCCAAGATCGGCGGCGAGATGATCTCGCTTGCTGCGGTGGAAACCCTTGCCGCACAACTTTGGCCGGGCGCGCTGAGCGTCGTCTCGGCCGTGCCTGACGCCAAGAAGGGCGAGCGCTTGGTACTCCTGACCGATGCGCCGAACGCCACACGAAGCGACTTCCTGGCCTTTGCCAAATCCAAGGGTGCCACGGAAATGATGATTCCCGCTGAAGTGACCGTCGGCAAGGTGCCGGTTCTCGGCTCAGGCAAGGTCGATTTCGTCACGGCGCGTGCCATGGCTTTGGAAGCTCAGGCGCAGTCACAGGCGGCGTAGGCTCCCGATCTTACAACAGCCGAGCGGCCGGTGATTTCAGCCATCGGCCGCTTTTTGTTATTGCCGCCCGATCATGGCGGAGTGCGCCTATTCCCTTTCAGGCCGCATTTGGAAGGACGATCTGAAAGGCCGTGCCATCCTTGCCGCTATCGAGCAATTCGATGCTACCCCCATGCGAAGCGAGCATCGCTCTGACGATCCCGAGGCCCATGCCCGTGCCGCCATCGTCCCGCCGAGTTGAGAAGAAGGGCTCGAAGATGCGATCCCGATTGCCGTCGGCAATGCCGTGCCCATTGTCGCGCATCCGGATCGTCGTCCGTCGCCCCTCGTCGCTTGCCTTGATCGCAAGGGTCGTGGCGCCGTTCTGAAAGGCATTTTCGGCCAGATTGCTGAAGATGATGCCGGCCGCTTCGCTGGGCAGCGCCAGTATTTCCTCGGCGTTGCTTTCGTCACTGATAGCCAGTTGGCGAAACTGTATCTCCAGCTGGGCGACGATGTCCCGAAGGCTGGTGGATCCTCGCTCGGATGGAAGTTCGGCTTTGGCCAGTTCGCGCAGGCGCGACAGGAGCCGGTCCAGCCGCTCGGTGTCGGCGATGATGTTTTGGAGGAAGCGGTTGCGCTGCTCCAGGCTCATCGGATTGGTGTCGTCATCGTCGCGCAGCAGCTCCGCTGCGCCCTTGATCGAGGTCAACGGCGACTTCAGCTCATGGGAGACGTGGGCGGCGAAGGAGCGGACGTAGTCTGAATGATCGACCAGTTTGCCGGCGAGATCGAGAAAGCTCTGCGAGAGTGTCGCGACCTCGCGCGTGCCGTAGATTTCCAGCGGCCGGATTGCGGAGCGTCCGCCGCGGGCGATCTCGTCCGTGCGCGCGATCAATGCGTTGATCGGCACGGTCAGGGTGCGTGTCAAAACATAGGCGACGATGAGGGTCAGGATCAGAACGGCGGCAAGTGTCGCAATCTCCGCCGGCGCCATGGCGCCGGAGGCGGCGCGCACAACGCGAAACCATATGACGGTCAAGACCGGTAGCATCATCACGGTCAGAAGCACGGCATAGACGATGAGGGCGAGAGGCGGTCGCCATTTCGACTTCACCCGTGGCGCGCGCATCAGGCGCTTCCTTCGATGTTTGCCGTCAGCTTGAAGCCGATGCCGTGCACCGTGGCGATGATGCCCCTGCCGCCGGCGGCCGAAAGCTTGGCGCGGAGATTGCGAATATGGCTGTCGATGGTGCGATCGGCCACCTGCATGTCTACACCATAGGCTGCCTCCATCAGCTGATCGCGGCTGAAGACCATCTCCGGGCGCGTCAGCAGCGTGTCGAGGATCGCGAATTCGAGTGCTGTCAGGGTAAGAGGCACATCGGCAAAACTCGCCGTGCGGCCGCCGCGATTGAGCCGCAACGATCCAACGGAAACGGCACCCTTGGTCGCATCCGGCTCCGGGCCATGGCCGCTGCGCTTCAGGATGGTCCGGACCCGCGCGACCAATTCACGCGGGCTGAAGGGCTTGGTGACGTAATCGTCACCACCGATTTCCAGGCCCAAAATCCTGTCGATTTCTTCGTCGCGCGCCGACAGGAAGAGGATCGGGAGGTTCGACGTCTTGCGGATGCGGCGGCAGACTTCCAACCCGTCCATCTCAGGCATGCCGATGTCAAGGACGATGAGATCAAGACCGCCCTTGTGAAAGGCCATCATGGCCTCGGTGCCGTTGCGCGCGGTGGTCGTCTTCATGCCGGCGCGGTCGAGCGCGAAGCAGATCACGTCGCGAATATTCGGTTCGTCGTCAGCGACAAGGATGCGCGGTGCCATGCGATGCCTGTTTTGGTTATTCCGCTCTTTGTCTTCGTTTCCGCCTCATCTGACAAGGGTTGCATCATTTTTGAGGTAAGCGTCGAGGCGGGCATCGCGATATGTCCAGCTGCGCCAATCGTGCGAGCGTCCGAGATGCTGCCAGAAAAGTGCTTCGCGCACTTTGCGGGCTTGGGTGTCGGCAGGCAGCGATATCAGATAGGTGTCGAGTGCCGGGATGGCCGCAGGCCCGAGTGTCGAGAGATAATCGAGGTCGAGCACGATGCCTTCGCCCGATATCTCGCGGCTGTGAGCAACGTTGAAGCGGGCGATGAAGGCTGGGATATCGGCGAGCGCTGTCGCGTAAAGCGTAATGACCAGCGTCGCGGAACTGAGAGCGATCAGCCATTCGTTGGAGCGATGCAGTACGATGCGCAGGAGGATGAGAAAGAGGCCGATCGCGACGAGGCCCATCCATATGCCGGCCGCAACGCGCAGCTCCGTTAGCGAATAGACTTCGACATAAAGGTCGAGACGCAGAATGGAGGAAAGGCAGAGCAGGATGTTCTGTATGATCCAAAGGTGCACCAGGCCGCGAAGCAGCGGGCTTCTGTCGCCTGGGCCGCCGCGGCGCATGGCAGCAAGCACGAAGATGGCGGCGAGGATTGCGGTGAGCATCAGTGGATAGGCACCGCGATGGGCATATTCGGCATGGGTCATGCCATCGGGCAGGCTCGCGCCGCCCCAGAGATAGGTGAGATCGAGCAGCGTCTGCACGGCAAACAGTGCGTTGAAGACGAGCAGCGAGCGCAGCAGCACACCATGGCCGAACAGCACATCTTCGGCTCCGGCGACGATATCGGGGACATCGCGCCGACGACGGCGACGGCGCATCAGGCGTGGACGAAGCAGCAGGGACAGGACGGCTGCGACCACAAGCCAGAAGCCGATGCGCCATGCATCCAGCAATTGCAGCAGGAAGGTAAGGTCGATGCTGCGCAGCGTCTTGTCGATCAGCGGATTGGCGGCTGCGAAGAGGGCGAGAAAGCCGGCAGCAAAAATCAGCGGTATGATCCAGCTGCGAAGATGATGCCGGATGCCGCGCGGTGACGGTTTTTGCAGGCGCTGCAGCCAGCGATAGCTGGTGCGGCGGAAAGGCCGTGCCGGCACGTCCAAAAGGAAGCGCAGCAGCATCAGCGGCAGGCGGGTCCATTGCCGTGGGATCAATCCGCCGGCGCCGAGCGAGATCAAGCAAAGGCTGAGAAGGCTGATTGTGATGCCCATCCAGGAGGTGGCTTCGGCAAGCGGCATGGACCCGACGAAGCTGAGGGCGACAAATATCGCGACCTTTTGAGTGGATTGCCTTCTTCTGGAGGAGATCAGCAGACCGACGGCAACGGCATTGGTGAAGATAAAAAGATTGAGGCCAGGCTCCCTGTCGAAAAGTAGAAGGTCAGCCAGGGTGAGAAGGGCAATGAATGTGAGGAATTTGCGACTGGAGCTGTTTGTGGAGTTTGTGGGAAGGGCTGCTGCATCGGATAGGCTCATCGGTATCGGCTCCGTGCGAGATGTTCGGCGAAGGCGAAGGATATGATTTTGGCCCCTTGAGCGGGCGGATCGGCTTGAGGGTGACGGTCGTCCTCCAGCCACCAGCCTTCCTTGAGAAGACTGCGTGGCAGGCGGGCGGGCGGAGCTGTGATTGTCTCGGTCGTATTGTTCATGGCGCGACGATGTCGCCAGCCTTTGCAGAATCTGTGCAGAATCCGAGGAGCTATTCAGGAAAATGGGTTAAGTTGGAAAGTTCAAATCATCACCCTTGTATGAGATCCGAACAACAATTGCCGTGCACAAGGCTAATCTTGGCAGGATAAATTTTAGCGTTGTATGAAACTTGTCTCAAAATGGGGCAGTCACTTGTGGAACTTAATCTTGTGTTTGCCAGCTTCCAGTCGGCCTATGGATTGCCGGTCTGAAAATCGATTTGTTGACGCGGCTGTCGTACTCACCCCTGACGACAGCCGGGAATCTCGGAAGCGGCATTCAGCTGCAACCGGGGTTCCCGTCAGAGGATCGCGACGCCTATAGCTCTCCGCGTTGCGCGATGCAGGCGAGGGTTCGTGCCTATGCACCTGGAATAAGCTTTCCACGCTGCATATTCTCGCTTGATCCCGTGGCTGGATGTCATAACTGAGGGCTCGGCAAGGCATGTAATTTAGGAGTGCCTGAAATAGGCGCAGAGGACGGCAGATGAGAATTACCACAATTACGAATTGGGCCTACGGCATCACCGTGGTTCTGACCGTGCTGTCCGCTGTGGCGTTCATTCTTTCGGCCCGAAGTGCCGTACAGGAACGGCAGGCGGTCGAGCAGCATCTGTTGCTGAACAGCATGGGGGAGGAGCTTGCGCTCGGCGCCGAGGAGACGACCGACGAGGCTCGCCTCTATGTCATGCGCGGCGAGGAGAGGCATCTGGATGCCTTTACCGTCGATGAGGGCGAAGAACGCCGCCGCGACACCGCCATCAACAACCTGCGCGGCCTCGGCATTCCCGATGCCGAGCTGCAGGTCGTCGAGGAGGTGGCGGTCAATGCGCAGGCGCTCGACAAGGTAGAGGAAGCAGCAGTCGCAGCTTATACTAGCGGCAATCAGAGTGGTGCGCGCGATACGCTCTTTGGCCCCGAACACGAGCGCGCCCAGACGGCGCTGCTCAACAGTGTCAATCAGTTTCGCACTCTGGCGACGGCGCGCACCGAAGCGGCTTTCCGCTCTGCGCAGGCACGCAGCGATCTCTGGGCCAATATTGCCAAGGTGATGCTGGCATTGACCGCGGTGATATTCCTCGGGGTACTCTATTTCATATTGCGGCGCCGGGTTGCCTTGCCGCTGGTGCGCATGACCGGGATCGTCAACCGCCTGGCGAAGCAGGATTATGCCGTCGAAGTGCCGACTGACCGTCGCCGCGACGAGATCGGCGAGATGAACGATGCCATACAGATCTTCCGCGAGAACGGGCTCGAGCGGAACCGCCTTGACGCCGAGCGCAAGCGCGATCTGGAGACGAAGGATCTTATCCTGCAGATGATGCATCGCCTGCAGGCTTGCTACGCCCAGAACGAGCTCGCCGAAGTCGTTGCGCTCTTCGTGCCGCAGATCTTTCCCGGTGTCGCGGGATGCCTCTACACGATGAATGAAAGCAGGACGGCACTGAGCGAAGTCAGCCGGTGGCTGGAGCCCGAACATACCGAGCCTTCCTTTGCCGCTTCCGCATGCTGGGGCCTGCGCCGCGGCCGCCCGCATGTCAGCCACGTAGCCGACACGGACATTCCCTGCCAGCATCTGGACGAATCCGGGGTCCCCGGCCTCTGCGTTCCTTTGACGGCTCTCGGCGAGGCGATCGGCCTGCTTTACTTCGAGGACCGCACGAAGGATGCAACTGCGGCCGACGCGCCAAGGCTCTATCTGGAGCTGATTGCCGAAAATATCGGCCTTGCCATCGCAAACCTGCAGCTGCGCGACAGGCTAATCAATCTCGCTGTGCGCGATGCGCTGACCGGCCTGCTCAACAGGCGCTCCCTGGACGAGGCGCTCAATAATCTTCATCGGGATCAATCCGCCCGCACGGTCATCTGCATGATGATCGACATCGATCACTTCAAGCGCTTCAACGACGAGTTCGGCCATGACGCCGGCGATGAAGTGCTGCGACATGTCGGGCAAATCGTTGCCGATACGGTCGGGAAAGCCGGTACGGTCTACCGCTTTGGCGGGGAGGAGTTGACTGTTATCGCCACCGATCTCGCCGACGAGGAGGGCTTTGCCCTCGCCGAGAAGCTGCGCACGCGGGTATTCAGCACACCCTTCTCCTATCGCGCGCGGATTGTCGGCCCGCTTTCCGTCTCCGTCGGCATCGCCTCGTCCCCAGCTTCTGGGCCGACCACGACACTGATCAACCGTGCGGATGGTGCATTGCTGAAAGCAAAGTTGAACGGCCGCAACAGGACCGAAGCGGCGTTTGCGCTCGCGCCGGAAGACGACGTGAAGATGGGATAGGCCAGAAATATAGGTGCCCGCTCGCTTGAGAGCCGCCTTGCTGAATACATGCTTGGATTGTAGCCTGAGCTGAAGGTCGCATAGCGGAGGAGAGCGATTTCATGGCCGTGACGCAGAGCAATTCACCCTTGTCACCGGATAGCGAAACCTTGCAGGCCATGGGCTTTGATCCCGGGCTCCGCCGCAAGTTTGAAGCCGGCATCGAATCCGGCCTGCTGCGCGATCTGCATGTCGTGCTTGCCGCCCGCTCAGGGAGCGTATGCCTGGAATACTATGCCGTTGGCGCGGACGAAAATTGGGGAGCGCCGCTCGGAGACGTCGCCTTCGATGCGCACACGCTGCACGATCTTCGCTCGGTCACCAAGAGCATTGCCGGTCTTATTTATGGCATCGCGCTCGACAGGGGATTGGTGCCGCCGCCGGACGCACCCCTTTATGAGCAGTTTCCGGAATACGGCGATCTCGCCCGCGACCCTGGGCGCGCCAAGATCACGGTCGGTCACGCCCTGACGATGACGCTTGGCATGGAGTGGGACGAGGATCGTCCCTATACCGATCCGCTGAATAGCGAAATTGCTATGGAGAATGCGGCGGACAGATATCGCTTCGTTCTGGAGCGTCCGGTGATCGCCGAGCCGGGAACGCGCTGGATTTACTCCGGCGGCAGCGTCGCGCTTGTGGGGGCGATCATCGAGCGCGGCACGGGCAAGCGCTTGCCCGATTTCGCACGAGAGGTTCTCTTCGAGCCGCTCAATATTGCAAAGTTCTACTGGTCGGTCGGCCATGACGGCGTGGCGTCGCCGGCATCCGGGTTACGTCTTACCGCTCCCGATTTGCTGAAGATCGGCATGCTTTTCCTGCAGAAGGGCGTGTGGAACGGCCAGAGGATCGTCTCGGAGGAGTGGACCACGCAATCCCTCGCGCCCGCGATTTCGACCGGGGACGGTGTGAGTTATGGCAGGTTGTGGTTCTCAGGCGATGCGCCGGTGCCGGCGTTCGACGGTCCGCGCCCGTGGTATGCGGGTTTTGGCAATGGTGGGCAAAGGCTCTGGCTCATGCCCGATGCCGGCATTGCCGCCGTCATCTATTCCGGCAAGTATAATTCATGGGATGCCTGGATCACGCCCACTCGCGTCTGGCGCGAGATCATCCTTGCGAACTTCCTGAGAGCGTGAAGATGGTGCCGTCGAAAACCGAGTTTCCCACACTTCTGACGGAGCGGCTACGGCTTCGAGAAGCAAGCATGGATGATCGCGATGACTTCCATGCGCTGATTTCGGTTCCGGAGGTTACACGGTTCTCAAACTGGGTCGATGCGCCGAAAATGCCGCAGATCGAGCGCTCCTTGCGGTGGATGATCAAGATATTCCCCAAGGGCGCTGGCTGTTCATGGATCATCGAGGATCGGGCTTCCGGCCAGTTGCTCGGCGCGATCCGCTTCAACAGCATCGACCGGCGTGCCAGATCCGCCGAGCTGGGATATGAGCTGCATCCCTCGGCCTGGGGCAAGGGACTGATGAGCGAAGCGGCGAGGACTGTGGTCCAATGCGGTTTCGACGTCTTTTCGCTCAATCGCATCGAGGCATGGACGCTGCCGGGAAACACCGCATCCGATCGGGTTCTTGAAAAGGCGGGATTCCAATATGAGGGCACGCTGCGGCAGAAGGCACGGTTCAAAGAGGCCTTTCATGATTTTCGTATGTTCGGCTGCCTGGCAGGCGATCGGCAGAAGTAACCCTTGGTCGGTACCTTTACCGGTCTAGCCAGTCAGCGTTGCGAGGTCAGTCAATTGGCTCGAGCCAGCCTCGATAGTGAACGACAAGACCGATGAATGGCAAGGCAATCGGCACGTCGAACTGGAAACGACCATCCTCCGCCCATTCATGGGCGACGCTTTGCGGAGCCAGAAAGAGCGGCAGCGGGAGGCGCAGAAACGACCAGCGCCGTATCTCCATGCAGAATCCGTTATCGCGCATGGGGAGATCGAAGGAAAAGCGGAAGGGGCCGAAGCGTTCGACCAGATGCCCGTTCTCGTCGCTCAAATGGCTGCGAAAGCGCTGACCGGAAAAGTCTCTGGTCCATTGCTCGATACCATCGCGTTCCTTGAAGGAGACGTGCAGCGCGTGCTTGCCGGCGGCGGGAAAGCCGAACACCCTGGCAACCAGCCGGGTAACAGGGGAATGTCCTCGGGTGACAATGGCCTCGCCTTTGGCGCCGCCATCGCCGAAGACTTCGTGCATGGCGCGCACCGACTTAGCCAGATGCGCGAATGCAGGCCCCATGATGCGCAGGTAAAGCGGTTTGTAGGACGTTTCCGTCGTCTCCTCGCTGATTGCCAGATCACGGAACAATGTCCGGAAATCCTCGAGCGACAGAAGCCCGCCGGCATGACGGGCGCCGGGCAAAAGCCGGCCGTCGCGCAAGGCACGCGCCAGCAATTGCGCCGGAAGGGTCGGGATTTCCGCGCCATCGCCATTTTCGGCTATCAGTGTCCAGCGGCGGGCTCGCATGATGCCTTGCGCGATCCCTTTCGCTTCGATCGTGACGGCCGAGCGCGCCGTGCCGAACCGCGCCGTCAGGCCCTGCAAGGGCAGCAGAGAGCGGCTAATGTTTCCGAGTGACGCCAGCCAACCCCAGGCGACCAGCCAGGACAGCAGCCAGAGAGCGAGTGTCTGAAAGGTAAATTCAGGCCCGGCCCGAAAGACGACGCTTGGGCGTCCGGCGATACCCTCAACCAGCAGGTCGTGATCCGGCACGTCGGCGAGCGCCACCAGCCGGCGCAGAGGGCGATGGCCGGCGACCACATAGTTTTCGCGCTTCAACATGTGCCAGCCGGTCGCATTCTGCCAGCGCCGGCCGCGCCAAAGCCGCACCGGCTTGCCGACGTAACTCAGGATCGCCGATGCGACCGAGGCGCCTGCGGTCGCACGATTGGAGGCGCTGATCGAGATTTCTATCGAGCGGACTGCCTGCATATCCTTGCTCAACTCCGCAACGACGGCAGTCGATAGTGCCGGCACGCTCGACGCACCCGAGATGACGGTAACGCTAGCGGCCTTGGCCTGTTCGTCAAGTGAGCCGATCGAACCGACGAAATCGCGCGCATCGGCAAGATCGATGTAGTGAATGCCGGCCTTGATACAGGCGCGAACCACCCGGTCGTCGCTATGCTGGAAGGGGCCGGCCGCGTCGATCAACAGAAAGGGTTTGTGGTTGTCGAGGATTGCAGCGATATCGCCATTTCGATCGGCTTGCAGCCCAATCGCATTTGGCAGTCGAGAAGCAAGTGCCTTTGCTGCTTCAAGATTGCGTCCGGTGACCAGAACCTCGAAACCATCGCCGGCAAGGCGCCGCGATAGCCGCGCGCCGAACCCGCCATAGCCACCGAGGACGAGGATTTTTCTCAAAGGATGCGGCTCGCCTGTTCAGGCGTCGGCAGCCAACATGTTTCCCGCTTGCCGAAGATGCGATAGCGATTGCGGGCAAGCCAGTGATAGATCGGGTTGCGCAGCATGCGGGGCACGATGCGCAGCACGGAAATCGCCTTCCAGGGCCAGCCGAGGCCGGCATAGATGGCAAGCACCGCGTCGCTGTCGCGTAGCACCTTTGCGCCGTCAACGATGATGAGGCTGTCCGGGTCGGCGGGGTCCATGCCGCAGCGGCGATAGAGGGCGATGCCGGTTTCATTCTGCATGGAGGCAAGACGGAAACGGCCAAGATGGTCATGGCGCAGCACGAACTGGGCGTTAGCGGTACACAGGACGCACATGGCGTCGAAGACGATGATAGGCCCCTGATGGTCGCTGATAGTGCTTTTGGTCATGCTGGCGGCGTTGTTTTCCGTGAACCGGTCTGGTCAAAGTTTTGACCGGTTGCATTGCCGCCGTCAATTGCACGTTTCCGTGGGCTGCCATGTCAAACTGACAAAGGACCATGAGCTTTGCATCGTCGGCCCAGGCCGCGGAAGGATCGAGAGAAGCAATCCGGTGGTCCGTCGGCTGGCACGCGGCCCGATCTTGAAGATCGGGCCGCACACATCGCTGAAGAGTAGCTTAGCGATAACGCCAGCCACCATGCCACCACTCGCGATGTACCCAATAGCGATGTCCATCCCAGTAGCCGCGACCGGGATAGAAAATGCCATAGGCCGGAACCGCCGGCACGACGACCACAGGCCGTCCATCTGGGCGGCAATAGCCATACGGTCCGCGATGCCAGCCGATGCCGCATCCGTCGCGAGCCTCGGCCGGCGAGATGACTGCAAGGCAGGCGGTCGCGGCAAAAGCCAGCAAAATGATCTTTTTCATGATGTCCTCATTCGTCCTTGAAGAGCTTCAAGCTGTTATCCCTTCAGCGCTTAAACGACAGCGATCTGCAAATCCGTCGCTGCATATCGATCATTTTACATTCGGGGGAAGAGGCCGGCATTTGTGATATACAGGCCGGTGCGCCGTGCGGGAAATTGCAGCTGGCGCAAGGTCAGGATCGGATATCGAGAGCCCGCGATGAAAGCCGAGCCTGTTGCGGACATGACTTTGCCGTGGGCACCGCTTTCTTGCCGATGATCGGAATGCGTCGGATCAAAGCGCGCAGAACGGCCAGGATTGCCTTGTATTGCTCCCCGGGGCAGAGGCGGCCATTGGAATCATAGGCAAAGAGCAGGCGGCGGCGGGCGAATACGTGTGCCAGCCACAAGGCAAAAGCAACGCCGACGCCCCAGCCCATCAGCGTGTCGCTCGCCCAATGCGCGCCAACCCATTGCCGCGACAGGCAGATCAAGACGCCGACTGGCATGAAAACGGGGCGAAGCCGGGGGAAAACAAGCGCGAGAGACATCGCCATGGCGCCGGCCGTTGCCGAATGTCCGGAAGGAAAGGAGGCGAAGTCGGCATGGAAGGCAAAAGGCTTGAAGGAGAAGGCACCGTTCGTATCCAGGAGTTCCGGCCTGGCGCGACCGATGATGTTCTTGGCGAGCGAATCGACAATGCCGCCGCCGGCGACCGCCAGGAAAACGAAGGCAGCTGCCGTGGCGATGAGATCCGCCCCTGTTCGCACGGATTTTCGCAGTTTGTGCGCGGGCGCGAGGATGGCGAATATCAGCAGTGCGCCGCTGAACGAGAGCACCAATAGCCCCGTGCCAAGGCTGCTGAACCACTTCGCCGTCCCGCGCAACTGCGTGGGAAACGATTTCATCCACACGCCTAAGGGATAGTCGGCCGTCCACATGACGAGCAATGACAAGGCCAGGAAGATGGCAATGATAACGATCGGGCGCTCGAGAAATGCGCGATTCGCGGGAGGTTTAATGGTCGGCGTGCGAAAGAAGCAGTGAAGGCCGCCAGCCATGCGTCTGCGACCGGTGTCGGCGCAACGCCCCAGCATTTCCTTCATAGCCTCTCGGCCTTGCTGCCATGCCTGCATAGAGCCGACTTTCCATTGCCGTCGAGACAGCTGCCTGTGGAGCTCGGCTCACCAATCGCCTTCTGCTCCGTTTCCCTTGGAAAAAGCTGCTACAGCAACACGCTGACAGCCGCCTGAAAGGTCGGGATTGGCGGTCAGATCTCGCTCAATCCCGCGATCTCGGGCGAAAGCTGCCGAGAGGATTGCGTCAATGGCCATTTTTAGCGACAATTGGGGTAGCGTTCGGTGGGAGGAGCCAAATGCACGACTATTCCGCGCATGCGGATCAGGTTTACGCGTCCGCGCAATCGACCGCAGCGAGT
This sequence comes from Martinezella hainanensis, assembly GCF_900094555.1. GTDB lineage: Bacteria > Pseudomonadota > Alphaproteobacteria > Rhizobiales > Rhizobiaceae > Rhizobium > Rhizobium hainanense. The sequence goes on from NZ_FMAC01000012.1 coordinate 80,029, forward strand.
TCTTCGGTCGTTGCCTCCTGGCGTCGATGCATGGTCATGCATCGCCTGGCGCCGGAAGAGAAACGTCTGCCGACGCGCCTGACCAGCCAGGAATTTCAAACGGCGCTGGAGCGATCGGAACGGCTGGTTGCCGAAGCTGCCAATGAACTGGATCGCCTTTTCCTTGCGGTCGGCAAGGCTGGCTGCTGCCTGCTTCTGACCGATCGCGATGGCATCGCGCTGGAACGCCGCGGCGCTGCCGGCGACGACAAGGAGTTCCACGATCTCGGCCTATGGACTGGCTCGGTCTGGACCGAGGCCAGTATCGGCACCAACGGCATCGGCACTGCATTGGCCGACGAGCGGGCCGTGGCGATCTTTCGCGACCAGCACTTCTTCTGCTCCAACATCGATCTCAGCTGCACCACGGCGCCGATCCGCGATCATCGTGGCCAGCTCGCCGGTGCGCTCGACATTTCGAGCTGCCGCGACGACGTGAACGATGCGACCCTGGCAATCCTGTCGCAGACGGTGCGCGACGCGGCAGTCCGCATCGAGCTCAATCTTTTCCGAAGTGCCTTTGCCGGCGCCCGCTTCGTCATGGTGCCGACGGACACGGCGTCGACTTCGGCCCTGCTTGCTGTTGACCGAAACGACCTCGTGCTCGGCGCGACCAGGGCTGCTCGCCTTGCGTTGAAGCTCGATGATCACCGCATTGCCTCGGGCATTCCTGCCTCCGACGTTCTTCGCGAGCAGGCGGCGATGGGTGAAGATCTGGCGGAGGCCGAACGTGCCGCCCTGCTCAGGGCACTTTCGCGCGCCAGCGGCAATGTCTCCCAGGCAGCGGCCGCACTCGGAATGAGCCGCTCGACGCTGCACAGGAAGATGAAACGGCTCAATCTGCACTGAAGTGCCGGCGAGGGTACTTTGCGCTGGCCGGCTGTCGCAGAGTTGCGACACTGTGCACCGCAGCATGTGAGGCTGCCTCTATCGCCTGCCGCCTTATGTCCTCAGACTTCTCCCATTCGGTTCGCTTATCGAACCTGCCGACCAAGGGAGGATGGCATGCTGCATCAGAAGATCGTCGAATCTCCGTTCAAGCTGAAATATGGCAACTATATCGGTGGCGAGTGGCGCGCGCCGATCGGCGGCAAATATTTCGACAATCTCACGCCGATCACCGGCGGCAAGATCTGCGAGATACCACGCTCCGACGAAAAGGATATCAACGCCGCACTCGATGCCGCCCATGCGGCAAAGGACAAATGGGGCCGGACGTCCACCACTGAGCGCTCCAATATCCTGATGAAGATCGCCCAGCGCATGGAAGACAAGCTGGAAGTGCTGGCGCAGGCGGAAAGCTGGGACAACGGCAAGCCGATCCGCGAAACCATGGCGGCCGACATTCCGCTCGCCATCGACCATTTCCGCTACTTTGCGTCCTGCATTCGCGCTCAGGAAGGCTCGATCGGCGAGATCGACCACGATACCGTCGCCTATCATTTCCACGAGCCTCTCGGCGTCGTCGGCCAGATCATTCCCTGGAACTTCCCGATCCTGATGGCTGCGTGGAAGCTTGCGCCGGCGCTTGCCGCCGGCAACTGCGTTGTCATCAAGCCGGCCGAGCAAACGCCGGCCTCGCTTTTGGTCTGGGCCGAGCTGATCGGCGATCTCCTGCCGCCCGGCGTACTCAACATCGTCAATGGTTTCGGCCTGGAGGCCGGCAAGCCGCTGGCGACCAGCCCGCGCATCGCCAAGATCGCCTTCACCGGCGAGACGACGACGGGCCGGCTCATCATGCAATATGCCAGCCAGAACCTCATCCCCGTCACACTCGAACTCGGCGGCAAGTCGCCGAACATCTTCTTTGCCGATGTGGCAGCCGAAGACGACGATTTCTTCGACAAGGCGCTCGAAGGCTTCGCAATGTTCGCGCTTAACCAGGGCGAGGTCTGCACATGCCCCAGCCGCGCGCTGATCCAGGAGTCGGTCTACGACCGCTTCATGGAGCGGGCCGTCAAGCGCGTCGAAGCCATCAAGCAGGGCAATCCGCTTGACGCCGCTACCATGATCGGTGCGCAGGCATCGAGCGAACAGATGGAGAAGATCCTCTCCTATCTCGATATCGGCAAGCAGGAAGGCGCCGAAGTGCTGACGGGCGGCGGGCGCGCCGATCTCGGTGGCGAGCTGTCGAGCGGCTATTACATCAAGCCGACCATCTTCAAGGGCCACAACAAGATGCGTGTGTTCCAGGAAGAAATCTTCGGGCCGGTCGTTTCCGTGACGACCTTCAAGGACGAGAAGGAAGCGCTCGAAATCGCCAATGACACGCTCTACGGCCTCGGCGCCGGCGTGTGGACTCGCGACGGCAACCGCGCCTATCGCTTCGGTCGCGAAATCCAGGCCGGTCGTGTCTGGACGAATTGCTATCACGCCTATCCGGCTCATGCGGCCTTCGGCGGCTACAAGCAATCGGGTATCGGGCGCGAGACGCACAAGATGATGCTCGATCACTACCAGCAGACCAAGAACATGCTGGTCAGCTACAGCCCGAAGGCGCTCGGCTTCTTCTGATTTCTCCCAACGACGCCAGTGAGGCTCCCGGCTGCGGCCGGGAGCCTTCAAGCATTTTCAGGCGGTGACGGAGGGTCATCATGGACGATAATGGATCGGAGCCGCGGGTGCTTGCGACCGACAAGGCGCTCGAGCTCATCCGCGAGATACAACAGGACCATCCCGATATCCTGTTTCATCAGTCGGGCGGGTGCTGCGACGGCTCCTCGCCGATGTGCTATCCGGCAAACGAGTTCATGATCGGCGATAACGACGTCAAGCTCGGCGAGATCGGCGGTGTGCCCGTCTATATTGGCGGCAGCCAGTTCGAGGCATGGAAGCATACGCAACTCATCATCGACGTCGTGCCGGGTCGGGGCGGCATGTTCTCGCTCGACAACGGACGGGAGAAACGGTTTCTGACCCGATCGCGCCTCTTCGGCGGCGGCGAAGCCTGTGCAATCCCGGACATCAGCCGTTCGCCGTCGCAATAAGCAGGGTCATAAACGGCGTGTAGTATTCGCCTAATACCCGCGACCGCAGGTGCTTTGTTAAGGTGATGTCTGTTGGTTTTAGGGAGGAAGACGATGCCAGCAGCAAAGATCCTGATGATTACAGGTGATTTCACCGAGGACTACGAAACCATGGTGCCGTTCCAGACGCTGCTTGCCTGCGGCTATACGGTCCATGCCGTTTGCCCCGGCAAGAATGCCGGCGAGACGGTGGCAACGGCCATCCACGATTTCGAAGGCGACCAGACCTATTCCGAGAAGCGCGGCCATAATTTCGCGCTCAATGCCACCTTCGCCAGCATCCGTGCCGAAGACTACGACGCACTCGTCATTCCTGGCGGCCGCGCACCGGAATATCTGCGCCTGAACTCCGAGGTCATCAAGGCCGTTCAGCATTTCTTTGAGGCAGACAAGCCTGTTGCCGCCATCTGCCATGGCGCGCAACTGCTGAGCGCGGCAGGCGTGCTCAAGGGACGCACCTGCTCGGCCTATCCGGCCTGCCGTCCCGAAGTGGAACTCGCCGGCGGCATCTATGCCGATATTGCCATTAATGACGCCGTCGCCGACGGTAATCTCGTCACCGCACCGGCCTGGCCGGCGCATCCGTCCTGGCTGCGGCAATTCATGGCCGTGCTCGATGCCAACGCATTGTCGGCAGCAAACGCCGCCTGAAATTTAAAGAGGGAGACGCGCATGTGCGAATTGTTCATCAAGGCCGATGCCAGGCTCTGGGAAAGCACCACGCGCTCCCTGCGCATCGACGGCATGGTGACCAGCGTGAGACTGGAAAACTTCTTCTGGTCGAAGCTGGAGGAAATCGCACGGCGCGACGGCATGAACGTGGTGCAGCTCATTACCAAGCTGCACCATGAATCGATCGATGCCGGCCACGATCTCGGCAATTTCACCTCGTTCCTGCGTGTCTGCTGCGCCCGCTATCTCGATCTGCAGCTTGCCGGCGACATTTCGAGCGATCTCTCCCAGCCGATCGCCGGCGTCGATGCTCCCGCCATCCTTGGGCGGGAACGTTTGAAGTATCACTGAAGCATGGCTTACGCCGCGCCGGGGATGCGGCTCGCGTTTGCTCTTGCGTCGGACAATCGTTCGGCAATCAGTCGTATCACTGCATCCGCCGCTGTTTCCATGTAGCTTGGATCGCGATGAAGCAGAACGACGGCGAAGGAGCCATCGAGGAGCAGCATGACCTGGCGCGCGAGCGGCTGGGCGTCATTGCCGGCTCCGGCTTCCATGAAGACCGATCCCAGCCAGTCCTCCACGCGCTTCTTGTGAGCACGGGCCACGACCAGAGCCGGATGGCCGGGGAGGTTGATGAGTTCCACAGAGGTCCGCAGAAAGCCGCAGCCCTTCCATTTGGCGCTGCGTGCCGATTGTGCCAGCTGGCGGAAAATGCCTGCGGCCTTTTCCGCGACATCGCCTTCCGTTTCCTCGAACCAGCGTTTGAAGAGCGCAAGGTTCGGCTCGCCGCGCGCCTGCAGATGCGCGGCGATCAGGTCGTCCTTGCTGCGGAAATGATAATAGAGGGTGCGTTTGGTAATGCCTGCCTTCTCGGCGATGGCATCGACACTGATCGCGCGGATGCCGTCGCGATGGAAGAGTTTTCCGGCCGCCTGAAGAATGCGTTCGCGTGTCGGCTGCGAGCTGTCTCTCATGGCTCAATGTATACCGGGTAGTGAATATACACAACGTGGCAATGGCCCCATCTTGCCGCCCATGAGCGAGCAACCAATTCCACCAGCTGCAAAGCCGCGCAGCCAGCCGGTTTCCATTCCCTGCCGGGACGGGGTCGTTCTCGGCGGCCATCTCTGGCTGGCGGAGACGGAAAGGCCGGAAGGTCGCATCATCATCAATCCGGCCACCGGCGTTCTGGCGCGCTATTATCATCGTTACGCGCAATTCCTGACGCGGCATGGTTTCGATGTTCTGACTTTCGATTACCGCGGCATCGGCCAGTCGCGTTCGCAGCAACTGCGTGGGTCTGGCTATCGCTGGCGGGATTGGGGCGAGCAGGACTTCGCGGCCGCGCTCCGGCTGATGATTGTTCATGGTCGCAGCGGCCCGCTCACGGTGGTGGGTCACAGCGTTGGCGGCTTTTTGCCGGGACTGGCTGAGAACGCCAGGGTGATCGACAGGATGCTGACCGTCGGAGCTCAATATGCCTGGTGGGGCGATTACATGCCTCGCCGGCGCGCCGCACTCTTCCTCAAATGGCATGTCGTCATGCCTGCGATGACTGCGCTCCATGGTTATTTCCCAGGCCGCCGGCTTGGCTGGCTGGAGGATTTGCCGAAAGGCGTGGCAAACGAATGGAGCTTTCGTGGCCCCCGGTTCGAGCGCAGCCATCCTGCGAGCGAGAGGAGGGATGTGCTGCGGCGAATGGGCGCCGTCAAAGCGTCGATCCTGGCCGTTGCCGTTTCGGACGACGAACTTGGCACCGTGCCGGCAATTCACCGCACGCTGAATTATTATACCGGTGCGCAACGCCAGTCGGTGCTGCTCCGTCCGGTTGATTTCGGCCGGGACGCAATCGGCCATTTCGGTCTGTTTCACGACAGCCATGTCGCCGGTTTCTGGGTCGATACGCTGTCGTGGCTTCGGGAGGGCCGCAATCCTTGGCCAGCATCCGTGCTGAAATAGGAAAGCCGAGTGCTCGCATCGAGTCTTCGCTCCGTGCTTATTGCATAGGCTGATTGTCTCGGGTAGACGCCACTTATAGATCATGAATGAGATGGAGGTCAGGCATTTGCCGGCCTTGGAATAGTTAGAAAACTTGCAGGATGGAGTTTGGCATGACCAGCCAAAATGACGAATATATCTATGACGAAGTGACCGGCGAGTGGCGACCTGCTGCGGAGATGGCAGCCGTTGCTGCCGCCACGGAGTTTATCGTTCACGATGCAAGCGGCAACGTCCTTGCCGACGGCGACTCTGTCACCCTCATCAAGGATCTGAAAGTGAAGGGCGCCAATCAGACCCTGAAGCAGGGTACCGTTATCAGGTCGATTCGACTGACCGACAATCCTGAAGAAGTCGATTGTCGCTACGAGGGGATCAAGGGATTGGTTCTCCGCACCGAATTCATACGCAAACGCTAGAAGAATTCGGCCTGATATCGCAGACTAGCGATTTTCGGTGGAAGGGCCGTGCTCTGGGCAGAAATCAACGGCTTGCTCTTTGAAAGCCTATGGTCGCCGGTTCCAGGCCGATAGCGTATTTATGAACCGCGAATATAACTTCATGCTGATTATGCCGCCTAATCACTAGATGCGGTCTCCCATATCTTATGTGCATCGAACCCGAAACGCTTGCGACAGCAGGAGAGATGCGATGAAGAAGCGTGTACTTGGAGAAAGCGGCCTTGAAGTTTCGGCCCTGGGCTTCGGCTGCATGGGCCTGAACTTCGGCTACGGCCATGCGCTGGCCAAGGATGACAGTGTCAGGCTCATACGTGATGCCGTCGAGCGTGGCGTGACCTTCTTCGACACGGCTGAAATCTATGGCCCCTTCACCAACGAAGAGGTCGTCGGCGAGGCCTTGAAACCCGTCCGTGATCAGGTCGTCATCGCCACGAAATTCGGTTTCAGGATCGAGAACGGCAAGTCGAACGGCTTTGATAGCCGTCCGGAGAATATTCGCGCCGTCGCCGATGCCTCGCTGAAGCGGTTGGGCATCGAGGTCATCGATCTCTTCTATCAGCATCGTGTCGATCCGGACGTGCCGATCGAGGATGTGGCCGGTGCGGTGAAGGATCTGATCGATGCGGGCAAGGTGCGGCATTTCGGCCTTTCCGAGCCCGGTGCACAGACGGTGCGCCGCGCCCATGCGGTGCAGCCGGTGACGGCATTGCAGAACGAATACTCGCTCTGGACGCGCGGACCTGAAACCAACGGCATCCTGCAGGCCTGTGAGGAATTGGGCATCGGTCTCGTCGCCTATAGTCCGCTCGGCAAGGGCTTCCTGACCGGTGCGATGGACAAGGATACGCAGCTTGGCGAGAATGACTTCCGCCGCATTCTGCCGCGCTTCACGCCCGAGGCGATGGAAAAGAACCAGGCGCTCATTGATCTCCTCAAGCAGATCGCCGGCGGGAAGCAGGCAACGACTGCCCAGATCGCGCTCGCATGGCTTCTGGCACAGAAGCCCTGGATCGTGCCGATCCCCGGCACAACCAAGCTGCATCGTCTGGAAGAAAATCTTGCGGCTGCGAATGTCGAGCTGAGCGCGGCGGAACTTGCCGAAATTAAGCGCGCCGCCGCGGACATTGCGATCGAGGGCGAGCGCTACCCCGAGCAACTGATGAAGACCACTGGCCGTTGAAACGAGTAATCCTGTGGCCGCCGATCGGCGGCCACAAACTCTCTGCCGCGTTTGCCAATAGATTCATCGTCAACATCAAGATGGGGTGACCGCATAACGCAGATGGATCGCGCCATACGCCAGCGGCTCGCAGCTTTTGAGCGAGAGCTGGACTTTTCCCGCCAAACCTTCCTCACCATGTTCGACGATGCTCTGGCTTGCGGCGCGTCCGTCGAGAGCGGGCGCGATGATCAGGCTGATTTCATCGACAAGACCGGCAGCGAGGAAGGAGCCGTTGATCCCGGCGCCGCCTTCCAGCAACAGGCGTTTGATGCCGAGTTCGTGTTCCAGCGTATCAAGCATGGCGGCGAGGTCAGGCTGGGCTTGCTCAGAGACGATGTAGGAAATACCGTCGTCCGCGAGTTCGGCCAGATGGCTGTCCGGCACGTCGCTGCCGAGAAGGACGACGATGTGATCGCCATCGATTTCATTTGCGATGAAATGCAGCCTGCAGGAAATATCCATGGCAATGGCGAAATTGGCTGCTTTTCGATTGGCGAAATGAAAGGGGCGCGCCATCTTGCCGTGCTCGCGCGGTGGATGCGGGCTGCCCTTGCTCATCTCGGCCATCGTGATGCGCCCGACCATCCAGGCATCGCCTTCAAGCTTCTCGTGGCAGGATTGGTAGAGTGCCGTCCAGTCACCGAGCTTGCCGTCAGGGCTATGCGTCCAGCGGCTGGGATGCAGGCCGCCGTCCAGTGAGGAGACCATGTGGCAGATGACATAGGGCTTCATGATTGTGCCTTTCCCAGATAATCCGTGTCGCTTACCTTCTCCAGCCGTGTCATTGGCGAGCTGTTTTCTTTTTCGGCGATCGCGATATGGCTCATGGCGCAATGAGGCCCGCCAAATAGTTTTCCGGCCTTTGATCGATGGCGGGAAACCGCTGCGCTTGGCGTCCATGTCCTGCGCCTCTTGAGGGAACTTGCTGCTTTCACGCCGTTCTTCAAGGCACCTTAGACTTGCCGCATAACTGGGACCATACAATATAAATGGCATATAATTATATCTGGGGCTCATGAATGCAGCGGGAAGAACTGGTCGATCTCAACGCCTTTGCTGTTGTGGCCGAGGAAAAGAGCTTTACGCGCGCCGCCGCGAAACTCGGCACGTCGCAATCATCCCTCAGTCATACGATCCGACGTCTGGAGGCGCGGCTGGGCGTGCGCCTGCTGACGCGCACCACGCGTAATGTCGCTCCGACGGAAGCGGGCGAGCGCTTGCTTGCCACACTTGGCCCAGCCCTTGAAAGCATTGACAGCGAGCTTGCTTCTTTGCGCGAGCTGCGCGAAAAACCGACGGGTACAATCCGTATCACCACCTCCGAGCACGCCGCCACCACTATTCTCTGGCCGGCCCTTGAAAGGCTCCTGCCGCAATATCCGGACATCCATATCGAGCTCAGCATCGATTCGAGCCTGCGTGATATCGTTGCCGATCGCTTCGACGCGGGCGTCCGGCTCGGCGAGGCGCTCGCCAAGGACATGATCGCGGTCAAGATCAGTCCTGATGTACGCATGGTCATCGTCAGTTCTCCGGCATATCTTGCGAAGCATCCTGAGCCGAGAACGCCGAGCGACCTTGCCGAGCATAATTGCATCAATCTGCGCCTGCCGAGTTCCGGTGGCCTATATGCGTGGGAGCTGGAAAAGGATGGGCGGGAGCTTCGTGCCAGGGTGGAAGGGCAGCTCGTCTTCAACAATGTCGGCATGATCGTGCGGGCTGCAAAGGCAGGGTTGGGTCTTGGTTTTGTCATGGAGGACCATGTTGCTGCCGACGTGGCGGAGGGTCGGCTGGTGCGTGTCATGGAAGACTGGTGCGCGCCATTTTCCGGCTATCATCTCTATTATCCGAGCCGGCGACAGCCATCGGCCGCCTTCTCTCTGTTGGTCGAAGCGTTGCGCTATCGCGGCTAGCTGCTTCGTTGAGGGTCGAGCCGAGCTCGGTTGATCATAAATCGTGCTGCGTATGTGGCCAAAGACATGTGGGCATGCGAGAGAACTGTTTCTCTCTGGCTACGCAGTTGCAAAATTGAACGATGCCCGGCTGATTATCCGGATTTCCGAATTGTAAAATTGCAAATTGCTGCTTAATTCCTTTGTTGGATGCTCTTACATAGCGTGTAAAGTTATGTATCGGCTGCTAGCCGGCTGGGGGACTATGCATGCATCTTGATGACTATGCCGCACTCGGCCGCTCGGAGTTGCGTGTCAGTCCGCTTGCGCTCGGAACCATGACTTTCGATGAGGGTTTTGCCCGGCAGTCGCGTGAAAATCAGCCCGCGGCGGTTTTGGCGCGTTATCTCGAACTCGGTGGAAATTATCTCGACACTGGCAACGGAGCTATGAAAGCGGGTGGCCAGACGGTTGTCGGCAGCTATGTCGCGCAGAACTCGATCAGGCGCGATCGTCTTGTCATCGCCGCTAAGTTCAATGTCGAGCGGCATGGTGGAACGTTTGGCCGCAAAGCCGTGATAGCTGGTTTCGAACAGGCCCTTCGACGGTTGCGTACCGACTATCTCGACCTTTATTGGCTGGACAACTGGGATATACAGGCGCCTTTGGAAGAGATGCTGGAGGCGCTCCACAATCTCGTCCAGTCGGGAAAACTACGCTATTTCGGCATTTCCGATACGCCGGCCTGGAAGGTGGCGCATGCCCATCTCTTGTCACAGTCCAACGGTTGGGCTCCGTTCATCGGTCTGCAGATCGAATATTCGCTGGCCGCGCGGCTATTTGAAATCGAGCTTATTCCTCTGGCGCGCGGATTGGGGCTTGGCGTCGTCTCGCACTCGCCGTTGAGCGGCGGTCTCATCAGTGGTCAATATACGCGCGCCAACAATGCGGGCGTGGGGATGGGGCACGCGGCGCAACTGGCGCAAAGACCTGATGCTCAGGATCTCGAGATCGTCGACGCCTTGTTCCGCGTTGCCGATGAACTCGGTACGACCACCGCACGCGTCGCTCTTGCCTGGGCAATGGCGCGGCTGGGTGTATCTTCAACGATTATCGGCGTCCATACGCTGGAACAACTCAATGAGGATATCGGCGCGCTAGAGGTCCGGCTTTCGCCGGAGCAGACCGCGACTTTGGACGCACTTACTATCCCCAATCCCGTTGTTGCCCTGCCATTACAAAATGCAGCACCGCTGTGCTGCGTGGACTGAACCGCGGCTTGCCAATGGTGGCGGACGCCGGCATCCGCTGACGACGTGATAGCTTTCCTTATCGGCGGACTGGCCTATCTAACATCTCGGTCGTTTAAAGGAGGCTTTGCATGAGCGGCAGAGCACAGTCACCGAATGCCCATTGGAATGTATTGCGCTCACAGTTGCAGCCATCGACAGATGAATGCGCGCGATAGCCTCAAAAAGGCTATTTTCTACCAGCACCAATAGTACATTCTGCTCTGCAAGCCACGCATTGCCGCCCTACTTCATTGTTCATGGTCTCGGTGGAACGCCGATACCTCCTCTTTTGAAAAGCTCAGGGAGATAAGAAATGGACAAGAACCGTGTCAAAGGCGCAGTCAAGGAAGCAAGCGGCTCCATCAAGGAGGCCGCAGGAAAGCTGACGGGAAATAGTCGGCTCAAGATGGAAGGTGTCGCCGAGAAGGTCGAAGGCAAGATCCTGACGCAAGTCGGCAAGGCCAAGGACGCCATCAGACACGCGCTTCGCTGACGCCAAGCGCGCGAAACTTTGCATCCGCGTTTATCGAGGCTTCCAATGCTTTTCCTGGCCAAGTCCCCATCGCTGACGACATCGTCGGATCGTTATGCAACCTGTGCGGCGATCCGCTGCCTCATCGCCTATGCCGAAGGACTTGAGGATTGTCATATCGATGTTGCCGCCATTGAAGGCGCAATCGTTCTCTCCGGCGTGGCATCGAACGATGAAGCGCGACAGCAGGCCATTGCGATAGCTTCCGGATATGTCAGGACCCGCATCGTCAGCAACATCACCCTCCGGGCTGATCGCGACCCTTTCAGCCATCCGCAGATCGACCTGTCGAATTCCCCCGCGCCGTCCGGGCAGACCGCGGCGCCCAAAACGCCGAAGGAGACGTCATGAAAAAATTCATTATAGCGACCGCGGCAATTGCAGTCGCCTTTGGTTCTGCGGCTTCCGCTGCCAGCACCCATTCCAAAAGGCAGTCGACACAAGTGGTGTCCGAGCCGAAGCAAAGGCTCGGAACGCTGTCCTGCGAGGTCGCCGGTGGCGTCGGCATGATCATCGGGTCGAACAAGGCGATCAGCTGCACTTTCAAGCAGCGAACTGGCAGAGTTGAACGCTATACCGGAACGATCGGCAAGCTTGGCATCGATATCGGGGTCACCCGCAAGACCTATCTGAGCTGGGTCGTCGTCAATACCGCGCCGACGCGTGTCGGCGACGGCGCTCTGGCGGGCACCTATGTCGGTGCTTCGGCGGGCGCTTCCGTAGGCCTTGGCCTCGGCGCGAATGCTCTGGTGGGCGGCAATTCCAAGAATTTCGCCCTGCAACCGTTGAGCGCGGAAGCGGGAACTGGCCTGAACGTCGCAGCCGGCGTCTCGCGCCTGCAACTGCAGTCTGCCCGCTGAAGTCCGTAGTGCGTTTGGAAATCACCTCATGCCCGGACGCGACCTGAATTCGATCGCGTCCGGGCCTGTTATTCAGTCACTTCAAGCGATGTCGAAGCGGTCGGCGTTCATGACCTTGGTCCATGCAGCAACGAAGTCCTGCACGAACTTCTTCTCGGCATCGGCCTGGCCATAGACTTCGGCGATCGCACGCAGCTGCGAGTTGGAGCCGAAGACGAGATCGGCGCGCGTTGCGGTCCACTTCACGTCGCCGGTCGCGCGGTCGCGGCCTTCGAAGACATCCTTGGCGTCCGAAACCGCCTTCCACTCCGTGCCCATGTCGAGCAGGTTCACGAAGAAGTCGTTGGTCAGGGTTTCCGGACGCTTGGTGAAGACGCCGTGCTGGCTTTGGCCGACGTTGGCGTTCAGTGCGCGCAGGCCGCCGATGAGGGCCGTCATTTCCGGAGCCGTCAGCGTCAGCAGCTGTGCCTTGTCGATCAGCAGCTCTTCAGAAGAGACGGTGTAGGCCCGCCGCTGGTAGTTGCGGAAACCGTCGACGATCGGCTCGAGAACGGCAAAGGCCTCGACATCGGTCTGTTCCTGCGTCGCATCCGTGCGGCCTGCAGAGAAGGGCACGACCATGTCATGGCCGGCTTTCTTGGCGGCCTGTTCGATCGCGACCGAGCCGCCGAGAACGATTAGGTCGGCCAGCGATACCTTCTTGCCTTGGGCATCGTTGAACTTCTTCTGGATGCCTTCGAGCGTCTGCAACACGGAAGCGAGCTGGGCCGGTTGGTTGGCTTCCCAGTCCTTCTGCGGCGCAAGACGGATGCGAGCGCCGTTTGCGCCGCCGCGCTTGTCGGAGCCGCGGAAGGTAGAAGCAGAAGCCCAGGCCGTCGAGACCAGCTGCGGGATTGTCAGGCCCGATGCGGCAATCTCGCCCTTGAGGGCAGCGATATCGCCGGCATCGATCGATCCGTGACCGGCAGCCGGGATCGGGTCTTGCCAGATGAGCTCTTCGCTCGGCACTTCCGGGCCGAGATAGCGCACGCGCGGACCCATGTCGCGGTGGGTCAGCTTGAACCATGCGCGGGCAAAGGCATCGGCGAACTCGTCCGGATTTTCGAAGAAGCGGCGAGAGATCTTCTCATAGGCCGGATCGAAGCGCAGGGCGAGATCGGTCGTCAGCATCGACGGGGCATGGCGCTTGGACTTGTCGTGTGCATCCGGGATCGAACCGGCGCCGGCGCCGTGCTTCGGTACCCACTGATGAGCGCCTGCCGGGCTCTTCGTCAGTTCCCATTCGTAGCCGAACAGGTTCCAGAAGAAGTTGTTGCTCCACTTGGTCGGCGTCGAGGTCCAGGTGACTTCGAGCCCGCTGCCGATCGTGTCGCCGCCCTTGCCGCTGCGGAAGCTGTTCTTCCAGCCGAGGCCCTGTTCTTCGATACCGGCTGCTTCCGGCTCGGGGCCGACATGGGCGGCATCGCCAGCGCCATGGGTCTTGCCGAAGGTGTGGCCGCCGGCAATGAGAGCCACGGTTTCTTCGTCGTTCATGGCCATGCGGGCGAAGGTTTCGCGGATGTCACGGGCAGCTGCGAGCGGGTCCGGATTGCCGTTCGGGCCTTCCGGATTGACATAGATGAGGCCCATCTGCACGGCTGCGAGCGGGTTTTCCAGATCGCGGTCACCGCTGTAGCGCTTGTCGCCGAGCCAGGTATCTTCCGCGCCCCAGTAGATGTCTTCTTCCGGCTCCCAGATGTCTTCGCGACCGCCGCCGAAGCCGAAGGTCTTGAAGCCCATGGATTCCAGCGCGACATTGCCCGTCAGGATCAGCAGGTCAGCCCAGGAGATGCTGTTGCCGTATTTCTGCTTGAGCGGCCAAAGCAGGCGGCGGGCCTTGTCGAGATTGACGTTGTCCGGCCAGCTGTTGAGCGGCGCGAAACGCTGCGTTCCGGAGGAAGCGCCGCCGCGGCCGTCGCCCGTTCGGTAGGTGCCGGCGCTGTGCCAGGCCATGCGGATGAACAGCGGACCGTAGTGACCGAAGTCAGCCGGCCACCACTCCTGCGAATCCGTCATAAGGGCGGTGAGGTCCTTTTTCAGGGCCTCCAGATCGAGCTTCTTGAATTCCTCAGCGTAGTTGAACGCCTTGCCCATCGGGCTGGAAAGGGCCGAATTCTGGTGAAGAATCCGAAGGTTCAGCTGATTCGGCCACCAGTCGCGGTTCGAACGGGCCGAAACGCTCGTGTTTCCATGCGGAAACGGACACTTGCCGGCATTTTCGACTTTCGTATCCATAATTTTCTCCCTTACGATGATTTGAATTGTGATGACCGGAGAAGGAGCTTTGCCAGCCCGCCGGGAAGTGGCCCGGTTCTAAAACGGGTATGGCAGCGACATGTCAGACGCATGAATCTCTCGTTGTTCTGGCCTCGCATGAAACGGAGGCGCGGAAGCAGGCAAAGCTTGGGTAGCCTGCCTTCCGACCGGCCCGTGCATCGATGAACTGAACGCAGTCAATGCTCTCAATGTGAGCTTCATGTGACAGGCGGCCGCATCTCATCTCTGCTGCGGCACTATAGCCAAGGCTTTCCATTAATTTAAGTTGGATTTCCTGATTGGTGCGATAAGGTGGGCTTATGGCAAACTTCACGCTTAAACAGCTTCGCTATTTCGAAGCGCTGGCCCGGCTCGGCCACTTCGGACGCGCCGCCGATCTATGCGCGATCTCTCAGCCCGCCTTGTCGATGCAGATCAAGGAATTGGAGGAGCAGCTCGGCACGAACCTCTTCGAAAGAGGCGCGCGCCAGGTCCGGTTGACCAATTTCGGGGAGGCCTTCGCGATCCGTGTCCGCGACATCCTGCGCTCGGTCGACGAACTGGGAGACCTTGCCCGCGCGTCGCATAATCAGCCTGTGGGTAGGCTGCGTATTGGCATTATCCCGACGGTCGCGCCCTATCTGCTGCCGAGCATCATCGGCAATCTCTCCCGCATCTATGACGGGCTTGATATTCATGTGCGCGAAACCCTGACCTCGAAATTGGTCGAGGAATTGGAGGAGGGGAGGCTGGATACGGCGATCGTGGCTTTACCCATCTCCGAGGCATCCCTTACGGAAGTGCCGCTGTTTGCGGAAAACTTCGTGCTGGTGCGGCCAAGCGAAGATGAGGGCAAGCCAGTGCCCAACCGGGAAGCGCTTCGCGAAATGCGGCTGTTGTTGCTCGAGGAGGGGCATTGCTTCCGTGACCAGGCGCTTTCCTTCTGCAATATACAGTCGGCGCTCCCACGGGAATTGATGGATGGAAGTTCGCTGTCGACGCTGGTGCAGATGGTCAGCGCCGGCATCGGCGTCACCCTGATACCGGAGATGGCGGTTGCTGTGGAAACGCGCTCAGCCTCGGTTTCGACCGTGCGTTTCCAAAGTCCGCAGCCGTCGCGAACGATCGGCATGATCTGGCGCAGGACGAGCCCTCTGACCAAACAGCTCCTGCAGATTTCCGAAGTGGTGCGCGAAGCGGCCGACGCCATGCGCGAGCAACATGATTCGATCTGGCGTGCGCAGGATCTGGAGCTCAATGGCCGATTACACCTGCCGGCTGCTCGACGCCCAGGCTTTGGTGCCGTCGATGACCCAGCGTCGCGCCGGTAGTGCTCGCATCCCGTGTTAACGCTGTTCGAATCTTTTCCACAGGCTGGGATATTTCAAACGATTGAAAATATTTTAATCGTTTAAATAATTTAATGCCTTGATTTACAAAGAAACTCTTCCATGTCATGCCAGTGACGCATGACAATGGAGGTCGTGATGCAAGAGTTTGAAAACGTAAGAAATGAAATTCCTACGTATGTAATTGATCGCCTCGAAAATGAGTGGCGGGTGATGCAGACTCAGAATGTGCAGCTGGAAACCGGGCTGCGGGCTGAAACGTCGGCAGATACTGCGCCTGCAACGACCGATAGTCTCGCATCCCTCGATAAGTAGTATTTTTGGAGACGGCAATCGCACGGCGCTCGCGGGGCACGCGATGCTGTTGAAGGCATAGCCCGGTATCCACCATTTCCATTCCATCCAGAAAACGGACAAGCCCCGGCTTATTGCCAGGGCTGTCGTTCATTTGGCCGGCTTCAGGGAAACTTGGTCCCCGAAATTGCTTCAGGCATCGAGATAGCGCTCGGTCAACCGTGCCCACATGGCGGCGCCAGCGGTCAGGCTTTCGTCGGCGAAATCATACTTGGCGCTGTGGAGGATGGCTGAATTCAAGCCATTGCCGAGGCGCAGGAAGCTGCCGGGTTTGTGCTCCAGGTAATGGGAAAAATCTTCGCTGCCGGGGATCAGGCCGCAGGTGGTGACCTTGTCGGCGCCGACGAGCTCTTCGGCGACCATGCGCGCGAATTCCGTTTCCTTCTCGGAGTTGACGACGACCGGATGGCCGTGCACATAGTCGATCTCGACGCTCGCGCCATAGCCGTCAACGATGGATTCTGTCAGCTTGCGGATGCGGGTCTCGAGCAATTCACGCACGTTCGGATCGAAGGAGCGGACGGTGAGCAGCATCTTTGCGCTCTCCGGAATGACGTTCGAAGCCTCGCCGGCGTGGATAGCACCGACGGTCACGACGGCCGTCTGCGTGGGGTCGACGCTGCGGGCAACGATCGTCTGCAGGCTGACGACGAGGTTGCAGGCGACGACGACAGGGTCGATGGTCAGATGCGGGCGGGAGGCATGGCCGCCCTTGCCCGTGATGGTGATTTCGACCGTATCGGCTGCCGCCATCAGCGGGCCGGAGCGCAGCAACCAGGTGCCTTCCGGCGCGCCGGGGTGATTGTGCAGCCCGAAAATGACGTCGAAGGGAAAGCGTTCGAAGAGGCCATCTTTGATCATTGCGGGTGCGCCGCTGACGGCACCCGCTTCCTCGGCCGGCTGGAAGATCAGGTTCACGGTGCCGTTGAAGCGGCGGGTGCGGGCGAGATATTCGGCAGCCCCGAGCAATATAGTCGTGTGACCGTCGTGGCCGCAGGCATGCATCTTGCCCGGCGTCTTGCTGGCATAGGTGGCGCCGGTCTGCTCGGTGATCGGCAGGGCGTCCATATCGGCGCGGATGGCGATGCTCTTCTTGCCGGCTCCAACAGTCATGCGCGCGACGACGCCGTGGCCACCGACATTGCGCGTGACTTCATAACCCCAGGCTTCCAGCTTCTCGGCGACGAAGCGCGCGGTTTCCGCCTCTTCGAAGGAAAGTTCGGGATTGGCATGCAGATGCTGGCGGATGCCGGTCAGTTCGGCCTTCATCGGCTCGAAGTCCGACAGGCGGGCAAAATCGTTGTCGAGGGTCATGGCTATTCCAATGGTTCGCTTGAGCCGCCGTCCGCCATAGAGCGTACAGGCTTCACTGATGATGGAGCTGCCGCGCTAGATGAAGCGCGACAGGAAACTTCTGGTGCGCGGATGCTGCGGATTGCCGATCACATCCTCGGGCTTGCCCTGTTCGACGATCTTGCCGCCATCCATGAAGACGACGCGGTCGGCCGCTTCGCGGGCAAAACCGATCTCGTGGGTGACGACGATCATCGTCAGGCCCTGGCTGGCGAGATCGCGCATGGTCGACAGCACCTCGCCGACCAATTCCGGATCGAGCGCCGAAGTCGGTTCGTCGAACAGCATCAGCTTCGGCTTGATTGCCAAGGCTCTGGCAATTGCCACACGCTGCTGCTGGCCGCCGGAAAGCTGGCGCGGGTAATTATTGGCCTTGGCCGAAAGCCCGACACGGTCGAGCAGCGCCAGCGCGTTCTCGATCGCTTGGCTGCGGCTTTCGCCATGGATGCCGATCGGCGCCTCGATGACATTTTGCAGCGCCGTCATATGCGGATAGAGGTTGAATTGCTGGAACACCATGCCGATCTTGCGCCGCTGCAGCGCGATCGCATGATTGGACAGCTTGACCAGACGCCCCTTGTTCAGCCGGTAGCCGATCTGCTCTCCATCCACTTCGATCGAGCCACGATTGATCGATTCCAGATGGTTGATGCAGCGCAGGAAGGTCGATTTGCCGGAGCCGGACGGGCCGAGGATGACGACCACTTCGCCCGGCGTCACATCGAGGTCGATGCCTTTCAGCACTTCAAGATTTTCGAAGGACTTGTGGACGTTGCGCGCCTGTACCAGCGGGCTCACATTGACGATTGAGTTCATAGGAGCGTTCATTGACCCGCCTCCTGAGCCGGTACGAGCGCCGGCGCACTCTCCTTTGCAAGCTTCGTCGCGCCGGTGCGTCGGTCGGCTCGGCTATAGTAACGCTCGATATAACTCTGGCCGATGTTCAGCACCGAGGTAATCAGCAGATACCAGATGACGGCGACGAGCAGCATCGGGATGACTTCGAAGGTGCGGTTGTAGATCGACTGCACCGAATAGAGCAGGTCGGCCATGGCGATGACGCTGACGAGCGAGGTCGCCTTGATCATGCTGATGAGCTGGTTGCCCGTGGGCGGCACGATGGAGCGCATGGCCTGCGGGATGATGATGCGGCGCAGAGCGCGGATTCTCGTCATGCCGAAGGCTTCGGCGGTTTCGAACTGGCCCTTGTCGACGGAAAGCAAGCCGCCGCGAATGATCTCGGCCATATAGGCGGCTTCATTGAGCGCCAAGCCGGCGATTGCGGCCGTCATCGGACTGATAACGGAATTCGTATCCCAGCTGACGAAGGTCGGGCCGAAAGGGATGCCGATCGACAGCGTCGGGAAGAGCGTCGAGAGATTGTACCAGAAGATCAGCTGCACGAGCAGCGGCGTGCCGCGGAAGAACCAGATGAACAGGGAGGCAAGCGTGCTTGCCAGCGTGTCTTTCGACAGCCTGGCGATCGCCAAAAGCAGGCCGAACACGATGCCGAGCACCATGGCCACTACAGTCAAGCCAAGCGAAACATAAAGGCCGCTGATGACGACGGGATCGAAGAAATATTGCGCGACGACGTGCCAGCCAAAATTCTCATTGTGGGCAACCGACCACGCCCAATAGGCCGCGATCGCAAGCGTGACGACCCAGGCTGCCACACGGCCCATCGGGAACGGTGTGTGGGCATTCGCCACATCCCGTTCCGCCGCATCGCCAGGTGGCGATGCGATGTCTTTGGTATTCGTGCTCATTTCGGTAACATCCCGCCAAGATTGATACCCGGTTCCTTGATCATATTGTTCTCAAGGCCCCATTTCTTCATGATGGCGGCGTAGGTGCCATTATCCATCAGAAGCTTGACGGCATCCTTCAAAATCGGAGCAAGCGGCGAGCCCTTCGGCACGACAGCGCCTTGATAGAGATCCTCAAAACCGTTCTTCTGGCCGACGCCGGTCAGTTCCAGCTGGCCGTTGGCCTGCGAGACGAAATAGGTGAGCGGGGCCTGCGAGGAGAAGAAGGCGTCGGAACGCTTCGAGCGGACGGCGAGGATGGAGCTTGGCTGATCGGTAAAGGACTGAACCTCGATCGCACCCTTGCCGTCGGTCTTGCACTTCTCGGCCTGCACCTGGATCACCTTTTCTGCCGACCCACCGGCCATGACGGCGATGCGCTGGCCGCAGGCGCTATCGAGCGAGGTAATGCCCTTCGGATTGCCCTTCTGGACTGCGAAGACGACGAATTCCTGCACCCAGTCGACGAAGTCATTGGCTTCCTCACGGCTCTTGAAATCGCCGATCGGGCCGAAGGCGAACTGATAGCGGCCGGAATTGATGCCCGCGAGGATGGCGGGCAGGCCGCTGACGCTTTCATGCTCGATCTTCACGCCGAGCACTTCGCCGATCGCGTCGGTCAGATCGGCGCTGGCACCGGTCAGCTTGGTGCCGGTGACGATTTCATAGGGAGGGAAAGAGCCGTTGTTGACGGAGATCATCTTGCCCGATGTGCGGATCGCTTCCGGCAGCTTGGCCTGCAGGTCCTTGTTGACCGAAAGTTTCGGCAGGCTGGCATCCTCCGCAAAGGCGGCGCCCGACATCATCAGGCTTGCCAGGGCGACGTAGGTCATTTTCTTCAGCGACATGTTCATTCCCCTTTTTGCTTTGTGTCTCTGATTTTTCAGTCGGTGGTCAGGCAGCGCTCGTCCGGCTGCCGTCGACGTCGAACGGAAACAGCTCCTCCGGCGTCATCAGCCGCGGCAGGATACCCTGCACATGCAGCTCCCCAGCGAAATCTGTTATCATCTTCCGGTTGACGGCAAAGCCGCTCGCATCCCACCCTTCGGGCAGTTCTGTCGCTGATTTCAGCAGCTCATCGAGCATGAAGGGTGTCGTGTCGGCATATTTGCGCCGCTTGCTGAGCCACATGCGCTGCGATTCATCGATCAGGGCGCTGAGTTCGGCCATGACCCAGGGATGCTCGGCGACAAACTCCGCCTTCAATCCGATCAGGTGCATACCCGGTACATAGCCCACATCGGCAAAATAGCGATGTTCGGCGCCGCGAAAATCCGAAAGCACCTGGCGGAAGCCGGAATTGCCGGCGAAATAGCCGTCCGGCATGAAGGGCGTGAAGATCGCGTCGAGCAGGCCTTCCTTCAAAAGGTCCACCATCGGCCTCTCGCCGGGTGCGGCCTCGATGCGGCCGGGGCGGCCGAAACCGTCGAGGCGATCGGTGATCGGATGGGCTTCGGTAAGGCGGCCGGCATACCACATGGCATCCTCGACGCCGACACCTTCGCGGCGAAGTGCTGCGCGCGTCCAGGTATTGCCAGAGTCGCGCCAGCCGGTGACGCCGATGCGCTTGCCGGCAAGTTGGGCAAAGCTCGTGATCGGGCTGTCCTTTGTGGTGATGACGCAGCGATGGCGGAAGCCGCGCATGATGAAGTTCGGAATGCCGACGACACTCTCGTCGCCATCGATGCGCATTTGCGTGTAACGGCTGAACGAGGTTTCCGCTGCATCGTAGGCATCGCTCTTGCCGACATGCGAGATCAGCGTGCCGACGCGATCCACCTTGATGTCGAGCTTGGGGGAGGAGACGTCACCCAGGACCAGAGGTGTCATATAGTCCCAGTCGCGGAGAGCAAGTCGAAGAGTAAGGGGCATGAAATTCACTCGCGGGAAAACTTGTTTTCTCAACGAGTAAATGTTCAATATAAGTCGATCAAATGTTATTACGTTATTGAACATTAAAAATGGTGCGAAAATGAGCGAAGATCGGGATGCAAAATGGTTTGCCGAAAAATTGAGCGATCGGAGCATCCGCGGCATAGCGCTCGAGACGAGCGCGCTCATTCGCGCCGGCGCCCTGCCAGTTGGCACCAAGCTGCCGCCGATCCGCGATCTTGCCTTTGTGCTCGGGGTGAGCCCAGCAACCCTGTCCGAAGCCTGGAGCGAGCTCAGGCGTCAGAAGATCATCAGCGGGCGCGGCAGGAACGGCACATGGGTCAGCGGCGACCGCTTTGTCGCCAAGCCGGCGCGGCTCGCAAGCGTCGGCGATTATGGCAGTGACGCCCTGAACCTGACGGCCGCCGTTCCCGATGTGCAGCTGCTCCCGAAGCTCGAGGCGGCGATGGCCTACGGTGCCTCGGCCGAAAATCTCAACAGCTACGAGCGCAATCGCATCCTGCCGGAACTGGAAGGCGAAGTCAGGAAAAGCTGGCCTTACGAGCCAGAAGCATTTCTGGCGACCAATGGCGGCTACAATGCCGTCTATACGCTGATCAATGCCCTCGTCATGCCGGGAGCCGCCGTTGCGATCGAGGACCCGACGGGCATGCGGCTTCTCGATATTCTGGAAGATCGGGGTGCCCGCATCGTCCCAGTGAAATGCGACGATGAGGGTCCGCTGCCGGCTTCGCTGGAAGAGGCGCTGAAATATCGCCCGGTCGCTTTCATCTTTCAGCCGCGCATCCATTCCGTCACCGGCCAGAGCGTAAGCCCGGCACGCATGGCAAGGATCGCCGATATCCTTCGCGACAAGGATACATTGATCGTGGAAGACGATGGTATTGCCGATATCTCGACAGCGCCGCGCCATTCGATGGGGCATCTCTTTCCCGATCGGGTCATCCATATCCTGTCGTTTTCGAAAACGCACGGACCGGATCTGCGCCTCGCCGTATTGTCGAGCTCGCGGGCGATCATCGACCAGATCCAGTCCTATCGAAGCTTCAGCTCCGGCTGGACCAGCCGCATACTGCAGGCCGCGGCTGCCTGGCTGCTGCGCGATCCGGCGACGGCGGCATGCCTCGATCATGCCCGCATGACCTATCGAGAACGCCGAGCAGGCCTCATCGGTGCGCTTCGTGAGCGCGGTGTCAATGCGCGACATGGGGAGGGGCTGTGCGCGTGGGTGCCGGTCTCGTCGGAGCCCTTCGCGATGGTGACGCTTGCTGCCAGGGGCATTGCAGTGCATCCCGGTGCCAAGTTCTCGATCCTGTCCAGCAGCCATTTGCGTGTCGCGACGGCCAAGCTCTCCGAGCGGCGCGACTATGTTGCGGATGCCATCGCACTTGCCGCCGTCCATACGTGAACGGTAGCGCTAGCGGCTCGAGGTCACGCCCACGCCTTTAGGCGCCTCCCTCCAGGGGAAAGCGTACTTGACGAGGATAGTCGCAAGCTTGGCCGAGATGAGCGCAATGATGGAAATCGCGACGAGATAGATTGCGATGTAGACAGGCTGCGGCAAGTGGATGTTGGGCATCAGATGCCCGTAGATCTCGGTGAAACCGCGATGGCACATATAGATTGGATAGGAGAGATAGCCGAGAAAGATGCCGAGCCGCTGCAGTTTCTCCGGCAGTTCGAGCATCGTGCCGGCAAGGACGATGAGCGGCGAGATCAGGATGCAGAACACCAGCGCGTATTTCAGCGAATAGGTGGGAAGAAACAGCAAGATTAGGATCGCCGCGATCGGCAGCAGGGCAGCATAAGTATTCGCCGTGTGGCCGAGCGCTGCGACGTTTCTAAGCCGATAGATGATCATTCCGAGCGTGAAGGAAAAGAAGACGCGGGCAAAGCCGCCATCCACCGAGCGCCATTCCCAGCCGAGATCGAGCGATTTGTGGAAGAAGACCGAACCGATCAGCATTGCCAGAGATGCGGCGGCTATGAGGACGAGGCTCCGCGTTTTCAGCCTGAAAAGCACCAACGCGAATACCAGATTGGCCAGCAGCTCCCAAAACAGCGACCAGGCTGGACCATTCAGCGGATAGAGCGCCCAGATATCTCCCGCCGAACGAGTCAGAAAGCTCGGCGAAGGCAGCATGAATACGGTCGTAAGGATGCTTGCGACAAGATCGGCCCGCCCGACACCGGATGCCTGCCAATGCAGCAGCAATTGTACAAGGCCGTAGACGCTGCCGATCAGAAATAACGGATAGAGACGCGCGTAGCGGGCCTTCATGAAGGCGAGCACGGTCATGCCGCTGGCAAGCTTTTCGCCATACGCTCTGGCGATGACGAAGCCGCTGAGCACGAAAAAGAAATCGACGGCGATATAGGCCGAAGGCGCATAGGGCCTGTCGAGGTGATAGACGACGACGGCGAATGCCGCCAGGCCGCGCATCGCATCCAGGGCCGCGTATCTATGTTTCGTTGCATCAGCCGGCATTGATCGAAACCTCGTTGAGCGGAAGGATTGCACCCGGCTATCCCGCAGCACGCGCGCCGAAGAATTCGTTTCTCAAATTTCGATCGAGCGGGCGCACCCGCGAAAGGTTGCCCAGGAACTGGCGTGGACTTGTCAGTACCGACCGGTTCAGGAAATGGGTCCTGATGAGATTGGAGGATTTGCTGTGGGCGCCGGCATGGCCGACCCGATAGATTGCACCGCGGAAGGGCAACGATCCGAGCGGGGCGCCGGTGTCGGCAAGCAGCTTGCCGATGCGCACATGGCTGCCGAGCATGGATTTGATGTAATCGACCTCGGCATCCTCGAAGGTCGCGGGCAACTTGTAGAGGTCCGACCGGATGATGAGCGAGGTCCCGCAATAATTGGCGAAGTCATTGTGATGCAGCAGTAACCGGCCGCCTTCGTTCCAGAGATAGCCCCGGTCGATCTTCCAGCCGTTGGCGTCGGAATTTCTGGCGGCGAAATCGACGATATTGGCGCTGACGAAATCATCATCGTCGACGATCATGAAGAAACGAGTGTCGCGCGCCGAAAGCATGCCTTTCAGCACGCGGCGGCCCTTGTCCAGCCGGAAGGCGTCGTAGACCTTCTCGCGGTCGGCGCCATCGATGTCGTGCAGCTGGTTTGGCGGGAAGGTTACGCGCTCTGCCGTAAAATTCGGCGGCAGATCGGGCAGATCGGCGCCTTCGTTGGCGACGACCACACCGCGCCAGTTATTGTTGGATTGCCCGGCGATCGATGCGATTGTTTGCGACAGCCGCCGTTTCAGCGCAGGCCAATCATTGGAATTGGCCTGATGGCGAACGGGAATAATGAACGTAACCAGTGTCATGAGGCGCCTTTCCGACATTTGCTGTTGCTACCGCAGGGATCGAAGGCCCCATGTGGAATGCCATGCTTCGATCCGATGGCCACGATGCTTGCTACTGTGCCCTTGCACGGCGACCTTGCAGTGTCGTCCGCACGAGGAAGAGGACCCTTTCCCTGCATAAGAGAAGGATGAGACCCGAATAGGTGAGGCCGCCGACCAGGACTTCGCAAATGAGACGTGCTGCGAGGGAGCGGTCGTACAAGGCCGACGAGGCTGCCAGCACCACGACAAGCATGCCGAGATAGGCGGCTATAGGCCGCAGGAACTGGCTGAAATATTCCAGGATGCTCAGACCGATCAATCGCGAGACCATCCAAAGCGTCACCGGCCACAGCATCAGCACGCCGACCATGAGCCCGAAGACGACGGTCGCGACACCATATTTGTGGAGAATGAAAACGGTGAGGATCGAAACGACGTTGCGCACCAGCTGATAGTAGAACCACCAGTCGGATCTGCCCTGGCTGGTGATCAGGGAGGCCTGGATGATCCCAATGCCGGCCATCAGGCCGATCACGCAAAAGAAGCGAACCGGCCAGATGGCGGCCGCCCAGTGCGGTCCGAAGATCAGCGGAATGGCATCATCTGCGACCGCTGCAAGTCCCATGAAGGCCGGGAACGATACCAGCGAGCAGCCGAAGGTCGCCATGAGAAAGGCTTCGCGCACTTTGTCCTTATCGTGCTGCAGCGAGGAGAGCAGCACGTGGCTGACCGAATTCAGTCCGCCCGCCACGACATTGTTGAGCATCTCATAGAGTCGCCGGGCGAAATTATAGATACCGAGAGCGGCTGGGCTTACCAGCGTCCCGATGATCAGCTGGTCGAGATTCATGGTCTGGAGGAAGCGGTTGCCAGAGGCGAAGATGCCGTAATGCAACAGTTCGCGCAGGCTTGAGAGCTTTACCCTGAAGCTAGGCAGCCACCTTGCGCCCCAGAAAGCGGCGATGCAGGCAGCCGCCGGTGCGGCGATCTGGGCGATCGCAAGCGCCCAGAGCCCGAAACCCGCAAAAATCAGCGAGAGACAGATAACCGCCGAAACGGAGGTGGCGATCGCGGTGCGGGCCGCGGCAAGATGAAAGGACATCGTCCGGCCGATCAGGGCGTTGGGGACGATGATCATCATGTCGAAGAAAATCTTGAGGCCGATGATCAGCAGCAGCTTGACGATATCGTCATGCCCAACCCAATGGGCGAGAAACGGCGAAAGCAGAAACAGCGCGGCATAAAGGATGGCTGCGGAGACGAAGGATAGCCAGAAGACCGTATCGAGATGGCTGCGCCGAATGGATTTCTGCTGGATCAGTGCCTCGCCGAAGGCCGTCGGCCCGAAGCCGGAGGCGAAACTGACGATGGCGAAGGCAAGTGCCACCAGACCGAAATCCTGTGGCAGCAGAAAACGGGACGTGACGACGAAGACAAGGCTGTTGAGTGCCGTCGGGATAAGCGTATCCAGCGCCGACCAGAAGGCACCTCTCAATGCGGCCCGCGATCGGTTTTCGCTCAGATGTTCAAAGACGACTTCATCCGCTTCGGAAGCCAGCAAACGTATACCTCGCCATATAGACCGTCATCGGCGCCGGAGCTCCGGCACCCGCTATTGCCGCGGCGCCGTCGTTCGGTGCAACAGGACCACGTGTTGGATGCTTGATCTAGGCCAGCCCCTCGATTTGTCTAGGGAGGATTGTTGCATTGCAACATTGCGTTGCTGAAAGTGATCCCGCGATCAAGGCAAACGCGAAATCTGTCTCCTCAGGGCGACGAAAAAGCGCCGTCTCTATTGCGCGGCCGAGCGGACCCTTGGCTCGTCCCACTCGATTTCCGGAGCTGCATCCGCCTCATCCAGAGGCTCGTTCATCTCGTAAAGATAGCCTTCGAGCATGTCGCAGGCGCGTTCGCTGGCGCCGATCTTCGCTTCGGTTTCGCTAATCGCGGTGGCAATGGCCTTGATGCGGGCGCGCAGCATGTGGCCGACCACGTCCTTGCCGGGGCGCCTGCCCAGCCGGTCGAGGTGAAGGCCGATGCGGTTGGAGTGGCGCTCGAGCTCGCTCTTGCTGAAATTCGCCTTGCGAATTTCTTCCAGAAGGCTCGCACGCATCTTGGCGACGGGATCGAAACTGCCCGGCTCACGCTCGTCCAGCACCATCTCCGTAATCAGCTTTTCAATGGCGACCAGCGCCTGCAAGTCGACGGCATCGGTCAGTTCGACATCATAACCGGTATCGTCGAACACCTTGCGACGTACGGGGTCGAGAAGAAGCTCATAGGCCTTCTGCAGCCGCGCGAAAGCATCGGTATCACCGCCGGAATCCGGGTGGGCCGCCTTGGCGCGCTTGCGATAGGCCGCCTTGATCTGCTCTTCGCTGGCATCGCGCGCAACGCCGAGAATATCGTATGGATCAGTCACTCCAACTCCTGCCGCCGCTTATTCCTGTTTTTAAGGCTCTCGCCGTTGATACCGCCTGCGCGGTTTAAACTTCCCGCCAGTCTGTTTCAATCGGCCCTGGCGCTATGTGTACCATCACAAAGGCAGAGTTTGGACAAAAAGAGGCCTATGTCAAAGACGAACTGTCTCGTGCATGGAAATGTGCCGGCCTAGATCGTCCGGTCGAAGAAGACGGTCGAGCGTGCCTGTTTCAGCCGATAGAGTTGGGCGGGGCGATTGCTGGCGCGGCGCATTTCTCCGACGATCGGCACGATGAAATCGACTTCCGCGATGCGTTTGCGAAAGGCAGATTTATCGAGAAGGCGGCCGAGAAGCCGCTCATAGACAGCCTGCAATTCGCTGAGAGTGAATGCTTCCGGCAAGAGGTGTACCGGCAGGGTGGTATATTCGACCTTGTTGCGCAATCTGGTGATCGCCGTCTTCAAGATGGCTGCGTGGTCGAAGGCGAGGGGCTGCGCCGTCGCTTCGCCTGCGATCGGATGCCAGGCGGCATCCGTGACATTGCCGCCATGCTGCAGGATGACGGCATCCGGCATGATCAATGCCATGTAGGTCACGCTCAGGCTCCAGCCGCGGGGATCGCGCGCCGCATCCCCGAAAACGCCGACCTGCTCGAAATAGGGCGCCGCGACGCCTGTCTTGTCGCTGAGCACGCGCCTTGCCGCAGCCTCCAGGCTCTCATCTTCATCGACATGAATCCAGCCGCCAGGCAATGCCCAGTGACCAGTAAATGGTTCCACACCGCGTCGGGCTAGCAGAACTTCAAGCCCGTCCGGCGTCAATGCGAAGATTGCGAGATCGACCGAAACGATCGGTCTCTGATGAAGGTCTTCGATGTTGTTCATGGCTGCAAACATAGCGCGATCGATCCTTAGTGTAAAGTTTCAACTAACTTAGTTGACAAAATACAATAAGTGGTATTTGTTCGCGTTATCGCAGTTTGCAACGCCGCTTTCAGGAGGCAGTCATGTTCGGATTTCGTTTCATCAAGGCTCAACCGACCCAGTATGTGATCCAGTATCAAGGAGGCCGGCCACAGCGCGAGGGCGCGGGGCTCTCGTTCTGGTATTTCGCACCGTCGACCTCGCTGGTCGTGGTACCGACGGCCAGCGTCAACGAGCCCTTCATCTTCCCGGAGGTCACCTCGGACTTCCAGGAAGTGACGGTTCAGGGGCAGATCACCTATCGCATCGCCGAGCCGAAGCGGACGGCGGAACTGCTGGATTTCTCGCTCAACGCCAAGGGCGTTTACGGTTCGGAAGATCCGCAGAAGCTGTCGCAGCGGTTGATTGACCAGGTTCAGGTCGTCATGCGCGCCGAAGTGCAGGCCCTTTCGCTGAAGGAAGTGCTCGCTGCCGGCGAACTGCTGGTCGGACGCGTGGCAACCACACTGCACACTCATCCGGTGCTGCAGGCGCTGGGTCTTGAGCTCCTGAGCCTGTCGATCCTCGCGGTGAAGCCAAAGCCCGAAACCGCGAAGGCACTGGAAGCCGGTGCGCGTGAAGCGCTGCTACGCAGCGCCGACGAGGCGATCTATGCCCGCCGCAACGCAAGCGTCGAGCAGGAACGAACCATCAAGGAGAATGAGTTGGCGACCGAGATTGCCGTCGAAAACAAGAAGCGCCAGGTCCGCGAAGCGCAGATGGATGCTGAACGCTCGGTCCAGGAGCGCCAGCTGCAGATCCGCCGCGAAGAGATGACCGGCAAGATCGCGCTTGAAGAGCAGAACAAGGAGCTTGTTGCTCTCGCCTCGGGCAATGCGCGCGAAGAGGCCGATGCGAAAGCCTATGGCCTTGCCGCCATGATGAAGTCGTTCGGCGATGCCGATCCCAAGATGCTGCAGGCGCTGGCTTCGGTCGGCATGGACCCCGGCCAGCTGATGGCACTTGCCTTCCGCGATCTTGCCGACAACGCCACCAAGATCGGCCAGTTGAACGTCACCCCCGATCTCCTGCGCGAGATGTTGCAGCCGCAGGCAAGGGGGTGAGCCATGCCCGTCGCGAACAGCGGAAAGGCTGACGACAGAAAGATCGTGCTCATCGTGCGCGACACCCGTCTCGACGAACTCGTCGCACGCTTCAACACCGTTCAGCAGGCGCAGTTCTATGTCGAACATCTGGGCGCGGATTTCGGCGACTATCTGGCGGAACAGCAGCACTATCGAGCGGCGGTACGGGAGGTCGAAGCCAGCCTGCACACTGTTGCCCGGGTGCAGACGCTCAACCGGCGCTATCTCGCAAACTTCATCTTCGGCGCCGACGATCTCGTCGTGGTGCTCGGACAGGATGGCCTCGTCGCCAATACGCTGAAATATCTCGACGGTCAGAATGTGGTCGGGGTGAATCCAGATCCGAAGCGGTGGGATGGCGTTCTTTTGCCCTTTCAGACGGCGGATGTTCGCAAGGTGATGCCGGAAGCTCTGGCGCAGCGCCGGCCGCTGAAGCGGGTCAGCATGGCCAAGGCCGCGCTCAACACGGGCGAAGTGCTCTATGCGGTCAACGACCTCTTCATCGGCCCGCGCAGCCATGTTTCGGCTCGCTACGATCTCCGGGTCGGCGAACGGCATGAAAGACAATCGTCGAGCGGCATCATCGTTTCGACGGGCATGGGATCGACGGGATGGCTGAAAAGCCTCTATGCCGGTTGGGCGGGAGCGGCTGCAAGCTGCGGCGTGGAGCTGCCGGCGGGAATTGCCGACGCCGCGTTTCCCTGGGATGCAGACTTCCTGCACTATTTCGTGCGGGAACCGTTTCCGAGCCGTACGACGGGCGTCTCGCTGGTGTCGGGGCAGATCGGAGCGGAGATCCCGATGACGGTGATGTCCGAGATGGCAGAACATGGCGTCATCTTCAGCGATGGCATCGAGGCGGACTTCCTGCCTTTCAATGCCGGCACGCTGGCGACGATCGGCCTTGCGGAACGGCAGGGATTGCTGGTGACATAACGGCAATCGGCCCGCTCCGTCGAAAGAAGCGGGCCGACTGTAGAATGCCTCAGACTTTTTAAGCGGCCGAGAATGGCACGGCGACGAAGGTCTTGTCGCCATTGCGTTCGATCAGCAGCAGGACGGATTTGCGGCCGTCCTTGCCGGCCTTGGCAACGGCCGTCTGCACCTCATGGGCATTGCGCACCGGCTGATCGTTGACCGAGACGATGATGTCGCCGGTCTGTATGCCGGCAGCCGCGGCTGGCTTGTCCGGATTGACGCTGGCAACGACCGCGCCCTCGACGCCATGCGGCAGGTTCAACTGCTCGCGCATGTCGGGCGTCAGATTGGCGAGGCCGACGCCGATGCTCGGCTGATTGGAGGGCTGGACCTTGCCATCGCCGGCATCATTGGCAGCCTGCTTGCTGTCGTCATTGCCGCCGATGGTGACACTGACGTCCATGCTCTTGCCATCGCGCCACAGTGTGACCGTGCGCTTGTCGCCGGGGGAAAGATCGGCGACCAGTCGCGACAGGTCCTTCGGCGTCTTGACGGTCTCATTGCCGACCGCCGTGACGATATCGCCGCTCTTGATGCCGGCACGTGCGGCCGGCGTATCGCCATTGACGCTAGCGACCAGCGCGCCTTGGGTCTGCGAGAGGCCCATGGCATTGGCGATATCCGAGGTCACCGGCTGGATGGCGACACCGAGATAGCCATGATCGATCGAGCCGTTCTTTTCCAGCTTGGCGACGATTGCCTTGGCCTCGTCGGAAGGAATGGCGAAGCCGACGCCGACGCTGCCGCCGTTCGGCGAGTAAATAGCGGTGTTGATGCCGACGACATTGCCTTCGCGATCGACCAGCGGGCCGCCGGAATTGCCGTGGTTGATGGGGGCGTCGATCTGGATGAAGTCGTCATACGGGCCGCTGTGGAGGTCGCGGCCGCGGGCCGAAACGATGCCGGCGGTGACGGTCGTGCCGATACCGAAGGGGTTGCCGATCGCGAGGATCTGGTCGCCAAGCTTGAGCTTGTCGGAATCGCCCCAGGCGATGGTTGCGAGCGGCTTTGGCGCGTTGATCTTCAGGACGGCGAGGTCCGACTTGGCATCAGCACCGAGCAATTTGGCCGGCAGCTCGGTGCCGTCATCCAGCGTCACCTTGATATCAACCGCGTTCTGAATGACGTGGTTGTTGGTGACGATGATGCCATCCGGGCTGATGATGAAGCCGGAACCGAGCGCCATGGCGCGCTGGCTCTGTTGCTGCCGCGGCATCTGCTTCGGGAAGGGGATGCCCTGATTTTCGAAGAATTGCCGGAACTGTTCGTCCATCGGCGAATTGCTGCCGTCGGCGCTGGTGTCGGTCGCCTTCATGGTTGTGGTGACGGTGACAACGGCCGGCTTGTCAGCGTCGACGATCGGGGCGAAGGAGCCGCCGGGCGCGATGATGCCGGCCGGTTCGGCGGCCGAAGCGACGGTTGCTGATGTGCTGAAGGCAAAGGGCAACGCGCCGGCGCCGACGATGATGGCGGCGCCTACGATGGCGGCAGTACGATGTTTGCGGAGGAGAGATGACATGGCAAAAGTCCCTTGCGAGATTGTTGGCGAATTGGCGTCTTGTCCATGTCCGGGACAGGCGTCGAATGGAGCCGCGTCAGTTCGTTCCGGGAGCCCTGTTTCCCACCGTTACTTTGGGGAAGCGAAGTATAAAACTGAACTGGCGCTGAGGATTAATATGATCTGCCAGTTGTCTTTTACAAATTAAATATTGATCATGTTTATATTGCAAAATGTTAAGATATTACATGAATTTAATGTTGGTTAGCCGGAATTTTCCCATATTTAAGGCTGCGGCGCTGGCCACCGCTTGAGCGCTTCCGTTCCAAGATCTGTCAAAGCGTAGATGCCGCGGTCGACGCGCTCGAACCAGCCATAGACGTTATCTCTCAGAATTTGCGGGGCCTTTGGTGCCGCTTCGCGCATATCCTTCGGGCGTTGCACGCCGTTTTCGATGGCGGTGGCGCAGGCAAGGGCCTGCTGGCGATAGGCGGTCATGATCGGCTTTCGCGTGCTGCCCCCAAGTGCCGGATCCCCTTTGCGCCGGCGATGTTCTTCAACAAGGCGTGATCTGCGCCGCACATTCTTGCGTGGCATCGGGGCAACGGGGCTGACGATGACATCGACCTGGCCGTTGTCCGAGACGGTCAGCATGCCGAAGCCGAGCCGGCGGCAAAGATCGCGGAATCGGCGATCGCCTTCGCGCCCCTTGCCCTTTGCTGACACGCGCGCGGCGATCCAGACTTCGTCGCTGGCTAAGGCGCGGTCGACGGCTTGCAGGATCAGCTCGAGATTGAAGCTCATCTTCAGCTCGCAGATGACGACGACGGGCGGTTCGCCATCATTCAGCCCGACGAGATCGCAGCCGCCGACCTCGCCCTTGACCGCATAGCCGGCGGCTTCGAGAAATGACTTGATCGGGAGATAGAGCGCCGTTTCCAAATCCGCCTCCGGGCTTTGCATATCCTTACGAGATTAGCCGATTCGGTTAACCAGAAGGTCGATAAGCCGTGAATGTGGGCAGCAAAAGTCGAGCCTGGACATTGTTGCGGGCCGGTTCACCAAACAGGGAATTCCGTGCGCGTAAGATGCCTCTTCTGCCGCAATTCACCCAGCACTGACGTCATCGATATAGACAAGCCAAACCCGCCATAAAACAATGGGCTTCTAAACCGCGTCACTGTGCCGGGAAAATTCCAGCGGCGTAATTGTTCAGTATTTCAATAGGATAGTACGAAGTCCGCGTGTGGCTAGTTGGGATGGTTTTCGCATGGAAACATGGCTTGTGGTCTCGAATTGCCAGACATTCGGTCTCGCAAATTCCCTGAAGCTTCTTGGCCCTCGTTTTCATATCGACGCAATGGACATATGGGCATTCAGGAAAAACATCGAAAAATACAAGAAAGAACTGCCCCGCTATTTCAGGGTCGTCCTCCATCCGCAGTTCCGCAATCTCGACTTCGATTTCGGCCTTGCGCAGAATCTTGATTTCATTCCCTCGATCAATTTCGACGCCTATCATCCAGACATTTGCTATGCCTTTTCGGGTGGCCCGATCGAAGGCCCGATGGGGTCCTATCATTCCATGATCGTTCTGGCGGCATACGAGGCCGGGCTCGGGATAGAGGCAACCCGGAAGCTTTTCCGGCGGGATGTCTTCGAAGGCTGCGGCTTCTTCGCGCGATGGGAGCAGGAGCGGGCGCAGCTTCTCAAGCACTTTTCGGAGCATGGTTTGGATATTTCGCCCTCGTTCACGCAGTGGTCTCGTGGCGATGCCTTCATGTATTCCGTGAACCATCCAAAAGTTCATTGCATCTACGATATTGCCCGTGCCTTCCTGAAGCGGCTCGGGGTCGAGCCTGTCGATGGCGAGCTTATGCCAGCCGATAATCTCCTGAATGGGCCATGCTATCCGGTCTATCCTGAGATTGCCGAGGCCTTTGGAGCCCGCGGCTCGTATCTCTTCAAGCTGCCGAATGACTATCGGCTCATCACCCTGGAGCAGTTCATCGAATTCAGCTTCGCCGTCTATTCGCGGCTACCACCCGGCTCCATTCTCGTCGAAGGGGCGGTTCGTGCGCGTTATGAAAAGGTCAAAGCAGTCGTGGCGGAGGCAGCCTGATGACGAACCCCTATGCCGGAATAGAGAATTACCAGCTCTGGCGGCGATCCGTGGCGCGGATCGAGACGCATCTTTTCGATCCGGTCGTCAATCCGAAATTCCGCCTGAACAGAGCGACGAAGATCGCGACGGCCGGCAGCTGTTTCGCCCAGCACATTTCCCGGCAGCTCCAGCGTATCGGTTTCCACTACTTCGTTCCAGAAAATGGGGAGGGACTGCCGGAGGATGAGCGCACTCGCCGGAATTTCGGCGTTTTCTCCGGGCGCTACGGCAATCTCTACACCGCTCGGCAGTTGCTCCAGCTGTTCGAGGAGGTTTTCGAGAAAAGAAAGCCTGCCGAGAAGGCATGGCTGCGCGAGGATGGGCGTTATGTCGACCCCTATCGACCGCAGATCGAGCCGGATGGGTTCAAGACGATCAAAGCGGTGGAAGATGAGCGCCATAAGCACCTTTCCAGTGTCCGCGCGGTTTTCACCGAGGCAGATGTATTGGTCTTCACGCTTGGTCTGACCGAGGCTTGGCGGTCCAGGGACGATGGCTCCGTGTTTCCGCTTGCGCCGGGAGTGGTTGCCGGCTCTTTCGATCCGGAGCGGCACGAATTCGTCAATTTCGGGGTCGCCGATGTCGAGGCTGATCTCCTGGCTTTCCTGGAGAAGCTCAAGGACAAGAACCCGAGCATCAAGGTGCTGCTGACCGTCTCCCCGGTGCCCCTTATTGCCACTTATGAAGACAGGAACGTGCTTGTGTCGACGACCTACAGCAAATCGGTCCTGCGGGTGGTTGCCGATCAGGTCGTATCGCGTTTTGATTGGGTCGATTACTTTCCATCCTACGAGATCATCACGGGGAGTTATGCCGGTGGTCTCTATTATGAGGCCGACTATCGCGAAGTGAATTCACGCGGCGTCGCACATGCGATGCGTTGTTTCGTCAAGAACTACACCTCCGACCCATCGCAGGTGGTTCGGCGGAACACAGAGCCACAAGCTGCGGCGATCGAGCCAACGCGCCGGGATATCATCTGCGATGAGGAAGCGATCGACGCCATCCGCGCTTAGTGCTTTCGGATCGTGCGAGGCAAGAAAAAAGGGCCGCTGATGCGGCCCTTTTTCCTGTCAACGATTGGCTCAGGCCTTGAAGTCCAGCTTGACCTCGCAAGCACCGATCGAGGCTGGCAAGAGCGGCTTGCGGATGCGCTGGCCGAACTGCCGCTTGAAGCCGAAGACGTTGCCGATCAGGCTCTTGGTGTAGAGGCCGGGGCCGCTCGAATAGATGCGCCAGCCGCCATCGACGGCGATGTCACCCGCCTTGACGCGCGACCATTCCGCCGATGCTTGATAGCGGTCATCGAAGGCTGCGTCGCTGCTGCTGAAGTAGGTATTGCGCTGGCGCAGTGACGCATGTTCCACCCGGCCGCTGACGGCGATCGGGTTGGCAAGCGCCAGGGCAGCCCACACGGCTTCCGCGTCGTCGTCGAGGGCGAGCGCCTCGCAATAGCGCAGATGCGCATGCACATACATGAGCCCTATCTCGCGGCCGAAGAAGGACGAGGACTCGGCGCGGCGGAAGAGCTTTTCCGGGCCGCCGGAATAGGTCGCCGGTTTTTCCATCAGCCGTACACCGTCCGGGAAGAGCAGGTTTTCGCGGATGAGCTTCATGTGGGCGTGGCGCTGATCGGGCGTGAACAGGCCGCCGATCATCGGCTGCGTCATCGCGATCAGCGAATAATGCAGGCCGGTGCGGGTATCCTCGGGATGCAGCAGCAGTTCGACGCCGTCATGGCTCGGATCGAACACGCCGTAGCCCGCAACGACGCCGTCCCGCATCAGAAGCCGGTTGAAATCGGCGCGCATGGCGACGGCCGTCGCCTGCAGCGACTGCGCTTCCTCGTTACGGCTGGCAAGCGTCAGAATGTTGGCGTAGCGCACCAGCTGTTCGTACAGGAGCGAAACGGTCCAGCTGCTGACCATCCAGTCGCGCAGATGCGGATCGGCGGGCTGCAGACTGTCGTTCCAGTCGCCTTCGCCGTAGCGGATGAGGCTTGTGCCGGGCACGAAGCGGCCGCGCACCGTGTCCAGCAGCTTTTCGATATGATCGGAGATCGTCGCACGTTCCGAGGTCAGCTGCATGGTATCGTCGGCACGCCATGGAACCGTTTCGGCGAGGAAGGTGATGTCGCCGGTCGCCTCGATGTAATCGCAGAGCGCCTTCAGCGGCCAGACGACGATATCGCCATGCGCCTCGCCGGCGCGGATGTTGGCGTAGGGCTCCAGCATGAACCATTGCGGCCAGTCGCCACGGTCGCGGTACTGCTCGGAAAAGAGCGTGGAGAGAATCTGACGGACTTCTTCGTCATGCTCGTAGGCGAGCAGGAATTCGATCGGTCCCTGGCAGACGTCGCGGGTCCCCCAGGCAGCTCCCGTATATTGTTCGAGCCCATGCGGTACACTCAAATGCACGATGGCGTCATGCGCGATCCAGGGCAGCATGACCGCTTGTGCCACCACATCGCGGCCATCGCCGTCGATGCGTGCGCCTCGCGTCACATGGCTCCAGAAGCGCAGCGCCGGCGCCAGCATCTCTTCGTTCTCGACACCGGCGCTGTAGCGCGCAGCAAGGGCTTCGGCCGCATCCGGATCGGTCATCGATCCCGTGACGGCAAAGCGAAGTGCCTTCGTCGGGTGCGATTTCAGCGCGATGAAGGGGCCGTTGCGAGCCGTGCCATCGCTATAGAGCAGCTCATCGCCGCCGACCGTCTCGAACGCGTCTGGCGTCGAGGTAACGAGGTGATAGCCGGCATTCGGGTAGCGATCCCAGAGCCAGGACGGCTGCGGCCGGAAGGAGATGCGCTTGCGCGCGGCGTCCACCGCAATATTGGCAATCGCTTCATAATCTCGTTCGCCGAGCACGATGTGGCCGAACACGAGAAAGCGGCAGGCTTCGCCCTCCACCGAGACGCTCCATTGCATGGCCGGGTCGTCGCCAGAGGCGATTGCCGAGACGGTAATGGTGCGGCCGGGAAGCTGGTAGATCCAACTCGTATCGCTCAAGCCCATTTCGAAGGCGGCGGGCACGCCGAGCAGGCGCCAGCCTTCGCCGAGGTCGACGAGGATGCGCAGACCGCTCGATCGCGTCAGGTTGTAGGGATCGCGGGAAACGGAGAAAAGCTTGTGGAAGGACGTGTTGCCGATGGTCAGCTGCGCGGCGAAGATGCCCTGCATCCAGCAGGTCGCGGCCAGCGTCTGGTCGTCGAGCAGCATGTTCTGGCCGCTGCGGACGATGGCGCCGTGGCGGCGCGCCACCAGCCGTTCCTTTTCACGAAGCACGATGTGCCTGTTATGCGGCCCATCCGGCACGAAGAAGGAGATCAGCTTCCCGTCCGCATGTTCCTCCAGCATCCGCGTGGGATAGAGCGCATCGATATCAGCCTGATCGAGGCTGTCGCTCTCTGCAAGCGGAGCATCCTGCACAAGGCTGCGCGCCGTTTGTGCGGTTGATATCGTGTCGACGACGAGCTCACCCTGAAGCTTCGGCAGGCCATCGAGATGGGCGAGATCGGTATCGCTGGATGCGGCCGGATGATCGGCGATGAAGAGGCCGAAGAAGGTCGTGGTGGCTGCATCGCCTGCCGCGAGCGAAAGCGGTTTCGATTGGATCGCCGGGCAGGCGACCTCGTGCTGGCGTCGTGTGCTTGGCAGATCGCTGCCGAAGTCCGGCACCATGACGCCGTCATTGCCCTTGGAGGGCACGAGGAGTTGGATTGCATCGGTCGCGTAAGCCGCGGCACCTTCGAGGCAGCCTTGTGCGAGCCACGGATTTCGTCCGCCACCCTGCTTGAGGTTCTGCCTGACCATGATGACAGGGCCGAAGGCTGCATGGCCGGCGATATGATGGTCGATATATTGCGAGGCATAGGCTTCGCTGTTCATCAGGAAGCCGCGATCGCCGAGGCCAACGTCCTGGACGAGAATAAGGTCGGCTGAAAGCGCTGCATTCGTGCCGTTTTCCAACGAGACTTGCCAGAACCATGCGGTCTGGCTTGGGTGCAGCCGCAGGCTGACCGTGTGCTTGACGCCGGCCGTTTCGCCGCTCCACGAAAAGCCGCTCTTGCCATGACCGAACTGAACAGCGGCCTTGGGGCCGACGATTTCGGCTGTTGCCGGCCTGGCGCCGCCGACACGCAGATAGAGCCGGCCAATGCCGCCATAGACAGGCGAACCAAGCACCTGATTGATCATGACGCCGCCCTGCTGGTCAGCGAAATCGATCGAAAACAATGTGCCGTTCGGCAGGGCTGAAGCCGAGAGGCCGGCCGTATTGTCAAGTGTGACAAGACCGAGTTCTTCGCGACGAGGCGTTTGAAAGCTGCGATTGGAGGCCGAGGACATAAGCGTGGTCTCGCTGATTCATGGATCGGATGAGGGGCACTAGATCACAAGGCGACGCTCGATCATAGGAGGCATTTTCCTATTGGCATCCGCAATTCCTGGCGATGAATCGCGGATGATATCAGGACATATCCGGCGCAATTCGCCGGATATTCTGATCGACACCATCCCCGATTTCACTGATGCGGCGGCTCGGCAACCTGATTGGCCGTGCGGAGAATGGCCGAAAGGTCGGCATCGTCGAAGGCGTCCTTGGAGATGCCTTTGACCTTGAAGGTCCTGCTCTCGCCGGGCGCGAAATTGACCAGCATATCGTCGACTTCGGCATTCGCGCCGATGCGGTCGACAAAGAGGCAGACATCGCGCAGGAACGACTGAGCGGTGATAGTCACGGTAATCCCGTCCGTCGTCTGGACGCTCTCGATGTCAAAGCGCGGCTGCGGATATTGCAGCTTCATGTCCTTCTCGAAGAACCACCAGGCTTCCGCATCGCCGAGGCGCGCGCGCAGAAATTCCCGGCGCGGATCGCCGGGCGTCGCAACCTCGGTCGGAATCTCGATATCGGTATTTTCGAACCGATCGCACAGGATGCGCCAGACATGGTGGCGGGCAAGCAGCTTGCCGGTGAAATCGAAACGCTCGACAGTGAAGGGCACGCGCCAGAACAGGGTTGCGTCGTTGACGGCGACAGCAGCCAGACCATCGCCGCGCGGCTGAATGGTGAGGAGATGCGGCGAGTAGCTATGCTTCAAGGCGTACCAGAGCGGTTTCTTCCTGCCGGCGCCGTCGACGGCTGCCCAGGAGGTGACCGGCCAGCAATCGTTGAGCTGCCAGACGATGGTGCCCATGCAGGTCGGCCGGTGCGAGCGCATGTGATCGATGCCGTAGCTGATCGCGCGTGCCTGATTGAGCTGCGTGACGAACAGCCAGTCGTCGAAATTCTGCGGATGGGGAAACCAGCCTTCCAACCCTTGCAGAAGCTTGTCGTTGCCGCCGGTTGCCTTCTGGTGATGCAGGACCGCGGGAGAGGCCGGCGCGCGGTCTTTCTCGCGCACGGACTGGGCAAGCGTTGCGAAGGTCGGCGGCGCCTGCCAGCCGAATTCCGAGCAGAAGCGCGGGATATAGTTGCGGTAGGTCTCGTAGCCCACCTCGTTCCAGACATCCCAGATGTGCCTGCAGCCGTGTTCATCGGCATTCGGGGCGATCTCCATCGAGCCGGAATAGGGGCTGCCCGGCCAATAGGGCCGGGTCGGGTCGATCTCGGCCACCAGCTTCGGCAGGAGATCGAGATAGTAGCCGGCACCCCACGGGCGATTGCCGAGTACATCCTGCCAGCCCCAGTCGAAATAGCCCCAGATATTCTCGTTATTGCCGTTCCAGATGACCAGCGAAGCGTAGGGCATGAGCCTTGTGATCGCCTCGCGCGCTTCCGCCTCGATCTCGCTATAGACAGGCTCTTCTTCAGGATAGGTGGCGCAGGCGAACAGGAAATCCTGCCAGACCATGATGCCGGCGGCGTCGCATTCCTCGTAGAACGTATCGGTTTCATAGATGCCGCCGCCCCAGACGCGCAGCATGTTCATATTGGCATCGCGGGCCTGGCCGATCCGTTCGCGATAGCGCTCACGCGTCACGCGCGGCAGGAAGCAATCGTCTGGGATCCAGTTGGCGCCGCGCGCAAAGACCGGCACGTCGTTGACGACGAGCGTGAAAGCCGAGCCGATCTCATCCGGGGTCGTATCCAACCGTACGGAACGGAAACCGACGCGCCGCTTCCAGCCGTCGAGCGCCGCGCCGTCGGAGCCGAGCAGCTGCAGGTCGAGATCGTAAAGCGGTTGGCCGCCCATGCCATGCGGCCACCAGACCTGGGGATTGTCGATGCGGCATTCGATCAGCGCATGGGTCTCACCTTGCGCAACGCGGACTTCCGCGCGCTTCCCGCCGATGGACAGGACGAGCGCCGCGCTATCCGTGCCCTTGTCGGCCCATTCGATCTCGACATGCAGGCGCGCCACGCCCTGGCTGCCTTGCAGGGTGATTTCCGGGCGGATGCCGCCGAGACGCGCCTTCGACCAGCTCTCGATGACAATCGGCTTCCAGATGCCCGAGGTGACGACGGTCGGACCCCAGTCCCAGCCGAAATTGCAAGCCATCTTGCGGATGAGATTGCTCGGGCCGGGATAGTTCTGTGGGATGTCGGCGGCGCTGCCGAGCTGCTTGCGGACCTCCTCGCCATGTTCATAGGCGGATTGGAAGTCGACGATCAGTTCGTTGCGACCGCTCTTCAGGTGATCGCCGATGTCGAAGCGATAGCTGCGATGCATGTTGCGGGTTTCGCCGAGCGCGGTTCCGTTCAGCTCCAGGCGTGCCGCTGTATCGAGGCCGAGGCAGGCAAGATCGATACGCTCGTCATCATCGCCATCCCAGTCGAAGGCGAGACGATAGCGCCAGGCGGAGCGGCCGATCCAGTCCTGCGAGATCTCGTTGACATCGAGATAGGGGTCGGTAATCAGCTGCGCGGCCATCAGATCGAGATGCACATTGCCGGGCACGGCGGCGGGGATCGAGTTGGGCAGGGCCGGGGCGCTGGAGGGCGCGCGAAGGCGCGAGATGGTCCAGCCGGTGTCGAGCGTCTGTCTTTTCATGTCATGTGTCCGTTATGAAATGGATGCCTCAAACAGCCTTTGGCGCGATGAACTGCAGGCCCGCCTGCAGGTGGCGGTTCATGTGATAGGCGTAGGCGATTCGATCCCGTTGTTCCAACGCTTCGATGATAGCGCGGTGTTCATGATAGGCGCTATCGACGGCTTCGCGAGAGCGCTTGCCGGCTTCCATGAGCCGCTGCAACAATGGCTGCAGAATGCCATAGACTTGTGACAGGGTCTGATTGCCGGCGAAGCCGACGAGAGCGGCATGAAATCTGAAATCAAGTTCCGCAGCCCCGGCTAGTTCCGCCGCGGCTTTCATTGCATCGTTGATGGAGCGAAGCCTTTCGATGGCGGTTTCATCAATCGTTTCGAAGAGAAGATCGCTGAGATTGACCTCGATGAGGCGACGAAACCCCTGAATATCGAGAAAGCTTTCCGCCGATATATCGATGGTGAAGGAGAAAAGGTCCATCAATG
Organism: Martinezella hainanensis; assembly: GCF_900094555.1. Taxonomy (GTDB): domain Bacteria; phylum Pseudomonadota; class Alphaproteobacteria; order Rhizobiales; family Rhizobiaceae; genus Rhizobium; species Rhizobium hainanense. The sequence continues at coordinate 121,020 of NZ_FMAC01000012.1, forward strand.
CCTGCTGGCGGCGATCCGTTATGACGGCGCCGACCTTCTGGCGGCTTTCGACGATGCCATAGGCCTTCAGGATGCGGATCGCTTCGCGCACCGTATTGCGGCTGGCATTGAACATGGAAGCGAGTTCGGCTTCCGAGGGCAGGGCGTCGCCGAGGCCGAGATTGCGTTCGCGCATCAGTCGCCGCAGCGCGTCGACCACCTGATCGACCGCCGAACCTCTATCCTCGATATCAGCGGTGTCCGCCACTATCATTCCTCCACTCTCGGAACCATATTGTTGGTCAATAAGTGGTGTCAAGTAATGTAGCACGATGGACATTTCGCTTTTCAGCGGTATTTTGACCGACAAATGGAGGAGATGTCGTATGGAAAGCTGCTGGCGCTGGTTCGGTCCGAAGGATCTCGTTCCGCTCTTGCATGCGCGTCAGGCCGGCGCAACGGGCATCGTCACGGCGCTACATGAGGTCTCACATTCGCGCGTCTGGACTCCGGCCGAAATCGAGGCACGAAAGGTGCTGGTCGAGGTGGCTGGATTGCGCTGGAGCGTCTGTGAATCGATCCCCGTTCCAAACGCCATCAAGCTCGGTGGAGCAAGAGCAAGGGCGGCGATCGGCGTCTGGAAGGACAGCCTCGCCAATCTCGCTCGCGCCGGCATAAAGACCATCTGCTATAACTTCATGCCGGTCGTGGACTGGACGCGCACGGATCTGCGCTTCGAAATGCCGACCACCGCGCTCGCCCTGCGTTTCGACATGGTGGAGTTCGTTGCCTATGACGTTTTCGTCCTGCGCAGGAAGGGTGCGGAAGAAAATTATGCGCCGGACCTGGTGCGGCGCGCCGAGGAGCGGCTGAAGGGGCTCTCGCCGGAAGACGTGCAACGGCTGGAGAACAACATCATCGCCGGTCTTCCGGGCGGTGAGGACAGCTATGGGCGTGAAGCCATCCGCTCAGCCATAGCCCTCTTCGACGGAATGACGGCAGAAGATCTCCAGGCCAATCTCGATGCCTTCCTGCGGGAGGTCGTGCCGGTCGCCGTCGAATTCGGTGCCCGGCTCGCAATCCATCCAGACGATCCGCCCATTTCGCTCTTCGGCCTGCCGCGCGTCGTGTCGACGGCGGCAGATCTGCGTCGTATCCTCGGCACCGTCGACCATGCCGCCAATGGCCTGACGCTCTGCGTCGGCTCGCTGGGGTCCCGCGCCGACAATGATGTGCTTGCCATCGCAAGCGAATTCGCGTCACGTATCAATTTCGCGCATCTGCGCGACATTGCGATCGAAGCCGATGGATCATTCGTGGAAGCTTCCCATTTGGAAGGGCGCAGCGATATGTATGCCATTCTGCGCACATTGCTCGCGGAGGAGGCAAGGCGTCGCAAAGAGGGCCGGGAAGACCATGTGATCCCGATGCGGCCGGATCATGGACATCTTGTCGGCGATGATATCGATAAGCCGACCAATCCCGGCTATTCCCTCATCGGTCGCCTGAAAGGTCTTGGCGAGCTGCATGGCGTCATCCATGCGATCGGCAAGGCGGGGCTTTGAACTTCACGGCATTTGCCATGCCATATCGATGAAATCAGGCAGCCGGAATAAAGCCTCCCGTTGCATATTCGATAGGCTTTTGCCTAAAGTTTAATCTTGTTATAATTTTGATTTTATTTAGTTTTTTCGTCTATCAATGTCCAATTCGCTAGTCTTCAAACTCGAATTGGCAAGGTCGACCTTCCATGAATTCCGTTTGGCCCGCCGCCCCGAACGACGATTTTCGGTCGCTTTTCAAGACGCATCCGTCGCCGATGTGGGTCTATGATCCGCAGACGTTGAGGTTTCTGATCGTCAACGATGCGGCTCTCGACCTCTATGGCTATGGCCATGCGGACTTCGCGGTCATGACCGTGCTCGACATCAGACCATCCGTGGAACGCGAGCGCATGCTGGACGCGGTGCACCACCGCACCGACATTGAGACGGCGCAACGCTGGACGCATCTGAAGGCGGGCGGCGAGACATTCGAAGTTCTGACCTATGGGCGGGAGATCCGCTTCGACGGCAAGATGGCGATCCTCGCGATCGTTCAGGATCGCACCGAGGTCAATGCGGCCCAACGACAGATCGACGCCACCCAGTCGCTGCTCGACAGCATCGTCGACAATCTTCCCGTCGGCGTCTTCGTCAAGGATATGGAGCGGGATGGCCGTTATATTCTGTTCAACGAAGCCTGCGGCGGCATCGTCGGGCACTCGGCGCAGGATATGATCGGTAAATCGGACAAGGCCATATTCTCCGATGAGCAGACGGCGCTTTTTCGGGAGCAGGACAGACTTGCCTTCGAGACTGCCGCGACCGTCTACTTTGAGGAAACCATCCACACGGCGGATGGCGCGTTACGTATCCTGAAAACGGCGAAGCGGGCTCTGCCCGCACCAACGGGGCAGGCGCCACGCTATGTTCTCGGCATTTCCCAGGATGTGACCGAGGAACGCAGCGTCGAGGCAAGGCTTGCGCATCTTGCCATGCACGATTCCCTGACAGGCCTTCCGAACAGAGCTTTCTTTTCCGAGAGCATCGTGCGGCAGGTGGCGGCTGCGACGCCAGCGAAGCCAATCGCGCTGCTCTATATCGATGTCGATCATTTCAAGCATATCAACGACAGCAAGGGCCATGCTGCGGGTGACATGCTCCTGCGCCAGGTTGCCGAGCGCCTCCAGCAGCTTGCCGAGAGGAGCGATCTGGTCGCGCGCCTGGGCGGTGACGAGTTCGCGCTGGTCTTGAGGATGACGGATGCCGGGCGTGCCCGCCGTTTCGCCGATCTGCTGTTGCAATCGCTTTCGGCACCCTTCGATCTCGACGGCGTCCGCGAACATGTGACCTGCAGCATCGGGATCGCCTTGGCACCTGAGCACGGCAACGATGCAGATGTCCTGATGCGGGATGCGGATCTGGCGCTCTATGCAGCCAAGGGCAGCGGCCGATCGACCTATCGCTTCTACCAGACCGAGATGCGGCTCGAAGCCGAACGGCGCCACCAGCTCACGGTGGAGCTTCGAGAGGCTCTGCAGAACGATGAATTCGAACTCCATTACCAGCCGATCATCCGGCTGGACGAGGACGCACTGTCCGGCTTCGAAGCCCTCATCCGCTGGCGTCATCCCAAGCACGGGCTCATCCCACCGGCTGAGTTCATTCCAGTCGCCGAGGAAACGGGCATGATCGTGCCGATCGGCGACTGGGTGCTGCGAGAAGCCTGCCGGACCGCCATGGAGTGGCCCGAAAACCTGAAGGTGGCCATCAACCTGTCTGTCTATCAGTTTCGTCATGCGAGCCTGCTGGCCACCGTCGTCTCGGCGCTGGGCGAGACGGGTCTTTGTCCCGGACGGCTGGAGATCGAGGTCACGGAATCCATCCTGCTCTCCGAGGTCGAGCAAAGCCTGTCGTTGCTGCGTGCCCTGAAGGAGCTTGGCATTCGCATCGCGATCGATGATTTCGGCACGGGTTATTCCTCGCTCAGCTATCTGCGCTCCTTCTCTTTCGACAAGATCAAGCTCGACCGCAGCTTCGTCGCCGGCATGGATGCCGATCCCGGCAATCTCGCGATCGTACGGGCCGTAGTCGGCATCGCCTCCGGCTTCAACGCCGTGACACTGGCCGAAGGCATCGAGACGGAGGCGCAACTGGCGAAGTTGCGGGCAGAGGGCTATCACGAAGTGCAGGGTTTCCTGCTTGGACGGCCAATGGCGCGCGAGGACGCTTTGGCGCGAATTCTCAGTGAGGCCTATCCCGCTCGGACTTTACGTGCCCGAAAACCAGCGCGTGGATGACCGCCGAAGCTGCTGAGGCGGCTATCGTGAAAACAGTCAAAAAATTTGGCACCTCGTTGTCGGGAAGGGTGATTGATCAACGTCCTTGGGATGGCCCATCGAAAAGGGCATGATACGATGAACCGCTCCAAGGAGACGAACATGACCGATGCAACAGATCAAACGCAATCCCAGCAGCCCCGAGTGCCGGTTCGCGGCGGCGTCGTGGCCTATCTGACCGTCGACGGCGCTGTGAAGGCAGCCGAGTTCTACAGCCGCGCTTTCGGAGCAGAACAGGTCTTCATGTATCCCGTCGATGAAAAAGGCCGGACCATGCATGTCCATCTCTACATCAACGGTAGCTCCGTGATGCTCGGTGACGCCTTTCCGGAATACGGCCATGCGTTGGAAAAGCCGCAGTCCTTCACGATGCAGCTTGTCGTCGATGATCTGGACTTCTGGTGGAAGCGAGCCGTCGATGCCGGAGCCGAAGTCGTCGTCGAGCCGCAAGTGATGTTCTGGGGCGATCGCTGGGGTCAGCTGCGCGATCCCTTCGGCGTCGCCTGGGCGATGAATGCGCCGGTCAACGGCTGATAATATAACGCCCTCGGTGCGGATCGCGCCGAGGGCACTTCTCTTGATGCGGCTGCGAAGGCGCTATTCAGCGAGCAGGGTCCGCGTCAGTGGATGCGCAGCATCCATCAGACCAGCCAGCACCGAGTAATGATGCTTGTCGGGCTCGATCACCGCAGCCGTCGAGGCACCAAGGCCGATCCAGATATTGGCAAGCAGCGCATTCAGGCGGATGAATTCCGCGCGTTCCGCGCCGCCGACCCAGCAGGTTAGGCGAATGCCGTCGATCGGCTCGAGAAGTGCGGGACTTTCGGCTCTCGCCTCGGCGTCATCGATGCGAAGCTCCCGGTTCATCTTGCGCCGCATGAGCGGGCGTAGGTCATGCACGCCAGAAATGGCAAGCACATGCCGGATGCGCTTGAGGACCGTTTCGCCGAGCGGCGATGTCGTCGTCATCATGCGGGCGACAAGCTGGCCGCCGGCAGAGTGCCCGGTCAGCACAATCGGACCTTCGACCAGATCGGCCGCTGCCGTAATGGCTGCCGCGATCTCCTTGCCGATTCCGCCGATGCTATTGTCCGGGCAAAGCGTGTAGGACGGGATCGCCACGGCATAGCCGGCCGCAATCGAGCCTGCGGCGAGGTGAGACCAGTAACTCTTGTCCAATTGCAGCCAGTAGCCGCCATGAACGAAAACCACCAATCCCTTGGGCTGGCTTTCGGGCAGAAAGAGATCGAAACGATTGCGCTCCGCCGGACCATAGACGAGATCGAGCTTTGCGCATCCCGCCGCCGTCGACCTGTCACGGAAAGACTTGGCTGGTTCAACCCATGCCGCCGGCCATTGATCGCCGTCGACGATGTAGGCGCCGTTGGTATAGGCGGCCTCCCAATCGGTGACCTTGAAATAGCTCATCTTCAGCTCCTTCTTTCTGCCGGTCGACGCTTGGGGGGTCAGGTCACGGCCGAACGCACGGCGAAGCGCGCTTCCTTCCACGATCCACTGCTCAGAATGTCCTCCAGCACCGTCACGGCTCGCCAGACGTCGCGATATGAGACATAGAGCGGCGTGAAGCCAAAGCGCAGTGTCGAGGGCGCGCGGAAATCGCCGATGACGCCGCGCTCGATCAGCGCCTGCATGACTTCGTAGGCGTTGCTATGGATGAAGGACACCTGGCTGCCGCGCTTTTCGCTGTCGCGCGTCGTCTCGAGCTCGACGCCGTATTGGCCGCATTTTTCTTCGACCAAGCGGATGAAGAAATCGGTGAGCGCTATGCTCTTCCGGCGCAAGGCATTCATGTCCACCTCATCCCAGATGGAGAGCGCCCCCTTCAGCGCCCGCAACGACAGGATCGGCTGCGTGCCGCAGAGAAAACGCTTGATACTGGCGTCACCGTCGAAGCTCTGTTCGAAGGCGAAGGGACGGGCGTGGCTCCACCAGCCGCTGAGAGGTTGAACGATCGATGCATGATGATGCTTCGCGGCATAGATGAAGGCCGGCGCGCCAGGACCGCCATTGAGATATTTGTAGGTGCAGCCGACGGCAAAATCAGCGCCTGCGCCATCGAGATCTACTGGAAGCGCGCCGGCGCTGTGGCAGAGATCCCAGATGACGAGGGCACCTGCCGCCTGGATACGCTTCGTCAGCGCCGCCATGTCGCGCAGCTCGCCGCTCTTGTAGTTGACATGATTGACAAGGACGACGGCGACGCTCTCATCGATCAGCTCTTCGATGGTGTCGGCATCGCGACCTTCGAGACGAAGCGTCAGGCCGGGGCGTGTCGAGACGACGCCTTCCGCCATATAGAGATCGGTCGGGAAGCTGTCGCCCTCGGCGACGATGACGTTGCGATCCGGTCGCATGGCGAGTGCTGCATGCAAGGTCTTGTAGATGTTGATCGAAGTCGAGTCGGTGACGACAGTCTGGCCTTCGGCCGCGCCTATCAGCCGGCCGATGCGGTCGCCGAGCTCAAGCGGCAGGTGAAACCATCCGGCGCTATTCCAGCTGCGGATCAGGCCGTTGCCCCATTCCTCCATGGCGGCCTGGCGGACTTCGGCAAAGACCTCATGCGAGGCGGCACCGAGCGAATTGCCGTCGAGATAGATGACGCCGGCCGGCAGGGCGAAGCGGCTGCGAAAAACGCGCAGCGGGTCGGCCTCGTCCATGGCCTCGACGGCCGCGAGATCGGGAAGGCTGTTCATAATGTCGTTGCCTCGTAAACTTATTCGCGAATGGTTTCTCGGGTGGCGGCTCCGCCACGACTGCGGCGGATGCTCGGCAGCGCCAGCATGATGAGCACGAAAAGGCCGGTTGCGAGCTTCAGGTTCGGCGGCGGCATACCGGCGGCAAGGCAGAGCGATACGAGCTGGTAGTAAATGATGGAGCCGACGAAGGGCGCCAGCAATTGACGCAGCACGGTCTGCTTGCCGGTGAAGGCTTCACCGATCATGAGCGCCGCCAGGCCGTTGATCAGGATGCCTATACCCATGTTGACGTCGGCAAACCCCTGCGACTGGACCATGAGGGCGCCGCTGGCGGCAGAAAAGGCGCTGGCGATGCCGACGCCGCCGATGGTGGCAGCCCAGACATTAATGCCCTGCGCCTCGGCCATGTCGGGATTGGAGCCGACGGCGCGCATGGCCGTGCCCTTTTCCGTCTTGAAGTAGAGGTTGAGGGCGATCAGCACGATGACCGCAAGCAGGCCGGCGATGATGATCTTGCTCGCCGGGAAGCCAGGCTCGGTAAACGGTACGACATCGAACACTGTCGGCGAGCCGAAGACGGAGAGGTTCGACTTGCCCATGATGGCGAGATTGATGCTGTAGAGCATCGTCGACATCAGGATGCCGGCGAGCAGCGTATGAATGCGGAAGCGTAAGTGAATGAAGGCCGTGCAGCAACCGGCGCCGAGGCCGACGACGAAAGCGGCGACAATCGCAAGCGGCGGCGCGACACCGGCAGCAAGCAGGATGCCGCAGACGCAGCCACCGAGCGGAAATGCGCCTTCGCTGGTCAGATCCGGAAAGCTCAGCATCCGGAAAGGGATCATGATGCCAAGGACGACGAAGCTCAGGATGAAGCTCTGCGCCAGCGTCACCGGGATGAGCGAGACGAAGCTCGAAACGGTTGTCTGAATGAAGTCCATCATGATCTCAGCTCACCAGCAGCATGCGGTCGGTCTTGACGGCGAAGTGGCCGATCAGCTCGGGCACGGTGATGCGCCGCTTGCCATCGCCGGTGATTTCGAGATGGACGCGGCCGGCATCGAGCATGATGATGCTGTCGCCGAAATCGACGGCGTGCTGCATGTTGTGCGTCACCATCAGGGTCGTCAGCTTCAGTGTTTCGACGGTGCGCACCGTTGCCTGCATGACGATATCGGCGGTGCGCGGATCGAGTGCGGCTGTGTGTTCATCGAGCAGCAGCACATCGGGCGAACCGCCGACCGCCATGATGAGGGACAGCGATTGACGTTGACCGCCGGAAAGAAGTTCAACCTTGGTGTCCAGCCGGTTCTCCAGGCCGAGGCCGAGAACGGCGAGGCGCTCCTTGTAGGCGGCAAGGCGGGCGGCATTCAGGCCGGGGCGAAACCCGCGGCTCTTGCCGCGCAGTTCCGCCAGAAGCATGTTTTCGCCGACCGTCATGCTAGCGGCGGTACCCTTCATAGGGTCCTGGAACACGCGGGCCAGGCGCGCGGCGCGCTTGTGGACCGGCATGTTCGTCACGTCGTTGCCGTTGATGAGGATCTGGCCGGAATCGAGGCCGAGAGCGCCCGAAATCGCGTTCAGCATGCTGCTCTTGCCGGCGCCGTTGGAGCCGATGACGACGCCGAATTCGCCAGTCTTGAGGGAGAGCGTCAGGCCGTTGAGTGCGACTTTTTCGTCAGGCTGGCCTTTATAGAAAACCTTGCGCGCGGATTTGATATCAAGCATCCGTGCCTCCCCTGCAGTATAGGGTTATGAAATGGCGGCGTCCCTGACGCCGCCATGGATCGGATTGATCCCTAGAAGATGCCGCCTATCACTTCGTGAAGCAATTGCAATCGGCAAGCGAAGCCGGGACTTCTGCGCCGAATGCCTTCAACACGGTCTTGTTGATGAGCGGCGCGTGGTCCTTATAGGCCGGAACGGAAGGCTTGATCGTCTTCGGATCGGCACCCTTGAGGATCTGCGCGGCGATCTTGCCGGCATTTTCGCCGACCTGCTCGTAGTTGACGGCAAAGCTTGCCGGCACGACGCCATTGCGGACAGCCGCGTCGTCGGAGTTGACGATCGGGATCTGTGCCTGGCGGGCGGCGGCGGCAACGGCCGGGATTGCCGGCTGCAAGAGGTTGGAAGCGGGCGTGTAGATCACATCTGCCTTGCCGGCGAGCGATGCGATGCGCTGCTGGATGTCATTGACGTTATCGACGCCGACCGGAACCACTTCGAAGCCGGCGGCCGGAGCGGCTGCCTTGACCTTGTCGATCAGCGCGACGTCATTGGCTTCGCCCGGATTGTAGGGCACGCCGATGCGCTTGGCATTGGGGAGCAGCTTCTTGGTAAAGGTCAGGATGGCCGAGATGTCCTGCAGGTCGCTCGAGCCGGTGATGCCGGTGTCACCCGCGTCCCACGACGGGACGAGCTTGGCGGCGACCGGATCGGTCACGGCGGTAAAGACGATCGGAATGCCGGAGCCTGCGAGCGCCTTCTTGGCGATCTGCGATACTGGGGTCGTCACCGTGTACATCAGCTTCGGATGTTCGGACTGCAGCTTGGCGATCATCTGCGGAACGAGCGAGGCGTCGAAGCTCGTGTTGCTTTCGGAATAGACGACATCCTTGCCTTCAACGAAGCCGTTGTCGGCGAGCGCCTTCTTGAAGCCGGCGATCGAAGCATTGAGCTGCGGATGTTCGCCGAAATTGGCGATCGCGATTTTGATGGGTTCTGCCGACGCGGTTGCAACGCTTGCTGCGAAGGCGCCGACGACAGCGAGGCCGGCCAGCCATTTGGACGTAGATCTCAGCATATTTTCCTCCCGGATGTGACAAGGAGCCGTGTTCCGCCGGCTCTCTTGCCAGGGATCATAGCGGCTGCTGCAATCCTGTCAATTTGTGATATATGATATACACCGCAGGCGCCTTTGATATATATTTTCCTGTTGCTGCCATATTATATATAATCTGCGGATGGGGAGGATCGGGACGAGCGCCATGCAGGATAAGGATGCGTTGAGCAAGACGGAGGCGGCCTATTGGCTGTTGCGGCACGATATCCTCAACACCAAGCTCAGGCCCGGTGCCTCTTTGCGGCTCGGGACTCTTCGCGATACCTATGGTGTCGGCTGGACGCCGCTTCGCGAGGCGCTCTCGCGGCTGGAAGCCGAGAAGCTTGTTACCGCGATCAGCAATCGCGGCTTCGCTGTCGCTCCGGTATCGCGCGCCGAACTGGAGGACCTGACGCGGGCGCGCATGGTCGTGGAGCTACCGCTTCTCATGGAGTCGATTGAAAAGGGCGGTCCGGATTGGGAATCGGCTGTTGTCACCGCACATTATCGCCTCTCACGCTGCAAGATCGTGCCGGACTCCGCCTCCGAGGAGATGGCGGACGAATGGGATGAGAAGCACAATGCCTTTCACGCTGCGCTTGTCAGCGCGGCAACGTCGAACTGGCTCCAGCGTTTCCAGTCCACCATCTCGGATCAGCTTCGCCGCCACCATCGTTTTCTCGGTCTTGCGCCGACGCAGCGCGCGGCCGCTGGCCTTTCGATCGGCTATGAAAAAGCAGTGGCCGCCTTGCAGGACGCCATGGCGATCGAGCATCACACGGCACTTATGGAGGCGGCCCTCGACAGGGATCTGGAACGTGCCAGGGCGCTGATGACCGAGCATATCGGCTATACGCTGCAGGTTTATATCCGCTCGGAGAATGAAATTTAGGTACGCCACAATATCCGATCATTCCAAATAGCATTACTATATCAACTAGTTAGATTGACGCGGCCGTCGAGTGGACGCTACCGATCATCCTTCAGTTTTCCTTTGCGGTGGTATCCCGTTCCAGGCCTTGGGGGTGATAGATGGGCAAGCGAAGTGCTGTACTGTTGACCAAGCGTACCGTCGACGCGGCTCGACCCGATCAGGACCGCTACCATATTTGGGATAGCGAGCTTTCAGGCTTTGGTCTTTGTGTTGTTCCCTCGGGGATGAAGACTTTCATCATTAAATATCGGACCGATGGAGGCGGGCGATCCGCCAACCAGCGGGTCTTGACCACAGGACGGTTTGGTCCCGTTACTGTTGAGCAGGCAAGAAAACTCGCCAAGGTTAAACTCGGTAGGGCGATGTCACGTTGTTCGCGTAATCCCCGACGAGACGCTTGTGGGCGAGTTTACGCAGTTGCGCGGGTGATGACTTTCCACTGCGCCATGGCGCGGATGCGATGAATGTGGGTGGTGAGGGCCGAGTGTTTCTGGTGCGGCGGCACGAAAAGATTTCTGACTGCTGAAAAGACCGAGATGAAACGCTGCAAGCCTGCGACGGATCGGAAACCCTGCATCATCCGCTCGCGTTTTCGAAGCGACACGTGTGAATTCTCCGCGCGATTGCTCAGGCCCTTGTGCGATCGATGTTCGACGCCGGGCATGACCTGCCGTTTTGCCGCTCCGTATGAGCGCAGTTTGTCGGTGACGATGCGCTTGGGCGACAGGCCCCGCTTCTTCAGCAATCTCACCAGCAATCGCCTGGCAGCCTTGGTATCGCGGCGGGCCTGGACGATCTTGTCGAGAACATAGCCGTCCTGATCAACGGCGCGCCAAAGCCAATGTTTCCGGCCGCCGATGGCAATCGCGACCTCGTCCAGATGCCAGATATCTTGCCGTCGCCACTGGCGCTGGCGCTCAGAGCCGGATAGCCATCGGGACCGCAGTACTCGGCGGCATGACAACAGGAACGGTCCTCGCGATCTTCTATGTCCCGATGTTCTTCGCCTTGGTGAGCTGGCTGTTCCATCGCAAACGGCTCGACGCGAGGTCAGACACTTTGGTCCCGAGTTCCCAATCCTGAGGAGCACTTATGTCTACATCCAACGAAGTTGCCAGCAAGCCCAGCCCGATTCGAGACCGGGGAATCCTCGATGTTATCGACCGGATGAACGCGGAACGGCGTCATCCCGACCGAAGCGCGTTCGAAACCCAAGGTCACGACGCTGAATCCTTTGCCGGCTTTGGCTTTTCGATCCATCCCGATCAGGGCGACCTCATCTACCTCCTTTGCCGGGCGATGGGGGCAAAGCGCGTCGTCGACTTCGCCACGTCTGTCGGCATGTCCGCGATCTACTTCGCCGCAGCGATGCGCGACAACGGCGGCGGCCTTGTGATCGGATCCGAACTGGTGCAGGCGAAGATTGACGTCGCGCGCAGCAATCTCGCCGACGCGGGCCTGGCCGAATATGCCGAGATCCGCCAAGGAGACGCGCGGCAGACCCTCCGCGACCTCGGGGGACCGCTCGATTTCGTTCTGATCGACGGTTGGCCCCAGTTCGAGGGACCATCGCTCGCCCGCCAGGTGATCGAGATGGTCGTGCCACAGCTTCGCGTCGGCGGCTACGTGCTGAACGACAACGCCGAACCAGACTTTCTCGAATTCGTCCGCGACCCAGTGAATGGTTTCATCTCGATCATGCTGCCGATCAAGCGTGGAACCGAGCTCGCTCTCAAGGTCGCCTAGGCCGAACCCGTGATCGACTTGGGTTCGATATACGAGAACACAGATAACGGAACGTACCAATCGCAGAGGGTGTAACAAGTGCAGACAGCGGTGCTTACCCCTATCGAATAGCGCGGGAGCAAGAGATGACTGACATATCGAGAAGAGACTTCATAACGGCCGTATCGGTGATGGCGGGCGCCACCTCTACGGTCGCCCCTGGCTCGAGTGGAGTGCTGGCGGCTGATAGAAATGGATTCATGGCCGCGTCGTCAACCGGACCTGGCCCGGCTGGAGAGCGGCCATCGCGAAGACCCGGAATCCAGAGAATCTATGCTCTGTGCGAAGTTACCGGCGGTGGCCAGAAGGTCTATGGCATCGCCGTGGAGTATGACACGGACATAGATGCCGCCAGTCTTGCGCTCGACACCTATTCCGCAGGCGTAATTCCAGCGGCACGCGGCTTCTTTCCCGGAATGCCCCAGGAGCCAGACAAGAACGCCACGACAGACGCTACTCAGTCACGCCCGGTGTTCGCCATCTATACAAATTCGGAAGCCACACTGCGTAGCGATGGCACGGATGTTGCTGGGAAGTTCGTCATCGCGGAATTCCGGTACGATCCGGATCTCAGCCTTCCAACGACCGACAGCGACAAGGTGACTCTGATCCAGGTCAAAGACATCAGGACGCAAGGCGGTGCGATCTATGCCGCGGCAAAGACTATCTGGGACAACGCCGGGTCTCACGGCAACAGCGTCGTCATTCGCGGTGTTGATGCCTGGGAGCAGAACCACTGGTGGTGGGACGATAGCCGATCTGCCTGGCTCGAATATAGCATCTATCTGCCGAAGTCGTTTCTGAAGAAGGGCGGTGAAAACAAATCCTATCCACTTCTGCTCGCGATCACCCATTCCGGCACCAGCTACGACGGGACTTGCGCCCAGACGCTGACTGAGCAATGCATCGCCACCATCTGGAGTTTGCCGGAAGAGCAGGAGCGCCATGAATGTGTGATCGTCACGCCGCGTTATGAGCGCACTACGATGAACGACTACTGGGAGCACACGTCGGACGTCGAGAACACCCACAAGCTCGTACAGATGCTGCTGTCTAATACTTGGAACTACGGTAATCCCAACCTCAAAGATCGAACGGACAAGGTCCTGAAGATCGATCCGAAGAGGGTCTACTGCACGGGGTGGTCCATGGGAGCCATGACCTCTCTGTGGCTGATGGCGAAGCATCCGGAAACCTTTGCCGCCGGACTGATCATTGCCGGACAGCAGCGGCCCAGCGACGTTGCAACCCTTGCGCATCAGAGGCTGCTCATCATTACGGGGACCGAAGATGACAAGGCCACGCCGTGGAACGAAAAGTGCGTACCCGTCTGGCAAAAGGGAGGGGCAAAAGTGACTCGCCCTTCAGAGCGCCTCGATCCTTCGCTCATCTTCCCTGTCGACGACCAGAAGCTGCTCACTGACCAAGTCCAGGGATACTTGGCGAAGGGAGGAAATATCACCTTCTTGACGTTCGAGGGCGTCGACCACATGGCTTCCGCTCGCAAGTTCTTCTACATCCGCGCCGCCAGGGACTGGCTATTCCAATATAGCAAACGCTAAAAGCAGGCATCCAAGGACTGACTGTTTGATCACGAGCCCTGCCAACTCGGGACGATAGCTATGTGCAGGGCGAGGTGATCGGCTAACCACAGCACTAATCTTGGTCTTGCGCGATCCTTACGACGTTAATCGCAACCGGATTTCAGTGCCTATTTTAGCGTCAAACTAGTCAGAACTCCGACCACTCCTGTTGGAGATGCTTAAGCGCGGCATTGCCCTGCGTGACTGGAACGGCGCGTGCAGTATGCCGGCCCGTTGTCGGGGCTGAAGCAGGCCGGGCGACGGGCCTCGCCTGTGGCTCCATGCGCTCGGCTTGGCCTGTGCGGAATGCGCTCAGGAGCTCGCCAAGACGCTTACTCTCTTCGGCCAAACCGGCACCAGCCGCGTTCATCTCTTCGACCATGGCGGCATTCTGCTGTGTCGCCTGGTCCATGTGATTGACGGCGCTGTTGATCTCCGAAAGACCCATGGACTGCTCCTGAGCGGCAGTGGCGATCGCATCCATGTGCTGATTGATCTGCAGGACCAGGTCGGCGATGGCTGCAAGGCCCTCGCCGGTGTCGTTGACGAGCTTCACGCCCTCACCGACGGCGGCTTCAGAATTGCCGATCAGAGCCTTGATCTCCTTGGCGGCATTGGCCGAGCGCTGGGCAAGTTCGCGCACTTCCTGGGCGACGACGGCAAAGCCTTTGCCGGCTTCACCCGCACGCGCCGCCTCGACGCCGGCGTTGAGCGCGAGCAGATTGGTCTGGAAGGCGATCTCGTCGATCACGCTGATGATCTGGCTGATCTGTTTGGACGAATGCTCGATCCTACCCATGGCATTGACGGCATTATTGACGACTTGGCTGGAGTTTTCTGCTCGTAACCGGGCGCCGCGGACCAGATCACGCGCATCGCCAGTTCGCTTAGAGGTCGATTGGACATTGGCCGTAACCTCTTCGAGAGCCGCCGCCGTCTCTTCCAGCGACGCGGCCTGCTGCTCGGTGCGCTTGGAGAGGTTATCGGAAGCCTGCGAGATCTCGTAGCTGCCGCTGTTTACGAGTGACGCGGCCTGGTCGACCTGGGACATGGCAGCGCGCAGCTGGCTGACCGATGAATTGAAGTCGTGACGCAGAGCTTCGAACTGCGCCGCCAGCGGCGTTTCGATCTCGCAGCATAAGTCGCCGGATGCCAAATGACGAAGTCCTGTCGCAAGCGAGCCCGTCGCCAGCGACAGCCTCTGTTCGGCCTCTGCTTCGGCACGGCGCTGGACTTCGACGCGTTCATTCTCCGACGTAACGCGGGCCTCGGCGGCTTCGGCTTCCAGTACCTTGTTGCGCAAGGCTGACTGCTGGAACACCTGTACGGAACGTGCCATGGCACCGATCTCATCACGCCGTTCGACGCCACCGATCAGGGCCGAGAGATTGCCATGGGCGAGCTCCGTCATCGAATGGGTTAGCGTCCCGACAGGCTTGGTAACACGAAAGACGATGACGCAGATCCCGGTAATGCTCAGAACCGCGGCAACAAGGAAGGTGAGCCCGTAGGCGATCAGGCTGACGAATGCATCATTCTGGCTGGCGGCTGCCTCGACGACCATGCCATCTGCGGCTGCCGCAGCGGTGTTCGTGATGGTCAGAAGCGCGGCATTGCCAAGCGGGCGCCAGTCGTCGAGAGACATGGCCTTCTTCTCACCGGCTGCGAACCTCGCAAGTAGCGCGGTGTGTTTTGCTGCAAAGTCGCCGCTGAAATAGGTCGAGCTGCCGACCTTATAGGCGTCCTTGACGACCTGTGGTGTCGAGGGATGATTGACCAGAGTGCCGATCTGTCCCCAGGTGAAATTCGCCGTGTAATCGAATTGCTGGATCTTGCTGACGTCTTCAGGCTTCATCGCCTCTCCAGAGGCGAGCGTGTTGACATACAACAGGTTTGCGGCACCCGCCGTCGCGCGGGTGTACCATGTCAGTGCGCGGATCTGGATCAGTGCCGTCATTGAGGGATCACTCGTGCGGATCCGGCTTTCAATGGCGGTCGAACCTGTCTCCAACGCAGTCAAGAGCTGCTGACCGACGTCCAGCGTCGTGGCCTGCAGTGTGGGATCGCGATCGGCAAGCTTCTTGGCGACTTCGCTGTCGAGCTTTGAGCGGAATGCGACCACCCGATCGTAGGCGTTCATGACGTCACCAATCGGGGCTTTGAGCGTCTGGTCGTCGATGTTTGCAAAGACCGATTTTGCATCGACCATGTATTTGTCGACGATGCCCCTGTCCGTTTTCAACAAGGCAAGCGTTGCATCTTGCGCGCCAAGCTCAAGTTTGGCGAGTGACGACCCGTCGCCTCGCTCGTTGCGAAAGTTGGCGAGTGTTTGGAAGAGAGCGCGGTCGAGCACGGTGAACTTCGAGACGTCGGCATAGATGCTTTCGCCGCGATAGGCATCGAGCATCGAAGATCCCGTCAGCACGCACAGAGCGATGCTGAGAAAAAGGAAAATTCCAACAAGTATATTGCGAAGAGAAAAAATCATAATTGCTCACCTACGTTCGGGGTGCCGTAACGCTAACCCGCTTCGTCAAAACCAGTATTTCTGGAGCCCTTGTGGTGAAATTTCTAAAAGAAAAGCAGTCCGTGAGCCGTCGAGGCGCCGCTCGACTACAGGCGCGTCATGCCCTGTCCAATCCAAGACGAAGCTAGCCAAGCTTTATTGAAACAGAATTAATGGCGCTGCCTCAAGATGCATGAGAATAGTTATAATCTCATCCATTTCCGGTTAAATGACGAGTTTAACTGCTATTTGTTTTACGAATATATTAGATTAAGCGAAATGTTTTTGATTAGCTAAACCTGCGATCGAGTATTGATTTTGAATTCGGTCCTGATTTGCTCATTCTTTCCAACTGGCCGTGACGCAGTCAAGCTGAGACACGCGCATGAAACGCTTCGTTATTCTGAACCAACTGTGGGTCACCGCGAAACGGAAACTGGGTAGGTTGAGTATGAAATTCAAGACGGGCGAGGTCGCCAAGTTACTTCAGCGAACGCTCAGGCTGAGCCACAGTGGTCTGGTCAATGAGGCATTCCATAAGACGCCTCGCGCTCTTATCATTTATTTTCACAGGCTGGCTGGTCTCTTAGCTAAAAATATGGGTAGGTCGCCGGTTCAGATCCCTTCAAGAGCTGAGATGAGGTAAATGCCGCGAAATTGGATGCGCGAAATGTGTAACGACAATATCTTTACGGATCTTGTAAAGATATTGTCGTTACGCTATGTGGGGGCAAACAGGAGTTTCCCATGCCGACCTCACACACGAGCAAAAGCCCAGATGCAAGCGTATCGCTGAATATGCGCATCAAGCCTGCTACCCGCAACTTGATCGATCGCGCCGCTGAGTTGCTCGGTAAGACGCGCACGGATTTCATGTTGGAGGCTTCCGAGCGCCGAGCCGAGGAGGTGCTGCTCGACCGCACTATCTTCACGGTAAGCCCCGAAATTTATGCTGAATACCTTGCCCGGCTCGACGCACCTACGCAGCTCAATGAGCGTTTAGCACGCACCATGTCGACCAAAGCGCCGTGGGATGAGGCGTGACCCTCAGCGCACCGGCCCCCCCGGCCGATCATCATGAGCTAGCCGAGTTCAATTCCGGCGTCCTTGAACTGGACGATTGGCTGCGGCGCCGCGCCCGTTCTAATCAAGCAAGCGGGGCATCGCGGACCTTCGTCGTGTGCGAGGAGAGCCGCGTCATCGCCTATTACGCGCTCGCTTCAGGCGCCGTCAAACAGCCGGAAGCGCCTGGCCGTTTTCGGCGCAATATGCCTGATCCAATTCCGGTCGCTGTGCTTGGTCGCCTCGCCATTGATCAATCCTACCAAGGGCGCGGTATCGGCAGGGCCTTGGTGCGCGACGCGGGCCTGCGCCTGCTCAATGCCGCCGAAGTACTTGGCATCCGAGGCATGCTGGTTCATGCGATTTCAGATGACGCACGAGCCTTCTACGAGGCCGTCGGCTTCCTGTCTTCTCCTTCCGAGCCCGTGATGCTGATGGTCGGATTGCATGACCTCAATAATGCGCTAAACCCATAGGCGGAACTCATCAATAATTTCGGTTGAGCGTATTCCATCTCAGGCTATTTGTCATGGTTTGTTGCTCCCCAGATGACATATCCCTCCGCTAGCGTATAGCCGGTGATACCGTACAGGCACACGGCCGTGTTCGACTTCGCGGCTTTCAGCGCCTGATCCACGCCTCGGATCGCCGTCGCTACGCGACTTTGACCTTCGCTGCCGAAAGACGTCGCGAACTCCGTTGCCCAATTCTTGGCATCGTTCAGTAGGACGTCGCCCACCCCGAAGGGCACTCCGCCGGCTACCCCCACTTTCGCCGCGAGCGCGAGGCCCTGGTTCCAGGACTGATGGGTCATCAGGTTCGTCATGATCTGCGCGATGGCATTGGTGGAGCTACCCATCGCCACGTTGAGAGCAACCTTGAATGCCGCCTTGCCCGCAATCTTGCTTGCCGCGTTCAGTCCCGCCTTTTCGGCGACGTCACCCCATGCCTTGCTGACGGCTTCGGCCTCAAGCCCGGCCACGCCGGAACCGATGCCGTAGAGCAGCCCGCTCCAGGCGCCGGACAGAAGCGCATCGCGGAACCCTTGTCCCGAGAATTGGGCACCCGGACTGATATCATATTGCAGCCCGGAGGAGCCGACGCCGAAGGCGGTGTTCGTCACGACCTGCTGCAGGAAGTTTCCGACGGCATTGACGGTTCCCTCGATGCCGGCAGCGCCAACGCCTTCAGGCAGCGCGACCGTGGTTGACAACTCGGTCAGCACCGCCGTCTGTGAAAGGCCTTGGGCTCCGACCGAAGCGCCGGCGGCCACGACTTCGGAGCCGCCAGTCAGCGCGCTCGATATCGAGCCAATCGCGGAGCCGACAGCATCGCCGATGGCAGCCAGCACGTCGGAAAGGCCGAATGTGAAAAAGCTGAGGGCGAAGCCGGTGACGGCAAGTGCTGCCATTCCCGCCCCGATGCCGACGCGCGCCCAGGTCGAGGTATTGCCGGTGGGGTCGATCATCATGATCGGGTTGTTGCCGGCGAAACCGTAGGGGTTTGCACCTTGCCCCGCGACATCGGGAGAGCAGAAGCGACGCAGGAGGGGATGATAAAGCCTCGCCCCGAAATCGTAGAGGCCGGTTTCCGTGTCGAGTGCCTTTCCCATGAAACGGAACGGGACGATTTGCGGAAGGGAACCCGAGATGCCGAGCACCTCGCCGAAAGGCGCGTAGTCGTACCGGGCTACCAGCGCATTCTGATCGTCGACCACGGCCCAGACGGTCTGCGCATGATCCTTCACCGGGAAATAGCGCGCATCGCTCACAACGGTCACCAGCCCCGTGGGTCCCTGAATGTAGGCTGTCCATGTCCCGTCGGAGTGGCTGCATAGCGGCTGGGTCGCCGCACCCCAGAGATATACCGTAGTGGAGGACGTATTGCCGCTGACCTGTTTCAGTATCCGCTGCCCCTTGCCGCCATAGGCAAGCCGAAGCTGGGTCACGTCATCCCCCGAGGTGACCGTCAGCCCGGTCGCCAGTTTCAGGCACGGGTCATATTCGAGCGCCAGGCCCCCGGCCTGCGTCAATCGGCCGTCGGCGCTGAACTGCAAGGAAATGGGATCGGGATCGGCGCTGCCGATCGCCAACGTGCTCGGCCGGTTCGAGCCCGGGGCGCAGGTAAAATCGTATTCCACGTCGTCCTGGGTAAGCTTCCAGATATTGCCGTTGGCATCATATAGTCCGACGGACTCGTTGCCCTGTGTGCCTCCCGTCACGGTCGCGCTCGCCAGGCGCATCTGGCCGTCATAGGCATAGGCAACTTGTGTGCTGTCCGAATCCGAGCCGAAGCTGTATGACAGACCGCGGTTCTCGATCCGGCCATCCACGTCATAACCTAGCCCCAGAGTGAAGCAGGCATCCGTCGTGCCGCTTGGCGTTACAGTATACCCGGTGAGCCAGCCCGGAGACGCATACTGATAAGCGCCGGTCAGTAACCCCTGGTTCAGCGTTTCCGTCTCGACATCACCATCCGCATTATAAGTGTAGGCGGCGATGTCCGTCGGTGTGCTTACCGAGGTACCGATGCGGGTAACGCGGCCCCCGTCGTCGTAATCATAGAGGACCGTGGCGACAGGCGAGCCGTCTGGATAGGTCACCTGAGTGATCTGCTTTAGATTGTTGTAGGTGTAGGACACGGTCGCGGCCGAGGTGCCAAGTGTCGAGGGAAGCTGCAGCGTAATGCTGGCGAGATTTCCGTCGCCGTCATAGGCCAATGACTCGGTCGTGGTCACGGCATCGGCCGAAGGGACCATGGCAGGCGCCTGGTTGACCGTCACGATCAGTATTTCCTTGCCGATCGCGTTCGGATCGCTGCCATCTCCGTCATAGCCATGGGTTCGCGCGACGGTATGTGCAATGGTGTCATCCGGCCATGCAGCCTGTCCAACGAGCGTGGCGAGTCGCGTCGCATCCCAGGCCTGCTGAACCGTCCCTTCCTCGAGCACGCGGCCGAGCGCATCGTACTTGTAGTAGGCAAACCATGCCTCGCCATCCTCGAGCGCCGTGTTCACGAAGCGAAGACGCGACGACGGATCATAGAGGAACTGGCTGGTGCCGGTGTCCGGGTCGGTGGTCTGCAGGGTGCGCCCCAGCGGGTCCTGCACCAGCGACTTCATGAAAGATGAAGGGTCCGACTGCGGCGTCTTGGTGTAGAAATTCGGTTGGCGGGTCTGCAGGGTGGCCGCTGCTGCCCCCGCGGCATCGGCGAAGGTGGCGATGGCTTGCCCTTGCCCCGCGACTTCGCCGGCGATATCCGTGAGCGAAGAGGCAAGTTTGCGGCCCATCGTGTCGCGCAGGGTAAGCGATTGCGTCTTCAGTGGGCTGATCAGCGTGTTGGCGACATAGTCTCCCTGCGGCAGATCGAAGGCCGAACTGTCGTTCGGTCCGTAAAGGAACTGCGTTGTCTGGCGATCGGCCGGCGCCGTGCTGTCGATGTCGTGGATTGCGTAGGCCTTGCCGGGTTGTCCCTGCTCCAGGCGTCGCTTTCGAGGTGAGGCTTCGAGCAAGTAGCCGAAATACGGGTAGCCCTCGTCGTCCGAGCGTGGCACGGTCCCGTCGGACTGGCCGGCATAGTAGTCGGCCAGGTCCCCGGTCATCTCCCAGCTTCCATCCATTGCGGCGAGGAAGCCCGATACGTCGACGAAGTCCGGATGATAGCTTAGTATCGGCAATGCTGCGTCCGCACCGAAGCTGGCTGGGGCCATGCGGGTGATCGCCACGGTTCGGCCGAGCGGATCGTGAATGGTGGCGGAGATGGCGGCATCTTGACCAAGAAGCTGTTGCTTCTGGCGGTCCTGTCCGGAGGCGTCGGTGTAGGAGAGCAATACGCGTGGCGCCGCGACCATCGCCAGGTTGCGGAAGGAGAGGAGGTTCGGACCGGTCGAGATCGCGATCGGATCCATGCTGTCGAGGGGAACGCTGGCGCTGAACAGGAGCTGACCGTCACCGAAGAACAGCACGAGGCCATCACCGAAGACCGTGAGCCATTCCGTCGCCATCTGCGGCGGGCTTGTCAATGGCGTCTGCACCGTCTTGCCGTTCGGATCGGTGAAGCTGTAGCCGGCATCCGAATCGAAGGCGATCTGATAGCCCTGGGCGAAGGAGACAGCCAGTGGACCGGCCAGCGTCGCGGGCGGGGGCACCTCGAAATAAAGGGCCGAGGTGGCGGGGGAAGAGCCTTGCCAGGTGAGCGTATCGTCCACATTTGCCGTGTGCGACAGCGCGCCGCCGGAGACGCTCCAATTCGTCGATGTGGCGCTGGCCTGCCAGCGATCCTGCCATTCGTCGCCTGCGCAGAAGGTCTCCAGTGTGCCGCCATCAGCGGGTTCCAGCGACAGATTGGCGTTCGGATTGCCGGCATCGAACGTATCGGTGGCATTGCCCTCGCGCGATAGGGAGACCTGGACGAGTTCCTTGACCTGCTCCTGAGGTCCCACCTTGGCCACCAGCCGCTGGAAGCTGTCGTAGATGCACCGCAGCGTATGTCCGGCCGAGTCGACCATCGCGGTGACCTGGTGCGTCGCTGTATCATAGGCGCGCACGGAGACCTTGCTTGCCAGGGGCGTTACCAGAACGTCGTCGACGAGCACCGCATCCGCAGCGGTGTTGGTGGCCTGGATGATCAGCTCGATGGACCTCTGCCCCGCGATGAGCGGGATACCCAGCGTCCGGTATGTCCAAGCGCCGCCGGTGTCGTCGAATGAGACGCCGAGTACCTCCGTCACCAGGCCATCGACCACGACGACCACGCTAAAGCCGGCGTCGGTGCCCGGCGAGAAGCCGGCCGGCGTCTTATACCAGAAGCCGAGCAGGTAGTTCTGGGAGATGTTCGCAGGGGTCAGCGTCGTGGCAAGCATGGCTGTCCCGCCGCCTGGCAGGCTTAGGCTGTTCGTTCCGCTGTGCGCGTCGCCGGTGACGAGTTGCGTGCCCTCCATGGTCCACGCGGCGTTGCTCTCGTAAGGTTCGAAGCCGAGATAGGCACATTCCCCACGCGAGAGCGAGGCATTGGTGATGCGCGCGATCGGAAGCTCCGGCGCTGTGCCGTAGAGCGTCGATTGAATGACGCCGCAGGCATCCGCCATCTCGGTAAGCTGGCCCGAGGTGGTGCGCCCTTGGATGAGCGAGTTGCGAAGCCATCCGTCCGGGACAGAGCCAGGATTGTAGGAGGAGAACGGAAAAGCGATCGCCGCCGTACCCGTCCAGGCAAAGGTTGCCTCCCTCGCCGGGACGAGCACATCCTGCCCATAGCTGCTGGGGAAGCCGGCATAGGTCATGGCGGTTGCCTTGATCGGCACCGCGGCGGCATTGCCCGAGGCCCAGCTGGTCGTAGATTGCGCCACCTTGGTCAGCATGTGCTGCGCTAGCAGCGTCGCGTCGATCTCATATCCGTAGGTCGTGGTGGTGGTGAAGGTTTCCTGTGCGCCGCTGCCGCCATAGGCGAGCGTCTGTGTCGATACCGGCTGACCGGAGAAGGGCGCGGCGAGACCGTCGGGGACGTAGCCTGTCGTCTGCGTGCTGGTGACGCCATCCTCCATCTTGATCTGCTGGATTTGAAGAACGTAAGCGCCCTTCAGGTTCAGCAGCGGCGCTTCTGGGTCGGAGGGGTCGGAGGCACGAGTTGTGTAAGCCTGCCATGTATTCTCGGTCTGGGCCAGCAAATTGCCCTGGCTGTCGAGCGCATCCGCGCTTTGCAGCAAGCCGTCGAGCATGTTGTAGTAGTCTGCGCCGGTAGCGACGGCGAGGCCGTTGAGATATCGCGTTACCTTGGAGCCATAGGTCGGTTGCGAAGCATCCGCGGTGCCGGGGTAGGTCGTCACCTCATAATACTTGACCACGAGCCCTGTCGGATCGCAGGCAGCCTGATCGGGATCGGGAAAATAGGTCGTCGCGGCAGTCGCGCCGAAACCGTCGGTGATGGAGATGCCGGTGACCGCGTAATGGGTCAGTGCTCCGTCGATGGCGTCGCCGGCATAGCGGTGCAGGAGGATCGCCGAGGCGTGGTCGAAATCCGAATCCGTGCTCGGATATGCGGCAAACGCTTCCGGTCCGCCCGGTGTTTGTCCGGGCGTGGTGGGGACGCTTTCGGCAGGCGTGTAGATGCGCTCCGACGAGAGTGTCTGGGCCGCACCGTAGATGCCGCCATTCTTGAGTACCAGCACAGCGGCCTGATCGTTTGTCGAATCCGCGATGTCATAGACGTAATAGCCAAGGAAGGTTGGCCCCTCGTTGATGACGGACTCGGCATTCAGCACATAGCCATCGGCGGAGCCGAGCGCCTGGTTCACCAGCTGCTGCAGGTCCGCATTCGGAGACTGGGTCAGCACGTCATCCCAACCCGTGGCTGTTCCACGGAAATAGAGATATTGACCGATGTTCATGAAGTCTCCGCCACCGGCGGACGGCCAATTGGCCGTCGCCGAATAGCCGGGTGGGTTTGAGAGCCCCTGCGCTGGCGTGACCGGGCTTCGCGTCCACGACGAGGAGTCCGTGTCGGGATCGAAGGACAGGACCTTTGCCGTGGTGGTTCCGACGCCGCCGCCCGGCACCATGATCTGGATCGCGTAGTCCGGACCGTAGGCATAGCGCTGCTGCGATCCCGATGGCAGGCTGGTGGGCACGAGCTGCGAATTCGCAAGCCAGGCCTGACCGTTGTAGCGCAACACATGTGCGGCCACCGCGACCATCGTGTTGTCGATAATGGTCGGGATATAGGGCGTCTTGTAGTTGCCGCTCGCTTCCAGGCGGTCGTTGAAGGTGAAGCTCGTCACGGTCGAGGGGAAGGCGTAAGCCGCGTCCCATTGAAGAAAGGTGAGCTCGTAGCCGCGCCACTGGGAGTTGTCGGTCTGTAGGTTGCTCATCACCACGAAGGAGGCGGACGGCACCAGCGTCACCCGGTCGTAGTATACGACGCTGAAATCAGGCAGCGTCAGGATCGCCGGTTGGCTCCAGACGAGGCCGGGTGACAGGAAGGACAATTCCGCCTTTCCCGTCTCGTCCAGGATCAGCTGATACTCGTTCATCGCCGTTGCCCAGGCATACTGCGGCAGCGTGAAGGATTCGAGCGTCCAGCTTGCCGTGGTCCAGCGCCAGGTCAGCCGATCGTAGCTATAGGACGAATGATCGGGGTCCATGCAGACGACGAGCAGGAAGGTGTTGCCCCCGATGACATTCACCGTTCCGCCGGAAGGCGCGTAGCTTCGCGTCGGCTGGTTGGGCGCTGTTGTGGTGCCGTCGACCGTGGCCGGCACCCATTGGCCTGGCCGCGCCACGTCCTTCTGGAAGACGTATAGATCGGTTTCGCTGCTGCTCGTGAAGGAGAGCGCGAAGAAATTTTCGCTGGCGACGACGTTAAGCGTCGTCAGGTCGAGGCCGCCAGCACTGCTGAAGAGAATGGTATCGTCGGTCAGCGACCATTCGATCCAGCGTCCAAGCCACGTGTAGACCTGCAATGAAAGCTTGCCCTGGCCCGTATTGTACCAGGTGGTGACGACATAATCGGAGCCGAAGAAGGCCCGTGGCTCCGCACCCTGGAAATCGTCCGAAGGCGGTCCGACGCTTACCATCCGCTCGCAGACCGCGAGCTGCTGCTGCGTATAGGTATAGGTGGCGACCGCGCCTTGCGGATAGGTGATGGATTTCAGAGCACCCGGGCTCGATCCTGACAGCAAGCCATCGAAATAGTAGTCGAAGATGAGCCCGGGCAAGGCCTCTCCCGCAGCCTTCTGGAAGGTGACGCCGGTGAGGAAGCGCTTGCAGGTGTCGCCGTACAGTGCGCCGGCATAGGAGGTTACGTTGGCGACGGGGCTGCCATCGCCGCCGGCGGGCTGGCTCGGCAGATAAGCGAGCACCAGGCTGAACATCGGCGCACCGGTGACGTCCTGCACGGCGATGCCTTCGAGGAATTTCGTTTCGTACCGATCCTGGTATGCGTTTGCCGTCATGTCCGGCTTGAGCTTGTGCGGATCGGCGTATTCCCGCGCGCTCTCGGGCGTGGAATCGTCCCACAACTTGTCATCATACTGGAAGACGGCCTTGCGGCCGAACACGTCGGTGATGCTGGTGAGGTAGCAGGCCTTGGTATAGGGCAGGCCGCTGGCGCCCACGGGCTGCTCCACGTCCGGGATCAGCCCCGTGGAGGGATCCCGCACCCATTCATTGTAGCCATATACGATCGAATCGCCCCAGAGAACCGAGCATACCGCCAGATGCCAGACCCGCGCATATTGGCACTGGCCGGATGTCACGTCGCTCGCACCTTCCCATATGGCCGAGGCCGCCCCGCCATCGAGGGACCAGCGTACGCCCCACTCGATGCTGTTACCGACTGAAGTTGCATAACCCTGTGCCGTCGGTGCGCCGAGCCCTCCGAAGGACATTCGGTGACCGTCTTCGTTGACGACGATCCATCGCTCATAAGGTGGGTAGTAGAGGATCTTGCGGAATGCGTAGTTGACCAGCTGATATGCCTCGCCTCCGTCCAGGACCTGGAGTTGGGTGTCGGCAAGCGCGAGATCAAAAAGCTGCTGGTTGTCGTCATCGGACAGGGTCCATGCCGTCGAGGAGGTAGCGGAAACCGTTGTCGCTGACGACAGATTGAAACCGCGACCGAGAAATTCGGCGCGGAGGGCGGCCGGCACCGGTTGGCCGTCCTCAAGATTATTGGCGAGCGACGCGTCTACCGCGAAAAGGTTCGAGGTTTCCGGTTCCCGCGCAAGCGGGGTGGGAATTCCCCCGCTCACATAAGTGTATTGCTGCGTGCCTGGTGTTGGGGCACCGCCATCATCGAGTTCAATCAGCGTCGCGGGCAGGGTCCAGCCCAGACCGGCTATGCTCGTGGGCGCATCCCGGTTCCATGTCATCGCGTCGCGATAGACGTTGCTCTGGTAGAGCAACGACACTGATATATCCAGCCCGTCACCACTCAGCCGGCCCGGCATCGCCAGCAACGCCTGCGTCAGATTGATGTCGCCGCGGAACTGGTTGACATTGCTGTCAAGCGACGCAACGGCGCTGGTATCGAACTGGAAGGTACGGATCGGCGGAAGTTGAGAGGTGGAGTCTGACATGGGAAGGCCCCCAGCAAGGATGGGTTGCTATTCGGACTGGTCGAGAATGCCAACTGCGATGACGCTGGCGCTGCTCAGCGACATGTCCTGCGTGTCGCCATCATCGTTGCCCATCCAGGCCCAGACGCCCGAGCTCACGACCTTGGAACCCGTATCGTCACTCTGGCAGACCCAGGTGTTCGGGCCAGCACCAATATTGCTGATCTCGTGATCATCATTGTCCGGGAACTGCACCTGGAAGCCGGTCAGGAGCACGAAGGCATCGGACAGTTTCACCGATCCCATGGGGATCGTCTGCTGGCCGGCGTCTTGCGCGGTGTATGGCACTACGACAAAGGAGGGCATTTTGTCGGAACTTGCGACCAGGAACCCCGTTCCCGTCGGGTTCTGCGCCGTGTTGCCCGAATCGTCCGACATATTCGCAGTGACCGTGATGTATCCGTCGGAACCGTTGGCCGTGCTCCCGACTGAAGCATTGACATTCAGGACATGATGATCGGTCTGCGGATAGGCGAGATAAAAGCCGCTCATGCAGGCCTGCAGTATGGAATGGAACGAGTCCGGCAGACTGATCGGCGGACTTTCGTTGTTAGATCCACTCGCCACGGAGAACGGCGCGGAAAGCAGGTTGGTGGTGGTGGTCGCGCCCGTCCACGCGACGACCACGACGGTCACATAGGATTTGCTGAGGTCGACCGTGTTGCCGCTTGCATCGCTCAACACGCCGTTCACAGCGACGGAGACCTGTGTGGATGCTACCTGATTCGACGTGAGGGCGAGGCTGATTTGCTGGACGTGATGATCCTCGCTGAAAGCGAAGTAAAAGGACGAGATGCCGACCGCGAACTGGCTGATCGTGTCAGGGAAAGTGAAGGTATGGTTCTGGATAGGGCTGAGACTCATGGTTTGATAGGTCAGGGGCATCGCTGAAATCCTCGTTTTGGAATGGATGGGACAGGACCGGCGAATTGGCGCGGCCGTTATTCCTGCGTATCTGACTGGCTGCAGCGGTTGGCGCACGGTGTGGCGCGGTTCGGTTCGTCTGGCGCGTTTGCGCCATTTATGAAACGTCGGACATGCGGAGTCATGCGCGTCATAGCCATTTCTCCTCGATGCCAGCGCCATTGGCGGTTGAACGAATGGCTTGAGGACTTTGATCGTTTTCACGGCGCGATGCCATTACCCGAAGGGGTAAGGATCGGGTCTGATGAGCGTCGCTTTGCCGAGAGCAACGGGCCGATGTGTCGCATTGGGAGACATGTTTCTCATCGGAACACGGGATGTCCGATTTCTCGTCGATCAGAAGGGTGATACCGAAGCGGACAGCCGAGCCAGATCTGTTTCGAGCCGAACTCGGCGTCGAGCACGATCGGGGTATTCTTATTGCCTGACTGTTTCTGGAGAGAGCGAAATCACATCAAAGCCAAGCCCATAAATGAGTTCTGATCAGCGCTAGATCGGTCTATGCTGCCTACCCCAAGCCGATGACGTCAGCTTCCAAAGGGGCGGAAGCTCGGAAAATGGTGGGGTGGTATGAGCGATCACGGCGGCGGCAAGGCGCCCCTCGGCGCCGATCCTGCTATAGAGCGCTTTGACATGCGCTTTTACCGTATCGATGCCGACATCCAGAATGGTTGCGATATCCTCATTGGATTTTCCTTGAACAACCCACGAGGCTACTTCAAGTTGACGCGGGCTCAACCGTGGAAACGCAATGCGCAGTCGATTGATTGGCGTGAGTTTGGCCAGCGTGCGCTCTTGCGCTTGACGATAGCTGCGAACGATATGCGGACGAAAAGCGACCAGCCTATCACGCTCAAGGTCGCTGAAAGCGGGGCGCCCGATCACTCTGAACCCGGCGATGTCGACGACATAATCGTCATGCGCAATGATCATTTTCATGATCCGTCGCGCTCGAGATGGTAGGAAGACCTCTTTTACGATCGGAAGGTTGAGATAGGTCTCGTCATCGAAAAAATCTGATTCCCGCAGCGCCTGGTCGCCATAAAACTCTGGGGTGTTCTGCCAGAAAGGATGGCTGTGCATATGGCGGGCGTAGGCAGCCATGCTCGCTCCTCGCGCAGCGGGATCGTCCTCTACCGAAACCAGGGCCCGAAAGTCTTTGCTCTTGTGATGAAACTCCGCATACGTGACGACATCGGCATCGATCAGTCGGGCCACCGTATCAAAGAGGATTGATGGCAAGTTCTGCAGATCCGGTTCATGTTCGTAGAGGCGGATGGTTTCCTCCATGAGGGGTCGGTCCAAGTCATTCAGCTGCGCGATATTCATCCAATCACCTCCCATTGCTGGCGATGAAACCGACGGTGCGTTGGCCCGTATATCCCATTAATCTCAAGTGAGGATTGGAAGTCGATGGGTTGAAGACTGCTCCCACAAATCGTTTTAGTTGAGGTAAATAAATTTCCGATTGTCATAGCCACCGTTTCATTGAAGGACATTTGTCACTCGGCATCTAATGAAAGGGATCGCGCAAATTAGGGGGTCGGCTGCTTGCATGAGAAGCGTTCGTCCGTGTCGATGAACCGATACTACGAATGCTATCGGAATATTCTCTCCGTCAAGGAGCACGGCACACGGCGCGCACAAAACGCTTATGCTTCATGCTGCCAGCATGCCGCTTGTTGAACAGCAAATCCCTGCCGTTTGGCTGCCTTCACTTCACAAAGCCTCACGCTCGCCTCCAGAGGCTCTACGGGCGCTTGCTTATTTTAAAGGCACAAAGGCGTCGAACTTTCTGCTACCCTCAGCGCCTGTTACAGAAGTATCAAGAATTTCCAGCACTTGAGGTCAATGGTCTTCGTAAAAACCGGGTTGTTGGTTCTTATCCATTCAAGAGCATAAACAACGCATGAGCCGGCTCGCTCTTAATTGGTGTTCTCCATGTGGGGGTAACCGGCGTCCTCGGTCATTTCGTTGACCTCGAAAGGCGCCTTCCCGTCGTAGCCACCGCAGGTGATCTGACTCGCAGTCGTTGATCATGGCGAAGTGGTCAGGAAGAATTGCTTATTCTGGTAACGTCATTGTGGAAAAGACGGTGTCTCACGCCTCTGTCGATGATTTATTGTTAAATAGGAACTCCCGCATGTTCTGCCGATGCCAAAGCAGCGTCAGATTTCTTGAAAAGGTCGCTGATTTGATCAAGCGTTTGTCGTCGCTTTGGGCACTATTCTTCGCCGCATTGGGAATTTTCGCAGCAAGCGAATTTGCTCGAGCTGGGTCGGAGCAGACATGGTAGGAGGATCCCGCCAGCCATTGCAAGTTCGTGGTGCCTGCTTCCCTGACGGCCGGACCTACGTTTTGGACGGGCACCTGCCCGGGTGGCAAAGCCTCCGGCAATGGCATGCTGCGACGCCGCGACGGCAACCACGCTGGTGCTGCCTTCTTTGGACAAATGAAGGACGGAGTTCCTCAGATAGGTCTCGTCGACCTTGATGGGGGATACCGGGTCGGAACCTTTGATCGCAATGACATCGGCAGCAAGGCCGAATTGGAGCCTCAGGTTCGGACTGATGCTTTCCGCGCCGCTATCGAAGCCGCCAAACTTGTAAGTTCCAAATATAAGGCGGAGAACAAGGATGCATCGGCGCAGCTTTACGAGACGCTTGCAAAAGCGTTCGAAGCGCAGCTCGACTAACCTGAATTCTTTCCGTCTGATCCTGCTCTATGCAGCTCTTTTTGCGCCCGCCACGTTATCGGCGCAAGAAACGAACGAGGCGGCCAGAGGACTTCTCAAGATATTGGATCTCGATCGGGCTGGGGAGGCGATGATCAGCTATTGCGAGACTGCCGCGCCGGCCACCGCACCCCTGCTGAAGGCGGACTAGAATTCCTGCCAGTCTCCGCCTGCGACAGCGGCATTGCCATGAAGGGCGTTGGCCAGCCTTTTGGTCAATTGACGTGCAGGTGATATCGCCGTCTTGGATACGGTGTCCGTCGACATGATCGCGAGCGGCTTGCCAGCTTTGCCCGTCGCATGTGAGGCGATTCGAAACTGCGATAGCAACTGGAACAAGGCTTCGGCTTCCGATGCCAGACTGTGGGCGGCGGCCGTAGCTTGCTCGACCATGGCTGCATTTTGCTGTGTGCCCTGATCCATCGTGTTGACGGACGTGTTGATTTCCTTCAGGCCTGTCGCCTGTTCCCTGGAAGCTTCGACGATAGCATTTACATTTCCGTCAACCTGTTGGACCTGAACGACGATTTCTTCCAGTGCCTTGCCGGTTTCGCCCACCAGCGACACACCGCTTTTGACATGGTCGTTCGACGTATTGATCAGACTCTTGATTTCCTTGGCGGCCTGTGCCGATCGCTGGGCCAGTTCTCGCACTTCCTGCGCCACGACAGCAAAGCCCTTACCAGCCTCGCCAGCGCGTGCGGCCTCGACGCCCGCATTCAACGCGAGAAGATTGGTCTGGAAGGCGATTTCATCGATAACGCCGATGATGTTGGCAATTTCGGTAGCAGAGGCCTCGATCTTACCCATGGCCTCGACAGCACTTCGGACCACGCGACCGGAATGCTCGGCGTTTTCTTTGGTTTTGCGCACCAGTTGACCGGCCTCGTGCGCTCGCGTGCTTGAGCCCGAGACGGTTATCGTAATCTCCTCAAGCGCTGCGGCAGTCTGTTCCACCGATGCAGCCTGCTGCTCGGTTCTTTTGGCGAGATCATCGGATGCCGACCGGATTTCCTGCGCGCCCGACGCGATGGCGCCGGCATTTTCCGCGACCTTCTGCATGGCCGCGTGCAATCTCTCGACGGCTTGGTTGAAATCGATGCGGAGTTGATCGAGGGAGGGGATAAAGGGCTTGGTGATCTGACGTGTAAGGTCTCCGCTTGCCAAGCCCTGCAGGCCGTCGGCCAGCTGGCTGACGGCCGCATTGGTCTGCTCCGCCAAAGCATCGCGCTCGGTC
>NZ_FMAC01000015.1 GCF_900094555.1 Martinezella hainanensis
TTTCTTGTTTCGCGAGGAATGGCGGCGAAGCCGCCAGGGGATGAAAGTCTCGGAGCGCCGTTGCGGCAGTACGAGCGAGGCGAAGCTGTTCGCCGGCCAGACATGCCTCATCGAGCCCGCGGATGGAGCCCTGTCGTCAAGGGAAAGGAATATGGCAATGGCAGCACACAACTCCGTGCCCCGATGTAATGGCGTGCCGGATCGGCCAGATCGAGGAGTTCACCGTTAAGACACCTCATATCCGCAGTCTCAGCGTCCACCGCGGCTTGTAGCCCCGACCCTTCTCGATAGAGTTGCCGGGCGATTCGTCGCTTGGAGGAATTATGGCAAAGCAGACGAAACCGTTCATTGTCGAAATCAAGCAGTCCCGGAAAGTGAAAGTCGCCAGCCAAAAGCCGTCGATCTGGGGTGGTCTCGACCTGACGGTCGGTTCGACGCCTCACTCGGTTGGATCCAGGCGGGAGCCACCAGCCTCCCCGATAGGCGACCAATCGGCCAAATTGCGAGATAAGCAGCCCTGACTGCCGCGTAGAAGCACGGCAAATAGTCGATTTGTATGGACAAAATTGTCCATTACGTCTGGTTATACTCCAGCATCCTGCTTCCCAGAGAAGAAAGACGATAAGGTCCTCATCAAGAAGTGGGGAAAAGAGGCGATTGATGTCGGCTACACGGTTTTGCCGAAAGCGCTACTGCAGGGCCAGGCGAGACTGAAGATCAACGCCACCGATCTTGCTGTCCTGATCCATCTGATCGAACACTGGTGGCGTCCTGACGAAATGCCGTGGCCGAAAAAGGCCCGCATTGCCGAAAGGCTTGCTGTCACTCCGAAGACGGTCCAGCGCTCGATCGCGCGGCTGGAGGAGGAAGGTCTCCTGAAGCGGGTCAACCGCTTCAACAACGGCCGCAGGGTGTCAAACGAATACGACCTGTCACCGCTCGTCGAGCGTATCAAGGCGATTTCGCTCGATATGACGAAGGCCAAGGAAGAGGCTGATGAAGCCGAGCGGAAGGCCGTACGGCCAGGCGCCCGCAAGCGCACTCCGGCTGCGGCTTGAGGAGGGCTGGCAGATGAGTGTCGGACTATACGAGTATATCTCGCTTGGCGTCGCCGTCGCCGGTCTCGTGGTGGCGATCTTGCAACCGCGTTCGCGCTGATAGCGCGCAGCAAAAGGGGCCGCGGTCAGCGGACCCCCTTTTACCGCAGGTCTGTCCAGCGTGATCAGGCTGCCATCTGTTGATCGTCCTCGACGTGTTGGAACCCATGCAGGAATGCGACCGCGCGCTGAGCATGGGCCGCCGCCTGAAAGATCGCCCGCTTGTCATCAGCCAGCACCGCCAGCCAGGACTGAAGGTACGCGGCGTGATCCGGCCGGGGTTCGAGCTCGGGTGAGATCCCGAGGTCTGCGCATAGGAAGCAGCTGCCGAGCTCGGCGATCAGTTCTTCCCGAGCCCTTTCGCTGCGATCCTTGCTGTATCGTGACAGATCTCGCCCGACCCGATGCTTTGGGGAAGTCCAATGGGTCGATTCATGGCTCAAGGTCCCGTAATAGCTGGCAGCGTCCTTGAACGCCTGTAGCGGCGGCATCTGGATAAAATCCGCCCCCGGCGAGTAGAAGGCCTGATTGCCCCCGTGGCGAATGATCGCGCCGGTATTCCGGAAGAAGCGCTCGGCGGCTTCAATCCGCTCGACCGGATCTAGATGGGGTATGGGCCGATCATGGTATTGGTCCGGCAGTCCGTCGATCTGCTCGACATTAAAAACGGAATAGGCCTTGAGGAACGGGATTTCGCGATCTACTGCGCTCCCATTCCCATCAGCCTCGGACTTCGTGAAGCGGCTGGCAAAGACGACCGTCGAGCCTGTCTCCCCCTTGCGGACAGCGCCCCCCAATTCGAGCGCCTGCTTGAAGGTCATCCACATCGACGAGGAGAAGCCCCGCGACATCTGCTCTGACCAGAGCAGAAGCACATTCATTCCCGAATACGGAAGGCCATTGTGACGAAGAGGCCTAGTGACGGGGCCCTCAGTATCGCCAGCACTCCATGGCTTCATCCACGGGCGGACACCCTCCGCCAGTTCCTCGATAATCCGGTCAGTGATCTTGTTATAGATCTCCGTACGCTTCGAGTCCGGGTTTCTGCTCATTTCCGTCTCCATAATTTCAGGAACCGCGCCAATCGCGGTCCCGTCGCGGAGGCAGAAGGCAGGAGCCCCGAAGGCGGGGCCAAGCACC
The DNA here is from genome assembly GCF_900094555.1 of Martinezella hainanensis. Lineage (GTDB taxonomy): Bacteria > Pseudomonadota > Alphaproteobacteria > Rhizobiales > Rhizobiaceae > Rhizobium > Rhizobium hainanense. The sequence continues at coordinate 2,238 of NZ_FMAC01000015.1, forward strand.
GGAACGGCCGCAACAGCGTGGAGGACGGCGAAGCCGTTGCCTGGCGCCGGCGGCTCCTGCATCCCCGAAGCACGAGACGGGACCACATTCAGTGGCGCTCAACCTCCAATCCGTGCGGATTTTTCGCACTCGCAACACGAAATCGATGTGCTAAAATCGACCCACCGTTTCAATTTTGGCGCGAGCAACCTCCGCCATGGTCGATTCCCTCGATCCTGCGGTGATCGAGTTGTGGTTCGCCGACAGCGCCTTTTCGATCGACCGGATTCGAAAACTGACGGCGAAGCTCGCCGAGCTGCCCGATGATACAGAGTTTCCCAGCCCATTCATTCCCGTCGCCAAGGGCGAGGGAAAGCGGTGACTTGAATTGCATCCACAATAACAATGAGCGGTGGCGCGCCACCGCTCATTGTTGAATGACGGATGGGGAGGCGGGGCAGAAGCCCCACCTTAGTGCGTTTCCTTAGTCGAAGGCGGACATCTGTGCCTGAGCTGCCTTGCGATCGACGGACTGCCCGGGATTTTCGATCGGGCGATCGAAGGGTTTCCAGCTCTCTCCGACTATCTGCTTGTAGGCGGCGACGGCGCCTTCGGCTGCCATCCGCAACGCATGGGCCTGGATGCCCATATCGGCTGCGAACTCCCGCTTGCGGTGAGCGGCGCTGTCGTAACCGACGGGACCATCCAGGTCCTCGTCGCGGGTGTCGTTTGCAGCCTTGGCTGTGGCATCCCGCGCCTGGGTGACGGCATTGCTGTAGAACTGTCCGGCGCCGTGGGCGGAGCCGACATAGGCGCCGACGATCCGCTGCAGGTGGATCTGCATGGCGCGTTCGCCAAGGCCTTCGCTGAGCGCATCGGCTGTCTCGGAGATGAGGCGTTCGTGGAGGTCGCGGATCCCGTCGCTGTCGATGACAGCGGTCCCGAAGCTCTCGGCGATCTTGATCGCCTGGGCGCTGTCTGGGCAGGTGAGGCGGACCATTTCGACCGTTGCGCTTTTGCGGAGCTGCACGACCCGGGCGGTCTGGCGAGGATTGGTTGCAGGCTTGGCCATGTTTTTTTCCTTTCGAGCCGAAGCGGTTCCGGCCCCGTGCCGGCTTGCCCTTCGGTGCGGTCGACCCGAACCGGCGGAAGACGGGCGCTTCAAGGTCCGGGCTCGTCCAATCCAAGTGGAGCCGATCTGCGAGTGAGCGGGGCAAAAGCCCTGCGATGTCGAGCGGAGCTGCTCCGTGCAGGATGGCGGGTCCGGCCGCCCCGCGGCGCGATAGCGGCCTTGAAGCGCACGGCCGCTGGTTCAGACCGCAGCAAAACCGAAGGACAAACCGTCACGGTGCCATGACTGGACTCGGAAAGGGACATGGCTCAAGCCCGCCCGGCTACCGCTCCTTGACCTGGCCAGCTTGCTCGCTCGATACCGCTGCGCTCCCGTCTGGTCCGCTTCTCATGTCTGCCTTGGGCAGCCGATAGGATTGAAGCCAGGTCGGGCCGTGGGTGTTCCGAAGCCTCCGCAGTATCCCGCCATCGTCATGAGGCGGTCCACCCATCCAGACATTGCCAAGGATGCTCTTCCACCGTCGGCCATGTCTGACGGCATAGGCACGAAGCGCCGCCTGCTCATCGTGGGTCGGGGCCGGCCACCTCTCGCGCCTTTGTCTGGTCGCTCGAGGAGCCGTCCCGTCATGGCCTGCTATCACGCGCTTGAGCTCGGCCACGCCTGCATCGAGACATGCTTTACCCTCGAGATGACGGAAGCGCTGCCAGAACGCCGTCCGTTCAGCGTCGGTAGATCCAATCCCGGCTTGTTGCTCCAGCTCGCCGATCGTTGCCATTTCACCCCTCCCGATTCGTGTGCGGATAAGCCTCAGACAAAGATAGACGGTCACGCAGCGCTGCGATTGCGGCCTCCTGCCGGGCCAACCTACGCGAGAGTGCGTCCACCTCGGGTTGTCGCTCCGCCGTGATGCCGGCAAGATTGGCGCGGTAGCGCTCCAGCAACGTGCGGCCATCGGGTGCTTTTCCCCTACGATAGCCGCTTTGCCGCCTGGCGATCTGTGGCAGGATCGCCGTCATCCGACGGGTTATTTGCCGTTCGATGATCTGCAGTTGCTTTTGGGTCTGGCGGCGAGCATCCTCCGTTCGGGATAATTGTGCCGCGGGGGACAAGAGTGATCTCATCATGCAGCCCTCGCACTCCAACCTAGGAAGCTCGATTGCCCTTCATAAAGAGCGTGCACATCCAGATCGATGACGAAGCCGAAACTGCCACGCTTGCTGTATTCCACGTCGGGAATGAGAAAACGCCGCTCATCCTGACTGAATTCCCGCTTTCCGCCTCTCGTGGCGACCACCTCTGTCATGCCTGAATGGTGAGATGAGGCGATGGCCGATATCCCGATCCAATCGTCGGCATGGTTGCGCTCGAAGGTCGCGCGATGTTTCGATCGGGATTCCCCCGGTTCAAGCTGACGACCGCGAAGCTTCTCCCAGAAGGCCGGAAAAGTGTCTTTGGCGATCTGGTGGCACATCGGCGTTCATAGCCCGTGAAAATATCAGGAAAGGTCAGGGCGACGATTGCCCATTCGCAATCCTCTTCGTACCAGCCGCCTGCACTGCGGACGGATGCGTCGATCAGAAGGTTTCGGTCGGAAGAAAGGTGGAAGCCTCCATGTCCTGACGTAGAGTGGCTGACAACTCCCTCGGCATAGATCATGGCCAGCTGTGACCCACCCCAAGGCGTGCTCGCCGCCATGCGGGTCTGGACGCGAGCGAGGCTTGAGAGTTCCGACATGTGTTCGGCCGTCTCGATTGCGCGCGCACGGAAGGCAGCTTCGCTGCCGATCCGACCATCATGGCGGAAGAAATGATGGCGACGCGCCTCAGCGAGAGGCTTGGTGAAACGCCAGGCACTGGCGAGAAAGAAGTCGCCGCTTCCATTGGTAATGAGGCCAAGGAGTATGTCACCGATGCGCGCGACGGGAAATCCATCGGCGCTTGTCCCGAATTCGACGCTGTCGGCGGCCGGTTTGCTGCATGCCGAATTCCTGTCAGGTGTGCTTGAAGGTCCGTTCATTGCCGGGCTCCTTTATGAAGGGTGCGGAAAAGCCAACCGCCGGCGCAGGGCCGGCGGCGGAATGATCGATCTGGGAAGGATGGGGACTATTCGGCGGCGATACCGTATGCGGTTTCATGATCGCCCAGCGTCGCCGCGTCTTCCGCGGTGTCCGCCCTATCAGAGGTACCTGCCTCTTCGCCGACATCACCCGTCGTGAAGCCCGCCGCCCCGTCCTCCGTGGTCTCGACCTCGTCTTGGGGAGCGGTCTTCTGATCAAGATGCTTGAGGAGGGCGAGCGTATCCGCCGGCGACGGCGCGAAGAGGGCTGACGGATGCACGAGGTTCTGGTCACCTTCGAAATGGGTGACGAGAGCGGAGCGGGTCTCCCGGACGCGCGCACGCGGTTCAAGACCGGCATCCTTGGCAACGGTTTCCAGCGCCTGACGCGACAGGCAGGCGAAAAACTCCTCCGACCCCATGTTCGGCAGATAGCTATCCGCGCCGATCGCTTCGCCCGCAAGGCGAGAGACGACGCCGCTGTTCGACATGCCACGGCGGCATGAAAGCACATCGATCAAGGTTGCTCGCACCGCAACGCGGACAGTATCCATATCGAATGAGAGCCTGCCATCCTCCGTCAACAGACGAGCAACATGACGGCCAAAGCGAGCCCCGCCATAGAGCGCGCCGCCTGCGCCGGAATCGACGCGCACGTTCTGACCGGCAAAGGCGAGGACGAGCAGCGCCATCAGCAAATCGTCTTCGATCGGGGCGCGACTGAGCGCGTCGTGGAGCGCGTCGGTGCGAAAATCACCGATCATGTCCTGGCCCTTCTGAGTGACATCGGGGCGTGCCTTCGGGATTGCAGCCGTCTCTTCGTCGATAGCACCGTCGGTACCAAACACGGCGCCACCCTTTGGCTTCACCGCCTCCGGCATCCGGTAGTGGACAGTCTGGACTTTGCCGTCGCGGTCGAGATACAGGCCCGCATGGTCCGATTTGGAAGGCTTACCGTATACTTGGGCAGCCTTCTTGGGCAGTTCTGGCTGGCCCCAGCTGTTCACCTCGACGATGGCGCCGCGCTTCGGCAGGTTCGACGTCATCCACTCGTGCTGGGCGCCGAGATAGCCTTCGACATTGGTGGTGTAGCGGCTGTCCTGATCGGCCGGCGCGAACAGATCTTCGACCCACTCGATACCGTAGGCCTCGCGCAGATCGTCGCCGAAGCTGGCGTCCTTGGCATACATGCGCTTCTTCGTCAGGGCATTGGCGATCGACCACCAGGCGGCAGTATCACCCTTCTTCGGTTTGTGCGCCTTCCAGACCTCCTTCTGCTCGACCTCGCCGGCGGCCGCGATGATCTTCAGCTGCTGCTCGGATGGCATATCCCCCAACGCCATCTGTTCGAGCATGGCCGGCAGAACGTTGGCCAGCAGCCGCAGCTTGCGGATCTGGCGAACGGCAAGCGCCAGTGCGACGGCAATCGCTTCTTCGGTCCAGCCGAGGGCGACCAGTCGTTCGATGCCGCGCCATTGGTCGACCGGATTGAGCGGCTCGCGCGCGATATTCTCGACTATCGAGCGCATGGCGCCGTTATCGTTGGCGGCCTCCTCCACGAGGACCTCGATCTCCTTAAGGCCGGCAGCGATCGCGGCATGTACGCGCCGATGGCCGGCCTGGATGGTGTATCCGTTTCCGCCATCGACTTGTGGCGAAACCACGGGTGGTTGGATGATACCGACGGCCTTCACCGTGGCGAGCAACAACGCATCAGCCTGTGCGGAGGATTTCGACTGGCGGGCATCATCGGAATTTTCGTTTAGCGCACGTGGGTCGATCTTGATGATTTGCATGGGATAGCTCCTGGTCCGGTTGCGGAACGACGTGGCTGCCGCTCCTTCCTGCGTTCTTCCATTTTGAAGACACTTCCCGGACCGCATGACGGACGGGCCGGCGCAACTGCGACCGAGCAGCCCTGCTCCGAAGCACAAGCGGGGCTACAGCCCTGCGAGGGGCGAGGGGCCGGGGTGAGGAGGTGGCGGTTGAGCGTCCAGCGGCGACGGATCGGATGACCTGCGACTGCTCCCTCATTCTGCTTTGATCATTTTCTTCCCCAAAAAAGTAAAGTCCGGGCGAGCGTCTGCTTCCCGGACTACCTTTTTTTCACTCAGAGCTCGGCGTTCATGCCGTCCTGAGAAGTTAGTGATCGACGAGTACACCACCGCCAATGCCAGATGTCATAGCGATCTCCTTTCCATTGATTTTTTGTTTCTCGCAACGCATGAGCGGCTCAGTCCTGCTGTAGCGGCGTCTGCTTGAGGATTGGCAGGTAAACCTCCACAAAGAACGCTTCACCGGCGGGCCCGAGCTCGATAACGCGGCCCTGTTCCATGCCTGGCCGCGACGTCACCAGTCCTAAAGAGCCGAACCTGACGAGCTTCTTGCGGAAAAGCTGCGAACGATTAGCGCTCTTGATACCGAAGAGTTCGGCAACAGCGGCCGAGCTAATATTCTTTTCCGGATTGGCAAGTAGCGCTTGGTACCTGCTTGGATCGAGAGCCTTTAGCCGGGCGAACAAGAGAAGCTGGTTAAACCCGAAAAACGACGTTGGTTGCAGAAGCTCATCAACATCTTGGTCGCGTGGAACGTTGATAAGGGTTGCCGCGACCAGCTGTTTTAGAAAGTGGAGCAGCCCGTAGTCATATACTCGCTGACGAAGAAGGACCGCGCGGCCCTCAGCCATCACTTCATCATCGTACCGTGTGGGCGGCGTCCACCACTCCACCAACTCGCCTTTGTCGGGTTCGCACAGTTTGGAAAAAATCTTGTCGGTTTTCAGCCACTGGTCTGGAATCTTATTATTTTTGAGCCAGTCACGTGTGGTTGCAGCGCAAATAGCGATAGCGCTGGCGGTATCCTGATCGTGACTCCACTCGCGGATACGATCCGCCAGTTCGTCGGCGTCTTGCCTGCTTGGCGCGGAAAAGTTGGTGGCGGGATCAAGGAACACGCGTCGAACCTCACGTTGAATGGTCGTCACCAAAGAAAATAGTGATCGACGCGGCACAAAAAAGGGCTCTCGGTACGGTCCCCCCGCGTCAGGTGTCCCACCCGAAACGATGGCGACGCGAAGCGGTGGACCCGAGGCGTGTGGGCACCTTGCGTAGGGGTTTTGAAGAACTCCGGCCAACGATCCAAATCGATCAGCAGCGACGATCAACCAGCCCGTCGCGCTGGCCAAGGAGGCCCCGTAGCATGCATAGCCGTAGAAAATTCCTTCTGTCCGGGACCGCCGCCGCAGTCCTCACAGCGATTGGTATCGCACAAGGCACGTATCAGTTTCTCAACGTCCGCCTCTCTGAGGAACCGGTTCGATCGACTGGGACAATCCAGATCCCTCCCAGGGAGAGCGTACTGTCGCTTCGCGCCGATGTCCCACTTCAACTGATCCGCGATGCCGCAAATCAGGCGTTGCCAACGGACTATAGCTTTGGCGGGAACGGCCCCGACATCGGCGGAACGATCAATCCAGGCGGATGGAACGTCATAAAGATTTCGGTGAAGGCCGGAACCCGATATGAAGGAACCGTCAGACGCCTCGGAGAGCTGAAGGTTTCCGGCGCAAACAATACCGTTGTTCTCGAGTTGCCAATCGGAATAAGCGGGAATGGCGGCTTCCGCGGCGACGGTGCGCGATTGCTGGGTCTGAACGCGAAAAACTTTCGCGCCGCTCTCATTGTCCGCGCGCGCGTCACGGTCGGCGTGAATCCGGATTGGAGCCCGGCTGTCACGATTGTCCCCGAGCTGGAATGGACCGAAAGCCCCAAGATCGAGATCGCCGACCGTGCCTGGGTTGATATCCGCTCTCACGTCGAAGCAGCGATGGTGAAACAGGTTGATGCGATGGCCGACAAAATCCGAGCGGGCATCCCCATTGATATCATCAAACATCAAGCAGAAATGATCTGGAAGGTCTATTCCCTCCCGATCTCCTCTCCGCCAGCACCCGATGCTTGGGCGCATCTTGCACCTGTCGCGATCGGGACCAGTGGGCTTATTGTTGAGCATGACGAACTTCGCCTAGGACTCTTGTTGAAGGCTAGGACCGAGATATCGACGAATGCCACCCCGTCGTTCTCGGCTTCGGGCTTGCCGGCACTCACGAAATCCGACGCGAAACCGGGCGAACTCAGTCTATCGGTATTCGTGCGCGCAGACTACGAAGCACTACGTCGTTCTATGTTGGCAGAGGTCGGCAACAAGGCCTTCGAAACAACGGTAGCGGGTGAAACGACGGCGATCACCATCAAGAATATTTCGATCTATTCGTCAGGAGACCGGATAGCCTTGGGCCTAGTGTTTAAGGCCCACGTTGGCACCAGTCTTTTCGATGTTGGCGGCGAGGTCTTTCTGACAGGCAAGCCGATTGTCGATCAGAACGGCACCACTGTCCGGCTCATCGATGTGGGTTTTACACGTCGTCTCGACAATCCGCTTTGGAGCGTTGCAAGCCTCATTTTCGAGGACCAGATCCGAAAAGCGATCGAAGAACGCGCAGTCGTCGATTTCTCGTCCGAAATCACCAAGCAGGCATCGGCAATCAACCGCGGCCTCTCCGAAGCCGCGAAGAAGGGTGGGGTCAAGGTAAGCATCCGAGACGTCAGCGCAAAAATTGGACCCATCGTCCCTCAGGAAAGCGGCATAGCCGCGCTCGTTATCGTCGACGTTGGCGTCGACACCGAGCTTTCCACCCTTCCAAAAATTAACGGCTGACCGAACTTCGGATCCAGAGAAGGAGCTGACTATGGACATTTCATCGGCAAAGAAGCGGACCATTTTGTTTACGTCCGCAATGCTATTGCTGGCTGGCTCGACCAACGCGACCGACTATAAATTCCGCGTGAGCTGCGCCGCCAAGCGTTCCGTCGCTGAATGGAACACTGGAGACATTGATCCCGGGCGGGAGTTCCTCCGCGTGGTTACGGGGCTGGATAATCCGAATTGCAGCATCAGCGACTTCAATCCCGAGATGGACGGGCGGTTGCCCATCGAGCGTTTCAGTGATTGGGGCGCGATCCTGAAAGGAACATTGTCTGTCTTCAAAATACTGCAGTGGAGCCGACCCGGCGGCACTTAACAAGTCAGAAGGCATAAAAAAGGGGCCGTCGGCGAAAGCCGCGGCCCTTAAAGTGTGAAGGTCATTAAACCTCCAGAGGGGAACAGCTGCTGCGGCGGAACTGGGAGGAGACCGCCATGTGCATCAGCTGCAGGCGTTATGCCTGAATCTTGACCAGACGGATAACATTTATTGTGCAATGCAGCTATGCGGCGGCTGCGTTGGTTCCGTCGTCCAGATCTTCCGCCAGCTGGGTCTCGATGGCCCGGAGTTCCAATCTCTTTTCAGTCAAATCATTGGCGAACGCGAATTCACCTCCGTCACGCGACCGGTAGGAGGCCAGACGGCGCTCGGCCTCCTCCAGCAACCGGCGATACTGGCGCTGTTCTTCATCGAAGTCGTCAAGTGCATGCTCCAGACGCGAGATGGCGCCGAGTGGCGTGACCGTAATGGCCAGATCGATCTCGTAGTCCGCCCCGGTGCGCTGGAGCAGGGTCTCGTAGCGATACCCATCGCCTTTGCCGAAGCGCTCACCCTCATAAACGAGATCGAAGCCACCGATCGTCGCCAGATGCACCTCGCCCTCCTGCTGAAGCTGAAGCAGGATGAGGATCTCCTTCATCAGCGCGCGGCCGGCCTCCTTGCGCTCGGTATGGTCCTGACTGAGCACCGTCATGGTGAAGGCGTCGCCGGTGGTCGAGCGGAGGCGCCTAATGTCCTGATCGATCTCGTCGATACGCCGCGTCGAGACCTCGATCTCGCGCTCGGCATCACGCATCTGCCGGCGGACGGCATACTGATCGTCCTCATGGGCGGCGCGCAGCCGTTCGAGCCGAGCGATATCGGCCTCAAGGCCGGCCTTCTGCATCAGCCGCTCATCGCCGGACGCGATGGCCTTGGCCATGGCGAACTGGTTGGCTGCCCCTTCGCCGACATCCTCCAGCCGTCGGATCGAGGTGTCGCCGGAGAGCGCGGCGGCGATGAACCTGGCCTTGCGCTCGTTGTTCTGCCACATGCTGGCATCGAGACTTCCCTCGGTGGCATAGGCGAAGATATCGACTTCATCGTGCTGATTGCCCTGGCGCACGATCCGGCCTTCGCGTTGCTCGATCTGCGACGGCAACCACGGCACATCGAGATGATGGAGGGCTTTCAGCCGCAGCTGGGCATTGACGCCAGTGCCCATTGTCTCCGACGAGCCGATCAGGAACCGCACCTTGCCGGCACGGACGTCGCCGAACAGGCGCTGCTTGGCCTCAGTCTTCTTGAAGTCCTGCATGAAGGCGATCTGCGATGGCGGCACGCCGAGCCGGATCAGCTCGTCGCGGATGAATCGATAGGCCGAGAAGCCACGGGACTTCTCGACATTGATCGTGCCGAGATCGGAAAAGATCATCTGGGCAGCGCCCGGGAGATCAAAATCCTTACCATCCGAGCGGCGATAGATCGTCTCGCCGGTCTCCTGCCATATCCGGTGGGCATTACGGACGAGCAGATTGAGCTTGTTGTCCGCCTCGTTCTCGGCCGCCGGCATGACGAAGCGCAGGTCGATCGCCGCATGGCGGCCATCGGTGATAACGGAGAGCAGGATGTCGTCGCCGGGTTTGGCCGGACCTTCGCGCTTCTCAATCGCCTTGATCCGGCCGTCGAGCATCTGCTGATAGGTCTTGAACAGCGCCGTCGGCTTCGCCGTGAGGATCTGCCGCCGGCCGGTCGAGATGTTCGGCACCTTCACATATTGCCGGAGATCGTCGGGCATGACGACATCGGCGAAGGAGCGGAACATGGCGATCAGCTCCGGGACATTGACGAAAGAGGCGAAGCGGCTGACCGGCTTGTATTTGCCCGAGGGCTGGATCTCGAGTTCTGTCGTCGTATCGCCGAAGCAGGATGCCCAGGCATCGAATTCGTGAAGCCCGCGTTCGGCAAGCGCCTCATGGCCAAGCAGGCGCTGGATCGAGAACATCTCGCCTAGTGTGTTGGTGATCGGCGTGCCGGAGGCGAGAACCAGCGCGCGGCCGGGGTTCTTCGTCTCGATATAGCGGGATTTCACATAGAGATCCCAGGCGCGCTGTGAACCGTTGGGATCGATGCCCTTCAGTGTCGACATATTGGTGGCAAAGGACAGCTTGCGGAATTCCTGCGCCTCGTCGACGACAATCTGGTCGACGCCGATCTCCGAGATGGTGAGAAGATCGTCCTTGCGAGTGGCGAGGCCTTCGAGCCGCTCCTGCAGACCCTCCTTCAGCCGCTCGAGGCGCTTGCGCGAGACCCGGTCCTCGCTGTCGACCTTGGTCAGCAGATCCTCGTAGAGCTGAAGTTCATCCTGGATCATCGCCTGTTCGAAGGCCGAGGGAACCGCGATGAAGCGGAACGCCGAATGGGTGATGATGATCGCATCCCAGGTCGCGGTCGCAGCGCGCGACAGGAAACGAGCGCGCTTGTCCTTGGTAAAATTGGTCTCGTCGGCCACGAGAATGCGGGCATTCGGATAGAGCGCCAGGAACTCGCGCGCTGCCTGGGCCAAGCAATGGCCGGGGACAACAAGCATCGCCTTGGCAATCAGGCCGAGGCGGCGCTGTTCCATGATGGCGGCGGCCATGGTCATCGTCTTTCCGGCGCCGACGGCATGGGCGAGATAGGTCGAGCCATCGGCGATGATCCGCCAGATGCCGCGTTTCTGGTGCCCATAAAGAACAAAGGCGCCAGTGGCGCCGGGAAGTTTCAGATGGGAGCCGTCGAATTTGCGCGGCGCGATATTGTTGAAGCGGGTGTTGTAGTCGCGCGCCAACCGATCAGTCCGATCTGGATCGGTCCAGACCCAGTCCTGGAAGGATTGCTTGATCCTCTGCAGCTTGTCGCGCGCGGCCTCGGTATCGACGACATTGAGGACACGACGCTCGCCGTCGGCGTCCTTGAAGACGTCGAAGATCTGGGGCACCCGGCTGTTCAGCGCATCGGCGAGCAGATCGCCGGCATGGCGGCGGCTGGTGCCCCATTCTGACGTGCCAGCGGCACTAAAGCCGAGTTGCCGAGCGTCAACCGTCCAGGAGCCGAGCTCTGGCATATGATGGATGCGGATATCGGCCTCCATTTTCTCCCTCACGAAGGCGACGACATCGGCGGCAGGGATCCATGGCGCGCCGAGCCGGGCGGTGATGTCGGAGGGGCGAAGATCGGCCGGCTGCACTTCCGTCAAAGCGCGGACATTGCGCTGATAGGTGGGATCGAGTTCGGCCGCAGCCTGCGCGGCCCACAGCTTGGTACGCACAGCCCCGGAAAGATAACCGTCGGCTGTCTGCCAGGATCCGTCCGCCGGGTCACGGAAGATAGCGTCGCCCAGCTCGTCGATCACCGCCGCAGCATCGATGTGCAGCAGCTCGGCGATATGGTCGACATCGACATGGCCGCGATCGTTCAGCACGACGGCGAGCGCATCTCCAGGCGACGTGATGGTCGGCGCCGCCGGCGGCGCAATCACGCGTTCGGAAAAGATCAGACCTGGCTTCGCTGTGTCTGTCTCCAGATCGTAATCCTCGATAGAGGCCACTAGCCAGCAATCCGGGTCATCCCGGAAGGGTGCCAGGTTCGGCTGGCGATGGGTCTCTTTCACCTCGCCGATGCCCGCATCCTCCTGGATCGAGAGCGTGGTATGGTTGATCGGCCCGAAATCGCGGACAAAACTCGACCAGGCGATACGCAGCCGAACCTGCAGATCGCGCCAGGGCCGATCGGTTTCCTGTGCCTTCAGCACCTCGCGCACGGCGTCGCGGATCGGGATGAGTTTGCTGATAATCCGGACGTGCTTTTCCGAAATCCCGGCGCCCCCGCGACTCTTGCGGACGGTAACTGGCACCGCCGTACCGTCGAGCATCTGCATCAGGCCCTTGGAGCGGTCGACGAAGAAGCTGCCTTCGCGGACAGGCCCGCCCTTCGGCTGCAGGTCGACAATCGAGCCGAGTTCATCGTCCAGGTCGATATCGATAGGCGTGGGTTCGCCGTCGTAGAGACCGGTCGGCAGAAGCTCGATGGCAGCGGCGAGGGCGGTTTCAAGATCGTCGCCGCGCGGTCGGCACGTATAGGTCTCGCCGAACGGCCCGGAGGTCAGCGCGTGGGTGCCGAGCACGAAATCCGGATGCCGGGCGAACCACCTGTTGACGCGGATCGCACCTTCATCGTCGATGGCCGGCCGTACTTCGTCGACGTCGAGCCACATCTGATCACCTTCGGGCTCTCCGGGCTTGCGCTTGCGGAAGAAGAGGATGTCGACCACGACATCCGTGCCGGCATCCCGGCGAAAGCTGCTCTCGGGCAGCCTAATCGCCGCGATCATGTCGGCTGATTTGGCGATATATTCGCGCGCCGTCGTGTCGGCCTTGTCCATAGTACCATGGGAGGTGACGAAGGCGGCGAGCGCGCCGGGCTTCAGCAGGTCGATCGACCTTGCAATGAAGTAGTCGTGCAGGCGCATTCCGAGCGCCCGGTAGGCGCGGTCCGAGCGGACGGTCCGATCGGAGAAGGGCGGATTGCCGATGGCGAGATCGTAGATCGGCACCAGATCGGTGCGGGCGAAGTCGCCGTTAATGATCCGCGCCTTCGGCTGAAGCAGGCGAACTATGCGGGCGCTGACCGGATCGAGTTCGATCCCGGTGACATAAGTCGAGTCGCGATAGCGCTCCGGCATCAAGGCCGGAAAGAGGCCTGTGCCGATGCCCGGTTCTAGCACTTGGCCGCCGCGCCAGCCGAGTTTTTCGATTCCGGCCCAGACTGCCCGGATGATAAATTCCGGCGTGAAATGTGCATATTGGGTGCAGCGGGCAAGCGACGCGTAATCCGCTTCGGAGACGGCGGTTTCGAGTGAAGACCCGAGATCGTCCCAGCCTTTCCGGAAATCAACCTCCCCCGGCCGGCGGAACATGCCGTTGGCAAGCTCGCCGGCGCCGAAGCCGGTAAAGCGGATCAACTGTGCCTGCTCCTTGGGCGTGGCCGGCCGCTCCTGGTTCGCGATGCCTTCGGCGACCAGGATTGCCGCAACGTTGGCGCGGGCGCGGTCCTTCCAGGACGCGCCGAGGCCGCGATCGCCGTCGAGGTAGAAGTTCTGGCGCCGGCCACTTCGCCCTGCAGGGGTAATCGCGACCGGCAAGGCCGGAGCGAGGGGCGGCGGCGTGGGGTCGGGCTCATCATCATTGGCCGCCACGGGTTCGAAGCCGCCAAATGCGGTGACGCCAGGCCCGAGGCCAGAAGACAGCGCGGAGCTGCTGAACATATTGAACGTGAATGGGTCATTGGTCATCGGAATCTTCCTTTTCGGATATGCGCTATCTCTCACCCGCCGCGATAAGCGGGCTGAACGCGCTGGAAATGTTGTGGGGGAATAGCGGCGCTCAGGCCGCGATTACGGGCAGATGCCGCATGTGAACCGGCAGTTTGGCGGCGATCTCGTTGTCGCTGAGGTCGTCCAGCAGCTTCAGGATCGTGCCATTCGTCCCGCTCCACAGCATGACGGTGCGCTTGCCCTGCATCGCCGGCGGAAAGCGATCGCCGGCATAGCCTCGATAGGCGTCGGCGGTGCTGCTCCAGATATGTTCGAGCCGCTCTTCCCGAGTCATTGCGCGAACGGGCTGGGTTTCCCGTTCGAATATCGCCGCCCGCATTGCCTCGACTGAGGCGGGATCAGACAGATCGCAATAGCCGTGGAAGTACCGGATCCTTTCATCGATCCGAAGCGCAAAGAAGATGCTGGTGACCGAACCCGTCAAGAATTCGCGCAGCGCGAAGATCGGGCCACGCATCCATAACGGCGGCAGGATATCCAGCATGTAGTCGTAGAGCGCCTCGTCGATTTCGAACCACTCGCCTCTATAAAGCGGTGCCGCATCGATCTGCCATTGATCGGGGCGCTGGTTATGGCGATCGAAAAGTCGGAACATTTGTGGGCGGGTTGCGACGCCTTCAAATATCTTGGCGGTAGGGGCAGGCGTGTTCATCACAGGCTCCTTCAGGGTTTCGGGACTTGGGCGTGGCAACTCCATCACCTTCATTTCAGTCCTTCATGACACCTTCCGGGCCGCCGGCATCCCCGTCGGCCGGGTCAAGGGCCGGCTTCAGCCGGGCGTAGCCTCCCTTGATGCGGTCGACGGAGATGCGGCACGCCGCCCTTCCTCTCTCGTCTTCCTCTCTCGTCTTCATCTCCCCCTTTTTTCGCACCTGCAAAACTTCATTCCAATCATCAGCCGGCGGCCGCAGGCGCAGGCAAGGGCGATTGACCTGAACCGCCAGAGCCTGAAGACGACGAGCGAAGGCATCGCCCTGGCCATTGGCATCCGTGGCGCATACGAGCTCAGCGCCAGGGCGAGCGAGAAGGTCGACCAGCGCCGCTTCGGTTTTAGGCGACCATCCACCCCCGGTACTGAGGTAAAGACTGTCGTCCCGCAGGTCCTCGACCGCCCCGAGGCTCATCGCGTCGATCGCGGCCTCCGTCACGCAGAGACGGACAGCGTCTTGCGCACCCAGCCGGAAGAGGACTTTACTGCCGCCCGTCGAGAAGCGGCGCCAGTCGGGCCCGCGCTCTTCCCACCCGACCACCAGACCCGCACTATCGGTGTGCGCAGCCCACATGCTGCCGAATGGGCCTTCCCGGACGATCCCTTGAGCAATTGCGGAGCGCAGGATGGAGATCGGGACGGCACGCGACCAGCAAAGATACCGCCAGGCGCCGGACCCGGTGGCTGGAAGACGGCGCCCTTGCCATCGCGCCAAAATATCTGCAGGCACGACCTTGGACGGCGACTTCTTCCAAAGAACGGGGGCAGCCTTGTATCCGATGAGATCGCCAACCCGGCCGACAGCCTCTGAAAAACCGAGATGTTCAAGCAGGCAGGCGAGGGCGAAAACGTCACCTTTGGCGTCGCTCAACGGATCAAACCACCCGCGGCCTTCGTGCGTGACGATGATTATTTCCGCACCTCGTCGATACTTCACAGCCCGGCGCGTGCTTTCCTTCATGTCCACCGCGAACCCGGCCTGTTCGAGGACCGCAGCACAACTCACCGCCTCGCGCAGTTTCTCTATTTCTTCTCTTTTCATGATATTTCCGATCGCCTGCGATCGTCCCTCAATTTAACTCCCCGCATGATCGGCGGGACATTTTCCGGCCGCCGCGAAGAGCAGAGGGGGCAAGGGCGCGGGAGGCAAGGTGCAAATCTGCACCGCCCGCGGCGAAGCTTCCCTTGCCGCCGACAGGTCGCCAGCGGCACCCAGAACGGCAAATGCCGGCTCAATGAGCCGGCCAGGGGAAGAACTCGTGCACGATGTCGAGGTCGTCGCTTGCGTCGATTTCGTCAGAGGGCAGCACGCCATATTCGCCGTCGACTTCGAAGACGGTGACCGGGACCATCAGGTCGCGGGAAAGCTGGAAGGCGTGAGATTGAGCGAGAGAAAGATCGTGCGACATATGCGAGGCTCCATTCGGGAGCGGGCCAATTCCCGCTCGATGGCTCCTTCAGAGGCCCTGGGACGGGCGCGATCACCGCGCGGGCGCAGCCCGCGTGGCCGCAGCTTGCTAGCGGACCCCTAGCGGGTTGATCGTGGAAGATCCGGACTTGGGCCAGGACGCCATCACAAGAGAGCGGGATTGGACTGCTGACGATTGATGACGCTCCATGATGGGTGGATCGCCTCTCTCATTTCCATTTTCAGAGCATACTGAGGCAGCAGAACTATGCGTTGTCCTCGGAGCTGTGGGATGTCGTGCTATAGTCTCGCAATACGCGGAGAGAGGTGCGCGCGAAACGGACCGGGTCGTCCATTTGAAGCGGTTGGGCATCCTTCCGACCAGGCCGTCTTCACCGAAATCGACATGCAGGACAGGTGAGGATTTCGCGAGCATGACTACCGAGGCATTCTGGTAATGACAGGGCGTTAAGACGAGGAAGCGGAGATGCGAGCTACGAGTCATTTCTCCTGCCAGGCGATTTGCTTGGGAAACTTTGCGCGCTAGATCGCCGAGCTCATACCGAAGAAGGCAGTCATATGGCTCAGGCTCGAGGCATCCATTGATGGGTGAGGAGCCGCTCAACTAGTCCAGACATGGAAACCTTGTCCGGCAAAGGTCTCCCTCTGGGCCGACCATCCGCTCGCATCCCATTGCCAATCGCCGCCGCAGCTTCGCCAGGCATGCTCCGGCCCCGAACTGGGCTACCAGCATTTTCCGCTCGAAACTGTCGCGACGGTTGCATGACGTGCATTCGATCACGATGACCGCGGTCCGAATATCCTTCAGCGTCGGCCCGTTGCCGCCACCGAGGTTTTGCCGCCTTCTCGTCATCTGATCTCGATGCGCTCAGCCGTAAGGCAGAGCGGCGGCTGATTACCCGATACAGACTCTACAGGCAATGCACCAAAGATGACAAAAATATTTTCCATGACACTGCCCCGCCTCAAGTTCGCCTACGGTTTTGATTCCACTGTTTGAATCTGAGTTTCCACTAATCTTAGGACGAGATTCCTGACTTTTCACCCACCTTGACGCCGCCAACAATAGGGAACAGATAGAGAACAATCAAGTTCCCACGACATGATGTCGTCCTGTTCCAACGCGATTTCGAAAGGATTCGTGACTAATGTCGGCTGCCCGAGATACAGTCCTCGCCGACCTGCGCGAGCGCATCTCCGCCCTCGAAGGGGGCGCCGCGAAGCAGGCGGGCTATCTTCCGTTCGGCGTGCCTGAGGTCGACGGCGTCCTGCCGGGCGGCGGTCTCGCCCACGGCGCCCTGCACGAGTTCGCGGGCGGCGGATCGGGGACGGTAGACGGAGCGGCAGCCGTGCTCTTCGCCGCCGGTATAGCTGCGCGGACAAAGGGGAAGATCGCCTGGTGCCTGACACGGCCGGACCTTTTCTTTCCGTCCCTAACCCAGGCTGGCCTCCACCCGGATCGAATCGTGTTCGTCGAGGGCGACCGAGAGGAGGACGTGTTGGCGTCCATGGAGGAATGCCTGTCCTTCGGCGGACTGGGCGTAGTCGTCGGCGAACTGGTGCGGCTGCCGATGACGGCGTCGCGCCGTCTGCAGCTCGCCGCCGAAAAGACCGGGACGATGGCCATCGCCGTCCGGCGGTGGAGACGTCAGACGGAGGCTAGCGACTTCGGCCAGCCGACCGCGTCGACAACGAGATGGCGGGTCAGCGTCCTTCCGTCTGAAGAGCTCCCGGTCCCGGGTCTGGGTCGGGCGAGGTGGCTGCTTGAATTAATGAGATCGCGTGCGGGCGAGTGTGCTGAGTTTGAAATCGGAGCCTGCGATGACAAGGGTCGTATCCATTTATCTTCCCGATCTGCCAACCAATCGAATACGGCGGGCCGATCCTTCCATACCGCCTGAGCAGGCCATCGCCGTGATCGCGAAGTCCGGCTCGAAGCGCTGCGTCTCAGCCGCCAACACCGCCGCCCGTAAGGTCGGCGTGCGGGTTGGGATGCCGGCCGCCAAGGCGCAGGCGATCTTCCGCGACCTGATGATGGTCGACGCTGATCCCGCGGCCGACGCAGCGGCTCTGGAGCGGATCGCGCTCTGGGCGCTGACCGTCTACTCCCCGATCGTCGCCGTCGACGGGACCGACGGCATCGTCATGGATACGGAAGGCGCCGACCATCTCCAAGGCGGCGAGCAGCCGATGCTGGAAAAGGTCGCTAACCAGTTCCGCGCGAAGGGCCTGACAGCGCGCGTGGCGATCGCCGACACCTGGGGCGCGGCGCATGCCTGCGCGCGGGCGATCACACGGGAGACCGTCATCGTTCCGAAGGGCGAGATCGTTCGCGCTATCGAGAAGCTGCCACTTTCCCTCCTGCGGCTGCCGGACAAGATCGTCGGCGACCTCCGGACGCTGGGCTTTCAGTCGATCGGCGAGCTCGCCAACACCGCGCGAGCGCCGCTCGCTCTCCGCTTCGGCCCGGAGATCGGGCGTCGCCTTGACCAGACGTTTGGCCGGATGTCCGAGCCGATCGAGCCGGTCCGCTCGCCGGAATGGATCGAGGTCTCGCGCGCCTTCGCCGAGCCTATCGGCGCAGCGGAGACGATCGACAAATACGTTGGGAGATTGGTCGTCCAGCTCGTCGGCGAGCTCCAGCGCCGTGGCCTCGGCGTCCGTCGCACCGACCTACTCGTCGAGAAGGTCGACAGCACCCGGCAGGCGATCCGTGCGGGCACCGCCAAGCCTGCGCGCGACGTCGCCTGGCTGACGAAGCTGTTCAGGGATCGCACCGAGAAGGTCGAGCCGGGGTTCGGCATCGAGAAGCTGACGCTCGTCGCAGTCATGACGCAGCCTCTGGAAGAGGAGCAGCGGTCGTCTTCGCTAGTCGAGGAGGAGACGACCGACATCACGCCTCTCATCGACATCCTCGGCAACCGCGGGCAGCGGGTCTACCGCGTCGCGCCAGTCGCATCCGACGTTCCCGAGCGGTGCGTGCAGAGGATCGACCCGGCCGCGGACGACGTCGGCGAGACATGGGTGGGCCATTGGAAGAGACCGGTTCGTCTCCTCGACCGGCCGGACCGGATCACGGCCATCGCACTGACACCCGACCATCCGCCGCGCGCAATCACCTGGCGCGGAAGGCGGCATGCGGTGAAGCGGGCGGACGGCCCGGAACGCATATTTGGCGAGTGGTGGATGCGCGACAGCGAGCTTGAAGCGGTGCGCGACTACTATATCGTCGAAAACGAAATCGGCGAGCGCTTCTGGCTCTTCCGCTCCGGCGACGGCGTCGATCCGGAGACGGGCGACCGGCAATGGTACATGCACGGGATATTCGCATGAAGTACGCGGAGCTGCAGGTCACCACGCACTTCTCGTTCCTCCGCGGCGCCTCGTCTGCCGACGAGCTGTTCGCGACCGCCAAGGAACTCGGCATCGAAGCCGTCGGCATCGTCGACCGCAATTCGCTCGCCGGGATCGTGCGTGCACTCGAGGCGTCGCGTGCGACGGGCGTCCGTCTCGTCGTCGGCTGCCGCCTCGATCTGCAGGACGGAATGTCGATCCTTGTCTATCCAACCGACCGAGCGGCTTATTCCCGATTGACCCGCCTCATCACGCTCGGAAAGAGCCGCGGCGGCAAGAACAACTGCGTCCTCCATCTCGACGACGTCGCGCTCTATGCCGAGGGCATGATCAGCATCCTCGTGCCCGATCTTCCGGACGAGACCTGCGCGCTGCAGCTTCGAAGGATGCATAAGACTTTCGGTAGCCGCGCGTATGTCTCTCTCTGCCTCCGCCGCCGACCGAACGACCAGATGCGCCTCTACGAACTTTCCGAACTGGCGTTCAAGTACAAGGTCCGTACCGTCGTTACCAACGACGTCCTCTTCCACGAACCCGGCCGCCGCCAGCTCCAGGACGTCGTCACCTGCATCCGTAACAACACCACGATCGACGCCGTCGGCTTCGAGCGCGAGCGCCACGCCGACCGATACCTGAAGCCGCCCGAGGAAATGGCGCGTCTGTTTCCCCGCTACCAGGAAGCGCTCGCCCGCACGATGGAGATCGTCGAGAGATGCAAGTTCTCGCTCGAGGAGCTGACCTACCAGTATCCCGAGGAAGCCATCGTCCCCGGCATGGATGCGCAGCAGTCGCTTGAGCATTACGTTCGCGAATGCATCCCGAACCGGTATCCGGAGGGTCTGCCGCAGAAAGTTCTTCGCGCCGTGAAGCACGAACTCGAGCTGATCAAGGAGATGAAGTACGCGCCCTACTTCCTGACCGTCTACTCGATCGTGAAGTTCGCTCGTTCGCAGGGCATCCTCTGCCAGGGCCGTGGGTCGGCCGCCAACTCGGCTATCTGCTACATCCTCGGCATCACGAGCATTGACCCCGAGACCAACGACCTCCTGTTCGAGCGGTTCGTCTCCAAGGAGCGCGACGAGCCTCCGGACATCGACGTCGACTTCGAACACGAGCGCCGGGAGCAGGTCATCCAGTGGATCTATCAGACCTACGGCAAGGACAAGGCGGCCCTCTGTGCGACGGTTACCCGCTATCGGGCCAAAGGGGCGATCCGCGACGTCGGGAAGGCGCTCGGCCTTCCCGAGGACGTCATCAAAGCGTTGTCATCAGGCATGTGGTCGTGGTCGGAAGAGGTCAGCGACCGCAATGTCCGGGAGCTGAACCTCAATCCGGAAGACCGCCGTCTCGTCCTGACGCTGAAGCTTGCGCAGCAGCTCATGGGCGCGCCGCGTCACCTCGGTCAGCATCCCGGCGGCTTCGTCCTGACGAACGACCGTCTCGACGACCTCGTGCCCATCGAGCCGGCAAGCATGAAAGACCGGCAGATCATCGAGTGGGACAAGGACGACGTCGAGACCCTGAAATTCATGAAGGTCGACGTGCTGGCGCTGGGCATGCTGACCTGCATGCAGAAGGCCTTCGACCTCGTCAAGGCGCACAAGGACGACGACCTCGACCTCGCGACGATCAAGCAGGAGGACGCGGCGACCTATGCCATGATCAGGCGCGCGGATACCCTCGGGACCTTCCAGATTGAAAGCCGCGCCCAGATGGCGATGCTCCCGCGCATGAAGCCGAGGACCTTCTACGATCTCGTCGTGCAGGTCGCGATCGTGCGGCCGGGGCCGATCCAGGGCGACATGGTCCACCCATATTTGAGGAGACGCGAGGGCAAGGAGAAGGTCGAGTATCCGACGCCGGAACTGGAAGCGGTCCTCGGCAAGACGCTGGGGGTCCCGCTGTTTCAGGAGAGTGCGATGAAGGTCGCGATGGTCTGCGCCGGGTTCACCGGGGGCGAGGCCGACCAGCTCCGCAAGTCGATGGCGACCTTCAAGTTCACGGGCGGCGTCTCCCGCTTCAAAGACAAGCTCGTCAGCGGCATGATCAAGAACGGCTACTCGGCAGAGTTCGCGGAGAAGACGTTCAGCCAGCTAGAGGGCTTCGGCTCCTACGGTTTTCCCGAGAGCCACGCGGCCTCATTTGCATTGATTGCCTACGCCAGTAACTACGTGAAGTGCCACCATCCGGACGTCTTCTGCGCGGCGCTGCTGAATTCGCAGCCTATGGGCTTCTACGCGCCCGCGCAGATCGTCGGCGACGCCGCCAAGCACAACGTCGAGATCCGCCCCGTCTGCATCAACCGCTCCCGCTGGGACTGCACGCTGGAGCGCATCGGCAACACCGACCGGCACGCTGTCCGTCTCGGCATGCGCATGGTCAAGGGTCTGGCCGTCGCCGATGCCGCACGTATCGTGGCCGCGCGCATGTACCGCGAGTTCGAGAGCGTGGACGACGTGTGGCGACGGTCTGACGTACCCACGGAAGCTCTCGTCCAGCTCGCCGAGGCCGACGCCTTCCGGCCATCGCTGAACCTGGAGCGTCGCGACGCGCTATGGGCGATCAAAGCGCTTCGCGACGAACCCTTGCCGCTTTTCGCGGCCGCCGCAGAACGCGAAGCTGTGGTCATCCCCGAGCAGCAGGAGCCGGAGGTCGAACTAAGGCAGATGACGGAGGGCCACAACGTCGTCGAAGACTACGGCCACGTCGGCCTGACGCTTCGCGAGCACCCGCTTGCGTTCCTGCGCCGCGACCTTCAGGCGCGGAACATCATCACCTGCGCGGAAGCAATGAACGCTCGCGACGGTCGCTGGGTCTACGCCGCGGGCTTGGTGTTGGTGCGTCAGAAGCCGGGAAGCGCCAAGGGCGTGATGTTCATAACTATCGAGGACGAGACAGGCCCGGCAAATGTCGTGGTCTGGCCCAGCCTATTTGAGAAGCGGCGCCGCGTCGTCCTGGGCGCTTCGATGATGGCAATCAACGGCCGCATCCAGCGCGAAGGCGACGTCGTCCATTTGGTTGCCCAGCAGCTATTAGACCTGTCGGGAGACCTGTCCGGGCTGGCCGACCGCGACATGGACTTCAGGCTACCCACGGGGAGGGGCGACGAGTTCGCACACGGTTCGCCTGGCAGCCCGGATTCCAGAGATCGCCCCAGGCCGGTGCCGGAAGCGAGGGACATTTTCGTGCGTGACCTGCACATCGACACCCTGAAGGTCAAGGCGCGCAATTTTCAGTGACGATTCGGCCGGCCTTGCGTCGCAAGCTCATCGGGCTTGAAGCGACACTGAAATCCAATAGCTTGCGAGGCGAAATTGGAGAGAGAACTCATGCAGGATTCCCGCAAACGTCTGATCGTCGCACTGGCAATGATAGTCGGGGGCGTCGCCGCGTTCTTTCTCTTCCTCTTCGTGACGGACCATGATCCGGACGAGAGCCCTCTTACGCTCATCGATTGGGTGATCGGCGGAATCCTGATCGGACCGGGGTTCGGCTATCTCGTGAAATGGCGAAGGACGAGGGACGGCTAGCTCCCTGTCGTATTCTTAGCGATGTCGACAAGTCGGCATTAAAAAAAGGCCGGGGCGAAATCGCACCGACCTTCTCAACATCGCCTTCAAACAAGTGCCAGTACATCCGTGGTCAAAAGTAGATCGGCGACTTCGGCTTCGCGAACGCTCTCGTAGAGCACTCACCAGCGAATCCATGAGCAATATGTAGCCATCGATTGTGTTGGATTCAAGGTCGCATTCCCTCAGGCCGCAACTGGCTTCCGGTCCTCCGGGCCTGGCCTGGAGAGATCGCGCTTGCGGCGGCTCGCGGCCGCCTCAAGGATCTGCGCGAACTCGCCCATGCTGATCTTGTCCGCGCGTAGAAGCAGACGGATCAACGGGTCCTTGAGTGCTTCGCTCATCGTCAGTTCGGTCATAGCAGTCTCCTCTAAGACAGCTGTAACGTTCCGATGTTACGTCTGGATGTAGCTGGCATGGTCAAATTAAGGCGGCAGGCTCTCTGTTCAAGATCCGCAGCGTTCTGATCTGGCTCGCGAGTGCCAGGAGCGCTTTCGCCACCGTCTCGTCGGACATCTCCTCCAGGTTTTCGACGATTTCGCCGACCACCGCTTCCGTGGACGCGTCGAAAGGAGCCACCTTGCCCGTCTTGAGAAGCAGTCCCCGTAGCGCGCCGGAGGCCGTCACGCCACGTTCAAGAAGTCGTCGTCGCTCGGCAGCCGGAAGCTTTGGCAGGCTGTTCGCCGCGCGCACGAACTCGGCAACCAGGTCCGTCGTCACCGTCAAAGCGAGTTCACCTCCGGGGCAGGTTTTCCTTCGAAGCGGCTGGAGTTCACGTCTCTGCTGACGCGGTGGAATTCCAGCCGCGCATCGAGGTTCACCTTCAACAGCTCCTTCGCCTTCGTGCCGGGCGTCGCGGGATCGAGCCACTCCCTGTAGACGTCCGGGTCGAGGATGACCGGCTGCCGGTTATGGAGTTGCGACATCGGAGTGCCGGCCGGCGCGGTGATGATCGAGCAGCTCGTGACGCCGAGCGCCGAGTTGTGCGCCCATATCCCTGCGAACGAGAACGGCGCGTCACCCGGAAGATGGATATGCCAGGGATCCTTCTTGCCGTCTGACTCGTTAAGCGTCCATTCATAGAACGCCGATGCCGGGATGAGGCAGCGCTTGTTCTTGAACGCCTCGCGGAAAGCCGGCGCGGTGTCTACCGTTTCTATCCTTGCGTTGAACATCGCCGCCTTCGGCATCTCTTTCGCCCAGAACGGGACCAACCACCAGCGAGCCTCCTCTGCCATCTGCTTGCCGTCGGGGTCGTCGTGGACCATCAGGACCGTCTGGGTAGGAGCGATGTTGAAACGAGAAGCCGTGTTCCGTCCGCGTTCGACGTCCCACGGGAGATCGTACAAGTCGATGAAGGCTGGCCATTCATGCTCGAACGTAAACCTGCCGCACATGCGATCTCCTATTTCTTGAGGGCCGCAAGATCGCGCGCCAGATCACTATTTGCAAGCAGTGCAAGCATATGGTTGTCGGCCAGTTCGACCAGTGCGGCAGCGACCTCTTCTGGAGACCATCCCGCCGAAGTGGCGGATGCCGCGACCGTCTCCAGCGCGTCTTCCATCGCTTCCTGACATTTCAGAAAACGGTCGGGATGTCCGGCGGATGGCGGGGCTGCAACGCGGTTCATGACGAAGAGATGTCGTTACTATTTCGACCGTCAAGGCGCCGGCCTTGCGATCGCTGCCGGCTCGTTCGCCTGCCTGCCACGACCGGCTTCCTGTGCCAGCCCGTCAGGCGCCGCGGACATCCTCGGCCCTCGACTTGCCGGTCCGACGGTCCTGGCCTACCTCGTACGAAACCTTCTGTCCCTCGCGAAGCAATGTCGATCCCTGTACGGCACTGACATGGACGAACACGTCCTGACCGCCTTCGTCCGGCGTGATGAAGCCGAAGCCCTTTTCCTGGTTAAAAAACTTGACGGTACCGTAGGCCACTGGAATTCCCCTATGTTCGTGGTGCAGAGGAATTTCATAGCCGCCTGGAAGCCGGTTCGCAACGACGTCGCAACGCTAGCGAACCGATCTGCCTATCACCCGAACAATCTTGCTGCCGCGTAGCCGCACGCGCTCGCGAGCCCTGTGAGAACTGTTCCCCAGACCATGTCCACGACACTTAACGAGACGGGCCATCCCTTTAGAGTGGACAGGTTCGTCATGTCGTAGGTGCCGTAGGCGGCAAGACCAAGGACGGCGCCGAACCCTACCGCAGTCCACAACGAAGACGCCTCCAGTCCTGGCCGGACGGCGAGAACCACGATAGCGGCTGCGAAGAACACGTAGAAAACCGCTGCGACGCCCAAGTAGGGATTGGGAAGCATCAGGTCCCCTATCTGCCGCTGATAGAAGCTTCTGGCCACGAGACCGAGCCAAAGGGCGTCAACGAGCAGAAAGGAAATCAGCGTCCCGGCGTATGCGATTCCCAAAGTCTTCATGCATGCATCTCCTCGCTATGTTCGAGCGGAGAGGGAACCACGATGCGACGAACTTGTTCCGGCATGCTGCAATCCGGACGTGCCAGTCGTCGAGATTCACACGATCCCGGTCGGGCCCGCGCGCTGTCCGCTATCGTACCCACGGTCTCCGCGGCGGAACATCTCGAGGATCCTCGACATTGCCGGATGTCTCAATCAACGAAAGGAATGCGTTATGGTCACCATGGTCGGCAATGAAGGCAGCATCGAAAAGCTCGTAAAGGATCTATTGTATCTCGAGCACGACGCCATCGCGGCATACGACTCCTGCATCAACCGGCTCGACGACAAGCAGCTCAGTGCGCAGATCGCTACGTTCAAGCAAGATCATCTGCAGCATGTCGAAGTTCTGACCGAGATGGCTCGCACACTGGGTATCGAAGCGCCGACCGAGGGCGACATGAAGGAGATGCTGACGACTGGGAAGATCGCGCTCGCCGACCTTATGGGCGACGCGGCCATTCTCAAGGCTATGAAGACCAACGAGGACGATACGGTCACCGCATACTAGCGCGCGTCCCGCCACGAAGACGCGATCCCCGAGTCGAAGGCGTTCTTCATGAAGGCGCATCAGGACGAAGAGCGCCATCGGGCGTGGATAAGCACGACTGCCGACACGCTATCTTGAAAATGACGGCCTGCGATCGCATCTAAGGGTCACCACCGAAACGCCCGACCCGGTAACGCGACATGACTGTCGCCGTCTGCGGTCGCGCGGTGACGAGGGCGCTCCGTCATGAAGACGTCGAGCGCCCTCTGTGTGTTTACGGCAAGGTCTTTATGGTCACAAAGTCGCTCGTCATCTTCCTGCACGGCATCGGCGCGTCCGGCGCGCAGCTCATGCCGCTGGCTTCCTCTTGGCGCGCCGGCCTGCCGAATACGCGGTTCGCTGCCCCTGACGCGCCCATGCATCATCGCTACGGGCACCAATGGTTCTCGACGGAAGGCAACCCGCTTGATCCAGCGAAGGTCATGGCCGCCCGAAACGCTTTCGACCGTATGATGAACGACATCGTCCGACGCGAGGGATTCGCCGACGCCCATGACAGCATTGCTTTCATTGGTGTCTCACAGGGTGCGATCGTGGCCCTTGACGCGGTCGCCTCGGGCCGCTGGCAGGTCGGGGCGCTTGTTGCTTTCGCCGGGCTCCTACCGCCGCAGCCCATTTCGCCGTTAAGCAAAGGCACGCCGGTCCTCCTCGTGCACGGTCAGGCCGACAGGACGATCCCCGCCGCGGCTTCGACGCTGGCCGCCGCACAACTTGGAGCCGCGGGCTTCGACGTTGAGCTCGATGTGGAGCCGGGTGTCGGACACACGATTTCGAGCGCCGGCGCTCAGAGGGCGTTATCTTTCCTGAAGAAGTCGCTCCTTTAGACGAAACCATACGAACATCAGACCGCTTTTCCGTCATGACCGACGAACATCACGAAGAGGCTGAAGCTAGCGATCCGCCGCAGGAGACCGTCTCCTTCGCCTTCGACCGGATGACCATCGCCAGGTTCCGGGAAGTCTTCCCGAACGCCCGATGGTCGGACACGTTCCAGGCCTGGACTGTGCCCGGCAAGGCGGCTCGTAAACGTATAGACAAATGGCTCGCCTCAGAGGCGGATCGCAGGACGCCCTACGAAGAGGAGCGTGGCCGCGACGCCTATGAGTTCGAGCCCATCCTGAGCCCCTACTTGCAGATCTACGACCGCGGCTTCTGCATCAAGACGCCGTTCTCACGGACGGTCGTCGACGAACTGCGAAAGATACCCTTTGCCCGATGGAACGGAGACGACAAGGTCTGGGAGGTTCCCTATGCATCCTATGACGATCTTCAGAACCGATGGGAGGCCATCGAGGAGGCGGCAAAGCGGGCGGAACCGGACGCACGACGAAAGCGCGCCGAGGCCCGGAAGGGGACTGAGGAAGAGGCGACAGCTAAGCGAAGGACAGCCGAGCGTAGGAAGAAGCGGCTGCCGGTCCCTAGCGACGACCTTCCTCCGTTAGGTCGGCCTGTGGCTACGACCGCGTTCGGCATTGTCGTCATCACGGAGATCACGGGAGAACTTGTCGAAGCCGAGGAGGTTGCCGAGCATCATCCAGACGCCGGCGACGAACATGTCTGGGCCGGCTGGCGCACCGCGACGCTGGACGAACTCGTTCATACATGGCCCGCGCGAACGAAGCCGGGCGCGTACGAGCAGCTCCGGGGACGAGCACCTGGTGCGGATCGGGGGCGGCGTCGACTGACTTCGCCTCATTCAAATAGGTGCAAGCAGCACGGCCTCTCCCTCGTCCACGGCGCCGTCACGGCTCCATGTCCAACGGAGCAGAGCGCGATGATAGATCCGCTGGAACGCAAATTGCCGGCTTGACGCATGTCGTATTTCCCCCATCTGTTCCCGCATCATGTTCCACATCGCCCGCAACGCCTAGGCACAAATACGCTGACCGACTGCCGGGCCTTTTCGTGCGTCATCCACCCATCCGTATTGTGCTCACGAGGTGCCATGAAGAGCATTCCCTAGGAGAGGCCGCCGGGCGATCACGTCCCGCGAAACGAGCTTCCTCGCTTCTACTACCCGCTTGCCACCGTCAAATGTGCCAGGTCTCCAATCCTCCAGAGCCAGGACGCCCGCGACTTCGCATGCCTTCTCGACGTCCGCCTGATGGCGAACGTCGGCGCCATTAGGTATTCGGCAGAAGTCGACGGACTGCCGGAGCTGATGTCGCTCGGTACATGGATCGACATCGGCCGGCCGGTGGCGGACGTCGTCGAGGCGGCGGTCAAGTGGAGACGACATCTTCGGGCCTAGGCGGGTCCCGCCTCAATGAAGCGTTGTGCGGCGGGCGACTTTGTCCACCGCCACCTCGACCGTCCCGATCAGGCGGCCGGCCTTTCTGAGCAGGATTTCGCCACGCTCGTCTACGACGAGCTCGTCCGCCATCTCTTCGATAAGGCTAGCGACTTCCGTCAGACGCTCTGCAAGATCACCGAGATCGAGATGGCTAGCCCGTCTCGCCAGCCGGTGCAGACACTCGGCGTAGCGCGAGGCGACCATCATACGTGCGCCAACTCGTGATGCTCCGGCGTCGCGGAGGGCAGAAATCTCCTTGTCGCTCCTACTCATGACCGCCTCCCTGGCGGTGGCTGCCCATCACGGGGAGCGTCGCCCGCCTCAACGTCCCAACGGTCGTCGAGACTACGAAGAGCTTCGAGGATGTCCTGGCAGCGGATCGGACGACGGAAGCCCGGCGGCTTCCTGAGGTCCGGGCGGGAATCGACCGCGAATAGGTCGGAGGCCCATGCTGCCAGGATCGACCGCTTTTCGTAGACGGGGAGCGCGGTGGCCAGCACGTCGCGCGGATGTTCGTAGCGCTGTCGCCGTCGAAGTAGTTGCCCTGCGGATAGCGCGTGGAGTTTCGGAATTCGTTCCTTTCGATCGTCATTGTCGTGTCTCCTGAAAACCTTCAGCAACGGTGCGAAAATCTCGAGGTGCTAAATGAGATTGTTCGTCCGTTTTCCGTGTTCAAGAGGTGCGGGCGGACTCGCCAAGAAATATTTTTGCGCCGGTCTTGAAACCGAAAAAATGCAAAACCAGATCATTTTGCGTCGGTCGCCTGAGAGGGGCCGACAGGAAACGGAGACGCCGTTTCAGCGTCTCTCCAACTCGCTTTACGGAGGTTTTGGTATGAGAAACGAATTCGACTTCGCACCCCTGTTCCGGTCCAGCATCGGCTTCGACCGCGTCTTCAACCTGCTTGCGAACTCCCAGCGGCTGCAGGCGGTCGAGACCTGGCCGCCCTACGACATCGTCAAGACGGCTGAAGACGGCTATCGCATTCAGATGGCGGTCGCGGGCTTTGCTGAAGATGATCTCGACATCACGCAGGAGCGCAACGTGCTCGTCGTGAAGGCGCAGAAAGCCGAGGAGACAAACGCGGGCGAATACCTGCATCGCGGCATTGCCGCCCGCGGCTTCGAACGCCGCTTCGAACTCGCAGATCATGTTCGAGTTGAGAACGCCAGCCTGAAGAACGGGCTGCTCAGCATCGAGCTGAAGCGTGAGATCCCCGAGGCGATGAAGCCCAGGAAGATCGCGATCGGCGCTGCCGACCCGCAACCCGCTCCGCTTCAGATCGAAGTTGAAAAGCAGGTCGCATAAACAGATCGCAGGGAAAAGTGGAAGCGTCGCGCCGCGGCGCTTCCATGAGGAGGATTTATGCGGCACATCACCCCCCAGCGCCTGGACCCCTTCGACGTGCGCGATCTTTCGCAGTGTCAGGAGGTGTTCGATGAACTTCTGGTCAGAGGCGGTATTGCTAAGGACTCCGAGGAGGCGGCCAGGATCGCGACGATCCTGGTAGAGCTTTATCGCCAAGGGGTTCGGGATCGAGCCCACCTTGCCTCGATGGTGACGGCCGCTCGTGGACTTTTCGCGTCTGGTCCGGCGACCGATGCAAGTGCTCCCATGTCTGAAACGATCTGAGTCACTGAGCGGCATAACCCTGCCGAGAGCAGTTCGGCGGCGCGGCCTAGGCGGCCGCCACGACAGCCCTAGACGGTTCCGTCGGGGTCAGACGCCAGGGTCTTGACGAGGCCGATGATCGATCTTCGTATGCCTGCGTCCGTGATCTTCGCGAACGCACGGTTCAACGCGGCGCCCTCCGATGTGCCGATCATCTTTTCGATGGCTTCGAGTTCCGGCGACTTCTGCGCGGTTCCGTCTACCTGTTCGCCAAGAAGCGCGGCGGGCGTCGTTCCGAGCAGAGTCGCAATCCCTTGCAGCCTGCTCGCACCGACGCGGTTGGTTCCTTTCTCGTACTTTTGAATCTGCTGGAAGGTAATGCCCAGACGTTCCCCCAGTGAGGACTGGGAAATGCCGAGGAGCTTACGTCGGCTCCGGATGCGGGCTCCTACCTCCGCATCGAACGCGGTTGCAATTGCTCCTTGGTTGCGAGGCATGAAATTCTCCTCCTCCTGTTGCGTCGCACCTTCGCATCGGAGCAGAAGGAAGTCCATGGGATGCGCCCCACCACGGACCTAAGTCCGGGGTGGCGGAAAATGGCGCGGAGTTGTTGCATCCGCGTGACTTCGCAGTAGAAAAGGAAGTTGATGGATAGGCGTCACCTTGCTGACGGTACTGTATCAGAGGATCACATGGACGACGAGATTGGCGGCACGGCCGACGAAGCGCGGTATCGCACGCTCATCGAGGCGATTACCGACTACGCGATCTACATGCTCGATCCGGAGGGCCGGATCACAAGCTGGAATCCAGGCGCAGAGCGGCTGAAAGGCTATACCGAGCAGGAGATAGTGGGACGGCATTTTTCCACGTTCTACACGGAGGAAGACCGGGCCGACGGTCTCCCCGCACGCGCTCTGGAAGCGGCTGCGAGCGAGGGCCGCTTCGAGCGCGAGGGCTGGCGGCTGCGCAAAGACGGGTCCCGCTTCTGGGCGAACGTCATCATCGATCCGATCAGGAACTCCTACGGCGAACTTATCGGGTTTGCGAAGATCACGCGCGACATCAGCGAGAAGCGGGCCGCGCAGGAAGCGATCTTCCAGGCGCAGAAGATGGAGGCGGTTGGTCAGTTGACCGGCGGACTGGCACACGACTTCAACAACCTCCTGATGGCGATCCTCGGCAGCCTCGAGATCGCGAAGAAGAGGGCGGTCCGGCCAGATGTCATTGATCTCATCGACAACGCCATTCAGGGCGCTCAACGTGGAGCCACGTTGACGCAGCGGCTCCTTGCGTTCTCTCGTCGCCAGGAGCTGCAGCTAGGTCCGGTCGACGTCAAACAGCTCGTCGTCGGCATGACCGAGCTGATGCGCCGAACGATCGGCCCGGAGATTTTCATCAGTACGGAGTTCTCTTCGGAACTGCCCAGCATACGGACCGACTCCAATCAGCTTGAAAGCGCACTACTCAACCTCGTGGTAAACGCCCGCGACGCCATGCCCGGCGGCGGCGAAATCACGATCACCGCCGGGCTGCGATACGACCGGCCTGACAGTTCGTCCTTGCCGCCCGGAGAATACGTCTGCCTTTCGGTCCGCGATCAGGGGGAGGGGATGGATGCGAAGACCCTTGCCAGCGCGACGACGCCCTTCTTCACCACCAAAGGCGTCGGGAAAGGCACCGGCCTCGGCCTCCCCATGGTGCATGGCCTGATGGCGCAGTCGGGTGGCGCGCTGGTATTGAAGTCCGTCGTGGGCGAGGGAACGACTGCCGAGCTGTGGCTCCCAGTCGCCGACAAAAGCGAAATGGCGACGATTGCGCCAGTCGCGCCCGAAGTGCCGCTAGAGCCGGCTCCGACGGCGCTGACGGTTCTAGCCGTCGACGACGACGCGCTGGTTCTCATGAATACGGCCCTCCTGCTCGAGGACCTGGGTATGGAGACCATCCAGGCGTCGTCCGGCGAGGAGGCTCTGGCAGCGCTGCAGACGGGTGTTCTGCCGGATGTGGTGATAACCGATCATGCGATGCCGAACATGACGGGCGCGCGCCTTTGTCAGGAAATCCGCGCGCGGTACCCGACGCTTCCGATCATCCTCGCTACAGGATACGCAGAGCTCCCGGATGGCGTCGGCGATCTTCAGGATGTCGTGCGCCTGTCGAAGCCGTTCAGCCAGGCACAGTTGTCGCGATCGCTTGCAGAGGCCTGTCAAGGCGGGCGGTGCTTCTAAGCCGATATGATGGCTACCGGCGTTCCAGTCAGTGGTAGTCTTCGCAGAAAGGCGTCTTGAATCTCGCGATCGAATCGATTTCTTTGTCGTTGCCGGGCGTCGATCTCCCCCAGAACGGAGCGCCCGGTGCAGGGCGCTCCGACATGACGTCGAGAAGCGTCCTTTTTCTGCTTTTATCAGCCGCTAGATCGGGTGCTTCGAAGCAGGGTTCACTCTGAGGACGGCCAAAGGCTGACGACGTCGTACGCAGATCGGGGCGTGAGCGACACTAATTCCATCATCAACAACGCGTCCAAGATTGTCCGATAGCGGACGCTTGTTGCGCCACTCTTGATTTCTCGCCTCTCTTGCTAGCCTACGAAACTTGAACCAGCACTTACCTATCCAACAAAATGCCACCTATGCGAATCCTTATAGTTGAAGACGAGTTTCTAATCGCTCTCGATATCGAAGATGCTGTGCAGTCCCTGGGACATGAGGTCGTCGGACCTGCAAACAGCTTTTCCCGAGCCAAAGAACTCGCGCCGGACGTCGACGTCGCGCTTGTCGACGTTCGCCTGGTCGACGGCGTGACTGGGCCGGACATCGCAGAACATCTGAGCTCGAGCCACGGAGCAACGGTCGTCTTCATGACCGGCAATCCGGAAGTCGTCCGGGCGAGCACGGCTGCCATCGGCGTGCTGACGAAGCCTTTCAAGTCTGGTCAGGTCGCCGAGGTCGTGCGGTATGCAACCGCGGTCAGACAAGGTCGTCATCCCGTCCCGCCAGCCGGGCTGGAACTCCTTCCGGCGACCTGATCGAAGCTGCCCCCGGCGCTCAGCCAGTCGCGAGATGCAGCTCGGACGTGCTCCTCGCAACGATCCGCTCGTATTCCTGTTCGGGACGGCCATAGGACTTGCCCGCATAGTCTTCGAGCCCGGAACGATCCCGGACCGTGATTGCCCCGCGTTCCGACTTGATCAAGTGAAGACCTTCCAGAACATGGAGGCTTGTCGTCACTCCTGGACGTCGTACGGCGAGCATCAGCGCGATGTAGTCATGGGTGATCCGGATGACGTCGCCGTCGATCCGGTCATGGCTCATCAGGATCCAGCGGGCGAGCCGCCGGTCGACGTGGTCAGTGGCATTCGAGAGGGCGGTGTAGGCGACCTGCGCCGCAAAGACGTGCGTGAACCTGGCCAAAACCGCTGCAAAGCTCGGTCGAGCGACTACGGCGTTTGAGAACGTCCTGATCGGTACGCGATGGCCGCCTCCATGCGCCTGCATGACGATTTCGTAGATGCTCCGGTCGTCGCCGACCCCGGCAGCCAACGGCGTGAATCCTTCCCGTCCGAACATGCCCGCCTCCGCCCGCCTGCCATTTTCAGCGACCACCATGACCGAACCAAAGCCTGACGAAGGGAAGTAGACGTAGTCAATCGGACGCTCGGCACGGGCCATGATGAACCCCTGAGGCATTTCGACCTCTTCAAGGGACGGCCTGATCGATGCGAAATCTTGGTCTGAAAGTATGTTGAGAATACGATTGCTGCTGAAGCCTGCGGCGCTACTGCCGTTCATGGCTGGAACCTCCTCTTGTTGCAAGGGGGGAATGGTCTCCCAGCCGCTCGCACCCTGAAAAGTGGCGAGCGATGAAGCAAACTAGCATGTCGCAAGGCTTGAGTCCCACCGAATTGGACAAAAACGACTCGACGCCGGCGAATCAGCTCCCATGTGATTCGCTTGTGACATCGAGAGGTATTGCGTGATGACCACTTCGGAACTGAAAGTCGCTGTCCGTCCGCTTCATGTCGAAATCGACGGTGTGGGTCGGTATCGGCAGGTGTTCTCTGTCGACGACCTGGCCGCTCTCCTCCTTGGGGGCGGTTGGCCGCAGTCGGCGAAGGCCGATCCAGCATTCCACCGGGCGCTTGCGACATCGCTCGACGCCATGGAGCTGTATATCGATCCAGAGACTGCCCGCGAGGCGTTCGTGCGCGCGGCCCACGCGGCTGGAATGCACGTGCTCCCCGACGACATGGCAGAGATGCGGAAGGCCGGTTGACCACAAAAGAAGGCCCCGCCGGAGCGGGGCAGTTGGAGAGTGGCACATCCGGTAAGGACGACACTCGCTCAGTGTAGCATCCCTGCCGCCGCAGACAATTAGTTCATTAGAGTCTTCGCATGAAGTTTGGAAAATGAGCAAGCGTTCACAGCCCCTTCTAGCCGACGACAAACCGCTGCGTGGCCGGACGCGAAAGCGGCGCGACCCGGCGCAGCTCAATCTCCTCCTCGACCCGATGCCTGATCGGGTCGAGCCGGCCTTGGCGCTCCTGAAGCCGAAGCCTCCGAGCGATCCCCGCTATATTGCGGAGCTCAAGTTCGACGGATACCGCGGTTCAATCCACATCGAGCCTTCCGGAGCCCGCTTCCTGACGCGGGGCGGACACGATTGGACGGCTCGGTTCCCGGCCGTCGCCGAGGCCGCGCGAAAGCTGGGCGTCGCGAGCGCCATCCTCGACGGCGAGGCCGTCGTCCTCGACGAGCAGGGCCGATCGGAGTTTGGCGCACTGCAGCGTTCTCTTGGCGGCAGAGGTGGCAAGCTGGCGTCGCGCAATTCTGTCTTCTATGCATTCGACCTGCTCTATCTCGACGGTCACGACCTTCGAACCATGGAGCTGTCAAGTCGGCGGCATCTTTTGGAAGAGCTGATCGACGGCAGGGAAGGGGCGATCCGTTTCTCCGAGCAGATAGAGGGCGACGCCGTCTCGATCTTCGACGCTGCATGCGAGCATGGATTGGAAGGCGTCATCTTCAAAGACCCGGACAGCCCGTATCGCTCCGGCCGGACGGGCGACTGGATCAAGGTAAAGTGCATCCAGTCCGAGAGCTTCTTCGTCGTCGGCTACGAGAAGTCGGCAGTGGCGCGCGCCGGCGTCGGGAGCCTCCTACTGGCCGCGCGCAGAGGCGACGACCT
Organism: Martinezella hainanensis; assembly: GCF_900094555.1. Classification (GTDB taxonomy): domain Bacteria; phylum Pseudomonadota; class Alphaproteobacteria; order Rhizobiales; family Rhizobiaceae; genus Rhizobium; species Rhizobium hainanense. Next base: position 36,910 of record NZ_FMAC01000015.1, read on the forward strand.
TCAATACGTCGGTTCGGTAGGCACGGGTTTCAAATACAAGGACGCCTTAGAGCTGCGCGAGATGCTCGACAAGCTTGTGATGCGGAAGGCGCCGATCGACTACGATGGCCGTCGTAAGAACGTCGTGTGGGCGCAGCCTACTCTGATCGCCGAGATCGAATACCGCGCCTGGACCGACGACGGCAAGCTCCGGCACGCGTCCTACAAAGGCCTGCGCGAAGTGCAGGACAACGCGGCCGTCTACGAGATCGAGGAGTGATCGTCGGCCGCATGCTGCAGCCGTCTGACGCGCAGCGACCATCCGTGCGGCGACACATGTTCCGCAATCCCGGCGTCGTCTTCGTCGATCCGCAGGGTCGCCACGATCCAGTCGGTCGGCATTACTCCCGGAAGGTCTTCTCGCATCAGGGCGACTGCTAGGTCGTCAAGGGTATCGAGACCCCTCCTCGTCTCGCGGCCGTCTCGCTCAAGCGTCCATATATATCGGGTCTTCATCTGGTGTGATCCGTCGCTCATCGCGCCCACATACCGGCAATCTCCGGGCGGGAGAAGGGCCTTCTTGTTTCGCTCGAAAGCCTCACCATCTCAGAAGAGTCCCCGAACCTGGAGCACTCGAGATGGAAGACGACGTCCTGGAGCTGGAAACCGCCCCCGAAATTGAAATCCTGCCGCCGGAGCACGACGACGCCGATCGGGACGGCGCGTATAGCTGTCTCTGTTGCGGGCGCACGCAAGCCTTCCTGGACGACGACGGATGCGGCATCTGCGAAGAGTGCCTGGCATCTTAGGATATGGAACTTCTTGATTCGACGCCCGTTTTTGGAAGATCGCAACATCAGGAGGCATCGAAAATGGCTACCACGTCCCGAGGCAGAGCACAGGATCGCGCGAAAGTCGCCGGCGGTCAGGATCATGAAGTCCGCTACGAGGCCAAGAAAGAAGGCGTCTCAAAAGATACGGTCAAGAAGGCCGTGAAGAATGCCGGGAATTCGCGCAAGAAAGTCGAGGCGGAAATCCGGCACTAGGCCGTGAAGCTTGCAACCTACAACGTAAACGGCGTCAACGGCCGGCTCGAAATTCTCCTTCGATGGTTGGGGGAGGCCGAGCCGGACGTCGTCTGCCTGCAGGAACTGAAGGCGCCGCAGGAGAAGTTCCCGATCAAGGCGATCGAGGCCGCAGGCTACGGCGCGGTCTGGCAGGGCCAGAAAGCCTGGAACGGCGTCGCGATCCTCGCCAAAGGGCAGCAGCCGCATCTCACACGGAAGGGACTTCCGGGGGAACCGGAGGACGAGCACAGCCGATACATCGAGGCGATCGTCGACGGGATCGTCATCGGCGGCCTGTATCTGCCGAACGGCAACCCTTATCCAGGCCTGAAATTCGACTACAAGCTTCGCTGGTTCAAGCGTCTCCAGGACTACGCGGCCGAGTTGCTGGAGCTGGAGGTGCCTGTCATCCTCGCGGGCGACTACAACGTCATGCCGACCGAGCTCGACGTCTACAAGCCCGAGAGGTGGACGAACGACGCCCTGTTCCGCATTGAGGTGCGGGAGGCTTACAAGAAGCTTGTCGACCAGGGCTGGACGGATGCCCTTCGCCATCTGCATCCGGACGAACGCATCTACACGTTCTGGGACTACTTCCGAAACGCATACGCCCGAGACGCCGGGCTGCGGATCGACCATTTCCTGCTGAGTTCGGAGGCTGCCGACAGGTTGTCGAAAGCGGAAGTCGACAAGCATGTCCGCGGCTGGGAGCACACCAGCGACCATGCTCCTGTGTGGATCGAACTCAGCGACAAGCCCGCCAAGAAGAGGAGAAACCCATGACCGACGACTGGAGAGCGCGCCTGCGCGACAAGCTCGAAGACTTCGTCGACACGTTCTTCGTAGCCGGAGCAAGGCAGGAAGACGTCTTCGACGCCATCGTCGAGGAAGTTCAAAACCTTAAGGTCGCGCTTGATCGCGAAGCCGTGCGATGGCGGACTCAATATTAACGTCGAAAAATTTTTCATATTACTAAGTATAATCAACAGCTTAATGAAAATCGCGTAAGAGTAATTATGGAACCTATCTAGCCGTCGCAGAACAACCTTTAGCTTGATGACGGCGGCAAGATTGGTACAATTTATCATGAGCGATACACAATCCGTCGAAACACTGTTGGTAAAATTGGTTGGGCAACCTGCGTGGCAGGTTCAGGTAATGCACGGCAACTTTCTCTCGCTCGATTTCGGCAAGCCATGGCTTGACATTGCCGAGAAGCTTACGCCGCCGCAGCGCAAAATTGTCGCGCGTGGGGAGTGGCACTTTGTTCTGCGGTACTGTCAGTGGCGAGTGTTCAATGCGAAGCAAGCGGATCCAGAAGCGTCCCGTTCGACTCAACGTTCCTATGCTACCCGAGAAATTTCGGGGCAGTTTCTTCGATCCGTGACCTACGATTCTCAACTCAGGACCACCAAACTTGTTTTTGATCTCGGCGCTATCATCGAAATCCACCCCAATAATTGGAGTGATGATCCTCAATGGTTACTGTCAGGCAAAGACCAAGTTTGGACGCTCGATAATGCTGGGCACCTGACGCATGAAGCCCGAACCCTTTTTTCCAAAGGCATAGATAAAACGTGGTGAGGAGCTTAGATGACGCCTGGGTTTCTATTGGCGCTTATGCAGGGAAAACAGGACTGTTGTCCGGTGACTTAAAGCGGCCCTGACACCCTTAGCTGTTCGACCGCCTCTTCCATTGAGTTGACGTTTAGCTCACGCAACGCCTGCTCGATATCGGATTGAATCTGTGTAGCCGTGCGGTCCTGAATCACTGCGATTTCTGATATGGTGCGTCCTTGTGCACACCACAACAAGGACGCGCGCACCAATGGAGAAAGGCCGAGGCGTTTTGTTCCCATCCCAGTCAGGTCCATGGACCCTCAGAGGTGCATCTAGCCCTCCCCGGCCCTATAAAATTAAGAGGCAAACAGGATTGCTTCTATCTCGACCATTGCCCCCTTCGGAAGGGCACTTACTTCATAGCAGGCCCGAGCCGGGAATGGCGCACAAAAGAACTCTCTGTAGACCGAATTTACCGCCTCGAAGGACGAAATGTCCGTCAATAGTACGGTCGTTTTCACCGTTGCCGATAGTTCAATTCCCGCCTCTTCTGCAATCGCTTTGAGGTTTGTCAGGCATTGCCTCGCCTGCACAGATGGATCTGCTGAGTGGATTGTTCCAGACACCGAATCGAGGGGCAACTGCCCTGAGACGAAAACGAAATCACCTGCGCGGATTGCCTGCGAGTACGGACCTACAGCAGCGGGGGCCTGGGCGGACTTTATTTCCTTAAGCATTGAATTTCCCAATTCTCAAACGGTAAGGTTCTGCTGCGACACTCGTGATTCTTGAAATCGGCGTAGTACCGTTAGAACGCGGTCTATATCCTCTCTGGTATGCTGTGCGCTTACCTGCATTCTCACTCGTGCTGCGCCCTTGGCAACCACAGGATATGAGAACGCCACAGCATACACATCATCAGCGAGGAGTGATTTAGCGAGCATCCGTGCGTGATCAGCATCGCCAACAATTATCGGAACAATAGGATGGTTCACGCCACCTACGGCAAGTCCAAGTCTCAAAGCCCCTGTGCGAAGCTGGGAAACTCTGGCATTCAAGTTTTCGCGAAGGGCGTCTGACTCCGAAGCCAGTGTAATCGCCTTGATCGACGCGGCGCAGATAGCTGGCATAAGCGAATTGGAAAACAGGTAGGGACGAGACGCTTGCCTAAGCCACTCAACGACTGCCGAGCGTCCTGATACGTAACCGCCCGATGCACCGCCCAGCGCTTTCCCGAGCGTTCCCGTTAAGATGTGCACTTTATCGGAGACGCCATGCAGCGACGGCGTGCCTTTCCCCTTTTCACCCACAATACCGACAGCGTGGGAATCATCGACGATTACAAGCGCATTGTATTTTTCAGCCAGAGCGCAAATGGCGGGAAGGTTAGCGACCGTGCCATCCATTGAAAAGACGCCATCAGTCACGATCGCCCGGGAACCCGACAGCGGCGACGCTTTGAGTGCAGCCTCGAGAGACTCCATGTCGTTGTGCTTGTATCTCCGTCTCTCAGCCTTACAGAGCCTGATTCCGTCAATAATGCTAGCGTGATTGAGCTCGTCACTAACAAGAGTGTCATCGGGGCCGAAAAGTGTCTCAAACAGTCCAGTATTTGCGTCGAAACACGAGCTATATAGGATGGTGTCCTCAGTACCAAGGAAGTCGCTGATATGTGACTCCAGCTTAGAGTGGAGTTCCTGCGTCCCACAGATGAACCTCACGGAAGCCATGCCAAATCCGAATTGGTCTATCGCGGACTTTGCTGCAGCAACCAACCCTGGGTCATTTGCAAGTCCCAGGTAGTTGTTCGAACACATATTGAGCAGAGTACGTGATTGACCATCAACAGTTACAGCGATCTCCCGTCCCTGCGGTGATGAGATTATCGCCTCGCGCTTGTCGAAGCCATCGCGACGAAGATTACTGAGTTTCTCTTCATAATGTTCCAACATCCTGATCGACCCATCAAGAAAAGTAGCTGATTGGCGTCGACCACTTAGGATCAGAGTGCCGCTTCCAATACTCGTCCATCAGTGTTTTTGTTATTTCTCCAACACTGCCTGTGCCAATTGATCGCTCATTGACCTTGGTCACCGGCATCACACCACCTGCCGTCGATGTGATGAAGATCTCGTCTGCGCCAAAAAGGTCGTCCTGACTGACAGCTTTCTCAGCGACTGGGATCTGAAGTTCGCTGCAGATATCGAGAACCGATCGCCTGGTAATACCGGGAAGCACGTTCTTGGCCGGCGTGCTTACCTGTCCACCCCGGACAGCGAACACGTTGAACCCCGGGCCTTCCGCAATATTGCCTTCGAAGTCGAGTATCAGGGCTGTTTCTGCCTTTTGATCATAAGCGTCGTACAGCCCTTTCACGAGGTCAAGCCAGTGGTAGTTCTTGATCGTCGGATCCACGGATGCTGGCGGGATCCTAACAGTGCTGCTGATAGCCACATGAAGACCCCGCTTGAGCTGTTCCGCATTTGCAACAGATCCAAACGGAATAGCGAAGGCGATAAACCGATTGATTGCATCGCGAGGGTCGCGGCTGAAAGTCGGCGAACTTCCTCGTGTACAAATCATCTCGACATAAGCAGACCGGTGGCCCGACAAACCGACACAGTTCTGCAGAACGGTCGTGACCTCCTCACGCGAAAGGTTGATGCTCATTCGCAGCTTTTCCAGACCATTGAAAAAACGGTCGAGATGAAGGTCAAGCCGAAAAAACCGTCCGTCCCACACATGGACAGTATCGTAGGTGGCATCGGAATGAAGTAGGCCCCAATCCAGCACCGAAATTTTGGCTTGAGACATTGGCAAGTATTGCCCATCCATGTAGGCAATCCCGCTCGGGTAACGAGAATTGTCTTCATACTGGGCCGCTATTTCAGGACGGCCAACGGTTGGGACAGTCGATGCGTTCGACATTCGAAATACCTTTTCATGGTTTTTGGTAAATCCATTGTCTAGCAGCGCGACGATTGTAAAATTCCAAAATGGAAGTTCGTGCGACGCATTTGCCTCAAACCCAGCCTATAGGCGAAACACGTCCATCACCAGCAAGTAAACTTGCAAGGGTATGGCCGGCTTGCAGTCATAGCTCCATCCCGTCACACAGCTCCCTACGCGACAGCGGCTTACACAAGCAGGCGCTGAAGCCAGATCACACGAATTGTGCAGGTCAAAGACCGTCGATCGCGGAGACCTATATGCTAATACGAGGTTCGAATTTGACGCGATCGAGAGCGATCATGCTATTGAATTTTCTGACGTTCTTATTGGTATAAAGTTTAGTTTTCACGAACACGTCGAAAGCCTCAACGTCTTCAACCGAAACCACCAGAACAAAATCAGCGGTACCGGTCACCATGTAGCACTGAGTGACTTCAGGCGCTACGCGCATTGCCCGCTTGAATTCATCGACGAGGTCTAATCTTTCGCGGTCAAGTTCCACCGTCACAATCACTGAAAGACGCCGTCCCGCTACTTTGGGATCAATGAGACAGATGTCGGCGACGATAGCCTTCTCATCACGAAGCCGCTTAATGCGCCGCAAGCAAGAAGCGGCTGACGAGCCAACTTCCTCTGCAATTTCCGCAAACGATCGCCTGTTGTCCACTTGAAGAGCGCGAAGGATACGGCGATCTAATTCGTCCAATTCCACCAGGTCCACCTTCTCAATCGATGCATTCGGATGATTTATCCACGCCGAAAAAGCGTTATTTACGACGTAAATGCATCATCTACATATTATGTCTGACGCCTTTTGTCGAACCTGGCTTCTATCCTGAAATGAGTTACGCGGCAAGCGCGCCAATTCAAACATTTCCAGGGGTAGGAGATTCCTTTTGTCTGATGATGTACTCACAGATAGTCTGACGATCTTGGATCAGTTGGTGGGTTTTCGACCAATTTCGGATCGTAGCAACCTCCCATTGATCGACTTCTGCTGTCACCGCCTTAGGGAGGTCGGCGTCGCTACGAACGTTCTTCGGTCGCCTGGGGGCGACAAGGCAGCACTATACGCGACGATCGGCCCTAAGGTTGCGGGTGGCATCGTCCTGTCTGGTCATACTGATGTGGTTCCGGCTGACGGCCAGCCTTGGTCGTCCGATCCGTGGGCCGTAACCCGCAAAAATGGTAGGTTAGTTGGACGCGGAACGTCTGACATGCTGGGATTTGTAAGCCTTGCGCTGGCTGCCGCGTGCAGGTTCAGTAGGTACCAGCTGAGACGTCCTATCCATTTGGCGTTTTCGTATGACGAAGAAACGGATTGTAGTGGTGGAAAAATCCTCTCCGAGGTCATGGGCAGGACTCTTCCGACCCCTGAGTTGGTCGTGGTTGGAGAGCCCACCCAACAGGAAGTGGTCGTCGGTCACAAGGCGTATGCGGAACTTCGCACGAGGGTGGTGGGTCTGCCCGTGCATTCATCAAGGCTGGATTTAGGCGCTAGCGCCGTGACGATCGCAGCTCGACTTGTCAGCTACATCGATGATCTACACGCCGCTTACGCTCCCAAGAGCACGAGGATCGATCATCGTTTCAACCCTCCGTTCACGACGCTCCACTGCGGAACGTTTCGAGGTGGAACATCGCCGACCACCGTCGCGGCCGAGGCAGAATTTACAACAGACATCCGCACAATTCCCTCTGAGAACTATCTTGATTTCGTGAAGAAAATTGACGGCTTTGCGGACATGTTGGGACGTCGCCCATTGGTGCCAGATGGACCGACATGCTCGATCATGACCGAGGTACTCACAACCATCCCCGGCCTCACTCCATCGGTCAGCTCGTCCGCCTGTGACCTTCTCGGTTCGGCAGGGTTGTCAGTTGGTTCAGCCACGATCGCCGGAGGAACTGAAGCTGGGCTATTCCAAGCACAAGGATGGTCCACCGTAGTCTGCGGCCCTGGTGACCTTCGGCGAGCACATGTTGCCGATGAGTACATTGAAATCGACGAACTGCAGTCCTTCGCAAATGTCCTCGGAGCGTTCGCCGACCAACTTTGCACAGAATAACGAAAAGGGTCAAACGCTCAATGAAGCACGTAGTAGTGATAGGCGCCGGTATAACCGGCGTGACGACAGCGTACGCGTTATTGAAAGCCGGCTTGAAGGTCACCGTGATTGATAAAAATCGCTACGCGGCCATGGAGACGTCCTTTGCGAATGGTGGCCAGCTATCTGCCAGCAACGCGGAGGTCTGGACCAATCTTGGGACCATTATCAAGGGTCTGAAATGGATGTTGAGGCGAGACGCGCCACTTCTCGTCAACCCGTCTCCCAGTTGGCACAAATATTCATGGTTTACAAAATTTCTTCTTAGCGTGCCCTCGTATGAGCAGAACACGATCAAGACCGCGGAAATGGCGATCGAAGCCAGGCAGCACATGTTCGATATTGCGAAAGATGAGAATATCGATTTCGATCTGGTGAAGCGCGGGATCCTGCACGTTTATTACGACGCGCCAAGCTTGCGAGCGGCTGAAAGCGTCAATGAATTGCTGAGGCGCGGAGGGCTAGAGCGCCGACGAGTTGATCCGGCCGAGATCTCTGCCTTGGAACCAGCGCTCAAGGGAAATTTTGCTGGCGGCTACTATACGGAGTCCGACTTTACGGGCGATATTCATAAGTTCACTCGTGGTCTAGCAGATGCCTGCTCGAAAGCTGGAGGCAAGTTTCTGTTCGGAAGACAAGTGGAAAAGATCGAGCACGGTCCGAGGATCATAATATCGTCGTCGGTTGAAGGCGAAAAAGAATTAGAGGACATTGTTGCCGACGGCGTCGTCATTTGCGCCGGCGTCGGAAGCAGAAGACTCGCAACGATGGTCGGCGACAGCGTGGATGTCTACCCAGTAAAGGGCTATTCAATCACTGTGAATCTGGATTCACCGGAAGCTGAGGAAGGTGCTCCATGGGTCAGCTTGCTCGACGAGCAGGCGAAAATCGTTACCAGCCGGCTCGGCAGCAAGCGGTTGAGGGTTGCGGGTACGGCTGAGTTCAACGGAGAAAATCTCGATATAAGGCACGATCGAACGAAGCCGCTCATTGACTGGACGATCAAGAGGTTTCCTCGCGTGCCGACCAATAGCGTAGTCCCTTGGGCAGGACTCAGGCCCATGATGCCTAACATGATGCCGCAGGTTCGGTCCGGGAAGTCGGAAAACGTGTTCTACAACACAGGGCACGGCCATCTGGGGTGGACATTGAGTTGCCTCACCGCCGAGCTTGTCTCGCAACTGATCCGCACTTCGCTCACCAAGTAGTCATGAAGACCGGCGTCCGCCGAACCTTCGTTGGTAACAGATGCCCGTAAAGAGCGGGCATCTGCACAACATATGCTCCGTCTGATTCCGAGTTTGCAAGGCTGCTCAACGAGGCAGCCGCGCGTCGCTCCGGAGCGCTGCTATATCTCGTTCGATCAGTTCGCAAGCTTCTAGCACGAATGCATCCCGATGACGCCTCCCCACGACCTGCATTCCGACCGGCAACCCACGTGAAAGTCCGCACGGGATCGACGCTGCGGGTTGTTGAGTCAAGTTGAAAGGGTACGTGTATGGGTTCCACTCTAGCCAGCTTTTCATGCCAGAGCCTTCTGGGACAATTAGTCCTGCCTCTAGAGCAACAGATGGCATAGTTGGGGTAATGAGAAGATCGTAGCTCTCGTGGAAAATATTCATGTGCCTACCCAGTCCATCCCTCCGACTTAGTGCCGCGATTATCTGATCGCCGTTGACGCTGCCCAGAGCATTTATTTCCTCGATCAGACCTGCATCTACGATTTCCTTCGCAAACGGCCCCATCCCGGCAACCATGTTCGCAAATGCTGCGTAGTAAAGCGGACGTAGGATTTCGATCGGCTCGTCAAAGCCTGGATCAATTTCGTCGATCTCCCAGCCTTGTCCCCTCAATCTGCTGATTGCTTCATCGACAACCCGTATGACATCCTCATCGGGCTTGGCGTATCCGAGGGTTCGGCTGTAGGCCACTTTCAGATGTTGCCGCCGAGGCGAAGGTGGCAGCTTGAATGGTAGAGCTTGCCAATCCCGATTGTCAGGCTGAGCCACGACCTCAAACATTAGTATCGCATCAGCGACAGTCCGAGTAATCGGACCAATGTGTGTAAACTGGGGAAGCGCACCAACTGGAAATGCTGGAACGACACCGAATGTTGGCTTGAACCCTACGACGCCGCAGAACGAAGCAGGTATCCTGATTGAACCAGCGCCATCGGTACCGATATTAAGCGGCGCAATGCCTAATGCCGCAGTGACCGCAGCCCCTCCACTGCTGCCGCCTGATGTTCGGCTTCTATTCCAGGGATTGAGCGTCGACCCCGTAAGCGCGTTGTCGCAGACACCCTTCCATCCAAGTTCTGGCATCGTCGTAATACCTAGGATGATTGAGCCTGCTTCGCGAAGCCTCGCAACAGCGGGCGAATCCTCTTCACCCATTTTAGACCTGAGCGTCGAGCCCCAGTTCGAGGTCCAGTCTCGAACAAGGCAGTTGTCCTTGGCCGTCGATAGAACTCCATCGAGCAGCCCAAGAGGATCTCGCTTGAACCAGCGCTCTTCGGAACGCCGCGCTTGCTTGAGGATTTCATCCCTATCTGGCACGCGGATGAAATTGAGATCGCTATTTTCATCGAGTGCCGCCAATGCCAAATTTGCGATTTCGACCGGCGAGGCTTCCTTGTTTTGAAACAAGGTCAACTGGTCTTTCGCTGTCGGCAGATTTGAAGCCACCATGTCCATATCCTCCAATGTAGACGATGCATAACCCGTGGGTCATATGAGTCATTTACTGGAAGACCTCGTCACATGGATTTCAAAGAACATCCCGCTGTGACGCATTGCTCGAAAAGCGCGACGAGCAATGAAACCTTTTTGTCACGAGTTGATGTGAACGACGGAGCTTTTCGGCCAAGTGGTGCGATCTCCTCGCGTCAACGCCTTCTTTGATTTACATGGTGCGCGATCACAATAATTTTGGCGTAAACACGTCGGAACCGCTCCCTACTCTTCATCTCGTCACTTAAACAAGAACAGGGGTTCCAAAATGAAAAGAGTACTGTTGTCAGCTGCACTCGCTATGGCCTTGTGCCAAACTGCCCATGCAGAGATGGTGATCGGTTGGGCTGGCCCACTCACTGGCGGAAGCGCAGCGCTGGGTGATCAGTCCAAGAACGGCGTGACGCAAGCTGTCGAAGACATCAATGCAAAGGGAGGCATTCTCGGCGAAAAAGTTCGAGTTCAATTCGAAGATGATGCTGGTGATCCGAAACAGGCGATCTCGGTCGCAAATCGCCTCGTCGCGGCGGGCGTGAAGTTTGTGGTTGGCCACCAGAATTCAGGTGCGTCTATTCCAGCGTCGGAGGTTTACGCGGAGGATGGAGCGATCATGATTTCGCCCTCCTCTACAAACCCTGAACTGACGGAACGCGGACTGCAGAATGTTTTCAGAACATGCGGTCGTGACGACCAGCAAGGACAAATTGCGAGCCAGTTCATTCTCAAGCAATACGCTGGAAAGAAGATTTTCATCGTCCAAGACAAGACTCCCTACGGCGTGGGACTTGCCGATGAAGTGAAGAAAGGTATCAACGCCGGCGGGTTAACCGAAGTCGGCTATGAAGGCATAACCGTCGGCGAAAAGGATTACACTGCGCTCATCTCCAAGATCAAAGAGGCGAACGCGGACGTTGTCTACTTCGGAGGCATCTATACCGAAGGCGCACTTATTCTGCGGCAGATGCGCGAAAGTGGCATGAATGCACCTTTCCTTGGCGGGGATGGTCTGTTCAGTTCTGAGTTCTCTGCGATCGCCGGCTCGGGAGCCGAAGGATCTGTTTTTGCGACTTTCGGACCGGACCCGACCAAGAACGCATCGGCGAAGGATGTTGTGACCCGCTTTGCCGCGAAGAATTTGAACCCTGAAGGCAACACTCTATACGCGTACGCCGGCGTTCAGGTGATCGCGCAAGCGATCGAGGCTTCAAAATCGAAAGATCCCGAGGCGGTGTCAGCAACGATACATTCCGGCAAGACTTTCGACACTGTGATCGGACCCCTGTCATTCGACAACAAGGGCGACATCACGCGGCTCGACTTCGTATTCTACAGGCTGGACCAGGGCAAGTTCGTGGAGCTTCCATAGTCGCTCGCGCCTGACCTGACGCTTCAGGTCAGGCGTTCTGTTCGGCGTTCCAATCATTACAGGAATCTCCCGTGGAATACTTTATCCAGCAGCTCTTCAACGGGCTGACTCTCGGTTCCATCTATGGTCTCGTTGCTATTGGCTATACGATGGTTTATGGCATTGTCGGCATGATCAATTTCGCCCATGGCGATGTCTTCATGCTCGGTGGTTTCGCTGCTCTTATCGTCTTTCTCGTTCTCACATCGATTTTCGCAGGTCTTCCGGTAGCAGTTCTTCTGCTGGCGATGCTTGTTGTTGCGATGCTGATGACGAGTTTGTGGAATTGGACGATCGAGCGAGTTGCATACCGTCCGCTGCGCGGTTCGTTCCGCCTGGCGCCGCTGATCACCGCAATCGGCATGTCGATCACGCTTTCCAACTTCATCCAGGTGACGCAGGGCCCGCGCAACAAGCCGATCCCGCCGCTGGTCAGCTCGGTCTATAATATCGGCGGCATCTCGGTCTCGCTGAAGCAGATCATCATCATCGTCATCACCGTCGTTCTCCTGGCTGCCTTCTGGTACCTCGTGAACCGCACGGCGCTCGGCCGCGCCCAGCGCGCCACCGAGCAGGACCGCAAGATGGCGGCGCTTCTCGGCGTCAATGTCGACCAGACGATCTCCATCACCTTCATCATGGGTGCGGCACTCGCCGCCGTCGCCGGCACGATGTACCTGATGTATTACGGCGTCGCCTCCTTCACCGATGGCTTCACGCCCGGCGTCAAGGCGTTCACGGCAGCCGTTCTCGGCGGTATCGGCTCGCTGCCGGGCGCCGTCTTCGGCGGCCTGCTGATCGGCCTGATCGAATCGCTGTGGTCGGCCTATTTCACCATCGCCTACAAGGACGTCGCGACCTTCGCGATCCTGGCTTTCGTCCTGATCTTCAAGCCGACCGGTATTCTCGGACGGCCGGAAGTCGAGAAGGTATAACCGTCATGGCAAACATCGAAACTTCCGCAGACAAGCCCGCGGGCGGGCTTGTCCAGAAGGGCATCCGTGAAGCGTTCTTCACCGGTCTCGTCTCGCTCGGCCTGTTCGTTCTCTATGTCGGTCTCGGCACCCAGCAGAACATCAACAACGAACTGATCATCGTCCAGCGCTGGGGCCTGCTGGCGATCTTCGTCGCCATCGCCGCCATCGGCCGCTTCGTCATGGTCGTCTTCGTCCAGCCGAATGTCGACCGCCGCAAGCTTGCCAAGGCAAAGCACGGCGAGCTCGACATCTCGACCGACAAGAGCTTCTTCCACACGCATTTCCTGAAGATCGCCCTGGCGGCGCTGCTGCTCTATCCCGTCGTCATCTACGCGCTGGTCGGCGCGCAGGGCTCGCTGAAGTGGGTCGACAATTTCGGGATCCAGATCCTCATCTACGTGATGCTCGCCTGGGGCCTCAACATCGTCGTCGGCCTCGCCGGTCTTCTCGACCTCGGCTATGTCGCCTTCTATGCCGTCGGCGCCTATTCCTACGCGCTGCTGTCTTCCTATTTCGGGCTGTCCTTCTGGGTGCTGCTGCCGCTGTCGGGCATCTTCGCCGCTCTCTGGGGCATCATCCTCGGCTTCCCGGTCCTGCGTCTGCGCGGCGACTACCTCGCCATCGTGACGCTCGCCTTCGGCGAGATCATCCGCCTGGTGCTGATCAACTGGACGGATGTCACCAAGGGCACGTTCGGCATCTCCGGCATTCCGAAGGCGACGCTGTTCGGCATTCCCTTCGATGCGACCTCCGGCGGCTTTGCCAAGCTGTTCGGCCTGCCGATGTCGTCGGCCTATTACAAGATCTTCCTGTTCTATCTGATCCTGGCGCTCTGCCTGATCACGGCCTACGTCACCATCCGGCTCCGCCGCATGCCGATCGGCCGCGCCTGGGAGGCTCTGCGCGAAGACGAGATCGCCTGCCGTTCGCTCGGCATCAACACCGTGACGACCAAGCTCACCGCCTTTGCGACGGGCGCAATGTTCGGCGGCTTTGCCGGCTCGTTCTTCGCCGCGCGCCAGGGCTTCGTCTCGCCTGAATCCTTCGTCTTCCTGGAATCGGCCGTCATCCTCGCCATCGTCGTTCTCGGCGGTATGGGCTCGCTGACGGGGATCGCGATCGCCGCCGTCGTCATGGTCGGCGGTACCGAAGTGCTGCGCGAGATGGACTTCCTCAAGGTCGTCTTCGGACCGGACTTCACGCCGGAACTCTACCGCATGCTGCTCTTCGGCCTCGCCATGGTCGTGGTCATGCTGTTCAAGCCGCGCGGCTTCGTCGGCTCGCGTGAACCGACCGCCTTCCTCAAGGAGCGCAAGGCGGTATCCGGAAGCTTCACCAAGGAGGGCCATGGCTGATGAGCCCTGTAGAAACGATGTCCAACGATACCCTGCTCAAGGTCGAGCACCTGTCGATGAAGTTCGGCGGCCTGATGGCCATCAACGACCTCTCCTTCGAAGCCAAGCGCGGCGATATCACTGCGCTGATCGGCCCGAACGGCGCAGGCAAGACCACCGTGTTCAACTGCATCACCGGCTTCTACAAGCCGACGATGGGCATGATCACCATGAACCACAAGGACGGAAAGCAGCATCTGCTCGAGCGTCTGCCCGACTTCCGGATCACCAGGGAAGCCAAGGTCGCCCGTACCTTCCAGAACATCCGCCTGTTCTCCGGCCTGACGGTTCTCGAGAACCTGCTGGTCGCGCAGCACAACAAGCTGATGAAGGCCTCGGGTTACACGATCCTCGGCCTGCTCGGCATCGGCGGCTACAAGAAGGAAGCGGCAGCCTCCATCGAGCTCGCCCGCCACTGGCTGGAAAAGGCCGATCTGATCGATCGCGCCGACGACCCGGCCGGCGATCTGCCCTACGGCGCCCAGCGCCGCCTGGAAATCGCCCGTGCCATGTGCACCGGTCCGGAGCTGCTCTGCCTCGACGAACCGGCCGCCGGTCTCAACCCGCGCGAATCGCTGGCACTCAACGAGCTGCTGCGCAGCATCCGCGCCGATACCGGAACGTCGATCCTGCTCATCGAGCACGACATGTCGGTGGTCATGGAGATTTCCGACCACGTCGTCGTTCTCGAATATGGCCAGAAGATCTCCGACGGCACGCCCGAACACGTGAAGAACGACCCGAAGGTCATCGCGGCCTATCTCGGTGTCGAAGACGAAGAAGTTGAAGAGGTCATCGCGACCGTAGAAGGGGGCGCACACTGATGGCCGGGGAACAGCTTCTCAAGGTTCAGGGCGTCGAGACCTATTACGGCAATATCCGCGCGCTCGCCGGCATCGATGTCGAAGTCAACAAGGGTGAGATCGTCAGCCTGATCGGCGCCAACGGCGCCGGCAAGTCGACGCTGATGATGACGATCTGCGGCAGCCCGCAGGCGCGCACCGGCTCGATCACCTTCGACGGCCGCGACATCACCAAGATGCCGACGCACGAAATCGCGCGTCTGCGTATCGCCCAGTCTCCGGAAGGACGCCGTATTTTCCCGCGCATGACCGTGCTGGAAAATCTGCAGATGGGCGCCGGCCTCGATAACCTCAAATACTTCCACGAGGATCTGGAGAAGATCTTCGTGATGTTCCCGCGCCTCAAGGAACGCCAGACGCAGCGCGGCGGCACGCTTTCGGGCGGCGAACAGCAGATGCTGTCGATCGGCCGCGCGCTGATGGCGCGTCCGAAGCTGCTGCTGCTCGACGAACCGTCGCTCGGCCTCGCACCGCTGATCGTCAAGGGCATCTTCGAGGCGATCAAGAAGCTCAACGAAACCGAAGGCCTGACGGTCTTCCTCGTCGAGCAGAACGCATTTGCCGCCCTCAAGCTTTCGCATCGCGCCTACGTGATGGTGAACGGCAAGGTGACGATGAGCGGTTCCGGCAAGGAACTGCTCGCCAATCCCGAAGTCCGCGCCGCCTATCTCGAAGGCGGACGGCACTGATCCGGGCAGAAGGGAGACTTTGACATGCAGGGACTTTTCTTCGAACCGGACATGGGCGTCAGAACCGTCATCCGCGCCATCGTCATGCTCATCGGTTTCTGGACCGCATGGCGTGCCGGCAAGGCCGCAGCCGAAAGCTGGAGCGATTACCCGCTGGTGATCGCCTACACCTTCCTGCTCGCCTGGGTGATGCAGTTCCTGCATCACGCGCTGTTCAACGGCCCGATGCTGAGCGGCTTCTACTACGCCATCGATTTCGTGCTGCTGCTCGTCTTCTCGACGGCCGGCTTCCGCTTCCGCCGCACCAATCAGATGGTCAACAACTATTACTGGCTGTACGAAAAAACTTCCGCGTTTACTTGGACAAGCACGGCCGGCCAGTCCAGACACTAGGCGTCCTCGCAAAAGAAAATTCCGATACCCGAAGTAGGCACAATCACACAGGGCTTCTATGCAAAACATCCTACGACTTGATTTGGAAGACGCTCGTCTCATCGTGGCCGGGGCTGAGCGACATGCACAGAAGATTGCAGTCCCAGTCTGCATAGCCATCACCGATGAAAGCGGTCAGCTTGTCGCTTTCATTCGAATGCAGGGTGGCAAAGTCACGTCGTCAACGATCGCGATCGACAAAGCGTTTACCGCTGCTGGAGCGAAGAAGGCGACACATGATTACGGTGTGGCCAGCCAACCAGGCGCTCCGGCATATGGCATCTCCTCGGCGATCGGCGGGCGGTTAATTGTCGTCGCAGGGGGGTTGCCTGTGGTGTTTGAGAACGAGGTCGTCGGAGGGGTTGGCGTGTCATCAGGCACGCCGTCTCAAGATCAGGAGATCGCGCAAGCGGGAATTGACTATTGGCTATCGGAACGTTGTCAGTAGAGTGGGCTCCGTTCCGCTGACATCCGCTCAAGAGGAACTGCGCAGGCTCAATCGGCGATGCTCTCATGATGTACTGCTCTACTTTGCGGCGGTGCCCGTAGTTTTAGCAGGCGCACCACAAACGGATAGAATGAGCCAAAACGTCCGTCCATTTGACGTTTCTGCATCATAAATTGCCACCCTTTGAAGCGTTTACTAATCGGCGGGCGCTACACTTTCGTTAATCAAAACATAAGTGGGAACCCGAAGATGAAAGCTAAATCGAAAACTATCGAATTCGCCTTGGCGGCCGCAACATTCCTTGCGGCCAGCAACTCCATGGCAGAAACAACCCTTGAGAGGGCGCGTGCAACGGGATCGATCACAATCGGAATTTCCACAGAAGTTCCATTCAGCTTTATTGAAGCCGGACAACCCGCCGGGGCTGACGTGGTAGTATTCAAGCACGTGGCATCGAAACTGGGGATCCATGAGGTCCGCGCTGTGCTCTCTGAGTTCTCATCGCTGATCCCGGGTCTTCAAGCGGACCGTTTCGATGTCATCGTGGCTGGGATGTACGTCAAACCAAACCGTTGCACGCAGGTCCTTTTCACTACGCCTATGCACGCGCAGGGCGACGCGGTTGTTACGCTCAGCGGGAATTCCAAAGGCATCACAAGCTATAAATCCATCGCGGCTGATCCCACCATCAAGATTGGCTATATTGCAGGTGGAACGGGTGTCGGTGCGAACCTCACGGCATCTGGCATATCTCCAGGGCAAATCTCGACATACCAGGATAATCTGGCAGGCGTTGCCGCGCTTAAGGCCGGTCGCATAAACGCCTACGCCAGCACCTCAGTCATCGTTCAGACACTCCTCAATAAACTGAACGATCCTACTGTTGAACGTGTTCGGCCCTTCGAGCAGCCTCTAGTCGATGGCAAGACTGTTGTCGGCTTTGGTGCCTTTGCTGTGCGGAAGGGCGACGAGGATCTCCGCGACGCGCTTAATGTGGAACTGAAGAAATACCTTGGAACACCCGAACACTTGAATGCCGTGGGTCCTTTTAATCTCAGTAGCGACGAGATAGTGCCCGCACTTGCTGCCGAGACCGATCGCCTCTGCAGCGAGTGACGGGGGTGGATTACCTGACTTCGCTCGTCGACGGCCTTGTGATCACCTTAGTGATCACAATCGCCGCCTACGCAACCAGTATCGTCATCGCTCTGCCGGCAGGCTTGGTATCGAAGAGTGCATTACTCCGGGCATTAATCACCGTCTACGTCGAACTTTTCCGCGGTACATCGGCTGTCGTCCAGCTATTTTGGATCTTTTACGTCCTGCCGATTTTGGGGATCCGGATCGATCCCATTCCTGCCGCGATCGTCGCGATCGGGCTCAATATTGGAGCTTACAGCGTCGAAACAATAAGGGCAGCTGCGGCGACGGTCCCGAGAGGTCAACGCGAAGCCGCACAATCACTTGGACTTTCGCGTTATCAGTTAACTCTTCTAGTGACCCTTCCACAGGTCATTCGAAAAATCATCCCCATGCAGACAAACCTCTTGATCGACACCTTGAAGCTTTCGTCGATAGTATCACTAATTACGATTCAGGACCTTACGTTCAGCGCGAATACGCTTAGCCAGACCACCGGTTCGTTCTGGCTTCCGTACGCAATTGCCATGTTGTTTTATTGGCTCGTCACCCTGATCTTTTCAGCGGCCGGTAGGCGCGTTGAAGTGTTCCTCAAAGTACCGTGAGGTGACGCGTGTTCGATTTCGGTTTCGCATCGGCGATAAGTGGCGAGCTTCTAAGTGCTGCGATCGTGACTTTCTGGATCACGGCAATAGCGTTTTCGATCGCCGTTATCATGGGAGCCCTAGCGACCCTTTTAATCCGGAGCAACTCTCGAGCGCTAGCTTTGCCCTACGGCGTCGCATCCAGCTTCTTCAGAGGCACCCCGCTCCTAACACAAATTCTCTTTGTGTACTTTGTTTTGCCCGAGATTGGTCTCTCACTTAGCCCGGCGGTTACGGGTATCGTGGTCTTGTCAGTCCACTACAGCTTCTTTCTTGCAGAAGTTTACCGCGCCCTTCTCGATGCTATCCCGCGTGGGCAGTGGGAGGCTTCAGCAGCTTTAGGGTTGTCACGGTCGAAGGCCTTTTTCTTCGTAATCTTTCCGCAAGTTCGAAAAAACGGTGTCGCTCCAGTAGGAAATTACCTTCTGTCGATGTTTAAGGAGACCCCATTGTTGGCGACGATCTCCGTTACCGAGCTCATGTTCACCGCGAAATATGTCGGATCAGAGTACTTCCGGTACATCGAGCCACTGACGATCGCGGGTGCCATATACCTGGCGATGTCCCTGCCGTTTGCTATTGCCATTCGAGCTTATGAACGAAAAGGAGTTGTACCGCGATGAAGCCCTTAACGAATTTTACAAAGGCCGAACTCGACGGTCGGATAGAGCTCCTTCGAAGGGAGATGCTCGACGCCGAAGTCGATGCCGTGATACTGGCTTCAGCACCAAACGTCGGTTATTTCACAGACCTAAACGACCAATTCCCATGGGCGGTGACGTCTAGGGCAGCCTTTATCATGATTTCGCTCGGGGGCACCATGTCGGTTTTCCTGCCTGAAGTGATGCAAACCCTGTGGCGTGAAGACAAACCTGATGCCACCATTGTCTCGTGGCCATCACCTCGACCAGGTGACGAAGGAATCACCGAACTAGCTGCGGCGATTAACCGGCTACCTTCGCGATTCGGGAAGATTGGCTTTGAGATCGGGCCTGAGTCGCGCTTACAGATGACCATTTCGGATTGGACACGGCTTATTTCCATGACGCCATCCTTCCAGCGAGTTGATTGTTCGTCTATTTGCATGAACGTACGAATGTGCAAGTCCGAAGCGGAGGTCGCACGCATTATCGCCGCAGGAGAGATTTTCGGAAACGCCCTTCAAGCTTTGAAGGTAGGCCACGTCGAGGGGGTGAGCGAAAGGGCTCTAGCGGGAAAAGTTTTAAGCAAGGCGATGGACCTCGGAGCAGATAACGAAAACTTTTTGGCATTTGGATCGGGGCCTGGCGGATACCACAGCGTGGTTGCAAGCCCAGGCATCCGGGAACTCAAAACCGGAGATTTGTTCACAATAGACGCAGGTATCCGGTACTCGAGCTATTACTGCGACTTCAATCGAAACTTCGCTGTCGGCAAGGCCACAGATCATATTCTTCGCGCGTATGATGCGCTCATAGAGGCCGTTGAGGCTGGCGTTAATGCATGCCGTCCGGGCAACACAGCGAGAGACGTTTACGCAGCGCAGGCAAATGCTCTTTTTGCTCGAGGATTTGAGGGCGGAAAGCTAGGCCGGTTCGGTCACGGTCTCGGTCGCCAGATCACGGAACCGCCGTCGAACGCTGCAACCGATCAAACCATCCTTCGGGAAGGAATGATATTGGCGATCGAGCCTGCCGTAATGCTTCCTGGCGGTGCCCTCATGGTACATGAAGAGAATGCGCTGGTGTCGGCTGATGGCCCACGTTACCTCTCTCCCCTTGCGCCGGCGGATTTGCCTATACTTTGATAAGGGCTCCAACTTGCGCTCACCGAAACTGACTTCGCGACGTTAGGTTGAAACGATCAACCCGAACGTTTTACCTAGGTTGCGGCATTCAGATTATATCCTCTTGCCGCACGGCAAGCCTTCGTTTCAGCTCGCGAAGCTTCCGCATTTCTTGATGTCGCGACCCTATGAACACCGCCTGCGATCGAGGGTTGGAACGCGATAGTCGATTAGGAGCGCTATCCTGGCAGAGGCGATTGCTTAGATCGTCGGAGCGTCATCGACCCCGGTGGAGGAGTTTCTGGCGCAGCTGGTCCGAAAAAACAAGTTTGGCCTCCATTTAACGGACGAGCCTATCATGCTCCACCGGGTCTCGACGTCATCCGGAACGTCGATAATAAGCCGGCACCAAAAAGCAGGCTCAGGCCTACGGAGCATAGATTCTCTCAGCGGCCACTTAGGCATAGCAGGCAAATCCTTAATTGGACATCGAACAGGGCACTAGTGCATGCAAATGACGCGATCCGAGCTTTATGAGCGCGTAAGCGCGTCCCCGCTCAGCAAGCTTGCCGATGAATTTGGTGTTTCCGGTACGGTCTTGGCTGCATTGTGCAAGAAACATCAGGTCCCCTACCCTGGCTCTGGATACTGGACACGTAAATCACTCGGCATCGAAGCGGAACTCCCTGCCCTGCCGCAAGCTCCTGACGAAGTGATCGAGATCATTCGAGCGCGTCCGAAAGCACGACAACCGAGGCCACCCAAAGATCCCGCCGCAAAGGACAAAACCACCAAGAAAAATCGCATCGAACATCATCCACTGCTGTTCGGTGTCGAGGGCCATTTGCGGAAGTCGAGAGAGGTGAAGGATGGCGAGTTCCTGCGGCCCTATAAGCGACTTCTCCCCGATGTTATCTGCTCTGAGCCCGCCCTGCCCAGGGCACTTCGTATCGTGAACGCCCTCTACCTTGCGCTGCATGAGCGAGGCTATCGCGTTCACATCGCCCCACACGGCGATGATATCGCTCGTATTCGAGTGCCGGAGCAAGAAATCGAACTCAAGGACCGAAAGTACGGGCGCTACTACTCAAGCGGGATTTGGGGTCCGGACCGACCGACTATCTTCTATATCGACAGTGTTCCGATAGGTCTGGCAGTCACCGAAATGACTGAAAGGGTGACGATGCGATATGTCAACGGCGACTACTATCGTGAAGATAGCAAGCTCGTCCGCTCGATGAAGTCATGGCAGATGACCCATTCATGGACGACCGAACAGGACATGCCCTCCGGGCGCCTGCGGATAATTGCCTACTCCCCCAAGAGGGGTGTTGAATGGTCCGCTCGCTGGCAGGACACGTTAAATGAGCCTCTCGAGAAGGCCATCTCGACGATTGTCGAGACACTGCAAGGCTCGCATGATCACATTTTGGAGCTGATGATTGCGAAAGATGTAGCCGAAGCCAAGAGGAAGAAGGAACGGGAGGAGGAATGGGAACGCTACGAGAGACGGGAGGATGCCAGGAGGGTCGCTCAGGCTCTCGCAGACAGCCAACAGCAACTCGCGGAAACCATTGAGAAATGGGGGAAAGCGATGGTTGTCGAACGCTTCTTCACCGATGCGGAGGAACAGCTAACCAAGCTCGATGACGAGCGTCGTCGCCACTTGCAGCAACGGCTGAATATGGCGAGGGCCATGGTAGGCAGCATCGATCCGCTGGACTTCATCGAGAATTGGCGAGCACCCGATGAAAGATACCGATCAAAGTATCAGAAGGAATAGCAGCGCATGCTAGAAGGTCATCTCCTATCAGCTTGGTGCGGGCACTCGCCTAGCAAAGGCACCTGAAGATGCCACAACGGAAGCTTTCCAGGGAGGAACTATTCGCGCTCCTATGGGAGAAACCGACCAGTGAGATCGCCAGCGAACTTGGCTTGTCGGATGTTGCCATAGGAAAGCTTTGCACGAAGTTGCAGGTCCCTAAGCCACCACGGGGATATTGAGCACGTATGCAGGCCGGACAACGACCTCGCAAACCGAGCCTGGTGGCCTTTCGCGAGGAACTTGAAGCGAAACGGCGTGACGAACAGCGCGAGAGATCAGCGGAGTCACTTTCGAAACTGCAACGCCAATTCCTTGAACATGCCCTGGCTGAGATCAACAGCAAATCCAGCGGTACCGCTCCACTAGGCCCGAGGCCGCTCGTAGATATCAATCTCGATATCGCGGCGCAGGCTCTCGTGATTATCCAAGGCAGGGCTCAAGCGTGGGTGGAAGAAGGCCGCATCGCCACACGGTGGGGACCTTCCGTTCGCAATACCGTCGGCCGGTTGATCGAACGATTGCTGCCGCTCGCGAGGGAGCAACTCCTTGTGTTCGAGACCGAAAGCAAACGGACCTCTTTCCGGGCGGACGGACCGGTGATTTTCATTCGCCTGACCAAGCAATTGCAGGAGAGGATCGCCGGACTAGCCAATATTGTCCGAGATCAGGAGTTGCAGCATGTCGTCATGCCACTCATTGCGGCCGATCATGCTTGGTCCACGCACCACCTCTACTCGCCGGAATCTCAACTGTTTCTCGACAGTTGGCTTTGTATTTCGGCCGGCGAGATTTGGGTCGAGTGGAACCGGAAGTCTTGGCGCGAGGACGATCCGCCGGAGCGACATGCCACCAACCGCATGCGGCTCCGCGACGTGATGCCGGTCGATTTCCTGTCGTCTTCGGACAAGACGCTTTCACCGGTGATCTCCAGCGTGGCAATTAAGCCCTACGCCGATCGCCTTCGCGCCCTGCAAGAGGCGGAACGGGTTCACGAAATGATGAGCACTGCCGCTTACGCTATGCAGAAGGAGGTCCCGGGAGAGTTTCTCTCCGTAGTGGACCGATTGTGGTTTGGGGACGAACGTCCCTTCCAAGCGGCACGCGATGCTTTTCGGCATGTCGAAACAGAGCTTGAACGATGGGAAACCGAGCTTGAGGCGGAACGATCAGCGCTCGCTCGATCAATTCTCGGGATCGTGTCGGGGGACATCGTGACGTCTGAGAGCCGTGGCAAGGTATTGCGGCTTTCTGTTACGAGCGTAACCCTTTACTCGGGCGAAAGTAGCGTCAGCTTCGTCGTGTCCGGAATTCGCTTCCGAAAAGACGGAACGCTCGGCAAACTGCATGAGACGTTGAATTTATCCTTTGCTGACGAAAAGCGACCTCGATAGCGAAGGCGGCGGAATGTTTGGTAGAGGTTTCTCACATTGGTTTATCCGACGGTCGCTCCCTAAGCAGGCGAAGTCACCCCATCAGGCGCATCAGAGCAGACTTAAGCTCATCTACGGTCATAGCTTTCACCTTTTGCGGCGAATAGACGATTTTACCGCCCAAGATCATGACTGCTGAGGGTAAATCGGGATCGCTCTCCAAAGACAGCGATAGCAAATATCCGGCCTCATCCCTGTCATTGAAAAGCATGATTAGGCATGCGGCCGTTACGGCTGCCCTGATCGGATCGGAGACCATTATACCTCCTATGGCTCAGTGCACTTCGCAGATTGGCTGCGCTGTGAAACTGCGATAGACCGCGGCGTCAGGCTGCAGTTTTCTGGGGAGCCCTCACGCTGCCCTGCAGTTTCTATATTGACCAAAATGGTGCGGCGCAGTTATTTGAGAGGTGCGATTTTGGTTGCGCCAGTAACCGGGCAGCAACTGTAGAGACGACCATTATGACCGTAATCCTGACCGCCTGCACCCAGAGAAAGCGGGTTACCCACAATACCTTACTTTGTGCGCACGATCTCTCCGGTGGGACGCTGTCAGACGTGGCTGCAGCCTGGCGCGAGCGCATCAGTCGGGTTGAAGTCGTTTGCAAGGCGAAAGATCTGTACTGCGGCCGATCGTTTTTTGAGGCTCTCAAAGCCGCTCAGCGCGCGCAGGGCGACCTCTATATCGTTTCAGCGGGGCTGGGTCTTGTTTCCGGCAATGATGAGGTGCCTGCCTACAACCTCACCGTTTCAAAGGGCACGAACGATTGTGTCATGGGTAAACTCGAGCGCGGGGTTTCGGAAGCAGACTGGTGGGAAGCGCTAGGGGGCAGCAAGGCGCTCCTGGAGGTGATTGAAAAGGAGCCGCGGATCGTCGTCGTCGGCCTCCCCTCACCCTATCTCCGTATGATCGCGCCAACCTTGGCCCGCCTGTCGAGCGACGTCCTGCACAAGCTAAGGATCGTAGGTGGGCGCGATGTTCCCGATCTTGACCCGCGAATCGAAGCCTTCCGACTGCCCTATGACGATCGGTTGGATGGACCCGAAAGCTCCTTGCCCGGTACGAAGGCCGATTTCGCATCTCGTGCGGCACGACACTTCGTTGAAGAGATTTTAGTCAACGCTCCACTCGCATCGATCGATGTCCACCGAAGCCTTGCCGAGGCGTCGATGTCGACGTGGGGGCGCCCTGTTGCCAAGGTCGGCACCAGGGTTTCAGACGCTGACCTCAAATCCATCGTCCGGACCAACTGGACGCGTGCCGAAGGACGCTCCACCAAGCTTTTGCGAATATTGCGCGATGAACTGAACGTCGCTTGCGAGCAGAAGCGCTTTTCAAAGCTTGTGGCAGATATCCGGGGGGAGAAAGTAACATGAGCGCTGATCCAAGCAATCTCATGGTCCGCGCAGTTAAGACCCAGCAGGGCGACGGGGTCGACGTATATGCGTTCTTCCTACACGGCTCGGATCTCACGCGGATCGCCGATATCAGTCGGATTCACCGCGACGAGAAAGACCTAATAGGGTTTCAGCGCAAAGAGATCCGTAGCCACGTCAACGCGATCGTGGAGTTCCTGGATAGTGGCCCTGTGCTGTTTCCAAACGCCATCACGCTGGCCTTATCGTCCGACGTCACGTTTGATGTGTCGCGGGGGCCGAAGCCAAACGGCCTGACAGAGGTCGGCCAATCGGGCACCCTCAACATTCCCGTACGCAAGGATGGAGAAAGAGCTGCCTGGATTGTCGACGGCCAGCAAAGATCGCTTGCGCTCGCAAAAGCCAAGGATAGCCGGTTCCCTGTTCCGGTCGTCGGTTTCGTGTCGCAAGATGTGCAGGTCCATCGCGAACAATTCATCCTGGTCAACAAGGTCAAGGCGCTCGATGTCCGCCTGATCAACGAACTGCTGCCGGCCGTCGGCACGCTATTGCCCAAAGACCTAGCTGCAAATCGTCTGCCAAGCGAGTTGTGCAACCTTCTAAACAGACAGCAAAAATCCCCGTTCCACCGTCTCATCCGACGAGCGTCCGACACTGGCAAGGAACAGAGTGTCGTGAGTGATACGGCCCTGATCGACGCTATCAAAAAGAATTTGAAAGGTCCCTATGGGGCTCTGAGCCAGTACCTTGCTTCCGAAACTTACAATCCCGATGCTATGTACGAGGCTCTCGTCCTATATTGGTCGGCCGTCCGCGATGTGTTTTCGGACGCGTGGGGCAAGCAACCGACCGAAAGCCGACTGATGCACTCGGCGGGTATCAAGGCGGTTGGCGCTTTGATGGACCAGGTGATGTTGCGAGCAGACAGTTCGGCAACACCAGAAGCTGAAGTCAAAGAAGCGCTCCAAAGGATTGCACCTTTTTGTGCTTGGACAGAAGGAGCATGGGAAGGCCTTGACCTGCAATGGAATGAGATACAGGGGACGCCGCAACACAACCGAATGTTGGCCGATCATTTGATGCAACTCGACCGTAAGCTATCGAGGCCGGCACGATGAAGTTTATATTTGCCGACAGTCTCGATCATGTTGATCCCGGTTACGATTTCCTGAGAGATCGTTACTCGGAAGGGCGGACCCCCTATTGGGATGATGCCTATCCGCACGAGATCATGGGCTATGCTCCTTATCAGGGGATGCTCGTTTCCCGTGGGATTGTGGGCGGCGCTGCCGTAGGAGGTAAGTACACCGAAGCTCAGGCGATGCGTTTTCGTCGGGTCGGCGCGCGCGAGTTCCTGCGTCTCGACAAGCCGCAGTTTGAGAGCTTGCCAATATTTGGCGACTGCGGCGCCTTCACCTACCACAAAGAAGACAAGCCACCTTACACGCCCGACGACACTGCCGAATTTTACGACGATGCACGCTTTACGCACGGATGCTCCGTCGACCATATCATTTTCGACTTCGACGAAAGCCTCAAAGGTTTTGAGGGCGGCACAGAGGAAGCTCGCCGGCGCTTCGAGATCACCCTTGAGAATGCATCAGCGTTCCGGACTTCGACCCAGCACATGTCAAGTCGGTTCACGCCCATGGGCGTTATCCAGGGGTGGTCGCCCGGAAGCATGGCCGAAGGCGCTCGGCGACTGGTTGCGATGGGCTACGATTACTTGGCGCTCGGCGGTACAGTCCCTTTGAAGGCTTCGCAGATCAAAGCCTGCCTTGCTGCAATCCGTGACGTGATCCCGCAAGAGACACGCCTTCATATCCTCGGCTTTGCGAAGGCTGACGAGATCGATACGTTCGGCCCCTTCAATGTAACGAGTTTCGATACGACCTCGCCTTTGATCCGTGCGTTCAAGGATGCCAAGTCGAATTATTATCTCCCGAACAAGTCAGGCAAGCTCGATTATTACACGGCCATTCGGGTACCGCAGGCACTCGAAAATCCCAAGTTGATGAGACTTGCCAAACGAGGCGCTCTCAACCAGGAGCAGCTTGTCGCGATGGAAAAAGACGCACTTGCAGCGCTTAGATCCTACGACCGCGAGCAAGCTGAACTCGAAGAAACGCTCGATACGGTGCTTGCCTACGCAACGCCGGCTGTCATGGGCGAAACGATTGGCGATTTGCCCGGTGCGAAGGCCGTCAAGGATCTAAGAGATCGATACAAGCGAACGCTGAGCGACAAACCGTGGAAGCGGTGCTCCTGCCCTATCTGTTCGTCGCTTTCGATCGAAGTGGTGATCTTCCGAGCGAGCAACCGCAATAAACGGCGCGGAATTCATAATCTGGGGGTCTACAACGCCCTCGTTGACCAACTCCCGAGTAACAGTGGGCGAAATGACGATACTCAAATTTCCAGCGATCAGAGCCAGACAGAGCGAAGCGCACACGGTACTTTCATTTGCAGCGCTAGCGTCTGAATTGCAGAAATTCGCGGTTATCGAGCGTGTTGCGCGCGATGCTGAGGGCGGACTGAGCGGATTTCAGCGTCCGCAGATTGCCGGCCATATCCGGGAGATCCGCGACTATCTGGAAAAGCCGGAGGCTATCCTTCCAAACCCGATCGTCGTGGCATTCACGAGTAATGTCGACATCAGCGACGAGGGCGACGATGGCCGATGCATGGTCGAGATCGACACAGCCGCGGGCGCGCCAGGCATGGTGGTCGACGGCCAGCAGCGGCTGACCGCCCTGAGCCAGGTCCACGAAAAGGACTTCCAGGTCTTTGTCTCGGCCATCATCTGCCGGGACGACGAGGAGCTGCGTCGTCAATTTGTGCTGATTAACAATACGCGGCCGCTTCCTAAGTCCCTGATCTATGAACTGCTGCCGACCGTCACTGGGCTTCCGCGCCGACTTGGCGATCGTTCGGTTGCTGCCGATATCGCCGCTCGCTTGAATTACGACAAGAGTTCTTCGCTCGAAGGTCAGATCTACCAGCACACCAATCCGGGCGGCCTCATTCGCGATACGGCGATCCAGCGCGTCATCATCAATTCACTCAGCGATGGCGTTATGCGTGAATTGATCCGCGAACCCGACGGCGCCGACCTCTGCTTCAAGCTGATCAGTGATTTTTATCAAGCGGTTCAATTTGTCTTCAAAGACGCATGGAAGAACCACACGCCCAAGACGTCACGCCTTGTCCACGGCGCGGGGATCATGTCGCTCGGCTATGTCATGGAGATCCTGGTCCTGCTGGACGGCGCTCGGGCATTTGATGACTTTGCCAAGGGCCTTTCTTGTTTGGTCGACAATACCGCCTGGACATCCGGCGAATGGAACTTCGCGGAAAACGACAAGCGCCATTGGAAGTCGGTTCAAAACGTCAACCGGGACATTGTCACGCTCGCCCAATATCTGGTCGGCATCGTGCGCGCCGACGTTCGACGTCGGCGTAACGAAGGCCAAACAATCGCCGATCAACCAATCCAAAAGACCGCGGCGGATCCCCAATGAGCTACGCGGTCAAAGAACTATTCAAGACGCTGCAAGGCGAAGGCGCCCAAGCCGGAAGAGCGGCCGTGTTCTGCCGCTTTGCCGGCTGTAACCTTTGGTCGGGACGCGAAGAGGATCGCCACAAAGCGATCTGCCAGTTCTGCGACACCGATTTCATCGGGACCGATGGCGATGGTGGAGACAAGTTTCGCGATGCGAAGGAACTCGCGAGCGCTATCGCCCGCACCTGGGGAGGCGGGACAACCGGGCGCTATGTCGTTTTTACAGGCGGCGAACCACTTCTACAGATCGACGAGGCACTGATTGCGGCGGTTCACGATCACGGCTTTGAAATCGCCATCGAAACGAATGGAACGATCGAGCCCCCTGAAGGCATCGATTGGATTTGCGTCAGCCCGAAGGCCGGTGCTCCGTTTAACCTGAGATCCGGGAGCGAATTGAAGCTCGTCTACCCCCAGTCCGCATTGCTTCCGAGCGATCTGCCTGACCTCAACTTCGAGCATTATTTTCTGCAACCGATGGATGGCCCGGCGCAATTGGAAAACATTGCTGCCGTAACGGCGTTCTGCCTTGAGAACCCGCGCTGGCGCCTAAGTCTTCAAACCCACAAGATGATCGGGATCCCATGAAAATCACCCAAGCGTTCACATTCGAGGCAGCCCACCGTCTTCCGCACGTGCCCTCGACGCATAAGTGCCACCGCATGCATGGGCATTCTTATCGTGTCGAGTTGCAGTTGAAAGGCATTGTCGATGCGAAGACTGGCTTTGTGATCGACTTTTTTGATGTGGAGAAAGTCTTTGGACCGGTTCTCGAAAGCCTCGATCATCATACACTCAACGATATCGAAGGCCTCGAAAATCCGACCGCAGAGAATATCGCGGTCTGGATATGGAAAAAGGTCAAACCACTCCTCGACGAGTTGAACTCGGTCAAGGTGTTTGAGACGCCTGCCTGCTGGGCGGAGTATGAGGGTGAATAACGGGGAGCCTGCCATGTCGTCTACCGCGTTGGTGCTGTTTTCGGGCGGCCAAGACTCGACCACGTGCCTTGCTTGGGCACTCGATCGGTTTGAGCAGGTTGAAACGGTGGGCTTCGATTATGGCCAGCGTCACCGAATCGAACTCGAATGCCGCGATTCGCTGCGGGCTCAGATGCGCACTCTCAATCCTCTCTGGGCGGATCGTCTTGGCGAAGATCATACGATTTCGCTCGCAGCATTGGGCAAAATCTCCGATACCGCCCTGACGAGCGGCATGCAGATCGAGATGGCAGAATCGGGCCTTCCGAACACGTTTGTGCCGGGCCGAAACCTGATCTTCCTAACCTTCGCAGCGGCGTTGGCCTATCGACGAGGCCTGAAGCATATCGTCGGGGGCATGTGCGAGACAGATTATTCCGGCTATCCGGACTGCCGGGACGATACGATCAAGGCGCTCCAGGTGGCGCTCAATATTGGCATGGAGAAGCGGTTCGTCCTCGATACACCGTTGATGTGGATTGACAAGGCCGAAACATGGCAGCTTGCAAAAGATCTGGGTGGCCGAGCGCTGGTCGATATAATCGTGAAGGACAGCCACACCTGCTACCTTGGTGAGCGCGGCGCGCTTCATCAATGGGGTCACGGCTGCGGCACGTGCCCGGCCTGCGAGTTGCGGGCAAAGGGTTACGAGAAGTTCGTGGCGCAAGAAGTTTGAAAGTGGAGAGCGGGATGAATTCGCGAAACCAGCAATTGATCGAAGGTGCAGTCTTTTTGGCAGGCTTCGCCGCCTGTATCCCGCTTGCAAACTATATGATCGGCCATGTTGGCACGGTCTGCGTGCCGGACGGGCCGTGCCTCATACCTGTGGGACCGGGCCTGACTGCGCCAAGCGGCGTGCTTCTGGTCGGCCTTGCCCTTGTGTTACGCGATCTCGTTCAGAGGCGCTTGGGCTTGATGTGGGCGATCGGCGCAATCATTGTCGGTGCTTTCTTGTCAACGACGTTTACAGCGCCGGCTCTCGCCGTTGCATCTGCGAGTGCGTTTCTGACGTCTGAGCTCGCCGATCTCCTTGTGTTCACCCCGCTTCAAAAGAAGGGGCTCGTCAAAGCCGCCTTCTTGAGCAGTGTTGCGGGCCTCATCGTCGATAGCGTGATGTTCCTGTGGCTTGCCTTTGGCTCACTCGATTTTCTGGCCGGGCAGGTCGTAGGCAAACTGATTATGGTCATCGCGGCGCTTCCTATCCTCTTTTGGATCCGCAACCGTGACAAACGCCTGGGCCTTATGCCCGCATAGGCATCTGAACCCGCGGGGGGTTGATCTACAACGGCCCGCGGCCATTCAAGCTTTTTATCTGGGTGCCGAAATAGCTCACATCGCGAGATCAAGGAAATGCCCGCTTCACAATGAAGCGGGCTAACGCGCTCTATTTCCGGGTCCAGTATAAGACATACTCATCGCCGGACTTTGCCAACCTGCACTGAATTGGCTGAGCGAAGGCTGGATCGTCTAGCGCGACGACGAGATAGTGCTCTCCGGCGCGAGTCTTTTTCTTCCAGGCTGCGCCGACCTCTGCCGCCCCCCGGTATACGCGATAGTCTGGCGAATCACTATTTGGTTTGGTCTGAACGGGACTGATACGTGCCGGCAGCGGCGCTGAAGTAATGCTTTCGATCGCCCCCTCGTAAACGCCGTTTTCCTTCTTAAATTTCCCAAGTGTTGCCATCGTTTTTGCTCCTAACCCCCCGCACTATGCGGGGCGACGGCTTCTCGACGGGAACAGACTTGGGGCGATGTCACCGCAAAGCGGGACACGGCGATTTTGTTGGCGGGAGCGAAGCGGGAAAATCGCCGTTGACCACGATCCACGACTGTTCCAGCAATCCAAAAAAGGCGGCCTTTAAGCCGCCTGTCGTTTTTGCTTTACGGGTTAATCGACTGCAACGATCTACTCAAAGCGTCGTGCAGGCTTTTCACATCGGCGCCTTCGGACGCCGGGATTCCGCCTTCCTTCAGGAGGTAGCCGGCTGTCGCCTTGATACCTGGTCCGGTGTTGTTGACGCGGTCGCCAACCATAGCGATCCCGTGCCATTGTGGTCCTTTTTTCCAGTCCACCGCTGTCAGGCAGCGTGCAAGATCCTCGGACCAGTCGTCCGGGTGATGCTTAACCAGGGCTGCTGCAGCCGTCGCGATCGCTTGCCAACCAATGCCGAAAGCAAAGACATATCCAGGTTCGCCCGTCGTTTCGTCGCCATCCCTAAGTTCTCGCGGATGGATCTTGTTCTTGAGGATCAACTCCCATTCCGGAATGTTGGAAATGACAACTTCCCAGATCTCCCGCAAACGATCCGAGACACTAGAAACACGAGAATCAGCGGGATCGACCTGCCGCAAAGCTTTCAGGTCGTCTTGGTCCTTGTACTTTGGTCCGTAGAGCGCCTCGAGCAAGACCTGATGGGCCTGGACCAACGTACCCATGGTAATCACGTCCGGGGACTTCTTTGCCAGCGAGTTCGATTGCTCGTTTACCCGCCCATTGAAGAGGGGAACATCTTTCATGATCCGCTTGGTGACGATCACCACGGGATCCCGACTTTCGAAGGAATAACCGATGGATTGAGAGACCGGCTTGGCGTTCAGGTTGAGATCGCTAAAATGCTGTCGCATCTTTTCCTTGGTTGCGTAGGGCAGGATAACAACAGGCACCTCCTGCTGCGCCATGCGCTCCCGCTTTTGTCGCAGCGCTTCGATGATCGCAGCAGATCGATGCTGGCCATCGGCTGGGAACATATCGACGCTTTCATCGATCTCCAGGATACCAATCTTGTCATCAAATCCCTCGGTAGGGAGGAACTTGAAATCGGTTCCTTCTTTCAGAGGTCTGCCAGTTCCAGGAACAAGAATAAGAGCAAGTGAGGAGAAAAACGCGTCGTCACTCTCGAGCAAGTAAGGAACGATCTCGCTGTTGACGCGCTGGCGGTTGAGCTTCCGCTGGGCTTCCTGCTCGCCTTCTCCGCCAAACACGTCGTTCCAATCGGGATTTTCTGGAAGTTTGACGTATTTCGAAATGGCGGAAAACGTGAGACTACCTAGCCAATAGTCTGTTGCGAGCGTCTTTCCCTTGACGACGGGAATACGAATTGCCATGATATTAAGGTCCTTTTTCGTGAAGGTACATTATCGGGGGCCGAGAACAGTGTAGCGCTGTCCTCGGCCTTTCTGTTTGCGCACTCTCTCCGGCCACCAACGCGCAGTAACTAGGCGACCGGCTCAGCTATTATTTTCATAACACACCCCAATTCTGCCCTGCATCACGGTACATCCGCGATGTCGACCGGGTCGATATGTATTCTTGGCAGGTATATCTGTCAACATTTGATTTAGCGATATACCATCTAAATTTTGAAACATACCTTTCCACTGTTCAGGTGTACGCTTTATGCGTGTCCACCTCGATCCGATTTCAGCCAAATCCCATTCCCATTCAATAACTTGCAGGGACTGGAAAGGATTGCCATCGTCTAGATCAGGCGAATCGCAAGCGTGGGTTGAGGGATGGCAAAGGGCTTTAGCGCCACCACCGTGAAGTCGTGGTTCCAATACCGGTGTGAACGAAAAGTTCGCTACGAACTCTCCAGCGACGAGGAGTTGGC
The DNA here is from genome assembly GCF_900094555.1 of Martinezella hainanensis. Lineage (GTDB taxonomy): Bacteria > Pseudomonadota > Alphaproteobacteria > Rhizobiales > Rhizobiaceae > Rhizobium > Rhizobium hainanense. Next base: position 69,850 of record NZ_FMAC01000015.1, read on the forward strand.
CAGCGTACCGATCGTCAAAGATATCCGCGAACAGTCTTGGGCTATCCTCGGCAAGAAGTTTGAAGATGGTATCGTGGAAGCGCTTGGCTCTGCGGTCTTAAAGCCGCGACGGGACGAAAAAATTCTGTCCGAAGCGCTAAGTGCAGCCTTCTTGAGGGGTCTACGTCCTGAGCGGTATGCGGCCCAGGTCAACCTCTTTCCCAAAAACACACCGAGCTTCTTGCGAGACACTGGTCTCTTTCTAAACCGCAACATCTCAGATTTGCTTCGCATCGAACCGTCCATCTCGCACTCGGGATCAAGCGAGTTGACGATTATCGATATCAAGGCCACACGCCGGGCAACGGCTTTTCACAAGACTCAGGTCGCGTTTTATGTTCGCGTCCTGGAAGAGGTTATCCGGGAGATGAAGATCCCGAAGCTTACGGTGAGCGACCATGGCGAGATCTGGCGTATCGCCGAACATTCGACCGCGGAATCCAGCGACTATGAGGTCGAGCGCTTTGCGCTCACCCCCTATCTTCGGCTTGTCGACGATTTTTGCGCAAATGTCCTTCCCGACATTGCTATGAAAGAGCTTGGAAACGGCATCGATGAGACGTTCTTCCACCTATACTTCAAGTGCGAACAGTGCAGTTACCTGGAGCACTGTCGTCGATCGATCTCCCCTGAAAAAGACCCGGCAACGCGCGATGTTTCAGCTGTCGCCGGCCTGACGCACGAAGCAAAGCGAACTCTCAACAAACATCGCATTTTCAGGGTTGGCCAACTGGCGGCGGCAGAAGGCTTAAGCAGGACGCCTGGCCTCAGTTGGTCGCTCAGCAAGCGCGCGCCGCTCTTGGTGACACGGGCCAAGTCCTTGGCAGGCAATAAAGTGCTTCGAACGGAAGACGAACACACATATCTGATGCCGGGAAAAATCGACTGCGCGCTAATCATCAATGTCGATCATGACCCAGTCGATGATCGAATAGCAGCCCTGGGTTACACCCGGATTGAGAATGGCAAGCCTATACGATCGCCCTCAATCGTCATCCCGAAGACCGGTAGCTTGGACGATGAGTGCGAAGCCTTGATTGCCGTTCTTGGCGAACTCATTCTCGATTTGACTCAAATCGACGACCACAACCTTGCTGTTGAAGAGGGCCGTAGTCAGGCGGATCCGCTTTACGCCCATATCTTCCTTTACGAACCCTCCGAGGCGATCAATCTGCAGGCGGCGATCGGCCGTCACCTAGATAGCGACGCGATCAGAAATGGTCTTCTCCACCTCGTCAGACTGTTCCCTCCGGAAGACGTTGTTCCAGAACCGGAGTTTCGCGGTGTCCATCATCTTCCTGCGACAGCCCTTCGAAGCGTCATCGAACAACTTTATGCCCTGCCGGTTGCCGTCTCATACGACCTGAGGCAGGTGAGCCAAGCCGCCCTGGGATCGGATGGCCATGCCTATGCGCCGGAAGCGGACTTTGAGCGACCTTTTTCGTCTCTCCTATCTATCGAGGTTATCCGGGGATTGCGGGAGAAGGCACAGAAGGCGCCGTCGCGAGACGCTATCATCAAAGATGTGACCTCACGTCTCATGGCCACGCAGGGACTGATTGCATGGCTCGTCGAAGAAGATCGCAAGGCCACGAAAAACGGTGCCCCTTTGCTGCGTTTGGCAAAGCGGCCGTTCCGCTTCCAAGCGAGTTTCGATCCTTTGAATGCTATCGACCTCGACGTCTTGCTAGCATGCGAACTGCTGGAAAATCGTGCGGGGTTGTTGGAAGCGCTGGTTAATCTGGCAAAACCCTTCCAGCGCCGGCGCGATGCTGGTCGCAGCCTAGCAAGGCTTCGTCGCGATCGGGATTTCAAAGGCGGCCAATGGGGGAGCCGACGCTTCATATTTCAAATCCCCAGTGAAAGTCGCGACGCGGAACTCACTGCCGGCGACATGGACCTCATTCTTCACAATGATGCACCCGACCTGCGCCTGAATCCGGCGATGTGGCAAGATATCTCGTGCCGGATCGTTGATCTCGATCCGCCTCTGCCAAGCCATCAGATTTGTGTCGAGATCCGCAAGCAGGCTCTCGACAGTCAGACGTTCCAGGCACTCCTGGACCGCACCGCGGATGATGGATGGTTTATCGACAAGGCATTCTTTGACGTAAACAGCCAGCGCGCTGCCTCCTTTATCAGCTACCTCGGACAGGAAGCCTCGGCATGACGATCCGCAGTCAGATTCTTGAGTTTTTGCGTGAGCCGTCTGCATTTGGTGATCTCTCCGACGATCCAGATATCTGGCGCGAAGCGCTGGACGACTTTGCGGCACCCGGCCTCGCTCTTCATGGAGACTACCCGCTAACCTCCGCACAGGTTGCTGCCTGGGTCGGACTGGCAAAACAGCGAGCAGGCCTAATTTTGGGTCCACCGGGGACGGGCAAGACGCATCTTCTTGCCTGGCTCATCTTGGGCTACATTCAAGCTAGGCGGCGCCGCGACATGAGGGCACGCGTATTCGTCACGGCGTTTACGCGCAATGCCATCGGTAACGTCATCGACAGCGTGGCGCGTCACTGTGCTCGCCATTGCCCGGGTCTATTCGAGACGCATTTTTTCGGCACTTCACCGTCGAACGGGCTTGATCCCCTTGTGCAACATCGCGCGATTCTGGGCAAAAAGGGATCTGAAGGCGCGCTGGGTGACCTCGATCAAGATGCGGTGGTTGCGGGCGGATCCGTCTGGTCGCTTTATCGCATTCTCGGCGAGAGCAAAATCGGCGACCGTTATACGTCGGATCTCTTCGATCTTGTTTGCGTCGACGAGGCCTCGCAGATGGTCGTTTCCCATGGCTTGATGGCAATGGCAGGGCTTCGCGAGGGTGGACGTCTCATCGTGGCCGGCGACGATCGGCAGTTGCCTCCGATCCGAGCTGGTAGAGAGATCGCAATGGGGGAGCGCCAACTCGGCGGTTCTCTTTACGCACTGCTGAAATCCGCTGGTCTGCCCGAATACGCGCTCGACGAAACGTTCCGCCTCAATCAACCACTCGCATCGTTCCCTGAGAAGAAGTTCTATCCGGGCGTCTACCGCTCATCCAAACCAGACAGCCGACTGGCTCTGGTGTCCGACTGGAAGGAAGGGTTGGAGCCTTGGGAGGAAGCTGTTCTCGATCCGGATTTTCCTGTTACGGTTTTGCTCTACGAAGGAGTTTCGGCGGCCACCTCAAATCCCTTTGAAGCGAAGATCGTCGCTGATCTAACAGCGAAACTCGTTGACCGGATCGAGGCTGCCAAGAACGGAAAGGACGTTTCGAGCACGTTCTGGTCTTCAAACGTCGCCATCTGCAGTCCGCATCGAGCGCAAAATTCGACCATCCGCAATCTACTGAGATCAGATTTGCGTTCTAATGCCTTTGTGGAGACAGTCGATAGGATCCAGGGAAAAGAGCGAGATGTCGTGCTTTTTTCCTACACCGTTGCTGACAGTGAATTTGCTGCCGCGGAAGCCGACTTTATCTTTTCACCGGAACGTCTGAACGTTGCCATTACCCGGGCAAAGACGAAGCTCATCGTCCTCGTCAGCAAAAGCCTTCTCCAGGCTGTCCCCAACAATCAGGAACAGGTAGACAAGGCAGAAATTCTCCGCGAGTTCGTGTTTGATACTACACCCGTGGCCCGAGTACGGTTTGGCGAAGAGGGTGGCCAAGCGGCGAGCGTTGAGGTTAGGCGCCGGGGCTTCGCGACTGAAAGTCCATTCGAAGCGCTTGACGAGATCGATGCCGAGATTGCTCTCGAGCCGGTCCTTTCGAAGGAACTTTCGCGGCTATTGGAAGCGGTCAACCGCGTTTCGATGCGCTCGAAGTTTTCGTCCGCCACCGAAGCGGAGCTCAAGACGGCCCTTGCGACCCGCGAAAGCCTTTTGCCCGGTCTGTCGCAACTCCACGCGCTGGGCTGTATTGATCTCCGCGAAAAGCGGGGCCCACGTGGTTCTTTCTGGACCGCGAGCCCGCTCGATCCGCGCATACCTAAATTGTCAGTCGATTATGCGACAGTTCTCCAGTCCCTGCCGAGCGTGATCCGCGACTGCCGTAAGGGATCGTTGGCGCCGCTCTATGAGATTGTCCGTCAGCGGTACGCATGGATCGATGAGACTGGGCGCGATCAATTGAAGCTGGTTGTCGACCGTCTCGCAGAGGAAGGTCAGGTAATCTATGGCACGGTCAGCCACGGATTGACCGTCGAGTGGTCAGAGGTTGAAGACACTGATGAAGACGAGCCCCTCGGAGAACCGCCGGTTCTGTCGGATACCGACTTCGAGGTCTTGAATGCACTGGAAAACCTGGAGGCTGGCCGCATTAACTTTGGGGTCGTCGAGGCGTGGTCCTCGACGGCTATGCTCGCAGAGCACATGGTTATGCCGCGGTCGCAAGTTGCCGAAGCTGTGTCAAGGCTTCTAGCCAACGGTTGGATCATGGTCGCCGCAGATGGGCGAATTCGTAGCCGCATGGCGGAATTGGCGCGCGAAATCCGTTATGTCAAACAACGGTTCGCCAAAGGTGATGCGACACGGCGCCCCTATCTGGTGCGCAGCTTGAAAATCGAATTGCGTGATCGAAACAAGCCGCGGCAAACTGAGGTGATCAGCGAGGTGTTTTCGCCACTCGCATCAAGCGCGGCACCATACTACGCCGCTTCGCTTGAAGCACTGGGGCGGGCTCTGGCAGGATTATGGGGCAATAAGGCGAAGCTTGCCGGCTTCCAACGGCGCAGTTTCGAGGCGATATTCCAGACGTGGGCACTCCCTTCCGGCTTTGAGAACTGTGTCATCGCTGCAGACACGGGATCTGGTAAAACTGAAGCCGCAGTGCTTCCGCTAATCGCGGTTGCGGGCGGCGATGCCCTGAGCGGCATTCGCGGCACGCGTGCTATTCTCGCCTACCCCCGCATTCGGTTGGCCACCAATCAGGCGCAGCGCCTTGTGCGCTACCTGGCACTTTTTTCTCAACAGGATGGCATGCCGATCATAAGTGCCGGCCTGCAGTTGGGTGGAGTTCCCGAAGATTTCGGGCAACTCAAGGAGTGGGACGTAGATGCTGGGTGGAAAGAGCTCGGCGCCGGCCACCTCCTCTTTCCATTTTTCAAGTGCCCTGAATGTGGGAAAGATCTGCATCTTCATGTCGGGCGCGGCCACGAGGGTCGCGATAGGCTGGCATGCGTGGAATGCGATTTCCAGTTCGATGGCTGGGCGGGATCAAAGGCGCAGTTGCGGGCAAATCCACCGGCCTTCTTCTTGCCAACAACGGACTCGCTACACCAGTGGATGCAAGATCCAAGAGCAGGACGCATTTTTGGTGACGACGCGGCCTTCGCGCCTCCACGGGCCTTGGTCGCCGACGAAATCCATCTCTATTCACACATTCACGGAGCCCAAGTTGGCTATACCTTCCGTCGCCTGGCAGCGCGGTCCGAGCAGCGGCCCACCTCGCCGCCTATGCTGATGATCGGAATGAGCGCGACGCTCGGCGATCCAGCAAAGGTATGGAGTGATCTGATCGGACGGGAACGGGCCGAACTGATCACGCCCTTCGAAAAAGAAAAGGAGATCAATCCTCGCGGTCGTGAATATTTCTACTTCGTCCAGCCAGAGGTGGAATCCCGAGGACATGACGTCGCCGGAGCTTCAACATCGATACAGACGATCATGTGCCTGTCACATGGTATGCGCAGGCGGACCGGCAAGCATGGCGGATTTAGGAGCCTGGTGTTTCTCGATTCGATCGACAAGTTGCGTCGCCTTCACAGCGCCTTCATGGATGCGGAGGACAATCACCTGCCGGCATTGCGGACATCACTTTACGATAATGATCCTACGTCAGGATCAGAGCGGACAAGTTGTTGCGGAGAGCCTTACGGTTGCGACACATTTAGGAACGGCGAGTGTTGGCATTTCGCCGCGACTGACCAGGCACAATGGAGCGCTCGCGGGCCACGACGTAAAGATGGCCCCCTTGCCGTCGCCCGCCAGCCGATTCATGCGGGGGCGAAGGGTGCGGTCGAAGAGACAATCAAGAATGCCGACATCCTTTTCGCCACATCTTCGCTCGAAGTTGGCTACGATGACCCCGATATCACCATGGTCTATCAGCATTATGCGCCGTCCAACCTCGCGAGTTTCATACAACGTAAGGGGCGCGGGGGCCGTGGGTCAGATGATCGCCCGATCACCGGCGTGACCCTGTCGATCTACTCGAGCCGGGACTCGTGGTGGTATCGGCGCCCTCGGACGATGCTCGAACCCAAGGCACTGCATACACCGCTTAACCCATCGAACTACTTCGTGAGGCGAGGACAGGTCATCGCTACGATGTTGGACGCTTTTGCCGCCCACGAACGCGAAAACGGCCAATGGGTTTCGTACCAACGTCCGGCCAATGAAGCGCTGCTCCAAGCGGAAAGGTTGGTTCTTAGGGCATTCGGACCGGATGTATGGCAAGAGTTCGACGCGACAGACGCTCGCCAATTCTGGGAACACGTCATCGCAAATATGGGGGATATCGGCGGCATCCGATTCGCAAGAGACTTCCGTGAAAAGTGCGACTGGATCCCGAGTGTCCTGTTTGAGACTGGCGATGGACCGCAGCTAAGGCTACTCGCCGATGGAACACAAATCGGCGAACGACATGACATTGCTCTCGCCATGCAATCTCTGGCGCCTGGAAACGGAACCCGCCGCTATGATGGCATGGACGTTTTCTGGCGGCCACCCGTTGAAGGATCCCATCCCTGGTTTGACGCCGGCGACTATCATCCCGACGCGATAACGGCATTGCCCGATGCTGGGCAATACCTTCCCGATGACGTATCGTCTGGCTTGCCTGGTTTACAGCCAATATACATGCGGCCAAAACAAATCACCTTGCGCCGTCTTGGCAAGATGCGTGGCGCATCGTGGCGCTCCGAGTGGATATCGCAAGGCGGTGCGGTCGCACCCGCCCCAGACGGCGCACCTCTTACAATGCGCGTCGAACATGGCGCGCGCGGCTCGCTGCGAGGATTTCCGATCCTCAAAGCAGATCCATCAAAAGGAAGGCAGTTTGGGAGCACTGCTCTTTCATCATGGATCGAGCGGAAAGACGCCTATCTTGGAAGCAGTAGCAAAAAGGCAGCGACCGGTATTGCGGTCGCGAAAGTCTTCTGGGGTGCCGACGCAGAGGTGAGGGTGAACGACCCAAAAACCGCGCCTTTGTCGATCACTCAGATATTTACGGTGCCTGGGAAGACGGAGCCTGTGTTGCACGGCTTCCATATACACCCTGAAGGCGTGACCTTCAGGCTTAACAACAACACCATTAACAAGACTATCGATCAAACCTTAACCGACTTCGAGACCAACCCGGCGCTTCGCCGTTGGCATGGGTCGCAGATGGCACGCTATATGATCGAAAGCCAGGCACTTTCCTTTGGTGTCAATGCCTACCAGGCCAACCGAGCAGCAGAATTGATCTTTAGCGCGGTCGTTTCGGATAAACTGCGCAAAGAACTCTCCGCACTTCTGAAATTTTGGTCAGCGAGGGATCTGTCGACTGTGTTCGAAAACATCCGCTCGGAGTTGTTGAGCGAGCATCCACTGCTGACAAAAGATCGTGTCGCAGAGGTTGCCGCCGCCATGGGTGAGGCTAAGTTTCAGCCACTTCTGGCGCAGGCGATCGGGGCCGCAGGCGATCAGGTTTTGGTTCAGAGATATCTGAAGAGTTGCTTGATCCAAAGCCTGGCGATCCGGTTGAAGGAAGCCTTCGCCAGAGCGAGCGGCGGCGACCCCGACCGGTTGATGTTTCACGCACGACTTCCAATGCAGTTTGCAAGCGCCGATAGCGCCGCAATCACAATCTGCGAACTGGCTTCACACGGAGATGGCACTACCCGCTCGTTTATAGAAAATAGCGGGGAATTCGAGGAACTCTGGCGCGCGGGTCTCATACACGAGTGCCCAAACGCCGCGGAAGACGTGATCGTCGATAGGTTCTTCGAACGCCGGACCGAGCACGCTGCTTGGCGTGATATCGATCGCGCCGACGAGCAAGCCCTTTCGGCGATGTCGGCAGCCCTCGGCATCGACGACGGTCCGGTCCCTGCGAATATTCAGCGCGTACTGTTCGACCAAGAGACGATCGGCTCCGAAAGCTTCAGTGTTTACGACGTTGCTCTGGCGGTCCGTGATCAAGAAACGAAACTGCGGCAATCGTTCGGTCGGTTCCCCACAATGTGGGAACTGGCGAGCGCCGTCGTCCAGGACGCTACGGATGATCGAACCAGCGTGACAGGGCGCTTACTCAGCGCGTATGAGGTGATCGAAGATGCGGCGATGGATGGAAGCCTTAGCCCGTCGAGCCGACTTTCCGATCAAGTCATGCGATTGGGTATGAAAATGTGCGTCGATGGTTGCAGGGCGTGCGTTCATCAATCGAGCGACCTGATGGGCGATTCACTGGTTCAATCGGCAACAAGCCGATCGCTGCTCAGTCGCTTCGTTTGTATGGAAAGCTAGTCTGGCGGCAGTTCTATCGCGATGAAACCGCCAATTGATCGAGCGCGTCATGCTCTCTCAGCCAGGAATATACCGACGGCGTGACGGAACTCAGGGTCGCCCGGCCCGAGGCAAGCTTTGTCAAGAAATCGTCCACCTCACCGTTTTTTGTCATGTCGGCCTTTTCAGCTTCCAGATCGGCACGAATGCCAACGAGGGATGCGATCTCATTCGACAAATCCAGGATCTGAAGCCCTGTGGAACGCTCCGCTCGTTCAGCAAGAGCAATCATTCGTTCACCGATATCGAGCGCGTCGCCAAATTTTTGCAAAAGGGAACCGACGACGCCAATCGGCCTATATTCATTCGTGACGACCGTGCGCCAGTGATAGCGGGTTGCCTTGTCTGCCGCTGAAATTGCCGCTTTCAAATCATCGTAACTGCGCCCGGCCACCTCGAGCGTGGCCTCGTCAACCGCGGATTTCAGGCAGCGCCCGGCATCAAGAGCCGCCTCTCTCATGTCAGTGATGTTTTCGTCGTTGAAGCCAATGAGAAGGGATACCGTGCACACGGCCTTATACCGTCCTGTTGCATTCGAAAAATCGGCGAGCTTGGCATTTAAGCGATCAAGCTGCACGCCGACCCGCTGTCGCTCAACGGCGGCGGGGATTGACGGCAACAGTTGTTCCAGGTCCATAAGGGCGTCGCTCATGACATTGCCCCCTTCTGATCGCTGCCAAGGGTGACGAGTGCAGTCCCCATGTTATGAATGTCCGCAAGGGAGGACGCGCCGGCACGGGCTTTCAATTTGTCTCTGACATGCTCCAGCAATTCAGCGACGACAGTTTCACCAAGTGACGCCAGGTCTTTGAATTGGGCGAGATCGCGGGAAGGCGCTCCGGCAGCAAGTTTAAGGGAAATCACCTTCCCCTCCTCCTTAAGATCACTGACCTCCAGCAGGAACGTCTGCACCGCATAGACCGCGTCGGAATCCAGCAAAGGTTTGACGCGGCCAAACATTGTCTTCCATTGACGCACCAGGTCAGGACTTGCGCCGGGCACCGAGGTCGACACTGCATCGATTGCTTTGTCGACGCGTTCGATGTGGTCGCGTAGAGCCGAGCCTCTGCGTATCTCCATCAAACCTTCGACCTGACTGACCAGACGCTCGCGTTCATAGCGCAGGATGTTCTGGAGCGATCCTTTCACACTCAATACAATGCCCTTAGCTGTTTCCAGCAGTGTAATTCCGGAATCGACTTCCTCCGGAAGAGGCGCAAATCTCAAAGTGACCCGAAACAATTCCAACGGTGCGGCGAGTATTGAGACGTCGGCCAGACCAAATGATCTAGACTCGCCCTGCGGGATTGAGAGCATGTCGCGTAACGCAACGCGTAGCAGCCTATGTTGCTGGTTCGTTTTGTTCAGGAATTCACGCCACTGCAACGAGCGGGTTGCAGGATCGCTTTCTGCATCATCCTCGTCGGAAAGGATGATCTTCAGCTGCTCCGGAAGCGGCATATCGGGGCTTGCGGTACCACGCAGCCAAGCACGTGCAAGAAGGATTTGTGCGTAGGTGACCGAAGGCTCCAGACGTTTCCCGTCCACGAGGCCGAGCCTCTGATCGGCATACTGCTCTATCTGGGGCTCAAGCCTTCGAAGAAGCGCAGCAAGAGCACGCCGATGCACTTCGACTTCGCTGTTATCCAGGCCTTTGTCGAGTTTCAGAGCCTGATAAGCTTCAAGACCCGAAAGGACCCATTCATCCTTGCTGACCCAGAAATAGCCCCGGCGGATCGGCGCGGTACCTTCGAGCTTGACCTGGGAGTCGGTGAACAATCTTTTGAATGTATCTCTGTCGAGTGAAACGCTTCGCGCATCGATCGATTGGACAAGCCCATGAACCAGCTTGTTCCATTCCATCGGGCTCAGGAGTTCACCCGTCTCTTTCCAATGGCGAAGCTGGTCACGTGACTTTTGAAGCTCGGACTTCGTTAGTGAGGGACGCTTGGAAGGAGGGGCGGCGGGCCTCGAAATTGAAACAGGGGTTTGATTGAGCGCAGCATTGCGCCGTGGACCGTCGTTTTCTTCAACAACAACCGTCTCGGTTGGTTCAACCGCAGTGAATTCGACAACCGGCGTTATGACAGGAGGAGCCTTGACCTCGGTCTCGACGTCCCCAATCCAAGATAATCCGAAGGCCTCGTATATAGGCTTTGCAACCCCCGCGAACGCGATTGTTCCGTCCTCGAGCCTGACCGTGGTGGAGCGATTGCGATCGCCCCAGTAGGAGATCAATCGAGAAATCTGAGCGTGATCACGTCCTTCGGGCAGCCTTGCATCGATCATCTGTTCGAGAATGCCCGACAGATTGCGGCTATCGGGCAAAAGTGCCCGGTTATCCAAACGTTGTGTCGGGAAGTCACCAGCCTCAATGGCGTCGGCCTGTTCGAGAACAGGGCTGACAATGGCCTGCAAGATCCCTCGAGGTGTTTTCCAGGTGAGGCCATTGTCCCGCTCGTTGAGGGCGTCAAACAGGTTGCCGAGCGCTTTTCTTGTAAATGGATAAAGTCCTACATCATCGAACGCACCGAATGTCGCATGGCAACCAGTCTTGATTGGACAGTTCAGGCACGGATTTGGCGCGTCGGGCGAAGACTGCTCGCGCGTTGATTGTCGCCATTGTCCCAGCACATCGGCGCCAGCGCGGGTCGCAGACAAATAACGAGCCACAAATTCAAGCCGCGCCTCTTCCTCACGCAGAGCGGCTACATCCTGCAATTCGCCTTCCCGCTTGGCGAGACCCAAATTGAGTTCGTGCGTGATGCGGCCTCGATAGTTGGCGGGCAGGTCCGCATAGTAGGCGGGGGTAATGCCGACCACTGAGATCAGTGGGCAAAGATCGGATTGCCCGTCAATCGATCGCGTATCTGCATTGGTGACGAGGACATCGATGAGGCTGTTGTCGATACCTTCCCAACTGGTGATGTCTTCGAGGAGCAGGACCAGGCGCTGACCGCGCTGCGCAAGCACGGTCCTGACCTCGCGAAACAGGTCTTTCAGACCTTCCGCGGAAACACCCAGCAGATGCTGAACGGCATCGTTTCGTCGCCTGTTCAAGGCCTCCAGTAGCTTTACGCTATATGGCACCCGAGGTCCGATTTCCCGCAGGAGCTCCTCCGGATCATCCCAGTCTTCCTGACGAAAGGCGTCGATTGTGTCGGCTTCCTCGCGGATTTTTGCGGCCAGACGCTCGGCTCCCGGCCTGACACCGGAATTGCGCACGCTGCGAGCGGCGTCTGCCAGTGTGCTGATGTCGAAGAGATTGAAGACGGCGGACTGCGAGTTGCGCTCGGAACCTTCAGCTTCACCTTTGCCATCGAGGAGCCTGAGGATGCGGGCGGGTCCCGTCCACTCATTTTTGACGGTGAGGTTGTCAATCAGTTCGCCTGGCAGGTTTGCGGCACACCAGTCGACATCCTCCAATGGCGGATCATAATATTTCGGGTCGAGCGCGTTTGCGAGATTGCTCAGGAAATTCTTCGCCCTACCCTCGTCTGTTGCTCTTTGACGCCGCCCCAGGCGGTCGAAAAGCGGTTTGAACTCCGCTGGCAAGCGTGTTTTCAACTGCTCGAGAGCACCTTCGAGACTTCCGTCGGCGCGTTGGATCAGGAGGGTGACGTCGCGACCTTCCGGCCACTTGAGAGCCAGCCAACGGATGAGGTGCGATTTACCGGATCCCGGTTCACCCTGTACGACACAGAAGGCATGTTTGCGCGATGCATCCGACAACGCTTGGAGAACTGCGCTTTCGTCAGCGGACCGAATCTCGCCCTGATGGCTGCCCCGAATGTCGAATCCCTTGATGGCACTATGGGTGGCGAGGAAAATCGCCTCGTGATGCTCCAAAGCTTCGTTCGCGACAATGCCCGCCACTTCTTCGGCACGCCAGCACGCCTTCATCGGAAAATTCATATGTTCACGTCTCCGCGAATGCTGACGGCATGAAAGGCACCGACCTTATGCGCGATATCGCCCGTCAGCCCATGATAGCCTGGGCGGTCGCCGAGAATCTTGAGTTCCAGTACGCCAGCGTCGTGGAGATCGCGCAGTGCGCTACTCAAGACCGGTGACAGACGCCTTTCATCGGACGCGATGGAGTTGTTTCGTGCGCTTGCAAGAAACATCTTGCCACCATCAAGGTATGGCGCCTCGCTTCGAACACGGAAAAGGAAGTCTTCGGCAGATACTTCAACGTTCCGCGGGAGATCGCTTCTCTCAATCTCCTTGTGAAGCCTCTTGGTCGCGGAAAGGTGAAACCTGGAAGTACCAGTCATCGGCAACTCTTCCATCAGTCCCATGAAGATGAGCCATCGGCGCCAACTGGCGAGTTTCGAGGTGTTCATCCTTCGATCGCCATCATCATCACTTCCGTCGGGGAGCGCCTCGTTGATAGCATCGGCCTGTTCGGACGCAGGCATCGCTCTGAACCAAGCCGAATCCCCTTCCTGCCGGCAACGCGCCAGGACCCATGCATAGGCCTCGAGGATTACCGCATCCTTTTGGTCGCTTCCAAGGGACCGTAGGTGCTGATGTGTCCAGTCCGCAAATGAACGATAGTCGGCAGTATCGCACGCTTGATTGAGCTCGAGCGACTTATTGTCGAGGGTCAAGGCGCCGAGCGCGGTTGCGGCGCCCTGAACCTGCGCAAAACTTTCTTTGTCATCGAACAGTTTACCGTTTTCGAGAAAGGTCGGATTAAGCCAGTTGGCCGCCTCCGCTCGATCCATACGTCCGTCATTTGCTGCCACAAGACTGACAAGCGACCAGACCCGTTCCGGGGTGCCTTGCGTACTGGACAAGATGCTCATGACAATAAACCTGGCGAACGATCGAGATGGGATTGATTGTAGGGCGCACGCTTCGACATCACCTGATCCAGTCGCCTGCCTTGCAACCGAATGCTCGGATCGGCAATCAGAATCAGTTGTTCGATCAACTTATCATCAACCCATTTTTTGGCCTGTTTGAAAAGCAATTCAGTACGCTCGTCGTGGCGCCGAACGATAAGTGCGGTCGCCACCCTGGCGGGGTGGACCGCATAGCGACCGATAACGCTTTCATGCGGGAGCACAAATCCTTGATCGATCGCCGTCTCCTTGATTGCCATTGCGACGATCGTGGCTAGGTCAGGGGCGGTGATGAATTGTTCAACTCCAGCACGGGCGAGTTTCACAACAAGATCTTCAACACCGGCAGCGATATGCGGATCATCAGGCGCAACGATCGTGATGCCGATCGGTATGCCTGGCCTTGGCGCGGCTATCGTGCTCCATCCGCCTTCGACAGAATGATCACGCGACGAATCCGGCGGCAGAATTCCCCTCGCTCTGCAGTGCGGGCATCGACCGCATTCTTCTACTAAATCGGCGTCGGGTTCCTGCAATAGGGAAAAGACGGTTTGGAGGATGCAGGCGTTTTCGGGATGACGCATAATCCCACTGAAGTTGCGAACGTTCTGCAGTGCTTCGGACTGCTCTTGGGCGCGAACGTTAAAAACATCGTCCCACGCAGCAGAGGTGGTTTCCTCCAGGAGGCGTAGATCGGCAACTTCAATTTGCCACCGCTCCTTCGAGGCGCTGAGATCGCACGCAACGATCTGGATTGCGTTTGCGCGCTGGAGAAGGTTGAGCAGGCTCATATTCCAGTTTCGATTGTAATCTGAGCTGCGCTTGCTACGGCTCTCCTCGGGAAGGGCATTTAGGTCAACCGAAAATCCCATTCTCCCGGAATTCCAGGCTACGTCCGAGCGACTGCGATAGAGGCTATTCCATCTTGGCTCTGCCTTTTTGCGCGTGAGCCACGAGCCCGTGGCTTGCGAGAATGCAGATTTGACGTCATCGAGAGCCTTCCCATTGGTGTCGGTAAAGAGTGCAAGCGCTAGACCTTGATGACCATCGCGTGCCGCGCGACCGATCTCCTGGTAGTAGCGTGCCGGGCTATCTGGTAGGCAGGCATGAATGACGGTGCGCACGTTCGCTTTGTCGACGCCCATACCAAAAGCTGATGTGGCCACGACAAAGTCAATGTCGCCTCGCGCCCAGTCCTGGACGATTGTCTTCCGCTCCTCCCCACCCGTATCCCCAGTAAATAGGGCAATGCGGCGATAACCTCGCCGTTTCTGGCGCTCAAAAACCGCCTCGGCAGACGTCAAGTTCTCGGTAAAGGAATCGGTTTCATCCCGTTCCGATGCAACCGTCGTGTAGACGATGAGTGGTCTTGGCGCCCGATCTATGAGGTAGTCTAGCTGTGCGTCGCGCGCTTCGGCAGTGGGAAATGCTTTGATGTCAATGTCGAACTCACGCCTTGGCTTGCGCGCGTCAATCTCCATCCAGTCCCCGACCCTGTGGTAGGCGGATCGCAGCACGCGTCGAGCAGCAGGCGGCAGCGTCGCAGAGAGAACCAATGTCTTCAGTTTAGGCTGTCGCGCTTTCAGATCGTCGATGAGCGCCGGAAGGCGCTGAAAGTCGGGGCGGAACGTACGCCCCCAACTTTCGATGATGTGCGCCTCATCGATCACGACAGTGGTCAGTCGGCCCTCTAGAGGCGCCAGTTTGTCATCCGGCGAGGCGGCCGCGTCCAGAAGATGCTCACGCCCGATGCCAAGCGCCAGTTCGGGCGACATGAACAGGACCGGGACTTCGCCACGGCGAAACGCATTCAACGTGTCTAGCCGGTCGTCTCCTCCAGCCTGTGTCGATGTGCCTGCCAATGCGCGAGAGTTTTCTAAACCCGGCATGACCGAAAGAGTTCTTTGGTGATCGAGTGCGAGCGATACGGTGGGCGTGATGACCAGAACGCATGAACCGGGTTCTCGGCGACGCTGCTCCAGCGCTTCTATCTGGAAGAGGAGGCTTTTCCCGGCGCCAGTAGGCATGCATACCATGAGGCCAGCGCCATCGGGCATCGTTAGGAGCGCGCGTATCGATGACTTCTGCGCTTGCAAGCGATACGATTTGTAGGTCGTATGTCTCAAGAGGACAGCATCGGGAGGACAATCATCATCCACCCGGCGCACCCGAGAATCCAGCTCATTCAATGCTACGAGATCGACCGCTCCACGGTCTTGTGCCGGATCGTCCACGAAGCTCACGATTGTGTCGGAACATTCGATGCCGAAGCGCAAAAGATCTGCTGCATCTTCGCCCGTCAAATCGATGCCAACCCGATCGAGATCCAAACGACCACCGCTCAGGCGTATCAGCGACCTAAGAAGAGTGAGTCGATCTGATCCATCAGCCACCTTCAATGCGGCGAGGTACTGAGATCGAGCATGAGCCAGCCAGGTTTGGCCGTTTCCTGAGTATTGCCAATATTCCATTGAAGTCAGCTTTACGATATCCAGCTTAAAACAACCCTAAGATGCTGAACCTCGTCACTTGGACGAGATCAAACATCAGGTCAGCTATGGTGCGACATCGGTGAAAGAAAGAGGCTTTTTCGGCGCTTTTTCATCAAAAGCGCTTGGTTCGTAGAATTGCTCGTGGCAACGGTCGAAGAGCAAGTCCTTCGGAAGATTGTCGAACAGAGTGAAAAACTCGACATATTCCTTGAATTTTGCCGCCAGCGGGAAGAGCCCGTTGTAAAACAGGACCAAAAGCTCGAAGTCCGAGAGTTGCGCGCGCAGAATACGGATGTAACGGGTCTTGTTGACGTCGCTCTCATTGATGAAGCGGATGATGTTGTAAAGGTACCGATAATAGTGCGCGAGGTCGTTCTGATATGACCTCCATAGGTGGTCGTGAGCTGCCAGTGATTTTGTCAATTCATCAGTGCTGGCGTCAGCGTTGTAAAACGTCTGCATCTCATCACGAAAGTGCTTGAAGCACTCGCGGCCGTGCAGTTGGTTCTTCGATGGACCGCGATCGACGTCGATGGAGTTGACGATTGTATTGTGGATGGAAACCATCTGGAAGAAGGTGTTCTCGAACTGCATGCGCTCGCTGCTCAACCGGTCGGCGCGGCGTTGGTCCTGGAGAACCTTGGCGTCCTCCTTGGCGCCGTGGATCTCACGCTGCTGAAGGATGATGGTGAAGAGCAACGCCATGAAGCTCAAGAAGGTCAGGACTGGATTGAGGACCCCGCCGAGAAAGTCGCCGAAGGTTCCCCAGTTTTTACCAGCAGCCTGTGCGTGAACAGCGACCACAAAAACGGCTCCCATCGAGGCGAAGGCAAGTGACAGCAACGCAGTGAACACGCCACGGGAGTCCCCGTCATTCGGTGCGACGACCCTATCGACGACGGTCGAAGTGAAGAGCACGATTGACCATGTGGTAGCAATAATGCCGACCGTCAGCCAGATCTCGACGCCATAGTCAGCGATGGGTCGATAGAGATATACTACCCCCGCAAGAACTGCCAGTCCCAGCAGCCACCCTAAAAAACGCATTCTCCACCCTCTTTTTCAACTGATAACGTCGGTGATAGCACACTGTCCGCGCATAGGTTCGGCCATACGCGAAGCGAGATTGCCCGGCCTGCGTCGCTGACGACGAATGCAACGTAGGTACCCATCATTGACGCTTCCCACCAACACTCGTCTCTCAGCCTTTACATAATCCCCCACGCCCGAAACCTCCCCCTTCCCGTCATCTCTCTGAGGCCGAGTTCCAAAACGATCCGCCGCGCCGCCTGCGGCGTCACATCGAGCGTCTTGGCCACCATCCCGGCCGACACCAAGGGTTTGGCCATCACCAGCTCCACCAGCTCCGGCAATTTCGAAGACGTTCGTCTTCCCGCCAATTTGCGCTCCATCATCTGTCGAGCCAGCGCCAGCCGGTCATGTTCCTTCATGCCGATCTCGGCGCTTGCCAAAAGACCGTGGGCGATGGCAAGCAGCCGCGTTTCGCGATCGCGGTGGCGGCGCCGATCGACCGGAATGGCTTTCAGCCCGAGATTGATCGCGGCCAGATGAGCGCCGGTGGTGATGCCGGCTTCCCGTAGGATCGACGCGGCAAACAGCCGACCGAGCCAGGGCGCGTGCTGCAGAACGGACAGCTCGTTCCACGCATCGAGAGCGACGATCACCTGTAGCGCCGCTGGCAGATTTTCCACATGCCTTAGCACGCCACGCCATTCGTCGAGCCGGGCATCCTCGTCCCAGTCGAGATCGTAGAGCAAAGGATCCTTTTCGGACAAGCGACCGCCGGCGCGCACGGGTCGCGTAGCGTCCTCGATCGCGGCCGACGATCGAGCCAGTGTCGCATCGATGGCGGCATAATCGACGCCGGGCAGATTTTCGACGTCATCGACATCCTCCCCTTCCCCTTCCGCATCCACCGCGACGGCGGGCCTGATGACACCCGCCGGCCCCACAGCTTCGGCGCCGCCCACACCGGTGTCCGACGTTTGTCGCAAAATCCGGATACCGTCTGCGGAAAGGGCCCAGTCGGGCGACAGCCCAGAAATCCGTCGGCGGGTCCGCAGCACGTCGCGGGCGATGGTGAGTTCGTGGGTCGGCGTGCGGATATCTCGGGTGGCGTCGTGAAGGACGAGGTCTTCGAGATGCACCAATTCGCCGTCGATCCAGAGGGAGGCGCAGGCGTCGGCGAAATTTTGCCGTTCGAGGAAGCCGGCGCCGACCGGCGAGCGGGCGATGCGCTCGTCCAGACGGGTGAGCGCGATGCCGGCGTCGAAAGCCGGCCGCATCAGGGCACTCATGCTGATTTTCGAGACATCGTAAGTCATTGATTTTATGGTAAACGAAATCTTACACGAACTCTATTATAAAGTTTGAGTTCGTCACATGGTATGATTGAGGGTTGGGATCATAACCATCGATAACTATCACTTATCGATGGTAGATTGACAGAGGGCGCGAATCCGCCGAATCTGGGCCAAATCGCGCTCCGCAAAGGCCTTTTCCATGGAAGATCGCGTCCGTTTCGCCCTTGAAAAGCTGCTCAACGTCGCGCACCGCGATACCGGGCAGAGCCGGCGCGTCGCCAATTTCCTGCTCGCCTGGTGGAATGCCGAGGTGCACGGCGGTTTCGACCTCACCGACCTTTCCGATCTCGATCCCGAAATCTGCGAGGACATGATCACCGTCTTCACCTATATCGCCCGAGAGGAGACGCTCTCCTATCCGGATGCTTACAAGCCGGAGATTGTTGAAATTATCCGCCGCTGGCGGCCGCATGTCGAGATCGACTGATGGCGGCGCCGCGGAAGTCCCCCAGCCTGGGTGGTGTCGAGCGTCGCGCCGTCGAGCTCGACACAATTGCATCCGTCCTGCCGATCGACCGTCGGGATGAGCTGGCCGAGTTGCTCACCGACAGCGATGTAGAAACGCTGCGCCATCTCGTCAACGAAGGCATGGGCGCCAACACGCTGCGGGCGATCACCTCCGATCTGGCCTATCTCGAAGCCTGGGCCTTGGCCGCGACAAAGCGATCGCTGCCCTGGCCGGCGCCAGAGGCGCTGCTGCTAAAATTCGTGGCGCAGCACCTGTGGGACCCGCAGAAGCGCGCGACCGATCCCGATCACGGCATGCCGACCGATGTCGCCGACAATCTGCGCGCCCAAGGCTTTCTGAAATCGACGGGACCCCATGCGCCGGCGACGGTGCGCCGGCGGCTGGCAAACTGGTCCAGCTTGACGAAATGGCGCGGCCTCGATGGAGCCTTCGCCTCCCCTCCCCTCAAATCCGCCATTCGCCTTGCCGTCCGAGCCGTACCTCGGAAACGGAGCCGGAAGAGTGCCAAGGCCGTCACCGGCGACATCCTGGCCAAACTGCTGGCGACCTGCTCAAGCGACAGCCTGCGCGATGTCCGCGATCGAGCGATCCTGATGGTGGCATTCGCGTCCGGCGGCCGCCGGCGCAGCGAGGTCGCCGGACTTCGTGTGGAGCAATTGACCGTCGAGGAGCCGATCGAGATGGCTCATGGCCCTCCCCTCCCCTCGCTTGCCATCCATCTCGGCCGTACCAAGACAACAACCGGTGAACAAGACGATGTCGTTTATCTGACCGGCCGGCCGGTTGACGCGCTGCATGCCTGGCTCGCGGCCGCGAAGATCGGCAAGGGAAGCGTGTTTCGGCGGATCGGGCGCTGGGGCACCGTTTCGAAGCGGGCGCTCGATCCGCAGTCAGTCAATGCGATCGTCAAGCAGCGGGCGGAGAAGGCCGGATTGGCACCTGGGGAGTTTTCGGCGCATGGGCTGCGATCGGGATATCTGACAGAGGCGGCGAATCGCGGCATCCCTCTTCCCGAGGCGATGGAACAGTCACGCCATAGATCAGTTCAGCAGGCCTCAGGTTACTATAACAGCGCGACGCGAAGGAGCGGGCGGGCAGCTAGGCTGCTGTGAGTGGGACATCAGCGTCCCATAAACGGCCATACATTTCTACTTACGCGTTGCGCTTGTCGCCATTCACCTCGCGCTTTTGATGAGCCGCCTCGAACACTCCCTTGGCTGCTGCTGGAATCGCCGATGGAAAACCAGGCCGCGTGTCCCTCAGCTCGGGACATCTCACTGCGGAAGCTGATTGGACTTCATCAAGCGGGATAGCCGGCGTAGGCAAACGATTGAGGCTCAGCACGCATTCTGTCGAACTGAACCTGCATGTGCGGCTTCTCTACCCCCGGCGTTGGCAGACAGCAGAGGCTATAGGTCCGTCCATTGCCACATGGGCACGGACCATCTTCTGCACTTTCAGTAAAGAAATGATGCGGATGACGTGTCGTTGACCATTCAACTTTCCATCCGTCCATAGGTGAGACAAGGCGATCGGAGATGAAATCCACAGCAGCGTAGTCATATTGGTCAATTTTGTTTCCGAACTCATCGGATATAAAAGGAACCGAAAATTTCTGCACCGGGTCAGACACCAGCGACACCCCTTTCGGCTCCATATCTTGAACAATCCCGAAGCAAAGCTTCCCCTCGTACACCTTCCCTTTGCGATGGCCGCAATCGCTCCAAGGGGTAAAGTCAAGTCCGCAAATGCTGCAGATCTCGGCCTTTACGATGATCTCGGGGCTAAAAAACACATGGTATGGGAAGGCAGCCTGCCAAGCCGTGACAAGCGTTTGCACCTTGCGCGCCACTGGAAGCAAGTCGGGAACGAATGGATTTCTGATCAGGTTTTCGATATCTATCTCAACGCGTTCCAGCCCGCACCAAGCGCGGTAGTGTCGTTTCTCCCTGATGTCCGTAAATGCTTGCAAATAGCCGGTCAGGATAGAACTAAATGTCTGGCAGAACCAAAGATTGTTCGCATCAACGGGGCTCGCTTCATGCCGCTCGCGGAACAAGTCCACCGCTTCCGAGAGCTCTTCGAACTGATCTGCTCGAGACCGTTCGAAATGCTCATGCCAGAAGTCGGCCAGATCTGACGGCTCAGGGCCTCCCATCATTGCCTCGATGTCTTTGGGGTTCGCCCATTGCCCTTCGGCAGGCAGCGCTTAACCTGCTCTTCGATCTCGGCAATCATGACTTCAGGAGGACCCTTGTATTTAACGGCGATACATTTGCCACCAGATCCTTCTACAATCAGTTCCATCTCGACTATGCTGGGTTTGGTGTCTTCCGTTATCGACCGGTCGATGTGATTTGTAAGCAGGCCAATCACAATTGGCAGCAATATCTGCGAGCAGATCAGCGTCGGAAGACGCCAGTGATCCGAGTACAGCGCAATTTCCTCGTACTGAGCCCGTTCGACAGCAACCACTACCGAGTGGCTACCGGCAGCCGCCCTGAGGTCCTTGATGAAGTCAGCGGCTCCCTGCGGAAAGAGCTTGTGGCCGTCTTTCAAATCTACCCATGGCGCGACGAGTACATCTGCGGCAGCGACTTCATCGCGCCGGGCAGCATCAATCCACGGCTGGGTGGCCCAGAATGCCCTTGAGCGGTCTGTTTCTTCTACCACAAGGCTGAACAAGGTTTTGCTGATTGCCATAAACGATCCCTAAATAGCCGCCTGCGTCCATCTATCGGCGCTGCGGCATGTTGTTCGTACTCTGCCGACAAATGGACGGTCCTTATTTAGGAAGAGCAACCGTGAAAACCACGAGGTTCAACAACATTTTTCTCGCCCAGCAGGTCTTTCTACCCGACTTCGATAGCAAGAGCTCCGTCGCCCCACCCAACTCTCGTTGTCTGCGGGGAATTGCGATTCAGGTCACCGGATCGGGACGGTCGGAACGAAGGGAGGCAAACATGTCGCGGATACCCTCCTCTGAGGCCGGCGAAAGCGTATAGGAATCGATGTTGTTTACTTGGCTTCCCCTGCGTTCGCCTCTTTCTTCATATCTTGAGTAGGCCTCGCGAACACGGTCCAGCATATTGCCTACCTCTACACCGAGGGTCCTTGCGAAAAGCTCCAGATCCTCTTCCAGGCTTTGCAGATCGTCGCTGTCATTACAGTTTCGAACCTCTGTTTCGATCGTTTCACCGAACCCCCTGAAGGCCCTCTGGAGGCGGGCCAGTATGGGGGCGTTTTCCGGTCCCTCCAGGTCCACGACCCGGATGATCTCACGGAGTTCATCTGACCTACATCCCAGTTCAGCTTCCTGGAGCAGTCGTCGTTCCACCTCCGCTTCAAATGAAGGATTCTCCAGCATTTGCCATGAAGATCCGCGGAGCGCCTGCAGAACCTCAGCACCGTCGTTAATAATCGGAGCGCGCTCCAACCATTCTGCCTGGAGTGAACTAATCAGGTCTTTCACCAAGTGAAGCATTTCCGGGGTGCGAATTCCATTGGCCAGCGGAATTATGCGTGCCAGCCGTTCCTCCGCTGACCAGCTCGATCTGCCCATGCCAGTCGTAAACCGAACGATCTTGGTTTCGGCCAGAACCACTCTTCTTATCGCCCGAACCACATCGGCGCCTGCCGTCGTGATGGCCGTCTTAAGGTCGGCAATCTCGCGATCCGCAAGCTGCCAGATGCGCTGGATCTGAATGTAATCGACCGCACCCACAATCATATCGATCGCAACTTCTGGCGACTTGCGAATGACTGAGTTGACAAGGTCGTTCACGGAGGGGTCGAGCATCTTGAATGACTGTCGTCCCGATGGCTGGATGAACGCGTTCAGCAGCTCAGACATGGCATTCGACCAGTCTTCCGGCCGTCGGGGAAATCCCCAATGTACTGCGCGCCTTTCATGGAGCTTCTTGAACGCCACCTTGAGGGTAGCGCCATCTGTCCTGCCGTCGAGGCTATACAATGTCAGGAGGAGTGAACGAGCCGCATCACTGATTTGCTGCTCGTACGCGTGCATCCAAACCTCGGACGGATCATTCAGAAGACTGAGAACGAAGCTCTGGTACTCGTTCACCGGATACTTCCGAACACGGTTGAAGGTGGAGAGCCACTCGATGAGGCGGGGATTGAATTTTGGGTGTCGGACAATCTGGAGGTAAAAGTCACTGTCGAGCAATTGGTCTTTGTAGCCCGTGGGTAGGTTGCTGAAGTACACGTGATTGTAGAGGATCTGCGCCCGCTGGGTTACCGAGTAGTCGCCCACGTGAAGCGTGACTTTATGGCTGTCGAGCCCCGCGTGCCGCAGCCTTTCCGACAGCGTAACACCCTGGCGGAATATATGTTCACGTGTCGTAAGGATAAGCCTCGCGGTCGGCGAAGCTCGTACCATCTCTATGAAATCGGTAATCGCCCGATCGTCATTCTTACCAGTGGCAGATAAACCATCTTCGAGGAAGGTCGCTCCCATGAAATCGTCAAAGTGGAAGATCTGCGCAGTGCCTCGTTGGAATAACTTTGCGCCCTCCAAAATGTCTCGACGGACGATCACAGGCGCCCAGCCGCGCTCCAGGTGGGCATAGAGGAGCATGTTGGCCAGAGTCGTCTTCCCCACTCCTGGTGCACCAGAAATGATGACAACTCTGTCCGTGTCAAGAATGTCCAGCGCCTGCTGATAGGTGTCGCTGCGAACATGTCGACATATGGTCGCATGCACCTTCTCGACATGAAACTCTGTCTGAGTGACGATCTCGTTATTGAGCAGCTTGTCGAGCACCCCGCGACTTGCCAGCCAAAGCTTGTAATGTTTCTTCTCGATCTCCGAGTGATCGGCAAGCAGGTTGTTCAAGTCCTCCTGTCCGAATATATCCGATACGGCCAGCTTTCCACCAAACAGGGCGGCTATGTTTGACTTGTCCGCTTTCGAAAGTGAAACTGAGGTGGCAAGGACGTAGGAACTCGGGTTAAGTTTATTCAGCTTCGGGACTTCCTTCTTAAGATCACGAAGCAGGCCCTTTATACCGGTCCTGAGGTAATGTTTGACCTGCCCGATCAAGTTGCCCGCGCCCCGCCCATACCGGAAGTCGACCCCTTGATCACGCCCCGTCTTGAACGTCTCCAGTCTAACATTCCATTCCGCTTGAAGAAGATCTCGAACCAGAATTTCAAGATCATGCGGTGAAAGCTGGTGAAAATCGTAAGTCATCCGTTACTGCCCATGCAATATCCGGAGCCATCAAAGTTGCCAGCCGGAAACTATCCAGTTTTTACAAGCCCGGTCAATGGCTTAGAGGCCATCAAGAGAGCGGCTGTCATGCTGATGCTCTTCTCGGCAAAGAGTTTGCCCTTAGCTGCGCAAACAACATCGGACCAAGCGAAAACTCGCCGCGCCGCGCCTTCGCAGTCAAATCTCGAAGGTAACCGCCGGCCGAGTTGATATGGCTTGTCCGTTCAAGGATGCAACCAATAGCGATCGCCGCCCCCGTTTGCCCCAGGATTTCGCAGGCCTCCTCGTATGCAGACGGGCTGACGCCCAACATTTGCCGGATGGTCACGGCAGCCGCCATCATTTCCCGCCAGCTACCGATCGAGCCGCCAGGTCCGTATGCCGTCATCTCCGGGCAGGCCCGCAAAACCATCGACAACGGGAAGACTTCCGGCTCGCCCTTCCGCCCGGTCCGCTTGGTTGGCTCGGATCTTTCGCCCTGCTTCTTTTCGAAGCGAGGTTCAAATTCATTGCAAGAGTCGGTATTTGAATTCTGTATGTGGCATCCGTTTGCGATGCCATTGCCATCGTTTTTTCCGACTTCTTCCTGTACTTCCAGCATGTTGGATACTTCGTCGTGCAGCAGAGTCATCTCGTCGAGACTCGCTGCCAAGTCCTGCAGGGTCGGACGCCGCGAGAATCTCCCCACTAACTCGACGAAATAATCTTCCGCCGCAACCCAGTCCCCTGGAAGACCCTCTTCCATCCCGACCGTGATCAGCTTGCGTACATCTCGGCGGACAACGGTGAGGCGGTCCTTCATGGCGCGAAACCGGCGCTGCTCGGCAGCCACGTCCTGGGCCAGAGCTGCAAATTCAGCGGCGCGCGCGAGCAGGGGGGCCAGGCTGAAGCCATAGGCATCCTCGATCGCACCTTCATCACCCTTGCGCGCGTAGCGCTTCCCATTCGGACTATCCTTGCGGATGATGATTCCAGCTTCCACGAGCACGCCCAGGCATTTGCGCAGAGTCGTCCCAGCGATGCCGTTTGCCCGTGCCGATAGCTGTGCGTTCGAAGGAAAGACGATGAGGTTCTTATCGCTCCCGAGCTCAGTGGCCGGATAGAAAGACAGTAGGGCATTGAGGACGGCCAAAGCGCGATCCTGCAAGCCAAGGCGTGAGCGAGCATCACCGACGTCGCGAAACACGCGCCATTTATCGACCGATCGGTCGGCCAGATCCTGCTTGGTTTCCACTTGTCGTTTGACCAAGGCAAGCGTCATCGACCGCCGCCCAAAGGGCGTCGTGATATATCCCGTTTCCATGTCCTTCACCTTTCACAAGGCAAAGAAAACGCTACGCCGGTGCGGCGTTGACTCTTGACTGTGATTCCGGGAAGTGCGATTCTCTAAGCGACCAAACTGAGAGAGGCCTTCTGGAACACCGTTTCGGAGGGCTTTTTCTTTGCGCTAACGACCCTTTCCTGGTTTCATCGCATCTACTCCTTCGTCTTCTTGAACGAGGCGTAGATTTCGGGGAGCACCGACATCAGGTAATCCCCGAAATCCGGGGCGGCCTTTTTGTCGATCATCAATGTCAATGTGCGTTTATCCTGGCGGAAGCTCGCGGCCTTGACGCCATCGTCGGCCTGCCAAACCTCTGCCTGAACTTGTTCCTTCTTCGCCTTTTTAGGCGCCGCCGCTTCGAAGACACGCAAAAAGCGCTCGTCTGAGGGAAGGGCTTTCACTTCATTCTCAGACAGAACCATTCGGGCCTTTTCGACGGCTCCATCCGTACCGAGCCGTGCGGCAAGTTCACCCCAACGGTCCCGACCCGTTTTAGGAGCGGCCCCAATTCCGCGGATGATATCCGTCGGCAGCTGCGTCGCTGCTTGGATGAGGCGAGACAAATTGCTCTTGTCGACGGCGAGGGCGCCCATGATGATCGACCGTTGGAAACCCTTTGCCTCAAGTTCAGCGGCGTAGAGCGCGCGCTCGATAAAGGACAGATCCTGCCGAGCGCTATTTTCCTGGCCTTGCGCCAATACAAGCTCGTCGTCCGTCATCGTCCTGACGGCCGCTTTGATCTGGAGACCGGCAGCCTTGACCGCTCGAAGCCGGCGCCGTCCATAAGCGATCTGATAGCGTCCTTCGATGGACGGGTGAGGCCGAACGAGAATAGGAACCTGCTGACCGTTCTCCCGAATGTTTCGTGCGAATTCTTCGAACTGCTCTCCATCCTCGTCAAGACGATCGGTGACGGCCGGCGCATCAATGAGATCCGGATCAAGGTCCGTCAACGACTGGGATTTCAACAGTTCGATGGAGCGTGAAACGGCACCGATCGCCCCGCGCGGGGCGTATTGCGGTGTGATATTGTCCGGGGTCGAAACATCGGCGTCTCCGCCATGGGATTTCGGGCCCGCGAGGTCGGATAGAAGGTGTTTTCTAGCCATTTTTTCCTCCTCCTTTCGCATCTGAATGAGCGAAACCGGTCAGCATTTCCAAGCCGTTAGGCCCAAAGTTTCCGGCTGGCAACTTCTCACCCACGCAGCAGCTCACAGGGGTTGCCGTCGACATCATTTCCGACCCCACGATGACTGAATCAGCTGCTCGATTTCGTTGTTAACATTGTCGAGCGATTCCATCGCACGATCGTAGGTCGCCCGCGTAAACTGATCGCGGCTGACTTCGTAGAGTGTCTGCTTGGTGATGCCGGCGTCTGAGATCGCCGTGCTCTTAAGCATGGGATGGTTCAGGACATGTTCCCCGAACATGGTCCGCATGAACGAGACCATCTGGTTCTGTGGCCCATCGCCGGGCTCGTAGCGGGTCACCAGATAACGCATCCAGTCGTAGTTCATGCTGCCGCCGGCATCGGCTACGACACTCAGAAGCTCGGAAGTCATCAAAAGAAACTGACACATCGACATGACGTCCAACATCTGTGGGTGGACGGTGACAAGCACAGCGGTCGCAGCGCATAGCGCCGAAATCGTCAGGAAGCCCAGCTGCGGCGGGCAATCGACGACGACGACGTCATAATCGTCGGCAACCGACGAGATGGCCTCGTCCATGCGCGTGAAGAAGATGTTCTTGCGATCGTTGGAGCCAAGCACCTTGGCGGTATCATGCTCGAACTCCATGAGTTCGAGATTTCCCGGGACGAGGTCGAGGTTAGTGAAGTAGGTCTTCTTGATGACCTCCTTCAGCGGCCGACGCTCGCTATCGTATCTCACTGCGCCGTAAAGGGTCTCGTTGTCCTTCACGTCGAACTCTGGCTGGAAGCCATGGAGGGCGGACATACTGGCCTGAGGGTCGAGGTCGATCGCAAGAACCCGGTATCCGTTGAGAGCCAGATATTGTGCGAGGTGCGCGGCCGTTGTCGTCTTGCCGGATCCGCCCTTGAAATTCACGGCGGTTATCACCTGCAGATGTTCGCGGCCAGTTCGCCTTGGAGAGTATCGACGGTCACCCTTGCCGTTTTCGTCAAGATACTCGCGAAGGGCCTGAATGGTCTCCACTGAGTAGGAACGACGTCCATTTGCGCCCACTTCCGGCTGCGGTCCTTTTCCCTCAAGCGAGAGATGTCGTAGGTAGCCATCATTTACGCCGATAAGTTTGGCAGCCTCCGTCGAGGAGAATGACCGCAGGGTCTTGCGAGCTTCAGGTGGGTAAAGCTTGACCCGGTGCTCGTGTAGGGCGCCTGACAGATCTCGCGCATGCGCTGCTATCAGTTTATGGATAGCTTTCTGAAGCTGGGCGGGATTCTCCACGTCGTCCTCTCGTACACACGGTAATTTTCGTAAACACAGTGATTTACCGTGGATAGGACACCCGATTCCACGACGGTTTGCAAGATATTTAAAGTTAACAGGCTGTTAACGGGGAAGCGGCCAAGAATGGCAGTCGAAACGCAATTTCGAGATATTTCCGATAGTTACGTGCGCCATCCCGCCATTTCGTTCGCGCTATGATCTACTGTGAATCCTACAACGCCAGCACGACGCGCCTATATCGAATCTGAGGAATTCGCGCTCAGAAAGATAAACGAGAGGCGCGACTCACCCCGAGCCGATTTGTAGGATTCTACAACTGCACGCCGATTCCGATCTGTGCTGATTTCCCCGCCGTCAACAAACGACGGAGAAATCCATGCAGATTCTCGCATTCTCGACACCACGCACGATCGAGGAAGCCCATCTTCTCCATCGACATCATCAGCTTCGCGCGCGCGTGTTCTCCGATCGCTTGGGCTGGGACGTCACTGTCACCGATGGCTGTGAAACAGACGGCTTCGATGCGCTGAGGCCAACCTATGTTCTGGCACTTTCAAACACCGGCGATGTCGCAGGCTGCGCCAGACTGCTGCCGGCGCTTGGACCGACGATGGTGGCCGACGTCTTCCCATCGCTTCTTCCGAATGGTCGGCTCGAAGCCAGCGCCGCGATGATCGAGAGTTCGCGCTTCTGTGTGGACACCACACTGAAAGAGGGGAGGGGCGACGGTTCGGTCCACGAGGCCACGTTGACCATGTTCGCGGGGATCGTCGAATGGTCGATCGCAAATGGCTTCGCCGAGATCGTCACTGTGACCGACCTCCGCTTCGAACGGATCCTTGCCCGGGTCGGATGGCCGCTTCGACGCCTCGGCGACCCGAAGCAGATCGGCGTCACGATGGCGGTAGCCGGAACACTACCCGCTGACGCTGCGATTTTCTCGAAGCTTCGGCCGGCGAACTATAGATCCGCAATCTCTGACCGTCTTGGCCGAGCAGCTTAGGGCGGCGCGATGACACAGCTTCGTTCCCATCCTCGTCTCGTCCGCAAACTTCAGGAAGCGCTTGGCGATCAGCTCTGTGTTGCCCTGGACGACTGCACCGTTGTGGAGATCATGCTGAACCCGGACGGCAAGCTTTTCATCGAGCGCCTCGGTCACGGGGTCGCACCAGCCGGCGAGATGTCGCCTGCGGCGGCAGAGATGGTCATCGGTACCGTCGCTCACGCTCTCCAATCGGAAGTGGACAGCGAGCAGCCGATCATATCCGGCGAGCTTCCGATCGGCGGCCATAGGTTCGAAGGCCTCCTGCCCCCCGTTGTCGCGAGACCGGCATTCACGATCCGGCGGCGCGCATCACGGCTGATCCCGC
Organism: Martinezella hainanensis; assembly: GCF_900094555.1. Classification (GTDB taxonomy): domain Bacteria; phylum Pseudomonadota; class Alphaproteobacteria; order Rhizobiales; family Rhizobiaceae; genus Rhizobium; species Rhizobium hainanense. The sequence goes on from NZ_FMAC01000015.1 coordinate 98,972, forward strand.
TCGACGATTATGTGCGCACCGGAGTGATGACTGGCGATCAAGCAGCCACGATCCGGAGTGCGATTGCCTCACGCCTCAACATCATAATCTCTGGCGGGACAGGGTCGGGGAAGACAACTCTTGCCAATGCAGTCATTGCCGAAATCGTAAAAGCCGCCCCCGACGATCGTCTCGTCATTCTCGAAGATACCGCCGAAATCCAATGTGCCGCCGAGAATGCAGTCCTGCTGCACACCAGCGATACGATCGACATGGCGCGGCTCCTCAAGAGCACCATGAGGCTGCGTCCCGATCGAATTGTCGTGGGCGAGGTACGCGATGGGGCTGCGCTGACGCTCTTGAAGGCCTGGAACACCGGCCATCCCGGAGGCGTGGCTACAATCCACTCGAACACCGCGACTTCAGCACTTCGCCGGCTTGAGCAGCTTACCGGTGAAGCCAGCCAGCAGCCTATGCACGAAGTCATCGGCGAGGCCGTCGATCTCATCATCTCAATCGAACGAACGCCACGGGGCAGACGGGTTCGAGATGTCATCCACGTCGAGGGTTATGCCCATGGCCGCTACCAGCTTGAAGCCGACCAACTCACCGAAGAACAGGAAGCGCTCGATGTCGCGTAAACCAACTGTCTTTCCGACCACTCTTTGTGCGGCGACCATGATCATGGTCACCGCCGGCGCAGCCATGGCCAGTTCCGGCGGCGGCGGCCTCCCGTGGGAAGGGCCGCTCCAGCAGATTCAGGAATCCATAACGGGCCCGGTTGCGGGTTACATCGCTCTCGCGGCCGTGGCAATTGCGGGCGGCATGCTCATCTTCGGCGGCGAACTGAACGATTTTGCACGTCGCTTGATGTACGTCGTCCTGGTTGCCGGCATCCTCCTTGGCGCCACTCAGATCGTCGGCCTGTTCGGTGCGACTGGCGCGTCGATCGGAGTTGCAGACGAACAGCCAGCCAAGGAGCCGCCGACAACAAGCCCGACCATATCCCCAACTGCGAGGGGTGGGATTCATGGCTGAGTCCCTGTCCGGCCTTCGACGCAACCGCATTCATCGCGCCCTTTCGCGGCCGAATCTGCTGATGGGCGCGGATCGCGAGTTGGTGCTGCTGACGGGGTTGGCGGCTGTAATCCTGATCTTCGTGGTGCTGACGATCTATTCGGCGATCTTTGGAGCCGCGGTCTGGATCGTCATTGTCGGCCTGCTGCGGATGATGGCCAAGTCCGACCCGCTGATGCGGCAAGTCTATGTCCGGCACATCTCCTATAAGCACCATTACAAGCCCACCGCTTCTCCGTGGCGCAGATATTGAGGAGGCGTAGATGGTCGCACTCAAGCGTTTCCGGGCCACTGGTCCATCCTTTGCGGACCTCGTGCCCTATGCCGGCCTCGTCGACAATGGCGTTCTTCTATTGAAGGACGGCAGCCTGATGGCCGGTTGGTATTTTGCTGGCCCCGACTCCGAAAGTGCCACCGACCTGGAGCGCAACGAGCTATCCCGCCAGATCAATGCGATCCTCTCCAGGCTGGGAAGCGGGTGGATGATCCAGGTCGAGGCGATCCGCATTCCGACGGTCGATTACCCATCTGAAGATCGTTGCGACTTCCCGGATCCCGTTACCCGGGCGATCGACGCCGAACGCCGCACGCATTTCGGGCGCGAGCAGGGGCATTTCGAGAGCAAGCACGCGGTGATCCTGACGTATCGACCGCTGGAATCGAAGAAGACGGCGCTCAGCAAGTACATCTACTCCGACGAGGAAAGCCGAAAGAAGTCCTACGCTGATACGGTCCTCTTCATCTTCAAGAACGCCGTCCGAGAGATCGAGCAATATCTCGCCAACACGCTTTCGATCCGACGGATGGAAACGCGCGAGGCCGCGGAGCGAGGAGGGGAGCGCACAGCGCGCTATGATGAGCTGCTCCAGTTCGTCCGTTTCTGCATCACAGGCGAAAGCCACCCGATCCGTCTCCCTGATATCCCGATGTATCTGGACTGGATCGCAACTGCCGAGCTCGAACATGGCCTGACCCCCAAGATCGAGAACCGCTTCCTAAGCGTCGTCGCGATCGACGGGCTTCCGTCCGAAAGTTGGCCCGGTATTCTCAACAGTCTCGATTTCATGCCGCTGACCTATCGGTGGTCGTCGCGCTTCATCTTCCTTGATGCAGAGGAGGCCCGGCAGAAGCTCGAGCGCACCCGAAAAAAATGGCAGCAGAAGGTGCGACCATTCTTCGATCAGCTGTTCCAGACACAAAGCCGTTCCGTCGATCAGGACGCGATGACGATGGTCGCCGAGACCGAGGACGCGATTGCCCAGGCATCGTCCCAGCTTGTCGCCTACGGCTACTATACCCCGGTAATCGTCCTTTTCGACGAGGACCGGGAGGCCCTTCAGGAAAAGGCGGAAGCGATCCGCAGGCTGGTTCAGGCCGAAGGGTTTGGCGCTCGGATCGAGACGCTCAATGCAACCGATGCCTATCTCGGCAGCCTTCCGGGCAACTGGTACTGCAATGTCCGGGAACCTCTGGTCAACACCGCCAATCTGGCTGACCTCGTGCCGTTAAATTCGGTTTGGTCGGGCAATCCGATCGCGCCTTGCCCATTTTATCCGCCAAACTCACCGCCTCTGATGCAGGTCGCCAGCGGTTCGACACCCTTCCGTCTGAACCTCCATTTCGATGATGTCGGCCACACGCTGATCTTCGGGCCCACAGGATCAGGCAAGTCCACCCTGCTCGCACTAATCGCTGCGCAATTCAGGCGCTATAGCCGTGCCCAGGTCTTCGCGTTCGACAAAGGCAGCTCGCTACTCCCTCTGACGCTGGCAGCCGACGGCGATCACTACGAGATAGGTGGTGACGTAGAAGGGGAGGGGAGAGCGCTCGCTTTCTGCCCGCTTTCGGATCTCTCGACCGACGGCGACCGGGCCTGGGCCTCTGAATGGATCGAGACCTTGATCGGCCTGCAGGGCGTGACGATTACCCCCGACCATCGCAACGCGATTTCCCGCCAGGTGGGCCTCATGGTGAACGCGCCAGGCCGCTCGCTTTCAGACTTTGTTTCCGGGGTTCAGATGCGTGAGATCAAAGACGCACTCCATCACTACACCGTCGATGGTCCGATGGGTCAGCTGCTCGATGCTGAGGAGGACGGCCTACAACTTGGCGCGTTCCAGTGCTTTGAAGTCGAGCATCTGATGAATATGGGCGAGCGGAATCTCGTTCCCGTTCTGACCTATCTCTTCCGGCGCATCGAAAAGCGCCTTGATGGATCTCCTAGCCTGATCGTCCTCGACGAAGCCTGGTTGATGCTCGGTCATCCGGTGTTTCGCAACAAAATCCGGGAGTGGCTGAAGGTCCTTCGAAAGGCCAATTGCGCCGTCGTCCTGGCGACGCAGTCGATCTCGGACGCTGAACGATCTGGGATCATCGATGTGCTGAAGGAATCGTGCCCCACCAAAATTTGCCTTCCAAACGGAGCGGCTCGCGAGCCGGGTACGCGGGAATTCTATGAGCGGATCGGCTTCAACGAGCGGCAGATCGAGATCGTCGCCGGCGCGACTCCTAAGCGAGAATATTACGTCGCAACGCCCGAGGGGCGACGGCTGTTCGACATGTCGCTCGGGCCTGTCGCGCTGAGCTTCGTGGGTGCGTCAGGCAAGGAAGACCTCAAGCGTATCCGCGAATTGAAATCCGAACACGGCCGTGAATGGCCGATCCGCTGGCTTGAGATGAGAGGAATCCAGGATGCCGCTTTGCACCTTACGTTCGAATAGATGGCTCGTCGGGGTGATGTCCTGTGCGCTGGCGATTGGAACGTCCCAGGCATATGCCGGGGCAGCGACCGGAAACGCGACCGAGTTCACGCAGCTCGCCAACAATGCGCAGCTGATCGATCTGATGAAGAGCTCAGGGATCCAGGTCGACAACCAGCTGACCCAGATCAGCCAGCTGGCGGAGCAGATCGAAAACCAGCTCAAGATCTACCAGAATATGCTGCAAAACACCGCGCAGCTCCCCGAGCATATCTGGGGCCAGGTCGAGGGCGACCTCAACCAGCTCAGCGGAATCGTCAAGCAGGGGCAGGGGATCGCCTTCTCGATGGGAACCGGCGACGACCTGCTTCAGCAGCGTTTCAAGAGCTATGCCGACCTGCAGAACAACCTGCCAAATGCGCAAAATTTCTCCTCCAGCTATCAGGCATGGTCAGACACGAACCGCGGCACGATAGCCGGCACGCTAAAGGCTGCCAGTCTGACTGCCGAGCAGTTCGATAGCGAGGAGTCCACCATGGATTCATTGCGGTCGATGTCGGAAACAGCCGACGGGCAAATGGAAGCTCTGCAGGTCGGCCACGAGATCGCCGCCCAGCAGGTTGCACAGATGCAGAAGCTGCGCGGCCTCGTCTCCCAGCAGATGACGATGATGGGCACATGGCTGCAGTCCGAGCAGACGGATAAGGATCTCGCACAGGCCCGGCGCGAGAAATTCTTCAATGCGGATGTGAACTCGATACCGCAGGGGCAGAAGATGGAGCCGCGCTGGTGACCCGGCGCGTCATCATTGTGGCCATCCTACTGGCCGCGGCCGCCGCTTCTACGATCACTGTTCTCGTAATGAGATCTGAGTCTTCAGAACCGGCGGGGATGAGCCACGAGCAGCGCTCCACGCGAGAGAAATTTTTCGGCGCTGACAAGGAATTGCCTCCGATCGAGAAAGGACAGGAGATGCGGCCACGATGGTAACGCGTAAACTTCGGGTCATGGTCTTGGTCGCGGGACTTATCTGCCTTGTGATCGCCGACCCGGCGCTTGCCCAGCAGGGTCAGGTCCTGACCGAACTTGAAAACCAGGTTTCCGCCGCGGCCAAGGGCTGGGAAACCACGATCATGGATGCGGCCAAATCACTGTTCTGGATCCTGGCAGGGATCGAGATTGGGATAGCGGCTGTCTGGCTCGCTATCCAGGCGGCATCCCTCGACAGCTGGTTTGCGGAGCTTGTTCGGCGGATCATGTTCATCGGCTTCTTCGCCTTCGTCTTGACACAGGGTCCCAGTTTCGCCCGAGCGGTGGTCGACAGCCTGTTCCAGATCGGGGCCGGCGGTGGATCGGCCTCGCCAGCCGAGGTCTTCGATGCCGGCATTCGCGTGGCGTCACAGATGTCGCAGCAAGCCAAGTTCGGCGTCTTCCAGGACAACGCACTGGCGATCGCCGCTGTGCTTGCTATGGGCGTCGTCGTGATCTGCTTTTCGCTCGTGGCCGCGATTTTCGTCGCCGTAATGGTCGAGATGTACGTGAGCCTGCTTGCTGGCATGATCATGCTTGGCCTTGGTGGCTCGTCCTATACCAAGGATTTTGCGATCCGATATCTCGTTTATGCCTTCGGTGTCGGCATGAAGCTCATGGCCTTGGTGATGATCGCAAGGATCGGCTCGCAGGTCCTGCTCGGACTGGCTCAGGCGCCGACGGCCGACACCGACCAGTTCATCACGACCCTCGCGATCGCCGGCATTTCCGTCGTCGTCTTCATCATCGCAATGTACGTGCCGAACATCATCCAAGGGGTCGTACAAGGCGCATCCGTTTCAGGCGGCATGGAGGCGATCCGCCACGGCGGTCAGGCGGCCTCCTTTGCTGCTGGCGGCGCGTTCCTCGGCGCCGGTGCTGCGGGCGCTGGCTTTGCGGCTGGACAGGCGGCCCGGGCGGCTGGATCCTCATTTGCGGGCGCTGCACTTCGCGGAATGGGCGCCGGAATTGGCTCCGCCGGCGGCGCGGTCGGATCCGCGGCCAAAGAAAAGGCGATCGGGTCGCCTGGAGCCTACGCCGGCTCGATCCTCGGACTTGCAAACGCCAAGCTCGAAGAAAGCCGGAACGGACAGGCCGCGCCAAAACCTTCTCCAGAACGCAACGACAAACCGTAAATCGTGAGGCAAATTTCGATGGGAGCGAACCGCCCCCCTGATAACCCATATCTCGCTGCCCGACAGGAATGGTCCGAGCGCTACGGCACCTATGTCAAGGCTGCGGCCGCATGGCGCATCGTTGGTATCCTTGGCCTGACCATGGCGGTCATTGGTTTCGGCTATGCCATGTATCTCAGCACACAGGTTAAGCTGGTCCCCTACATCGTCGAGGTCGACAAGCTCGGCACATCGGTGACCGCAGGCTTCCCGCAACAGATCGAATACGCCGACGCTCGCGTTGTGCGGGCCACGCTTGGTAACTTCGTGACCAGCTTTCGGTCGATCACGCCCGACGCCGTCGTGCAGAAGCAATATATCGACCGAACCTACGCGCTGCTGCGGACGTCGGACCCGTCGACGGAAAAGATCAATGCCTGGTTTCGGGGAAACTCGCCGTTCGAGAAGGCGAAGACGGCGACCGTCGCCATCGAGGTCAACAACATCGTGGCACTGTCGAACCAGACATATCAGATCGACTGGACGGAATATGAGCGCGACCGGAAGGGCAAGGAGACGGGCACTCGCCGCTTCCGAGGTATCGCAACGGTCACTTTGACCGCACCGCAGGACGAGGCGATCATCCGCCTCAACCCAATCGGCCTTTATGTCCAGGACTTCGACTGGACAGCACAGCTTTAGGGCAGGGGAATTCACTGATGCACAATGTAAGACTGATCGCAGCGGCCGGCTGCGTGGCAACGCTTTTTTTTTCCGCCGGCGCCAGCGCGCAGAGCATGACCGCGAACGAAGCGAAGGGTACGGCCATTTCACAAAAGTGGCGTGGCACGGCCGGTCTCGTGACAACCGGTCCAGACGGAAAAGTGATTTTCCTCTTCGGAGAAACCCAGCCCTCCGTCGTTTGCTCACCGCTACAGGTCTGCGATATCGAGCTGCAGGGTGGGGAGATCGTTCGCGACGTGCTCGTTGGCGATACCGTACGCTGGAAAGTCGAGCCGGCGACATCGGGCGCAACTGGCGGCCAGGCGATCCACCTGATCGTCAAACCCTCCGAGCCGGGGCTCGTGACCTCCATGGTCGTCACCACGTCCCGACGAACCTATCACATCCAGCTGAAGTCTCATCCGACCCAATACATGGCCCGGGTCGGCTTCGAATATCCTGAGGACGCTTCGACAAAGCTCGCGGACATTAACGCGCGCCTTGAGGTCGGTGGGCTGCCTGGCAGCGCGCCGGATAAGCTGAACTTCTCGTATTCGGTGAGCGGCAGCGCCTCATGGAGACCGAAGCGCGTCTACTCAGATGGTGCCAAAACCTACATCCAGTTTCCGAAGTCGATATCCGGTCAGGACGCGCCGGTCCTCTTCATTGTCTCAGGCGGACAGAACCGCATCGTCAACTATCGAATGAAAAACGACATGATGATCGTGGACTATGCCGTCGATAAGGCGGTGCTTGTCTCCGGTGTCGGGTGGCATCAGCAGAAAATTACCATTCGGCGGGGGAGCTGACGATGATCCGGCTCCTTGTACTCGTCCTGATTGCCGCAACGGTTTCGGGCTGCGAAACGACCGATGACGCCCTCACCAACGATGCCATGCCGACCGCTATCACTGGTCCGACAGCGAGCGCCATCGCGGGCGATATGGCAAGCCGGCTTGCGGAGCAGGTCGGCCCCGCAGCCACGACTACCCTCAAGCTGGACACGGATAATTCAGACTACGCGAAAGCGCTCGAGGCTGCTCTGAAAGGCTGGGGCTATGTCGTCATCACCGATGGCAAGGGGTCGAAGGACCAGAAACCCATCGAGCTTGCCTGGTCGGTCGACACGATTGACGGACAGGTTCTCGCCAGATTGAGGACGCCTGCGATCGCGCTCGGACGGGCCTATCTGCCCACGACAGCCGGCGCGACACCTGCAAGTCCGCTTTCGATCATGCAGCGCAATTGAGCGGAGGAGTATCATGGTCCAATCGCTCCAACTCGGTGGTTCCGGCAACAGCACCGATCAACACGGGATGCGCCGCCTCAATCGTCTACCCGTGGTCATCGCGATCGCCATCGTCGTGCTGTTCCTTGGCGTCGTCGTCGTCGGTCTCTCCTGGCGTGGCTTGCCTTTCAATCGCGGCAACGATCTGGACAGTGCTTCAAGCACACCGGCGACGAACTTCGGCGATCAGCTCAAACGAGGTGTCTCCGACGGCATCATCGGCGAACCGGAGCGCCAGGAGGTTTTTCAGCCAACACCCACGATCCAGCCGCAGGAAGAAAAGAAGCAACCTCTCGCCGAGCCGACTGTGGAGGAAAAACAGGATCACCGCCCGCGCCTCGAAAGCGAAGAGGAATGGCGTGCCCGGTTGAAACGAGAGCAGGATGAGCAATACCTTCGCGAAGCGCAGCGCCAGCGGATGATGCGCCTTCAGGCGAGGGCGACCGCGCTCGACTCTCCCTTGAAAGTCGATATTTCTGAGGTGGAAAAGGCCGCGTCGCAATTGGCCTCCAACGAGCGCCAGCCGCAGAGCACGGCTGTTGGAGGTGCTTCCGACTTGTACGCCCAGGCCATGAAATCGGGGCTCTTGGGCCAGAACATCGATCCCAACGGCCAGACTTCGAAGGAGGATTTCTTCAATCAGGATATCAAGGATCTCGGCTATTTGCCGAACCAGGTTGTACCCCAGCTGTCGCTCTACGAGCTGAAGCGAGGATCGGTCATCCCTGCCACACTGATTACCGGCCTAAATTCCGACCTTCCCGGACGGATTACGGCACAGGTTAGCCAAGACGTCTATGATAGCGCCACCGGCTACCGGCTTCTGATCCCGCAAGGTGCAAAGCTGTTCGGCCGCTACGATTCGAAGGTTTCGTTCGGGCAGGAGCGAGTTCTCGTCGTCTGGACGGATCTCATTTTCCCGAATGGTGCCACGCTGCAGATCGGAGGAATGGCCGGTACGGATGCCGAGGGTTATAGTGGCTTCAAGGACAAGGTCGATCGCCACCTGTGGCGCACGTTCGGGTCAGCAGCTCTCGTTGCCCTGATCGGAACGGGTATCGATATGTCCATGCCCGAGAGCTCGACACTGGCAACACAGGACACGGCATCGGACGCCGCTCGGCGGAATTTTGCAGAGTCCTTCGGAAGGGTCGCCGAGCAGACGATCTCGAAAAATCTCAACGTCCAGCCGACGATTCAGATTAGGCCAGGCTACAAATTCAACGTCCTTGTCGATCAGGATGTGATCTTCCCTTCGGCGCACAGAAACAACGAGTGAGGCGCTCTGCGTGACATCGTAATCACGCGCTCGGAAATCTTTCTTATCTCACGCTTTTTTTAGATCGCCGGCGCTTGAATCGAGCGTCGGCACACCTACTCCTATACACACGGAACGGGGGATTGCTTCGATCTTTACGAGCACCCATGGTTGCCGTGTCGAAACAGACCGACGGCGAAACGCGGGTGCAGATCCGCAGGCCAGCGGCTGCCGGCCCATATTGCGGGCCGCATATACCGCCCGCGTCTCCGTCGGATATTGGGAGAGTAGTCTTTGGATAGAGTTCTCAGTTCATTGATCGATATGCTCGATGCCTCGCTGGACGAACAAATGATCAAATCTGCCCTCAAGAATTTCGCACAATTTCACGGGTACGATCGCTTCGCCTACCTCCAGACAGAAGGGCTGGAGATCAAGACGTTCAACTCGTACCCTGAACCGTGGCAAGACATCTATCTGGGCAACAAATACTCGCGGATAGATCCTGTGGTGACGGAAGCGAAGCGACGGCGCGAGACATTTGCGTGGAGTGCCGAAGACTGGCCGTCCCGTGGGTCGTCCCCCCTGCGCAAATTCAGAGATGAAGCTGTCGACCACGGAATCCGATCCGGGATCACCATCCCAGCAGAGGGCAGCTTCGGGTCAACGATGATGTTGACCTTTGCCTCCGCCCAGAAGCGGATCGACGCATCGCCACTTCTCGATCCCCGGACGGGATTGCAGATCGTCATGGCCGTTCACTACCGACTGAAGGTTCTCGCGGCGTCCACCATCATCAGGCCAAAGCGGATGCTGTCGCCACGGGAGATCATGTGCGTGACTTGGGCAGCCAAGGGAAGAGGCACGCAGGAGACTGCGATGTTGACGGGGATTAACGCGCGCACGGTCCAGCACTATCTGGATAGTGCCCGCGAAAAATTCGATGCGAAGACGTTGCCGCAGCTCGTCGCGATGGCAAAGGATCGCGGCTTACTTTAGCTCCTCATCAATTGGAATCTCGGGAACGTATCCCAGAGCATCTATGATCTCCGAAAGCTCCCGTTGCTGGGCTTCGGATTTCTTCTGGCGGGCCAGATACTCGTCCTGCAAGGACTTCAGGACGGATACCGCCGTAGAGGGGTCTTCATTGGCGCGCGTCCATTCATCATAGACCACTTCGTCGGCAGCAAGGAGGCTCCGATGCTCGCGGATCGCCGCAACTGCGAGCGCCTCAAGCTCGGCCTTTGGCAACGCCGTATATGAGGATTCCCCACCGTCACCTTCGGTTTCGATCGGGGTTACGTCGGTCATGCTGGTCTCCGCTAAATTCTTCGATACTGAAAGTGCTTGGTCTGCATTAAACGAATTGCACGATGTCTGCACGATTTCGAGCCCTGTGAATATTCCTACGCCCGAAATCGCGTGCCAGTTAGTTCAACGCGCCACTACGAATCGGAACTATCGTTCCTAGAACGATAGTTCCGATTCATGTTCGTTTTGTCCATGGATCTGAAAGAGATCATGGCGATAAATCTGCGTCGACTGCGCCATGATAAACAGCTGACGCAAGAGGAACTTGCTGACCGATCTGGGCTGAGCGCGCGCTATATAGGCGCAATCGAACGTGCGCATAAAGCGGCGAGCGTTACCGTCCTTGGACAAATTGCGGCCGCACTGGGTGTCGAACCAGCCGAACTACTTTCGCGCGTCGGGAAAGACGCCTAAGACAGAGCCGCGCCGGCCCACTACCTATCCGGCTTCGCTCGATACTCCTATGCACCGACCGTGGTCGGCGGCGAGTCTGTCTCCGCTACTTTGGTTCTGAAGCTAGTGTCACTCCGAAGCCCGCGAACTATTCTGTCATAGGTAACGATCTTAACTCTTGGCGCGATCTGCTCAAACTCCGCCCTCCGCGCAGCTTGCTCCGCTGTCTCGGTTGATGAATCCCCGATCAGAATGATCACATTTTCGGGCTGGATGATCTCGCTAACACCAACATTATTTCTGACAGTTTCGATGTATTGATGAAAGTGGGTCAAATAAGTCGCGCTCTGAACCACGGCTTTCAATCCGGCGGAGCTGAGCGAACGCCCATTGGAACTTGCGAATTGAGTATCGCGTCGCTTGATTTCGATGATGTGCCAGGAATATCCGAGCGAATTGCTAGCAGCCACAAGATAGTCGGGTATCAATCCCGGCGTTCTGTCGACCTGCTGCGTGCGGATCATTCGCTTTGGAAAAACCCAAACGCCGTGATGGCCAGTGTTCGGCATAGCATACTGTAAAAGATATGGATTTGCCGTCAGCACTCGCTGGATCGACTCTTCAGGCCCATCGTCAAGCGCATTTTGCAACTCGATGTTCAAAGGAGCCTTGATGTTGTTAATCGTGCCGTAGTGCGCTCCTCTAAAAAGGGTCGCCTGGTCAGCAAAATAGCGTTCCACGTCTTCTTCGGATGTGAACTTCAACGAACGATCCTCTGGTTGGTAGGTAGAACTAATATTCTCGCGAAGGACCATTGGCCACCGACTTTTCTCGCACAGACCATCATGGGTAGGGCCGCGTTCTGAGCAATCATCCGAATTGAAGCCGACAATTTCAATATGGCGTGTGAGTGGGGTTCCGGGCCATTGGCCCACGTCGTTGCAGGGAGGGCGTCACGGATCAGGAACCAACAGACTGAACCAATCTCTGCTCCAAGGCGCACAGAATAATAACGGAATGCATACATTGACATTTTTTTGTCGAAAGTGTCTATTAAATGACAATTCACGGAGTTTCAAAGGTTCGAGTTGACATGCTGCACCGGCTAGAGATCGAGAATTTCTATTCGATCCATGATCTTCAGGTGATTGATCTGAGTATCGCGGCCAACACGCCGGAAGAGCCTGGCCGCCTGGCGCCGCTTTGGCTTGGATCAAGTGAGAAGGCGCCAAAGGTGGTTGCCCTGTTTGGCCCAAATGCGTCGGGAAAGTCGACGGTTTTGAGGGCCCTGTCCTTTATCAAATGGTTCGTCAAAGACAGTTTCTCATCGCCGCGTGGCAATCGGATGCCCTTCGATCGGTTTAACTCGAAGGAAACGCTCGACGCTCCGACGCGGCTTACGGTCTATCTCGCTGGTGTTGAAGATATTGAGCAAGCCGGCGAGGCGGGGGCGGCGCAATGCCGCTACAGCTATGAAGTCGTAATCGGTGGCACGTCCGGCAAGCAGATCGTGGAGAAAGAGGCACTTTACTACTGGCCTTCGACCGCGTCGAGAAAAGTGCGCCTGTTCGAACGGGACGCAGCCGGCGAGGTGGTCGCATCAAAAGCATTCGGACTCACCGGATATCGGCAGGCGCTCGAGAAAGTGCTGAGGCCCGATGCCAGCGTTATATCGACATTGGCACAATTAGAGCACGCTTATTCAAAGGTGTTGTGGCAAACCGCAAGCCTCCTCGTATCGAACATACTCATCGAGAAGTACGACGCCACAGACGATGCGGCAGTTCGCCATTATGCCGAACATCCTGAACAGCTGGCTATGTTTAACCGCGAAATTCAGCGTATTGATGTCGGGATACGCGAGATGAAGATCGAGCAAGGTCACAACGGCCCGATCGCGCTGTTTGAGCATGAGGGGCTGACTCTGCCAATGCCTATCATCTACGAAAGCCACGGCACCCGCCAGTTCATCCGCCTGTTTCCCTTCATTTTTGAGGCGTTGGATACCGGTGGAGTCGCCGTCCTCGATGAGCTTGACGCAACGATTCACCCACTTTTGCTGCCGGAAATTCTACGATGGTTCTATGATCCGATCCGTAATCCTCACGACGCCCAGCTTTGGATGACTTGTCACACGCCTTCCTTGCTCGAAGAGTTGACGAAGGAGGAGATTTTCTTTTGCGACAAGAACTATGAGGGTCGAACCTCGGTTTACGGTCTCCGTGACGTGCAATCGGTCAGAAGAAACGATAACTACTATCGCAAATACCTGGGGGGCAGCTTTGGGGCTGTTCCGCAAATCGGATGAGGCGGCGGGTCGTCATTCCCCAACGCAAGCGCATCTTTCTTGGGTGCGAGGGCGAAAGCGAACAGAGCTACGGCGCTCTACTCACGCGCGTAGTTGGTGCACAGCGACAGGATTTTTTCCTCGACACCATCCTGTTGCGGCCAGGTGGCGGCGATCCGCTCGCGCTCATCCAGCTGGCTGCAAAGAAGAAAAAACAAGGAGAGAAGAAAGGCGACTATGCAGCCGCATTCGTTCTGATGGACTCAGACAAAAGAGGTTTCGCGCCACAGCGTGATCAGCAGGCACAAACTCTCGCGAACGCCGAAGGTCTCACCATCATTTGGCAGGAACCTTGCCATGAAGCGCTGCTCCTCAGGCACTTTCCGAACGCTCAACAGCTGAAGCCGCAGTCCACGGCGCTCGCTATTGCTGCTCTGATAGGCAAGTACGCCGAATATGCCAAGGGAATGCCGGCTGCCAAGCTCGCGGCAGTAATTGATGCCGCGGGACTTCGCCGAGCACGAGGCGTTGAGCCAGGGCTCAATGCATTGCTTATGGCGCTTGGTTTCCAATGAGCGATGCCCGAAGGCTGCCCAAAGTCGGCAAACTGTGCTGCATTCTGGGTTGAAGCGAGCGTCGGCTCCGAGGGTGTGGACCACAAGAAATCGCTGACACGGTGACCTTATCGTTCGTGATCATCCAATAAGCGCCGGAGCTACTTCTGGCCGCCGATCCTGGTCAGGTCAATACGCATCTCGGCGGAGCCAGAATTAGCATCTGGCTGCGATGCCTCTTGCTTCACGCGGCCACTAGCTTCGGTGTCGGAAGATCGATCACCGCCGAGATCTTTGGGTCGAAAGCCCTCCCGCAAGAATGTCTCGCCACCTGGATCCGCAGCCAGAAATACCTCAGTTCCCTCGAAGTAGCCTGTCTTCCAGGCATAGATTGCATCATCGACCATTTGCGGCAGTATATCTTTGTTTGTCGGGCTTCCGTACCAATGAGTGACGATACGCGCCACCTTGGCAAACAGGGCCGTTCCTTCCTTGAGGTTGGTGCATGCGTCAAACAGTGAGCGATCGAGTTTTGAGACATCGGTAGTTCCGATACCGGCTGGTATCTGCGTTATCCCGACCCTGACCCCAGCCCTGCCGACATATTCACGCAGCGCTGCCAATCCCTCGTCCGGGGTCCTCGGCTTCGGTATCAGCAGAAGGCGGCCATCGGACTTGATGGTCAACGTCAGCGGATCGTCCGCGCCGGCGGACGAGACAAACTGCTCGACGATGGCTGGTGTGAGGGATGGGTCGCTACACTTTTCGATCATGGCTTGGTCGATCATTGTCATTACCTGGTCAGGTGTTGAAGGAAAACACGATTGGCTTGTCGAAGAGCCTGGCCCAGGCTCCGGCGCTGGCTTTTTGAATCTCGATTATTGACGTCCCAGCCGTCCACCAGCCGTTCCCGACCGCAACGATCAAATCCGGCTCGTGCATCATGGATTGTAGGACCGGCCAAACCAGAAGCTGCTCGTAGCAAATCAGAGGTGCGATCTTCAGCTCACCGACGGCCACCACCGGATTGGCGAAGAAATGCGCTCCTGCACCACCAGCCTCTCCGATGAGTGGCCGCCAAGGCTGCCACATCGAGCCAGGCACTGGCATGCGCTGGCGATAGAGAATTTCACTTGTGGTGCCATCGATGCGCACCAGCACATTGTCGTATCCATCATTGTTCACCGCGGAAGCCCCGGCAATCACGCTGCTGGTCCGATCCACCAGCTGCCGTTGCCAGAAGCGCTCGATCGTCGGCGTCCAGAAGCCGATGGCGCTCTCGGGCAGAACAACAACAGGCGCTCTGATCTGCCTGTGAGCGGCGGCCACAAGCTCTTGCTGGCGATCGAGGCTGCTGACGCGGCCGAGGGAGGATCCAAATTGCAGGTCGACACTTCGGACCGACGCAGGTACGTTCGGCGCTGTCCACTGTGCGGCGGACCAGAGCCAAAAGCCGAGAATGGCGATGGCGGCAACCGGCCGGAAGCGCGTCGTCATGACCGCAAGGCCGGTTGCAGTGGCCCCAAGGCCAAACCAGCCCCATCCCGGAAACAGCACACCTGCTGATGTCAGCGGATGCGCCCATCCCATTATGCCAAAAGGGGGAATGGCCGTGAGGAAAGCGGCGACAAGGTAGTATAGCGGCTTGCGCAGGCCCTGCCTGTTTGTCCAGAGCATCATATGTACGAATACGAACCCCGACGAGGCGGCGAACCAGAGAAATACTCCCGGCAGGAAATCGGCTGTGTAGTAGGTAGCGACGCCCTGCGGTAGCCCACGTGCGGCAGCGAGGAAATAGGCAGCAGAGCAAATGGCCGCCTGCATTCGCGTCCTCGCGAGTGACCAGATAGCCGAAAAGCAAATGGCCACGGGCAGTAGGAGAACGTAACCGCTCCATCCGAGCCAGCCGACGACAATAGAAGAGAGAATCAGGAATGGGGTTCGGTGCCGATCAAGGGGCATAGGTCAGCACCTCTTCAGCGCGGCCGAGAATACCTGATGCTGGGATTGGCCCAAAATACCGAGAGTCGAACGACGCCGGAAACGGCGAGTGAACGAAGACTTCACCCGCAGGCACGCTGAACCCGGAAAAGGCCGAGAGAAGGCGGCCCGCGCCATCTGTTCTGCGAACATCGGAATGCTCGAGAACCCGGCCGTCGATCATGACGGTGCCACCGATCAACAGCCGGGCACCCTCTATAGCGGCAACGGTTTTAATGAGAGGCGCATATCGGCCGGGACATAGGCCAGCGTGGAGATAACCGCGATGTCGAGCTTTCTGCATGACGGCCGTTTGAGGCGGGCAGATGAAAACCACGTCACCGACCACAGCTGGCCGATGGAGAGCGACGATACGCCAAAGCCCGAGGGGCTCGCTTGGTGTGAGATTGACGCGATAGCCCAACATCCCGGCACCCTCGATCGTGAGCGGAAATGCAAGAAATACGAGGGCCCATAGCCGCGTCCGCTGCCCTCGTGAGCTACAGAGATTGGTCGAATTTTGCGGTAAGCAGCTCATTTGAGCGTCAGGCCCTGAGATTTTGTCTGCCGCATTGTCTCGGACGCTTTCAACGCCGTCACGCTGCGCTCATGGGCGGAGAGCTGTTGCGCGGTCCGCATCGTATCCCAGGCCTGCCGGACCTCGGCCTTTTGGGTGGCGTTCATGCCTGATGTGACACGCTGAAAGGCCTCGCCGCTGCTATCCCTGGCGGCGAGAGGAAGGAAGGTCCGCTCGCCAAAACGCTCGGCGACAGCCCTGGCAAAGCCTTCGAGTTCGGCCTTCACCATTTTGTCGGCCAACGCATATTCGAGACCGGCCGGCAGATCGTTTCGATCGATGGCGTCGCGAACGCGTTCCAGCACGCTTTTTGCACTCGCTGAGAGCGCGGGAACCTCAAGGGCGACTTGCTTTCGAACCGCGAGCTCCTCGGCGTGATTGCGGCGTTCCGCGTCGCTGCGTTGCCGCAGATAATCGCTGATGCTCTCGGCGAGCGGCGAGACATTCTTGAGCGCCCGATCCCTGTCCGACTTGTCGGCCCGGCTTGCGAGGAGACCGGTCTTGCCCTTGAGCGCGCCAAGGGCCTCCGGCTCCGCAGCAATCTTTGCAATCGTCTTCGCCGCGATCGCCTGATTGCTCAGCATCGCATCGACATTCGCCGCTTTGAATGCTGCTTCCGGCTGGGCGTAGACATGATGGAAGCGCATCGAAACTTCCTCCCACTGTTTCTTGAGCGCAGGATCGGCGACGAGTTTGTCTTCGACAGCCTGATCGATCGATTTCGGGAAGGTGGTAATGCCAGCAACCATGGGCTTGGCCTCCTTTTCTGCAGTGGGAACTGTTCTGGCGGTCGACGTTGCGAAGCCGAGCTTGGCGCCGATGGCCGAGAGCCGGCCGGCGAGATCGATGAGCTTCTGTTTCTGCCGTACCGTCCATTCGAGACGGTCACGCGCAACGGTTCTGGCGACGTTGACGATGTGGAGGCCGCGCGCTTCTGCAAAGCGGAGTGCTTGGCCGTAGAAGCTGCCGCCGGCATAATCGAGCGTCGTTTCCTTGGCGTTCCTGCGCGACAGGATCTCGACCAGCCCGCCGGCCTTGGCGAACGATCGGCTGCCGTAATAGACGCCGAGATCCTCGCGGTGCCGGGTCATCGCCACATAGGTCAGGTGACGATCGAGCGAGAGCGAGGCCAGCACCTTGACGCGATCGACCGTTGCGCCCTGGCTCTTATGGACCGTGGTGGCGTAACCGTGATCGACATTATTGTAGAAGCGCTGCTCGACGGAAATCAGGCGGCGATGTTCCCCCTCGCTAATCGCGACGACCACACGACCCGGCGAGGCTTCGACGATCCTTCCCAGCATGCCGTTCTTGACGCCGAGCGAGCCCTCGTTTTTCAGGAAGACGACCTGATCACCGGCCGCAAAACCGCGGTTTCCGTCGGCGGTTTTGAACGGAGAGCCTTGATCGATCACGCCACGTTCGATCAGCTTGGCGCGCGCCAGCTCGTTCAGCATGCGGACATCGCGACGCAGGTGGGCGAGGATCAGCGTAGACTTGGCAGGATCGTAGTCGCGGTTCCAGTCGTCGATGAGGTTGGTGACGGCATCAGCCTTCAGCTCGGCGCTGACCATCTTGCCGTTGGACTGATAGACTGCGACCGCTTTGCCGATATTGCCGCGCGCAAGGTCCAGCGATGCGTCTCGCATCCATTGCTCACGCTGGCGATAGATGGTTTCGAGTTCGGCATAGCCAATGCGATCGGCGATTGCCCGAAACGCGGCGCCTGCCTCAATCGGCTGAAGCTGTTCGGGATCGCCCACCAGTACGAGCTTGGCACCAGACTTCGTCACCGCGTCGACGAACAGCGCCATCTGCCTGGATGACACCATGCCGGCCTCGTCCAGGACGAAGATCGTCGTGTCGTCGAGCTGCCCACGACCTTGGCTCCAGCGGAGTTCCCAGGACGCCAGGGTGCGAGACGCAATGCCCGCCTCTTTTTCCAGGCCTTCGGCCGCCTTGCCCGCGAGCGCACCACCGACGACGCGATAGCCGGCCGCTTCCCAGGCTTCGCGCGCCGCTTTCATCATCGTCGTCTTGCCTGCCCCGGCGCGGCCGATAACGGCAGCAATCCGCGCATCCCCAGCGACATGCTCGATGGCAGCCCTCTGCTCATCCGACAGCCGGACGTGGTGCGCAAACGTCGCGTCGAGAACTTGCTGACGGACGCTGTGCGATGACTGCTGGGAGAGCCAGATCGACTGGTTGGCCATTGCCGCTTCCAGACGGATCAGCCCTCGCGTCGTATATTTTGCGGGCGCCCGGATACCAGTTGCAAAGTCAATCCGCTCACGATCGAGACGTAGAGTCTGAGGGCTCTGCAGGATGCGCGCCATCAGACTTTGGAACAGGCCTGCATCGTCGATATAGCGGTGCAGGATCTTGGCGATGTCGCGCTCATCAAAGACGCTCTTCTCTCGCGTGATCAGGTCGAGCACAATCTCGTGACTATGCTGGATCCTGCGCGCATTCTCCGCCCTGCGCTCCTCCTGCAGCTCCAGGCGTTCGAGCGCTGCTTTCTCGTCCGCCGATCCATCACCGCTGGTCGCCTTCCGCTCGATCGCCTTCGTCCCGACGCCGAGATGGATCGTCGGGGTCAGCTCGATTCCCTGCTTTTCGAAGGAGCGGCCATCAATCCTGATATCGACGCCGGCAAGCGCCAGATGCCGGTTCTGGCAGGCGAACCAGCCGTCGCGAAACGCGTTGAAGTTTTCGAGCCCGCCGGCCCAGAGTTCGTAGACGATTTTGCCTGCATCGTTGCGCAAGGGGCCGCCATCAGGACCTTTCACCGCCACCTTCTTCGACCCGAACCCATCCTCGGTCAGCGGCCGCAAAGTCGTCATCAGGTGAATGTGCGGATTGCCGGGCGCATCATGGAAAACCCAGTCGGCCACCATACCCTCGGCCGTGATGTGCCTTGCCACGAAATCCCGCACGAGCTCGATGTTCTGAGCGGCCGAGAGCTCAATTGGCAGGGCGATCGTCACATCCTTGGCAAGCTGCGCATCCGAGCGCTTCTCGAACTCCTCCACCCTGTTCCAGAAGTGTTCCGATGCACCGGATACCGAGCGGTCGGCAATCATCGCCCGGAGCCATTCCGGCGCATCGGCCGGGATCGAAAACTCGTCGTGCAGCAATCCCTGCTTGCGCGTGTAGTCGATCGTGCGGGCCTCCCGCTCATATTCCATCTTGGCGCAATGGCGATAGGCCGCTGACAGCACGGCGCTGCGGCCTGAGCCGCGAGCGACGATGCTGACTGAGAAATGCGGGACGGCCATTGTTTCCGACAGCTCCTTCGATCGAACAAAATCAACGTGTTCGTGAGGAGCGGACGGCCCAGCCGGAGGCTGAAAGCAGAGCGTCGCATCAGCGACGTATAATTGCGCCCTTCGGATCCGCCCCTTCGGAACGGCCGGGATCATTCACAAATGCATCGCCCTTGGCGATTGTAGGATTCACAGTAGTGCGTTCCGCACTCCCGTCTGGAAACCTCTGCTTGGAAGCATCGATTTTCAGCCAAAGGAGACAAACGGAATGAAGAAGCCATCCTCCAAAATTCGCGAAGAGATTGCCAAGCTGCAGGACCAGCTCAAGGCAGCGGAAACACGCGAGGCCGAGCGGATCGGTCGCGTCGCATTGCGCGCGGGCCTTGGCGAACTGGAAATCGACGAAACCGAGATGCAGGCAGCGTTCGAGGAGGTGGCGAAGCGGTTTCGCGGAGGCAAGGGCGGATCGAGCGGGAAGGAGAGGGGAGGCTCGGCCCAGACGAACCCGCCTGGCACGACTTCGCGCGGCGCTGGCGAGGCTTGAGCGGATGGCAAGGACCGTGACATCCGAGGCCCGCAAGAAGGATACGCGTGAAAAGATCGAGCTCGGCGGTCTGATCGTGAAAGCAGGCCTGCGGTTCGAAAAAAGAGCGATGTTGCTCGGCGCGTTGATCGAACTCTCGACCCGGCTCAAGACGGACGCCGGCGAGCGCGGCCGGTTGACGGCGATCGGCGCGGAGGCCTTCACCAATGACGGCGAGTAGACTTTTCCTCGCGATCATACCGGCATTGCTGATGGTGGCCGCGACCACTGGACTGGCCGGTATAGAGCAGTGGCTTGCCGCATCCGGCAAGACGGAGGCGTCCCGGTTGGTGCTCGGTCGCGTTGGGATCGCCGCACCCTATGTTGCGGCCGCCGTCATCGGTGCGATGGCGCTCTTCGCAGCGGCAGGGTCGGCGACTATTCGGCTTGCGGGCTGGAGCGCCGTCGCCGGAAGTCTCGGCTCGATTTCCGTCGCAGTCGCCCGCGAGACATGGCGTCTCTCTGCATTCGCGGGATCGGTTCCCAGTGGTAAGTCGATCCTGGCCTATCTCGACCCGTCCACCATGATCGGCGCCGCGAGTGTGCTGATGGCTGGCTGCTTTGCGCTTCGGGTCGCGCTTATCGGAAACGCAGCGTTCGTTCGGGCGGAGCCGAAGCGGATCACCGGCAAGCGCGCACTGCACGGCGAGGCCGATTGGATGAAGCTGGGCGAGGCCGAGCAGCTATTTGCAGAGACCGGCGGGATTGTCGTGGGCGAACGATATCGCGTCGATCGTGATGGTGTAGCCGTTCGCGGGTTTCGGGCAGATGACAAGGACAGCTGGGGCGACGGAGGGAAAGCTCCGCTTCTCTGCTTCGATGGATCTTTCGGTTCATCTCACGGCATCGTCTTCGCCGGCTCCGGCGGCTTCAAGACGACGTCGGTGACGATCCCAACCGCGCTCAAATGGGGCGGCTCCTTGATCGTTCTCGACTCTTCGAACGAGGTCGCGCCAATGGTGTCGCAGCATCGCGAGGCGGCCGGGCGCAGGTTTCGGATTCTCGATCCGCGCCAACCGAAGACGGGCTTCAACGCGCTCGACTGGATCGGTAAATTCGGTGGCACGAAGGAAGAGGACATCGCTTCTGTCGCGTCCTGGATCATGAGCGAAAGCGGCCGTGCCAGCGGCGTCCGCGACGACTTCTTTCGCGCATCCGGCCTTCAGCTTCTAACCGCAATGATCGCCGATGTCTGCTTGTCCGGGCACACCCCCACGGAACAGCAAACTTTGCGTCAAGTTCGAGCCAATCTCTCTGAACCGGAGCCGAAGCTGCGCCAGCGATTGCAGGACATCTATGACAATTCGGCCTCCGACTTCGTAAAAGAGAACGTCGCCGCATTCGTCAACATGACGCCGGAAACCTTCTCCGGTGTCTATGCTAACGCGATCAAGGAGACCCATTGGCTGTCATACCAGAACTACGCCGCCTTGGTGTCAGGATCGGCATTCTCGACCGATGACATCGCGTCGGGCAAATCCGACGTGTTCATCAACATCGACCTGAAGACGCTTGAGACCCATACCGGTCTGGCGCGTGTCATTATCGGCTCGTTCCTCAACGCGATCTACAATCGGGATGGAGAGATGGAGGGGCGCGCGCTTTTCCTCCTCGACGAGGTGGCGAGGCTTGGCTACATGCGCATTCTCGAGACGGCGCGCGACGCCGGTCGCAAATATGGCATCACGCTGACGATGATCTACCAGTCGATCGGTCAGCTGCGCGAAACCTATGGCGGGCGAGATGCGTCCAGCAAGTGGTTCGAGAGCGCCAGCTGGATCTCGTTTGCGGCTATCAACGATCCAGAGACGGCCGACTACATCTCTCGCCGCTGTGGGATGACGACGGTGGAGATCGATCAGGTCAGCCGCAGTTCTCAGGCGCGCGGTTCGTCTCGAACGCGATCGAAGCAGCTCGCGGCCCGGCCGCTGATCCAGCCGCACGAAGTATTGCAGATGCGCGCTGATGAGCAGATCGTGTTTACCGCTGGCAATCCGCCGTTGCGATGCGGTCGTGCGATCTGGTTTCGGCGTGAGGATATGAAAGCCTGTGTCGGCGATAACAGGTTCCGACGTCAATCGCGCAACTAGAAAGAAGAGGGCGAACATATACAAGGATAAGTATTCATCGCGCGGCGAACCGCCTTGCAGCTCCGGCTATTGATTCGCAATATTATTGCAATTGATTCTGTAGGAATGCGTCGCGATGGCGGAGATAAGCAGTGCAGACCTCGACGCGATTCTCTCGGGCGATCCCGAAGAGTTGGGGGTCCATCTCCACCTAGTAGAGCGCAACGTCGAAATCGATGGTCATAAGGTTTCGGTCTACTGTCATTGCCTGACGACTGACGCCAACGGAAAGGTAAAAGTTCGCCGTCTGGCCGAATTCATGCGCCACGCTGCAGCAGATTACGCCATTCCGCGAAGCCGGATTGAAGAGGCGCGCAAGCGTGACATAAAATTCAAATCCACGTCTGCAGTCGCAGCTTTGCACGAGCAAGCGAGGGCCGTTTTCACGGATCTCGCTCAAACTGGGGAGGGGGGCGAGATGCTGCTCTTCCTTCTCGCCGAGCGGTTTCTCGGATTGCCCCATGTGCTTTGCAAGATGGATCTGAAGACTGACAGCCGGATGCACTATCACGGCGCGGATGGTGTCTATGCCGCTGTGGCGGACGATGGGCGCTTGAAGCTCTATTGGGGGGAATCAAAGGTCTATCAGGATCCGACCGACGCGATCCGTGACTGCCTTAAGTCACTTGCGCCTTTTCTTGTCGAGGATGATCATCACGGGGCGTCGCGCGAGCGGGATCTCATGCTGTTGAGTGACAAGGCTGACCTCGGCGATCCGCGCTTGTCCGACGCGTTTCGACGCTACTTTGATACGACGTCGCCGCTCTCAAACAGGGTGGAATACTGCGGGATCGCCCTTGTCGGCTTCGATGTGGAATTCTACGGAGCCGACGACGGCCGCCTTGTCCTCGATGACATGGTAAAGGCTGCAAAAGCCGGAATGGAGGACTGGCTGAAATCGGTCGGAAGACGGTTGACGGCCGAAAAGCTCGACCACTTCGATATCCACTTCCTCTGCCTTCCCCTGCCATCGGTCGACGGTTTCCGAAAGGCATTTCTTGAGGTCATGGGGCGCTGATGTCTGAGACCGAACTTCAGGATTGGCTTTTCGATGTTTCGTTGCGGGACGAGTTGAAACAGCTCGGTCTAGTGACAACCTTGCTCGAGCTCGACAACGTGGCACGAGAAGCGAACCTTGAAGGCGTCGGCTTCGACTGGCAGAGACTACTTTTTGCGGCAAGCATATTGGCGCGTTCGGCAAAGCGTGCCCATCGAGAAGCGAGCTTGCGGATTGCCACCGGAGCGATGTTGTTGCCGACGTCGGAGCCGATCCGCGACGCCGCGGCGGTGCTTTTCGACAAGCTTTCCAACCACCGTTCGGTACTTCTGGCATTGAAACGCGGGCGCTTGCGCCCGAACATTGCATCCCGCCTTGGCGTCGGGTTGAGAATAGAAGGCCAACGTAAGCAGCTTGAGAACTCGATCCTGCTCGAAGCGACTGGAGAGCGCGTCGCCGTGAACGATTTCCAGCTGGCGTTTTGGCGCGCGGCGGGTGAAGAAGGATCGTGGCTATCGGCGTCGGCGCCAACGGCGTCCGGGAAGACCTTCCTCGTTCTCAAATGGCTCGTGGACTGCCTGGCAGGCGACCAGTCTCGACGGGCTGTTTATCTCGCGCCGACCCGCGCGCTCGTATCTGAAATCGAGGCCTCGCTCTTCGAGATCGTCAAAGCCTCCGGCGTGGACATCGAAATTACGTCCCTGCCGTCCGCGCAAAAGTATGGCGCAGTCGAGAAGAGCGCCAAGAAATGCGTTTTTGTTTTCACGCAGGAGCGCCTCCATCTGCTTGCAAATCTGATGGAAGAGAGGCTGGATATCGATCTGGTGGTTGTCGATGAAGCCCACAAGATCGGGGATCCTCAGCGAGGTGTTATTCTTCAGGACGCGATCGAGCGTTTGCTGAGATCGAGTCCGCGTATGCGGGTCGCCTTCGTGAGCCCGGCGACGCAAAATCCGGAAGTGCTCCTTGACGATGCGCCGGAGAGCACGCCGAAAATCCCGATCGACAGCGACGTTGCGACGGTCCTGCAGAACGTGATCACGGCGCATCAAATGCCGGCGAAGCCGACAAAGTGGAAACTACAGTTTCGTTATGGTGAGGAGTATCTACCGCTTGGCGTGCTGACCCTACCTAACAAGCCCAATACTCTTCGCAAACGGCTTGCTTTCATCGCAGCGGCGGTTGGCGAGAGGGGCGGCACCCTTGTATATGCCAATGGTGCAGCAGAGGCCGAAGAGATCGCAGGCCTCATTAGTCAGCTCGTCAAGAAACCGGAGCGGATCGACCAGGAATTGGCCGATTTAGCCGATCTGGCTCGAAAGTGCGTTCACAAGAGCTATTCGCTCGCACCCCTGGTCGAAGCCGGCGTGGCGTTTCATTACGGCAACATGCCATCATTGGTGCGGCTTGAGGTCGAACGGCTTTTCAAAAGCGGAAAGCTGAAGTTCCTGATTTGCACGTCGACGCTGATCGAGGGTGTGAATCTTTCCTGCCGGACCATTGTCGTCCGCGGCCCAAGGAAGGGCAAGAATAACCCGATGGAGCCGCAGGACTTCTGGAACCTTGCGGGCCGCGCCGGCCGATGGGGGGACGAATTTCAAGGCAACATCATTTGCATCGACGCCTCTGACGAAAAAGCTTGGCCCTCCGGCGTCCCGCAACGAACACGTTACCCGATCCGTCGGGAGACCGATGCGGCACTGGCGAGAATCGACGATCTGGCGACCTACATCGAGCGCCGGCCTCTCGGTGTCGATATGGAACCTGCACAGATCCGAGCTTTCGAACAGGTCAGCGCCTATCTGACGACGACCTATATGCGGGACCAGTCTTTGGCTGTCGCACCGTGGGCAAAGCGACAGCCCGCGGAAAGTTTGAGCCGCTTGGAGGCGTCACTTGCTGTCGTAACGGACGGGTTGTCGGTTGGAGCGGAAATCGGGGCCCGCAATCCGGGGGTGAGCTTGATCGGGCTACAGAGCCTGCTCAACTACTTCCGCGGCTACGCCGGCCAGCTTGAAGATCTTCTCCCCGCACCTTCGGAAAGCGATGACTCCTATCAGCGGTTTTCGAACATGATGGAGCGGATCAACGACCATGTCCTGACGGTATTTCTTCCGAAGACCCTCATCCCACTTCATGCGCTCACGGTTTTGCAATGGCTGAAGGGCTTCTCGCTTCCCACAATCATTCGCCGGCGTATCGAATATCTGCAGCGCCGCGACGGGGAAGTCGATACCGCGGCAGTTATCCGCGGCACTCTCGAGATGATCGAGACCACCGCGCGTTTCCTCGCGCCACGCTATTTCTCTGCCTATGTTGACGTCCTGAACCAGCACTTGCGGGCGGTCAACCGGGAAGACCTGATCGACGCGGATCTCGAAATCGGTGTGGCGTTGGAGTTCGGCGTCACAGCGATAACGTTGCGATCGCTGATGGAACTTGGAATGTCCCGCATAGGTGCGGTCGCGCTCTATGAAGTCATTGCTGAAGATAGCTTGGACGAGGCGGCATGCATTCAGTGGGTCGTTGATAGACGCGAGCAACTGGACGGCATGGGCCTTCCGTCGATCGTGGTACGGGAAGTGCGCGAGAGAGTTTTGACGAGGGCTGATCTGGAGGGGCAGGAATAGTGAAACCGGTAGAATTGTCGAACGGCAGGATCTGGAAGGCCAAGAATGCTGCCAAACTGCACTTCAAGGACATGCTAGCGCGCTATAAGGACGGCGAGGTCGTTGCCGATTATGACGACCACAGCGATTTGTCGGCTCTACTGGAGCGCTTCGATCTTCTCGTGACCGACGGTCCATCGAAGATCGGGCCCGGGATCAAGCACTTCGAGCGCCGTCTCAACAAGGGCGATGGTTGGTCTAGCCCGGGCTTTTGGGTCGTGCGGATCGACGATATCCCGACGGACTTCAGCTATGTCCAGGCCGTGGATGGTCGCCCAAAGAGCGACGCACAAGAGTTTTCGGTTGCGTGCCACAACGCAGTATCGGTTGACCTGCTCAAGATGAAGCAGAGGCAGTTCGACCATTTCGCGAATTCAGAGGGCGAGATCGCCTGCGATATCACAGGTGCCTTTGTTGGCTACGCGCAAGCGCAGCTGAGCCACGCCCATCCACCTTTCGGGCTTATCGTCAAAGAGTTCCGCAAATCGAAAGGCTGGGAAGACCTCGTGCCGCCCGGCACGCTAACAGAATCTGCTGATGCTCAGATATCGACTCATTTTGCCGACGATCGCGTGGCGCAGGAATTTTCCGCGTTTCATCACGCCGTCGCAACCCTTCGGATTGTTGCGAAGTCACGACCAGCCGGAAGCACCACAGCGACAGCACCTGTGAAGCGACCGTTACGCTTCTGACTTAGTCGGCAATACTTCTCCGTTGCGGGAGGATCGTTACCCGGGTGGGCGAAGACCGCGTGCGGGCTTCGTTCGCCAAAGGCGAATAGAGCCGTACGCCGCAGGCGGACCGCCAAAACTGTTTCCGACTTCAAAGAAATGAATCGATGACCCGTGACCGATTCAAAACTGTCGTTGGACGACCGCGCCCGAAAACGCGATTCTGCCGTCATGATCAGGCAACCCTACCAGATTTACGTGGAGCGCACCGACCGGACGCAAAACATGTCCCGTTTCTATGCGATGTCGATCGAGCCGAACCTGTTCGGTGAGGCCTGCCTGATACGACGTTGGGGTCGTATCGGTGCAAAGGGTCAATCCATGGTCCACCATTTCGAGCGGGAACAGGATGCGGTGGTGCTTTTCCTCGACCTCACCCGCCAGAAGCGAACCCGGGGATATCGAACCCTCGCGAGCGGCAATCCTTGATCCGGATGGACGATCGCATTCCGTCCATCCGGACCTCGATAGAATCTGCTATCGCCAGTCGTCTCGGTCTGCTCCAAGGAACATCGCTTTGAAAGTCGCCACGCTATCTATCCTCGCTGTGGCGATCTCAATCGCAACGGTGGTGGTCACACCTCCATCCGACGCCGCGTCCCGCAACGTTTCTCAGTTTCGGAAGTGCGATTTCGGCCGTCGAGCCAACTGCGTCATCGACGGCGATACGATCTGGTTTGCAGGTGAGAAGATCCGGATCGCGGATATCGATACGCCGGAGATCAGCGAACCGAAATGCCCATCCGAACTTGCGCTTGGCAACAAGGCCACCGCCCGGTTGATCGAACTGATCAACGCCGGACCGTTCGAATTGAAGGCGTGGCCCGGCCGCGACGAAGATCGCTACGGGCGCAAGCTGCGGGTTCTTGTCCGCGACGGACACAGCATAGGCGACATCCTTGTTTCAGAAGGGCTGGCACGGACCTGGTCCGGCCGCCGCGAGCCGTGGTGCTGAAATCCGGCTCGCTCTTGGGCAAGCCGGATGCGACGGTTACCGACGCCGGTTCCAGTCAGTCTCGAAGTTGACCTCGATGTCGACGAAGAAGGGGATCTTGATCGCGACCTTCAAGCCGAGCTTCCCTTTGCGGAAGAAGTGACCGACGACCTTGCCGAGAGTGCGCAGACGGCGGCCGGTGGCGGTAAGGAACTTGGCTAGCTGTTGCATGGCGGTTTCTCCTGTTGATTGCGTTTCATCGCGGGGATGAAGAGCAGACCGGGAAAGGAGCGCCGCACCGGGACGGCAGAAGCGAAAGCGGAGGACCTGCAGGCAGCTGAATTTTGTCTCGCGAGGAAGCCAAAGGCTGGGGAAAATTCTGATGCCGGAAGGTTGCGGCGTGACGACCGGGTTGCACCATCCCTGATGTCGATGAAATGAGATCGACAGGAGAAACCGCGCTGGTAGCGAAGGGGCAATTCCCGCCGCTGGAGCCTCAATTTGAGACTTGATTTGCAGGTATGTGGATGGGCGCCATCTCAGGATGGCGGTTCTTCCGAAAGCATGGCGTCAAGCTCTGCGTTGGCAAAGGCGAGCTCCTGCCTTGCGCCGGCCAAGGCCGCCTCGATCTGAAGGCGCTCGTCCCAGTCCACGCAATTCGCAAGCTCGGCCCGCAGTTCCTCGATGTGCTGTTCCAGGGAAAACGTCATCGTCTCATCTCCTTGAGTTTGTGAAAGACGATGCCCCGCGACCTGGGAGGTGATGGCGGGGTCAAGGATCGCGAAAGCGACCGGCAGAGCCGGGGAGTGGGGGAGCCGATTTGCGCAGGCCGCCCTAGGGCTGCCGGAGCAAATTGGGGGAACCGCTCATCCTTGGCGCCGTCGTCGCCGACCGGTATCCTCGACAGAATCTGAGCCGCTCACCCTCTCTCGTATGGCACCAAAAAAAGCCGAACCGGGCTAGATGCCCGATCCGGCTTTGTCAGGAGAAGGTCGAAAGCCCTGCCTCACCGGCGGGGCTTGGCGATCTCAGTCCCGGTTCGGGCGGGACCAGATCAACTGGTAGCCATCCTCACCTTCGACTTCGGTCAGCGTCGCGTAGATCGGAGCGGGGAAGCTCGGGTCATCGAGCTTGACCGAGAGGTAGTCGCGGTCGGTCTGCTCCGAGCGCTTCTGCCAGGCGGCGCCGAGTTCGACGGCTCCCGCGAAGATACGGAACTGCGGGCCCTTGTCGGAGGGGTTCTCGATGCGGGCGATGCGGGCCTTGACGTTGAGGGCGAGGGTGCGGATCGAGCCGGTGAAGCCATTTTCGGTGGAAGTGAAGGTGCCGATGGTAGCCATTGTCGTATTCCTTTTCGCTGTTTCGGGCCGCTCCATTGCGGCCTCGATGGCAGTCGCAAAGGCCGGGGACGATCGGACCGCACCCGTAGGGCCGAAACAGCGTGAAGGGCGGGGAGGAGAGACTTTCTTGTTTCGCGAGGAATGGCGGCGAAGCCGCCAGGGGATGAAAGTCTCGGAGCGCCGTTGCGGCAGTACGAGCGAGGCGAAGCTGTTCGCCG
>NZ_FMAC01000016.1 GCF_900094555.1 Martinezella hainanensis
GAACTCTCCTGCCATGATCAAAAACTCCCATTATCATGGAAGTGAATCACAGGAATTACTTTCAATCAATAGCTTGATTGGGTTTGGACCCTAGTGCGAAAGCGGCGGCAGCCGGCGCTTGACCGGCGTCGCCTTGATCATCGACGTGTTCGTCTCGGCCCGTTCGGTGATCTTGTCGAGAATGCCGTCGAGCTCACCCATAGAGCGCACCACCAGCCTCCCGATGAAACAATCGTCGCCGGTAACCTTGTCGCATTCGATGAACTCAGGCGTCTCTTGAATGATCCGCTCGACGACATGCAGCTGGCCGGGCAGAGGCCGGATGCGAACGATCGCCTGCAGCGGATAGCCGATCGCCTCCGGCGCGATATCGACGGTGAAGGCTGAAATGATGCCCCGCTCCTCCAGCCGCCGCAGCCGTTCCGCCGCGCTTGGCGACGACAGGCCGGCTGCTTCCGCAAGCTCTTTCAAGGATATCCGAGCATTGCGCGCCAGCGCCTCGAGCATCCGCTGGTCGGTATCATCGAGATTCAAGGCCGCATTAGGAACACCCATGTCAAAACCTCGTTTAATTAGGTAAATGCGCAAGATTGCCTCATTAAACTTATATCACCTGCCCCTGACCCGCAATATGATTGGTTCCGATAGATGGGAGCCAAGGTGATGAACGAGATAAAACGCGGCACAGTGGAAATGACGGCAGCGATGCTGATTTCAGGCACGATCGGCTGGTTCGTGCTGATGTCCGGACAGGCCGTGACCGGGGTCGTCTTCTGGCGCTGCTTCTTCGGCGCACTGACGCTGCTCGTCATCTGCGCGGCCATGGGCCTGCTGCGTCCCGGCATTCTGAATCTCAAGACCTTTTCCATCGCCGTTGGAGGCGGGATAGCCATTGTCCTCAACTGGCTGCTGCTCTTCGCCGCCTATTCCCACGCTTCCATTTCCATCGCCACGACGGTCTACAACACGCAGCCCTTCATGCTGCTCGGGCTTGGCGCATTGTTCCTCGGCGAACGGATCACCTTCACCAAGCTCTTCTGGCTGGGCCTCGCCTTTGCCGGCATGGCTGTCATTGTCGAAGGCAAACCGACCGAAGCTGCCGGCTCGGGAAGCTATGCGATCGGCATCCTGCTGTCATTGGGCGCGGCATTCTTCTATGCGCTGGCGGCGATCGCTGCCAAATGGCTGAAGGGCACGCCACCGCATCTGATCGCGCTGATCCAGGTCTCGACGGGTATCCTGATGCTGGTGCCCTTCACCAATTTCTCGGCCACACCCCAGGATATCGGCGGATGGTCGATCCTCGTCACCATGGGCGTCGTCCATACCGGATTGATGTATGTGCTGCTTTACGGCGCCATCCAGAAGCTGCCAACGCACCTGACCGGGGCGCTCTCCTTCGTCTATCCGATCGCCGCCATCGTGGTCGATCGCTTCGCCTTCGGCCATGTCCTTGGTGCCACACAAATCATCGGCGCGATCATCATTCTCGGGGCTGCGGCCGGCATGAACCTGGGCTGGACGATCCCCCTGCCCCGGAATAGAAACGATCATCTTTCCAAGGGGACCGCCGAATGATCACCTGCTACCTGCGCTACGTCATCGACCCCTACAAGCTTGCCCAGTTCGAGCATTACGCCAAGCTCTGGATCCCGCTGGTCAACAAAATGGGCGGCACGCATCACGGCTATTTCATGCCGCATGAGGGCGCCAACAACATCGCATTGGCGCTCTTCAGCTTCCCGAGCCTTACCGCCTATGAGGAATATCGGCTGAAAATACCCGAAGATGCGGAATGCCAGGCCGCCCTTGCCTATGGCGAGGAAACGCGTTGCATCATCAGCTACGAGCGCAGCTTCATGCGCCCGGTGTTCTAAGAGTTATTTAGCCGGCTGCGGACAAGTCTGCGGCTGGCCATCGAGGCCTTCCGCCATCTTCTCGAAGGTCGCTGCCGATGCGGCCTTGTTCCCGCCGATACGCAGCACATAGAGGCTGTCGAAATCTTTGCCATGCCATTTCGGCACGGCCTTCTCGTCACCGCCATTGTCGCTCATCAGCTGGCGGGCGAGATCGACGATCTGCTTGTGCTCCCACGCAACGAAAATCAGCTTGCCGGCATAGGCCGGTTTCTTCAGCTCGGATTTCAGATCGTCGATATCCTCATAGCCGAAGCTGGTATCAACAGGCATGCCAAGGGCGATTGCCGTGGGTTCGATGGTCGCGAGCGGCCGGATATAATCGTAGGAAGTGCCGGAATCCTTCTTTCGCTTCGATGGATCAGGCGCGAAGATCGCCGCCGGCTTGCCGAAGAGTTTTGTCAGCACCGGTGGCAAAGCGAGCGCCCGGTTAAGCCCCTGGCAACTCAATTGGCCAAGACCGGCCTCGGGCTTTTCGCCATGACGCATGAAGACGATCGTCTGCGTGTCCGTCTCCACCGCAGAAGCGGCGCTCCAGAGCGATGCTAATGCCAAAAGACTGGCAGCGAGCGGCAGCGAAATGCTCCGCATCAACGCTGCGCTTCGAACGCCATGCGCACGGCGAGCCCGGCCAGCACCGTGCCCATCAGCCAGCGCTGCACCAGCGCGAAGGACGGGCGGCGGGTGAGGAACATCGCGATCCAGCCAGCGCTCAGCGCGAAGATGGCATTGAATGTCACGCTGATGACGATCTGCGCAAAGCCGAGAACGAGCGACTGGGTGAAGACGCTGCCGGCGGCGGGGTCGATGAACTGCGGCAGCAGCGACAAGTAAAGGATCGCAACCTTCGGGTTCAAGAGGCTGGTCACCAGCCCCATGGTGAAGAGCCGGCGCGTGCTATCCTTCGGTAGTTCGCGCACCTGAAAGGCGGAACGGCCGCCCGGCTTCAGCGCATTCCAGGCGAGCCAGGCAAGATAGGCGGCACCCGCGAGCCGCAGCGCATCATAGGCGAAGGGAACGGCAAAGACGAAAGCCGTGATGCCGAGCGCGGCCGAGAACATGTAGAAGAGGAAGCCGCAGGCGACGCCGCCGAGCGAGATCAGGCCCGCCGCCGGCCCCTGCGAGATCGAACGCGACACCAGGTAGATCATATTCGGCCCGGGTGTCAGCACCATGCCGAGAGCGATCAGGGCAAAGGCGATCATACTGGTCAAATGCGGCATAGAGCCTCCGGCGGGGAAAGGGCTTCAGAAGGAAATTTCGGTAGATGCGACCAGCTTGATTTCATGCGGCCCGGCATCGAAACCGTCAAGCAGCATATTGTGATGGGTGACAATGTCTTCGAAGCTCAGCCGGCCCATATCCGCCGTGGTGTGTCCGTCTGATATCAGCGTCACATCGAAGCCCAGCGAAACGGCACGCCGCACGGTCGTATCGACGCAGAACTGCGTCATGCAGCCGCCGACGATGAGATGAGTGACGCCACGGCCATTGAGCCTAGCCTCCAGATCCGTCTCGAAAAAGGAATCGCAGCTTGTCTTATGCACGACGACATCGCCGGCTTCGGGCGCGATTTCCCGGCGCAGCTGCCAGCCCTCGCTGCGCTTGACCAGCCGATGGCCCGGCGCGCCGTCATGCTGGACGATGAAGGCCGGAATGCCGGCGGCACGGGCGCTGTGCTTCAGCGCCGCAAGCTTGGCGATAACAGTCTCGAGCGCGGCATCGATGGCCGGCTGACGATCCGGCGAGCCGAGGCCTGTCAGGATGGAGTTCTGAAGATCGATGAGGAGCAATGCGGAAGACATGATATCCTTGGGCAAAGCAGTTTCGACGCGTCGCTAACGCCTTGGTAATATGTTCGCAGCATCGGCGCAATCGCTTGAAAACGTAGAAGTGGTGCGATAGAGCCAATACCATTCCAGGAGGAAAGCTTCATGACGCTTGCGGCCCTGTTTGCCTATTGCGGCGCGCTCTTCATCGCCGCCGCCATCCCCGGCCCGGGCATTACGGCGATCGTGGCGCGTGCGCTCGGCTCCGGCTTTCGCGAGACCTTCTTCATGGGCCTCGGGCTCGTGCTCGGCGACACCATCTACCTGACGGCTGTGATCCTTGGCCTCGCCTTCGTGGCGCAGACCTTCACCGAGGTCTTCATCGTCATCAAGATCGCCGGTGCGCTCTATCTCGGCTATATCGCCTGGAAGCTGTGGACGGCGGGCCTGCTTGCGGCCGATATAGCGGCGAAGAAATCCAACAACGCCGGCATGTCCTTTCTCTCGGGCCTGCTCGTCACGCTCGGCAATCCCAAGACCATGCTTTTCTACGTCGCACTGGTGCCGACGCTGATCGATATCGGCAGCATCGGCCTGCGCGAATACGCGACCCTGGTGGCGGCGACTTTCGTCATTCTTCTGATCGTTCTCGTGCCTTATATGCTGCTGGCGTCGCGGGCGCGCACCTTTCTCAAGAAGCCGAGGGCGCTGCAAATCCTGAACCGGGTCGCCGCCAGCATTCTCGCCGCCACCGCCGCCTTCATCGCAGCGCGCGCCGCCTGAAAAAAACATCCTAAAAGAAGGCCTTTGGGAGATTCTTTTCTCACGTGCCTCGCGCGGGGAACGTGTGCACACTCTGGTTTCTGCGGGCGTTTGATCCTATTGTCATTGCATAATTCCAAACTAGGGAGAGCTACCCATGTCCGACACCCGCAAACCCGGCCGCGGCCGCGTCTATGCATCGATCACCGAGACCATCGGCGATACGCCGATCGTCCGCCTCGACAAGCTGGCGAAGGAGAAGGGCGTCAAGGCCAACCTCTTGGCAAAGCTCGAATTCTTCAATCCGATCGCCTCCGTCAAGGACCGTATCGGCGTCGCGATGATCGAGAGCTTGGAAGCCCAGGGCAAGATCGCTCCCGGCCGGACCGTGCTGATCGAGCCGACCTCGGGCAACACCGGCATCGCGCTCGCCTTTGCCGCCGCCGCCAAGGGCTATCGGCTGATCCTCACCATGCCGGAGACCATGTCGATCGAGCGTCGCAAGATGCTGGCGCTGCTCGGTGCCGAGCTGGTGCTGACCGAGGGACCGAAGGGCATGAAGGGCGCGATCGCCAAGGCCGAAGAACTGGCCTCGACCCTGCCGGATGCCATCATCCCGCAGCAGTTCGAGAATCCGGCCAATCCGGAAATCCACCGCAAGACGACGGCCGAGGAAATCTGGAACGAT
Source organism: Martinezella hainanensis (assembly GCF_900094555.1). Classification (GTDB taxonomy): domain Bacteria; phylum Pseudomonadota; class Alphaproteobacteria; order Rhizobiales; family Rhizobiaceae; genus Rhizobium; species Rhizobium hainanense. Next base: position 5,136 of record NZ_FMAC01000016.1, read on the forward strand.
ACCGACGGCAAGGTCGACATCTTCGTTTCCGGCATCGGCACGGGCGGCACGATCACCGGTGTCGGCCAGGTGCTGAAGGCCCGCAAGCCCGACATCAAGGTCATCGCCGTCGAGCCGACGGATTCGCCGGTTCTTTCGGGCGGCAATCCCGGCCCGCACAAGATCCAGGGCATCGGCGCCGGCTTCGCGCCGAAGATCCTCGACACGCATGTCTATGATGAGGTGGTCACCGTCAGCAATGACGAGGCCTTCCAGCAGGCTCGCCTCGTCGCCAAGCTCGAAGGCGTGCCGGTCGGCATTTCCTCCGGCGCGGCACTGACGGCGGCGATCAAGGTCGGCCAGCGCCCCGAAAACGAAGGCAAGACGATTGTTGTCATCATCCCCTCCTTCGCGGAGCGCTATCTTTCGACGGCGCTGTTCGAAGGACTTGGCGGCTGAGCTTACGGCCGCAATCGATTGAGAAAAGGGGTGCTGCGGCGCCCCTTTTTATTTGGACAGGCTGGAGACGGCACCGCGCCGCCTCAGCCTCGGATTCTCAGGCATGCGCGGCCAGCCGCTCGCCGGCAATGCGATAGGAGATGGCTTCGGCGAGGTGGATGCGCCCGACCGTTGGCTTGTCGTCGAGGTCGGCAAGCGTTCGCGCCACCTTCAGGATGCGATGATAGCCGCGGGCGGAGAATTTCATCTTCTCGGCGGCGTCGCGCAGCAATTGCAGGCCGGCGGCATCCGGCTCGGCGATGGTTTCGATCATCGCCGTCGAGCAGCGGGCATTAGTGCTGACATCCTTCATGCCGGCCCGCTCGAAACGCTCCCGCTGCCGTTCACGGGCGCGGGCGACGCGGAGTGCGACATCGGCACTGCTCTCTGAGGCTGTCGGCCGGATGAGGTCGGCGGCGGAGACTGCCGGCACATCGATGCGGATATCGATACGATCGAGCAACGGGCCGGAAATGCGGCCCTGATAGTCGCTGGCGCAACGCGGCCCGCGGGCGCAGGTGTGGCCCGGCTCGCCGGCCATGCCGCAGCGGCAAGGGTTCATTGCCGCGACAAGCTGGATGCCGGCCGGATAGGCGACGCGGTGGTTTGCTCTGGCGATAACGCATTCGCCGGTTTCCAGCGGCTGGCGCAGCGCATCGAGCGCCTGCGGCGAAAACTCCGGCAGCTCGTCGAGGAACAGAATGCCGTGATGCGCGAGCGACACCTCGCCGGGCCTCGCGCGCAGGCCGCCGCCGACGAGTGCCGCCATGGTGGCGGAATGATGCGGCGCGCGATAGGGCCGCCGATCCGAGAGCTTGCCGCCGGAAAGCTGGCCAGCGATCGAATGGATCATCGACACCTCCAGCAGCTCGTTCGTCGACAAGGGCGGCAGGATCGACGGCAGACGCGAGGCGAGCATCGACTTGCCGGAACCCGGCGGCCCGACGAAAAGCAGATTGTGGCCGCCGGCGGCCGCCACTTCCAGCGCGCGTTTGGCGCTTTCCTGCCCCTTGATGTCGCCAAGATCGGGCAGATTGGCGGCGCTGGTGCGGACTGACGGTTCCGGCCGTGACAGGACCTGCGTGCCGCGAAAATGATTGGCGAGTGCGATCAGGCTGCGCGGCGCCAGAATATCGATCTCCTTGCCGGCCCAGGCGGCTTCCGGCCCGCTTTCGGCCGGACAGATTAGCCCCTTGCCCATGGCGTTGGCGGCGATGGCCGCAGGCAGCGCGCCGGCAACGGGCGCGATCGTGCCATCGAGATTGAGTTCGCCGATGACGGTGTAAGAGGACAGAGCGTCGGCCGGGATCGCGCCGAGCGCCGCCATCAGGCCGAGGGCGATGGCGAGATCGAAGTGGCTGCCCTCCTTGGGCAGATCCGCCGGCGCAAGATTGACCGTGACCTTCTTCGGCGGCAAGGCGAGGCCGGAAGCGTGCAGTGCTGCCTGAACCCGCTCCCGGCTTTCCGCCACGGCCTTGTCAGGCAGGCCGACGATGTGCATCAGCACCTTGCCCGGCGCAATCATCACCTGCACTTCGACGGGTACGCCTTCAATCCCCTGAAACGCCACCGTGCTGACGCGCGCTACCATGCCCTATCCCCTATCGCCGAACCCGTTTGCCGTTACGTGCCCCGATCAGCAAACTTCGGGTTGCAATCTGGCATAAGACGAGGAATGAAACAAGAACAATGAACGAACAAAAGCTTCAGCCAGTCATATCGAAATCATCGACATGACTGGTTGAATATTGTTGTTCAGCCGGGAAAGCGTGGTGGCAACCGCCGATCAGGCCCGCTTGGCTTCGATCGCATCCCAGAGCAGGCTGGCAATATCGGCCCCGCCGAAGCGCTTGACTTCGCGGATGCCGGTCGGCGACGTCACGTTGATCTCTGTCATGTAGTCGCCGATGACGTCGATGCCGACGAGCAGGAAGCCGCGTTCCTTCAGGGCCGGTCCGATGCGGGCGCAGATTTCCTTCTCGCGCGCCGTCAGCTCTGTGGCTTCAGCGCGGCCACCGACATGCATGTTGGAGCGGGCGTCATGCTCGGCCGGGACACGATTGATCGCGCCGACGGCCTCGCCATCGACGAGGATGATGCGCTTGTCGCCCTTGCGCACGTCAGGCAGATATTGCTGAGCAATAAAGGGCTCGCGGAACAGCTGGCCGAACATTTCGAGCAGCGATGAAAGGTTGCGGTCGTCGCGCGTCGAATGAAAGACGCCGGCGCCACCATTGCCGTAGAGCGGCTTCAGGATGATATCGCCCATCTCATCGCGGAAACTGCGGATTTCAGCCGGATCGCGGGTGATCAGCGTCTTCGGCATGAGATCGGCGAATTCGGTGACGAAAATCTTTTCCGGCGAATTGCGCACCCAGGCCGGATCGTTGACGACGAGCGTCTTCGGGTGGATGCGCTCGAGCAGATGCGTCGAGGTAATGTAGGCCATATCGAAGGGCGGGTCCTGACGCAGCAGCACCACGTCCATGGTCGAGAGATCGACGCGCTCGGGCTCGCCGAGCTCGAAGTGATCGCCCTTCACATCACGCAGGATCATCGGCTCGACGGACGCATAGATCTTGCCGTCGCGCATGCTCAGCCGCTCGGGCGTATAGTGGAAGAGCTTGTAGCCGCGGTTCTGCGCCTCGAGGCTCATGGCGAAGGTCGAGTCGCCCGCAATGTTGATGCTCTTCACATGGTCCATCTGGACCGCAACATTCTTGATACCAGCCATAGTCAGCCCTCGCTCGATTTGCGGACAGATGTAGGTCGGCCCGCCTGCAAACGCAACGGTTATTCAAGGGCTTCCGTCAAGGATGTCTTCGTGCGGAATGTCTTTCGTGAGGGCCGGCCGCGCTCAGGCGGCAAGGCCCTGCGTGTTGCCCTGCCGGACGAGGTTGCGCAGACGATAGGCCATCGTCAAAGGCTTCGGGAACGGCTTGCGCAAAAAGGCGACCTTGCGCAGATAGCGGTCGATGCGCCATGTCGCCCAGGTGCCGCCGGCAAAATAGGCGACATCACCGGCATGCAGCGTGCGCTCGACACCGTCTTCCGTGGTGATGTGAACCTCACCCTCAAGGATCATCACGGTTTCGTCCCAGCCGAAATACCAGCGGAATTCGCCTGCAGTGCAGTCCCACAGCGCGGTCATCGCGGCATCGTCCTGCCCGCGCGAATGCTCGGCAATGCGAGCGACCGGATCGCCCGACAATATCCAGGAGCGTTCGATCGGCGACGGCTTCATCTCCATCTCGTCGCTGGCGCCTGCCACGAAGTTCTTCGACGGCGGCATCGCGACGACGACCGGGGCGGCACGCGCGGCAAAGGCCGCCATGCTCGCCAACATCAGTTTCAAGACCATGCAATCCCCCAAATTCCATGCGCGTCTACGATCTCATCGCATGGAAGGGGTAACGGCGCGGTTCATGAAACCAAGCGCATTTTAACGATTGCAACGATCAGGCAGAGAAACCTTCGATTGTGCAGACGATCATGTCGTGATCGGAGAGCGGCTTATCTTCTTCATTGAGGGAGGAAACAAGGTGACTTTCGCCGATCTTCAGGCCGCGGGTGATGAACCAGTCGAGCTTCATGGTGCGATCGGGAAACCGCGTGATCAGGCTCGGGCGCGTGCTTGTCTGGTCGAGCGGGCCACCGTGGCATTCGAAGCCGCGGCTCTTGGCCATGGCAAACAGCGTATCGGTCGCGTAATCGCCGCCGGTGTGATTGCCGGTGTTTAGATCGCCGCCGATCAGGATCGGCAGACCGGGCGCGAAGGCCTCGACCGCATCGATCAATGCCGCCAATTGCCGCTCGCGATAGGCGGCGGTGGCCACACTTTCGAGATGGACGGAAACCGCGACCATCGGACCAGCCTCCGTCTCGACGATGGCGCCGACGGCACAGCGATCGCCGATGCGCGGCTGCTCGTTGCTGTCGTTGAACCAGACGGCCTCGCCTGGCAGGCGGATCATGAAGGCATCCTTCAGAGCGACGGAGGCCATCAGCGCATTGCCGTGGAAGCCCTTTTCGTTGAAATCATCGCGGCAGTAAGAACGCTCGATTTCCGAACCAAGGCTGAGCTCAAGGAATTCGACGCCATAGGCATGGTTCATGCCGAGTTCGTCGGCGACGATGCCTGTCGGGTCGCGCTGCTCGGTGCGGGCCATGCCCAGATCCATTTCCGACAGCAGGACAAGCGGCGCCCCGGTTTCCCGCAGCTTGGCGGCACTTTCCTCTGGAAACAGGCAGCGTTCGAGGTTCCAGGCAGCGACCGTAAACGGGAAGGACAAGGCCTTCACCTCAGCATCCGGCCCGCCGACACGCACCGCATTCAGGCAGGCGAGCGACGAGAGCTTCGCGGCATGAACGCCCGGGGTCTTTTCGAGAGAGACGAAGCTCTTGCGCTCCTCTTGCGAAGGAACGGTGAAGGCAGAAACGGTGTTGCGGATCATGGTAGGGCCTGTCGAAACGAAATGAGGGGCGCCGGCAGAGAAATCTCAGGCGCTGGTCGCCCGGCAATAGGCTGATTTTGTGACGGTGCTGTAACGCCTCAGTCAAAACGCATCGGGAAAATGCTGCGGCCAGCGGCCGGGCAGCATGGCGACGATGTCGTAGCGTTGCGAGAGACGGGCGAAATCCGGCTGGCGGGCGAGCCAGAGATCGCTTGCGGCACGGATTCGCCTCTGCGAAGAGACGGAAACGGCATCGATCGCCTCCTGCGCGCCGCGCCGCGACTTGACCTCGACGAAGACGGCGAGATCGCCCTTACGGGCGACGATATCGATTTCGCCGAGCTTGGTGCGGTGGCGGATCGCCACAATCCGATAGCCCTTGAGCATAAGAAAGGCGGCGGCGAGATATTCGGCGACATGGCCGCGCCGCCAGGCCTTTTGCCGCTTGAGCGTCTGGCCCGTCTCAAGCCTCGGATCAGGCATGGCGCTCCTTCATATCGAGCAGGCGCTGGTAAAGCTCCTTGCGCGGCAGGCCGGTGAGGCGCGCCGCTTCGGTCGCGGCCTTCGCTGTTGGCATCGTCCCTGAGAGATCGGCCAAAATGGCGTCGATATCGGCTTCAGCAGTTACGCTTTCTGCCGGCGGCCCGACGAGCCAGACGATCTCGCCCTTCACATTATCAACCGCGTCATAGAATGCGGCGAGTTCGGACAGCGTGCCGCGGCGGAACTCCTCGAAGGTCTTCGTCAGCTCGCGGCAGACGGCGCCGGCGCGCTCACCACCCAAGACATCGGCAGCGGCGGCAAGGGTGGCTGCGATGCGATGCGGCGATTCAAAGAAGATGAGGGTGGCGGGGACGCTTGCAAGTTCGGCCAGCCGATCGCGCCTGCCCTTGTCCTTGGCGGGCAGGAAGCCGGCAAAGAAGAAGGCGTCGTTCGGCAGGCCGGAGCCGACGAGGGCTGCGAGCGGCGCCGAAGCACCGGGAATGGGAACGACCTTGTAGCCCGCGTCAATCGCCTGCACCGCAAGCCGGTAGCCGGGATCGGAGACGAGCGGCGTGCCGGCATCGGAGACCAGCGCCACCGAGCGGCCGGCTTCCAACGCCTGCAGCAGTCGCGGGCCTGCCTCATCGGCATTGTGCTCGTGATAGGCATAGGGCTTGTTCTGGATGCCGTAGCGATCAAGCAGCACGCGGGTGACGCGGGTGTCCTCGCAGGCGAGCACGTCGGCGCCGGCGAGCGTTTCCAGCGCCCGCAGCGTGATATCGCCAAGATTGCCGATAGGGGTCGCGACGAGATAGAGCGCCGGTTCGAGGGGACGGGCTGGAATCTGGGTATTGTGCAGGCGGAAACTGCGTGTTCCGCCGCTCGATTGATCTTCGTTCATGCCGGTCCTGAATTCGCTTGGGATAAGCAGCCTTTATGGGCGAGGCGTGCGCCGACGGCAAGAGCGGTGCAATTCCTGTGGAGCATTGTTGACGAAATGTCGAATTGGCGCTTGGCAATTGAGCCATGCCTCTTGCATTCGGATGGAGAAGTCTGCCAAGTTGCCTGTCCAATCTTTCGGGCCTCGTCCGAAAACATGTCGCTCGGGCGCCTCGGGCCGCCCGGCAAGTCACGGTCGAAAGCGGTAGCATCCATGCGTATTACAATTGAGCGGTCGAACCTCCTGAAGTCGCTGAACCACGTGCATCGCGTGGTCGAGCGTCGCAACACGATCCCGATCCTGTCCAACGTGCTGCTGAAAGCCGATGGCACGAACCTCGACATGAAGGCGACCGACCTCGACCTCGAAATCACCGAGGCGACGCCCGCCAATGTCGAGCAGGCTGGCGCCACCACCGTACCGGCACACCTGCTCTACGACATCGTGCGCAAACTGTCCGATGGATCGGAAGTGCTGCTGGCCACCAACACCGACGGCAGCTCGATGACGGTCACGTCCGGGCGTTCGAAATTCTCGCTGCAGTGCCTGCCGGAATCCGATTTCCCGGATCTCACCGCCGGCAGCTTCAGCCACTCCTTCAAGCTGAAGGCAGCCGATCTGAAGATGCTGATCGACCGCACGCAGTTTGCGATCTCCACCGAGGAGACGCGTTACTACCTCAACGGCATCTTCTTCCACACGATCGAAAGCGGCGGCGACCTGAAGCTCAGGGCTGTCGCCACGGACGGCCATCGCCTGGCCCGCGCTGATGTCAGCGCTCCTTCGGGCTCCGAGGGCATGCCTGGCATCATCATCCCGCGCAAGACGGTTGGCGAACTGCAGAAGCTCGTGGATGCACCGGATACGATGGTCACCGTCGAAGTCTCCGACGCCAAGATCCGCCTGACGATCGGCTCCATCGTCATGACGTCGAAGCTGATCGACGGCACCTTCCCGGACTATCAGCGCGTCATCCCGGCGAACAACGACAAGGAAATGCGGGTCGATTGCCAGACCTTCGCCCAGGCCGTCGACCGCGTCTCGACGATCTCGTCCGAACGCGGCCGCGCCGTGAAGCTCGCTCTGTCCGACGGCCAGCTGCTGCTGACGGTCAACAACCCGGATTCGGGCAGCGCGACCGAAGAAGTCGCCGTCGGCTATGAGATGGACCCGATGGAAATCGGCTTCAACGCCAAGTACCTTCTCGATATCACCGCACAGCTTTCGGGCGATTCTGCCGTGTTCCTGCTGGCCGACGCCGGCTCGCCGACGCTCATCCGCGACACGGCCGGCGACGACGCGCTCTACGTGCTGATGCCGATGCGCGTGTAGCGAAACAAAAGCGCCCTTCATGCGTTTATTCAAACGCAGGGGCGCTTTTATTTGGTCCTTTGTCGATTGCGACATTTTCCCTCGTTATTGCGGCATCCTATTGCAAGAACGCCGAGAAAGAATATGTAAGTCGCAACCATAACATCTGGTGGGGGGAGAGCATGGCGCTGCGTCTCAAGGAACGGCTGGGCAAGAAGTTCGACGAAGAGATTCGTTTCTTCAAGGGCATGATGCAGGGACCAAAGACGGTCGGCTCGATCGTCCCCACCTCGTCGATCACGGCCCGCAAGATGGCTGGTGTCATCAACCCGCAATCCGGCCTGCCCGTGCTGGAGCTCGGGCCGGGAACCGGGGCGATCACCAAGGCGATCCTGGCGCGCGGCGTCGAGCCGCAGAACCTCGTCGCCATCGAATACTCGACCGATTTCTACAATCATCTCGTGCGCCGTTACCCAGGCGTCAACTTTATCAACGGCGATGCCTTCGATCTCGATACGACACTCGGCGTGCTGCGTGGCCAGACCTTCGATTCCGTCGTATCGGGTATCCCGCTTCTCAATTTTCCCATGAAGGCGCGCGTCGCGCTTCTGGAAAGCCTGCTGGACCGCATGCCACCCGGTCGCCCGGTGGTGCAGATTTCCTACGGGGCTGTCTCGCCGATCATCGCCAAGCCGGATCGCTATCACATCCGCCACTACGACTTTATCGTCCGCAACATTCCGCCGGCCCAGCTCTGGGTCTATAGCCGCGGCTGAGACAATCGCTGGGAAATCCATGTACGCTCTTTATATTACGCACCCGCAGGTGCGCATCGATCCGGATGTGCCGGTGCCGCAATGGGGCTTGTCCGAAATAGGCGCCGAGCGGGCGCGACTGGCCGCGAGCCGACCCTGGGCCGGCAAGCTTGGCCTCATTGTCTCCAGTGGCGAGCGCAAGGCGATCGAAACAGCAGAGGCTTTGGCGACGGCAAGCCGCGCACCGATCGAAGTCATCGAAGCCACGCATGAAAACGACCGCAGCGCCACGGGCTTCCTCGCGCCGCCGGAGTTCGAAAAGGCGGCGGACTGGTTCTTCGCCCATCCGCATGAAAGCTTCAAAGGCTGGGAACGCGCCATCGATGCGCAGGCAAGAATCGTCTCCAACGTCGAGGCCGTTCTTGCGCGGCACGATCCGAACGAGCCGATCGCCTTCGTCGGTCATGGCGGTGTCGGCACCCTGCTGAAATGCCATCTGGAGGGAAAGCCGATCGCGCGGCAGGGCGATCAACCTCCCGGCGGTGGCAATCTTTTCTGTTTCGACCTTGCGAAGCGCGCCGTCTCATGCGACTGGACACCCATGGAAGACTGGATGGGATGGGCTTGATATGACCGCACGCGACCGCTTGATCGTTGGACTGGATGTTCCAAACCTTCAGGAGGCCGAGAAAGTGGTCGGCGCCCTCGGCGACGATATTCTCTATTACAAGATCGGCTATCAGCTCGCCTTTGCCGGCGGCCTGGAATTCGCCCGCGATCTTGCCGCCAGCGGCAAGAAGATCTTTCTCGACATGAAGCTGCTCGACATCGACAACACGGTGGCCTCCGGTGTGGAGAACATCGTCAAGATGGGCATGTCGATGCTGACGCTGCACGCCTATCCGAAGGCGATGAAGGCGGCCGTCGAGGCGGCCAAGGGGTCCGATCTCTGCCTGCTCGGCGTCACGGTGCTGACCTCGATGGACGAAGAGGATCTCATCTCCGCCGGCTATGAATACGATCCGCATACGCTGGTACTGCGCCGGGCTGAACAGGCGCATCTCGCCGGCATGGGCGGCATCGTCTGCTCGGCGGAGGAAGCCGCCGCGGTTCGCAAGATCATCGGACCGGATATGGCGCTGGTAACCCCCGGTATCCGACCGGCAGGCAGCGACAAGGGCGACCAGAAGCGCGTGATGACACCGGCCGCCGCTATTCAAGCCGGCTCCAGCCATCTCGTCGTCGCACGACCGATCGTCAAGGCGGCCGACCCGAGGCAAGCCGCCCGCGCCATCCTCGCCGAGATCGAAGCAGCAATCTAAACGACCAGAACAAGCAGGGAGGAAAACATGCCAAAGGGATATTGGATCGCGCGCGTGGATGTCCGCGACCCCGAGCGTTACAAGGATTACGTTGCCGCCGCCAAGCCTGCCTTCGAGAAATACGGCGCGAATTTCCTTGCCCGTGGCGGAGCGTTTACCCCGCTTGAGGGACAGGCGCGCGGCCGCAATGTCGTCATCGAATTTCCGTCGCTGCAGCATGCCGTCGATTGCTACAACTCGCCGGAATACCAGATCGCGGCCAAAATCCGCCAGCAGGTCGCAGACGCTGAAATGGTCGTCGTCGAAGGGGTTTAAACCCTTTGAAAAGCCGACGCTGCAATGCAGCGCGATAGCACTTCACCTCGGCGCCCGGATCGGCTAAGACGAAACCCAGATAAGCCCAATCCAAGCCTTTCGAGGAGCCTGCCATGACCCTGTCCAACCTCCCGCCGCTCGTCACCGTGTTCGGAGGATCAGGTTTCATCGGGCGGCACGTCGTGCGTGCGCTTGCAAAGCGCGGCTATCGCATCCGTGTCGCCGTTCGTCGTCCCGATCTTGCCGGTTTCCTGCAGCCGCTCGGCAATCTCGGCCAGATTTCGATCGTCCAGGCCAATGTGCGCTATCGCAACTCCGTCGACCGCGCCGTCGAAGGCGCACAGCATGTCGTCAACTGCGTTGGCATTTTGGCGCCGAGCGGCCGCAACACCTTTGAAGCCGTGCAGGAATTCGGCAGCAAGGCCATCGCGGAAGCCGCCCGCGGTGTCGGCGCCTCGCTGACGCATATTTCCGCGCTTGGCGCCGACGCCAATTCGGCTTCGGCCTATGCCCGCACCAAGGCTCGCGCCGAAGCCGCGATCCTGTCGATCAGGCCGGATGCCATCATCCTGCGTCCCTCGATCGTCTTCGGTCCGGAGGATGAGTTCTTCAACAAGTTTGCCGACATGTCGCGCACAGCGCCGTTCCTGCCGCTGATCGGCGGCGGCAAGACGAAGTTCCAGCCCGTCTACGTCGAGGATATCGCCGAGGCTGTTGCCCGCAGCGTCGACGGCAAGCTGAAGGCCGGAACGACCTATGAGCTCGGCGGCCCGGAAGTGCTGTCCTTCCGCGAATGTCTCGAGACGACGCTGTCCGTCATCAACCGGAAGAAGTCGCTCGTCTCCATTCCCTTCGGCCTCGCCTCTCTGATCGGCTCGGTCGCCTCGCTGGTGCCACTCATCAAGCCGCCGATCACCGCTGATCAGGTAACGCTTTTGAAAAGCGACAACGTCGTTTCCAAGCAGGCGGAAGCAGAAGGACGCACCTTGAAGGGCATCGGCCTGTTGCCGACGTTGCTCGTCTCCGTGCTGCCGTCCTATCTGGTGCGTTACCGCCCGCAAGGCCAGTTCACGGGCTCTGGCAAAGCTGCCTAACGATTCGGCTGTTCTGCGAAATTGATGCGCCGCCCGGCTTTGCCGAGCGGCGTTTTTTATTGCCCCACGAAGACAGAATCGTACTTTAAGGCGCTGGCAGAGCCTCACCATTCACAGCTTGGCGTTGCTCAAAAGACGCAGTGTGGAAATAGTAGCATTAACGTCAAATTTAATATGAACATTTATTGCTATTGCTCATCTCACTGACTAACACAGCCGCGCGTCCCAGGCTTGGACAATGAACCGGTCCGTGGCGCGCTTCACACTTCTGCGGAAAGGCATTTTTCGATGGGCAAGTCTATCGCGCTTTTGTTTGCGTGCGCGGCACTGGTGATTCTCGCAGGCTCCTTCGTGGCCCGCGGCAGCATCGCTTCGATCAAGGGCGAATGTGCGCCGACCTACGGCGTCGACCCCTGCACGACGGGTTCCATCGACACGTCCTCCCCGAACTGATCGGGTATGAAAAAGGCCGGTTTTCACCGGCCTTCGCTTTTTCCAGGATTGCAGCACGGACGCTCGGCATCAGCCGAAATAAAGACCGATGAGGCCAATCGTGCCGACGGCAATGCGCCACCATGCGAAGGGGGCGTAACCACGACGCGACACGAAGTCGAGCAGCGCGCGCACGACAAGCAGCGCCGAGATGAAAGCCATGACGAAGCCGATGACGATCAGCTGACCATCGGCGAAGCTCAGATCATGGCGACTCTTCCACAAATCCAGCGTGAAGGCGCCGACCATCGTCGGCATGGCCAGGAAGAAGGAAAATTCGGCGGCCGAGCGCTTGTCGGCACCGAGCAGCAGAGCACCGACGATGGTGGAACCGGAGCGTGACGTTCCCGGGATCATGGCCAGGCACTGGAAGAAGCCGATCTTGACCGCCATCGGCCAGGAGAATTCATAGGCGCTGGTGTATTTCGGCTTGAATTCGATCCTGTCGATGACGAGCAGGACGATACCGCCGAGGATCAGCGAGATACAGATGACCTTCGGCGAATCGAACAACACGGTCTTGATGAAATCATGCGCGAGCGCGCCGATGACGGCAGCCGGCAGAAAGCCGAACAGGACGGCGAGTACGAAGTGGCGAGCCTTGACGCTGACGGGCAGCGCCTTGGCGATCTGGACGAGGCGATTGAAATAGACAAGCAGAATGGCGAGAATCGCGCCGAGCTGGATCAAAACTTCAAAAGTACCGGCCGATTTGAAGCCGAGAAAGTGTCCAAGCAATATCAGATGGCCTGTCGAGGAGACCGGAATGAACTCCGTAAGCCCCTCCACAAGGCCCAAAACCAACGCGATAATAATTTGTTCAGCCATATCGTGTCCTTTGTCTAACGGCAGGGCGGCCCGATTCGCTTGTGCAAACTAGGCCAAGATCCTATAGCTTCAACCGATGACAAATGACTAGGGCCGCAGAATCGCGACCCAAAAAGACTCCATAGCATCAATCAGAAACACCCGAGTACCAATGCCGACGCTGTATCATCACCCAATGTCATCTTCCTCCCGGTTCGTTCGTCTGATCCTGACGGAATATGGCTATCAGACGGAGCTGATCGAGGAACAGACCTGGGAAAAGCGACGGGACTTCCTGGCGCTGAACCCGGCCGGCACCTTGCCTGTCTATGTCGATGACAGCATGCGGGCGCTTTGTGGCGCCTCGGTCATTTCCGAATATCTCGACGAGACGCATGGCGTGCTGAAGCGCGACCGGCGGCTTCTCGCCGAAGATCCGTTCCAGCGTGCCGAAATCCGCCGGCTGACGGAATGGTTCATGCAGAAGATGGAGCAGGACGTAACGCGGCCGCTCACGCGCGAGCGCGTCTTCAAGCTGCAGATGACCGCCGAACAAGGCGGCGGCGCCCCCGATTCCAAGGTCATGCGCATGGCGCGTGGGAATATCCGCCAGCACATGAAGTATCTCTCCTGGCTGGCAGGCTCGCGGCAGTGGCTGGCTGGCGAACGGCTGAGCTATGCCGATCTCGCCGCCGCGGCCTCGGTTTCCGTGCTAGACTATCTCGGCGAGATCGACTGGACGGAATCGCCTGTTGCCAAGGAATGGTACCAGCGGCTGAAGTCGCGCCCCTCCTTCCGGCCGATCCTGGCGGAGCGTGTGCGTGGCGTCACCCCGGTTTCGCATTATGCCGATCTGGATTTCTGACGAGGGCTCGATATGCCCGATGATCGCGAAGCGGAAAAAACTGACAAGCGCCGGAAAGCATTGACCGCCTTCCTACGGGAAGAAGCGCTTGCACAGGGTTTCGATCTCTGTCGCATCACAAGGCCGGATGCCATTCCCGAAGCCGCTGTCAGGCTCGGGGAATTTCTCGATAAAGGCCGTCACGGCACCATGGGCTGGATGGCGGAGACGCGCGACCGGCGGGGCGATCCGCGCGTGCTCTGGGGCGAAACCCGTTCCATCGCCGTCTTCGGCCTCAATTACGGCCCTGACGAGGATCCGCGCGGCATTCTGGAGAAGAAGGACAAGGCGGCGATCTCGGTTTATGCCAGAAACCGCGATTATCACGATATCATCAAGGGGCGGCTGAAAGAGATCGCCACGCGCTTTGCGGCGCGTTCAAAAGAGGATGTCAAGGTCTTCGTTGATACGGCGCCGGTCATGGAGAAGCCGCTCGCCGGCGCAGCCGGCCTCGGATGGCAGGGCAAGCACACCAATCTCGTCAGCCGCGACTTCGGTTCCTGGCTCTTTCTCGGCTCAATGTTCACCACGGCCGATCTCGAGCCGGATGAGCCGGAGATAGACCATTGCGGCTCCTGCCGGGCCTGTCTTGACGTCTGCCCGACCGCTGCCTTTCCGGCTCCCTATCAGCTCGATGCGCGCCGTTGCATTTCCTATCTCACCATCGAGCACAAGGGACCGATCGATCCAGAACTGCGGCCGCTGATCGGCAATCGTATCTATGGCTGTGACGACTGCCTTGCCGCCTGTCCCTGGAACAAGTTCGCCAGCGCCGCCTCGGAAATGAAGCTGGTCGCGCGGGACGATCTCAAGGGGCCGTCGATCGCCTTCCTGCTTGATCTGGACGATGCGGCCTTCCGTGCCTTCTTCAGCGGCTCGCCGGTCAAGCGGATCGGCCGCGACCGGTTCATCCGCAACGTGCTGATCGCCGCCGGCAATTCCGGGCAACGTTCTCTTATAGGGAGATGCTGCGAATTGACCGGAGACCCCTCGCCCGTTGTGCGCGGCATGGCGATCTGGACGCTGTCACGGCTGATGACGGCTGGCGAATTCAATGCATTTGCGGCACAAAGAGGCGACGAAGCGGACGAAGAGGTTCGCACCGAATGGGCATTGGCGGGAGTATTATGATGCATGTGATGATTTTCGGCTGCGGTTATTCCGGAACCGCCATCGCCAAGGCCTTCGCAGGCGCCGGCATTCGCATCACCGGTACGACCCGCTCTGCCGATAAGGCCGAGCAGCTGACGAAGGAAGGCATCGAAGCCTTCGTCTTCGACGGCGAGACGCTCGATCCGGCGCTTGCCGAAGCGATGCAAACCGCAACGCATCTCGTGCAATCGATCGCGCCCGGCAAATCGGGCGATCCGCTGCTGCGGCTGGCGCATCTCAATCTCAAGGCGCTGATGCCGAAGCTGGAATGGATCTGCTATCTCTCGACCGTCGGCGTCTATGGCGACCACAAGGGCGCCTGGGTCAGCGAGCAGACCTCGCTGCATCCCATCGCCGATCGCTCCGTCGAACGGGTGGAGGCGGAAGACGGCTGGCTGCGGGTCGGCATCAGACTCAGTCTGCCCGTCGCCGTGCTCCGGCTTTCCGGCATTTACGGCCCCGGCCGCAATGCCTTCTGCAATCTGGAAAAGGGAACGGCGCGGCGACTCATCAAGGCGAACCAGGTGTTCAATCGTATCCGCGTCGAGGATATCGGCGGCTCCGCCCGCTTTCTGTCCGATCGCAAGCTCGGCGGCATATATAATGTCACCGACGACGAACCCGCGCCGCCACAGGATGTCGTTGCCGAGGCTGCCCGTCTGATGGGTGTCGAACCACCGCCGGAACAGCCTTTCGAAACGGCAGAGCTGACGCCGATGGCGCGCTCCTTCTATGGCGAGAACAAGCGCGTTTCGAACGCGAAATTGCGGGCGCTCGGCTTCCACTTTCGCTACCCAGAGTATCGTATGTCGCTCGCCGAACTCTGGTCCTCGCAACATTGGCGCGGCTGAAAAACCGCTCGGCATATCAACCGGAATCGCACGAAAATTCCTACTTAGCCGGCTGGCTTAGTTCAATTTACTCCGTATTTAAGGTTAACGACCTCTAAAAATGCACAAATGCGGCAGCGATTATGGCAAAGTCGGAAAATTATTTTTTCGATTTTCGTGATCCCTGGCATCGGCGCGCACTCGCGAGAAAATTCATTCCATTTTTAACTGATTTTATTAGGTTTTTCCACAATCAAGCAAATTCGCCGAATAGCCATAGTATTCCCTCAATATCACAAATGTTACATCCTGTAACACTCCGTGATTGATGATGGCACTTTTTCGCCATTTTTGGCCTGATTTAAGCCCCGCCGCCTACCCAGGGCGCAAGTTCAATAGCTTGAGGGAAAAATCGGTTTGAAGAAACTCGCACGTTCTTTGGCAATCGCCGCAACTATATCCGCCTCCTTTGCTGTCGTTTCGACACCGGCATTTGCATCCGCTGGCTGCGGAGGCGCTTCATGGTACGGGGGAAGCTCCAAGACTGCTTCCGGGGAACGTATGAGTTCCAAAAATCTTACTGCAGCCCATCGCTCGCTTGCCTTTGGCACGCGCCTTAGGGTCACCAACAAGCACAATGGCCGCAGCGTCGTCGTTCGCATCAACGACCGTGGGCCTTTCATTCGCGGCCGCGTTCTCGATCTCTCCCGCGCTGCTGCTCAGAACATCGGCATGGTCGCTTCGGGTACCGCCAAAGTCTGTTACGAGGTCGTTGCCTCGAAGTAATCGCCGAAGCCGGAACGACCCGGCAAATCGGCATGACGCTTGCTCTCCCGGCCAATCGCGGCTACCACGCGATTGAGATGTCTCAAAATCCGCCGCCATGGGCATTGCTCGCGCGGATTGGCGAGCCGTCAGCGGTTTTGGTAGGGCGCAGATTCCCAGGATGAGCTCCAATGAGTTCCGGGTCATGCGCAAGCAGGAGAGTGTGGATGCGTCTGGGCGGCCGATTGCAGGGGGCCATCGAAGTTCTTGCCGATATCGAAACGCGCAAGCGACCAGTGGCCGATGCCCTGAAGGATTGGGGCCTTGCCCATCGCTTCGCCGGTTCCGGCGACAGGGCCGCGATCGGTAATATCGTCTATGACGCCCTGCGCATGCGCCTATCCCACGCTTGGCTGATGGGAGACGACAGCCCCTCGGCACTCGCCCACGCCGTCCTCTTTCGGCAATGGGGCCTGACGCCCGGGGCATTGGCTGCCGAGCTCGATGGCGATAAGTTCGCCCCCGAAGCTCCAAGCCCAGAAAATCTGGCCGCCTTTGTGGCCCGCAAGCTCGAAGATGCGCCGCCACATATTCAGGGCGATATTCCCGAATGGGTCGAGCCCTCCTTCAGCCAAGCCTTCGGCGACGGCTGGCTCTCCGAAGCGCAGGCTCTCTCCGAACGTCCGACACTCGACCTTCGCGCCAATGCGCTGAAGGCCGACCGCGCCAAGGTCGTGAAGGCGCTGGAACGCGCAGGCGCTCAAGCCTCGCAGATCGCCCGTTTCGGCATCCGCATTCCCGCCGGCGAAGGCGCGTCCCGCCTGCCGAACGTGACCGCGGAGCTCTCCTTCCAGAAGGGCTGGTTCGAGGTGCAGGACGAAGGCTCGCAGATCGTCGCCGATCTGGTGCTGCCCGAAGAGGGCGACCAGGTGCTTGACTATTGCGCCGGCGGCGGCGGCAAGACGCTCGCCATGTCGGCGGCCATGCACAACAAGGGCCAGATCCACGCCTATGACAGCGACCGGCGGCGGCTTGCGCCAATCATCGAACGGCTGAAGCGGGCTGGGACCCGCAACGTTCAGGTCCATGACGAGCGCAATGGCCTGCTTTCGCTGCGCGGCAAATTCGACAAGGTTCTGGTCGATGCGCCCTGCACCGGCACGGGCACCTGGCGGCGCCGTCCCGATACGAAATGGCGGCTGACGCAGAAGAATCTCGACGAGCGCACCAGCCAGCAGCAGGAAGCCCTCGCCCAGGCAGGCGAGTTCGTCCGCCCCGGCGGGTCGCTGCTCTATGTCACCTGCTCGGTTCTGCCGGAAGAGAATGAGGCTCAGGTGGCCCGCTTCGCCGCCCGGAATCCGGACTTCGAGGTGGTGGAAACCATGAGCTCCTGGGAGAAGCTGTTCGGCAGGGACGCCCCAAAGCCGCGCTCCTCCGACGGCAAGACCATTACGCTGACGCCAGCCTCCACAGACACGGACGGCTTCTTCTTCTGCCGCCTGCAGCGGAAGATGTGAGCTGAACTCCATCCACTTGCGGCGGATTATCGCTCTGGAAATCACAGAAGGGATGCGACGACAGTCGGATGGCCAATTGTGGCCAACCGGTCGTACTGTCGTCACCCTACATCAACCGCCCCGCCAACAAGCTGCCAAGCGGCTTACATCCGTGTATCTGCAGGCGAATCCATTTCGGTGGCAGCGTCTGGACCCGTGGCTCCTCGTCTTAAAATCATTCTAAACTAGAGCGTTTGACACAAGTTTGTTTTTCATACATGACACAAATTGCCAAGTTTTGACGGTGCCCCCCGCTGTCACAGGAGAGGAACATGAAACTAAAGATCAATGTTGGCGCCGCGCTTGCGGTGGCCGTTGTCACGACCGCCACATTCAGCCTGCCGGCCCTTGCAGCCACTCCAGAGCCGGCTGCCGTTCTCAAGCATTATGCTGATGTGGCGCATGCCAAGTATCAGGACTCGCTGACGACGGCACAGGCGCTCGACAAGGCGATCGACGCTCTGCTCACCAACCCCAGCGACAAGACGCTGAAGGCGGCGCGCGCCGCCTGGATCAAGGCTCGCGTCCCCTATGCGCAGACGGAAGTCTATCGCTTCGGCAACCCCATCGTCGACGATTGGGAAGGCAAGGTGAATTCCTGGCCGCTGGATGAGGGCTTGATCGACTATGTCGACGCCTCCTACGGCACGGAAAGCGACGAGAACGCGCTCTATGTCGCGAACGTCATCGCTAACAAGACGATCAAGATCAACGGCAAGGATGTCGACGCCTCGCATCTGACGCCGGAATTCCTGTCGGGCACGCTGCATCAGGCTGGCGGCGTGGAAGCCAACGTCGCGACGGGCTATCATGCCATTGAGTTCCTGCTCTGGGGCCAGGACCTGCACGGCACCGGACCGGGTGCCGGCGAACGCCCAGCCACCGACTATGACCTGAAGAATTGCACGCACGGCAATTGCGACCGCCGCGCCGAATATCTGAAGTCTGCCTCGACGCTGCTCGTTGCCGACCTCAAGGACATGACGGAAAAGTGGGCGCCGGACGGGGAAGCGACCAAGAATGTCGAGGCCGATCCGAAGGCTGGCCTTACCACCATCCTGACCGGCATGGGCTCTCTCTCCTACGGCGAGCTTGCCGGCGAGCGCATGAAGCTCGGCCTGCTGCTGCACGATCCGGAAGAGGAACAGGATTGCTTCTCCGACAATACCTATAACGAGCACAATGGCGACGCCATCGGGATCGCCGCCGCCTATACCGGCAATTACACCCGTGTCGACGGCACCAAGATGAAAGGTCCGTCGCTGCATGATCTGGTCAAGGCCAAGGATGCAGCGCTCGACAAGGAGATGGAAGGCAAGCTCAACACCACGCTTGACGCCATGAAGGCCCTGGTGCATCGCGGCGAGACGGTCGAGAAGTACGACCAGATGATCGGCGAAGGCAACAAGGAAGGCAACGCCACGGTTCAGAAGGCCATCGACGGCCTGCTCGACCAGACGAAGAGCATCCAGCGCGTCATCGCCGCTCTCGATCTCGGCACGATCAAGCTTGAAGGTTCGGACAGCCTGGACAACCCGAACTCCGTCTTCAAGAAGAAGTAATGAGGGAAGGTGGCAGCGCGTAGACGCGCTGCCACCCCGATACCCATGACAGTTTTACCGGCCAATCGCGCCCTTTTGCCCGCCATCGCCGCGGGTTTTTTGGTTTTTTCCATTACGCTGGCAGCCGCCGACATCCTCGATTTTCCGACCACGCGCAGCGATCTTTCCGCCGAAGAGCTGAAGCGCGTGCGCGACGTGACCCGCGCGACCAGCAATTTTCTCAAGGCCGAACCCTATGAGACGATGCAGGGCGGCAGTCTGACCTCGATCGACAAGGTCACCCGCGATATCTTCTCGCAGCCATCCGCCAATCTGAACCCGGAACAGGGCCAGGATTTTCATCTCGGCAACGCGCTCTTCCGCAAGCTCTGGGTCTCCGCCCCCTCCTCCACCCAGGCCTCGGATGGGCTAGGGCCGCTGTTTAACGCGCGCTCCTGCCAAAGCTGCCATGTCCGCGATGGACGCGGTCATCCGCCTGAGGAAGTAGGAGCGGCCGCGACCTCGATGGTGCTGCGCCTTGCACGGCCTGCCGCAACCCCGGAAGAGGAGCAGGCCGTCAAGGATTTTCACGCGCTGAATTTTCCGGACTCCACCTACGGCGCACAGCTGCAGGATCTCGCCGTTCCCGGCCTCGCCGCCGAAGGCAAGGTAACCCTCAGCTATAGCGAGGAGACGGTGACGCTTGCCGGCGGGGAAACCGTGACCTTGCGCAAGCCGATGTACGGTATCAGCGATCTCGCCTATGGGCCGATGAACGTCAACACCACGATTTCGCCGCGCATCGCGCCGCCGATGATTGGTCTTGGCCTGATCGAAGCCATTCCGGATGCCGATATCCTCGCCAATGCCGACCCGGACGACAAGAAGGGCACCGGCATACGCGGCCGTCCCGCCATTGTTCGCGATCATCGCACTGGCCAGCTTGCGCTCGGGCGCTTCGGCTGGAAGGCCCAGAATGCGACCGTGCGCGACCAGGTGGCCGATGCCTTTTCGATCGACATCGGCATTTCGACGTCGGACCGTCCCAATCCCTATGGTGACTGCACCGCCAAGGAGCCACAGTGCCTGGCCATGCCGAACGGCGTGCAGGAACGCCTTGGCACGACGGAAGCACCGGACCCGGTGCTTCCTCTCGTCACCTTCTATTCCGAAAATCTCGCCGTCCCGGCCCGCCGCACGACGAGCCAGCCAACCGTACTGCACGGCAAGGATATGTTCTACCGCTCGGGCTGTGCGGCCTGTCATACGCCGAAATTCGTCACGCGCGATGGCCTCAAGGGTAGCGACGGCAAGGATTCGCCGCAGGCCTTCCAGCTGATCTGGCCTTATTCCGATTTTCTGCTGCATGACATGGGCGAAGGCCTTTCCGACGGACAGCAGGTGGGCGTGGCATCCGGTCGCGATTGGCGCACGCCGCCGCTCTGGGGTATAGGCCTGACACAGACGGTCAGCGGCCAGCAGGCCTATCTGCACGACGGCCGCGCCCGCACCTTGACCGAAGCCATCCTCTGGCACGGAGGAGAGGCGGAAAAAGCCCGCAACGCATTCGCCGGTCTTTCAAAAGACGACCGGCAAGCCCTCATCAACTTTCTGGAGTCCCTCTGATGCGCCACTGGAAACGTCTTGCAGCCAGCCTACTGCTTACCGTTGCGGCCTTGCCTGCTCACGCCGAGGACGCGACGACCACCGGCGCCGGCCTGAACGAGGCCGCCGTGCCGGCAACCCTGCAGAAGGCCGTGGATGACGTGATCCGCCCCGGTTATCGCGCCATGCATGAGTCCGCTTCGAAACTAACGACGGCGATCAAGGCGCTTTGCGCCGATCCCACGGACGCAACGCTTTCCGGCGCGAAGTCTGCCTTCGGCGATACGGTGAAGAGCTGGTCGCGCATCGAGATCGTCGACACCGGCCCGATCATCGAAAAGAACCGCTTCGAACACATCCTCTTCTATCCCGATCGCAAGGGCGTTGGCCTCAAGCAGGTGCAGGCGCTGATCGCCAAGGCCGACGAGCACGACACGACCGTTGAGGCCGTCGCCGGCAAGAGTGTGGCGCTGATGAGCATGACGGCGTTGGAATATGTGCTCTTCGGCAACGGTTCGGACGTTCTCGGCAAGGAGAAGCAGAGCTTCCGCTGCCGCTATGGCGCCGCTGTCGCCGGCAATATTGAAAATACGGCCAAGGAGCTCGCCGACGAATGGGACGCGCCCGACGGCGTGCAGAAATCCTGGAAGTTTCCGGGCAAGGACAGCAATGATTTCATGGACAACAAGGAGGCCGTCACGGCACTGCTCGGCATCCTCGTGCATGGCGCGGCCAATGTGCGCGACCAGCGGCTGGAAACCTTCTACAAGGGCGATCAGGTAGCCGCACGGCCGAAGATGGCGATCTACTGGCGCTCGGCCAACACCTGGACCTCCTTTACAGGTAATATCGAGGGGCTGAAGACACTCTGGGAAAAGGCCGATATGGCAAGCCTGCTGCCGGCGGACAAGCGCGCTGCCGCCACCAAGATCGACGGCCTGCTGAACGAGCTTGCGACGACGGCACCGACGATCAACCCGGATATCGAGACGGCCATCGGTAACGATGCCGAGCGCGCCAAGATCGACAAGCTGCTCGCCGTCAGCCGCGACCTCGCCACCAGCTTCAGCGATGAATATGGCGGCGCCATCGGCCTTTCAGCCGGCTTCTCCTTCGCAGACGGAGACTGAGCGTGATACGCAGCGGCCTGATCGATCGGAGAGCCTTCGTCAAGGCAGCAGGGCTGACCTTCCTCGCGGCGCTGAAGCCCGGCGCCTTCATGGCGTTGGAGCGGGCGGATGCAGTCTATGCTTCCGGCATCCGCACCGCCAACGGCTCCTTTGCCGTCGCGACGGTGACGGAACAGGGCCGCATCGTCGATCAGGTCGCGCTGCCCGCCCGCGCGCATGGCATGGCCTTTTCGAGGGCCACCGGCAAGACGGTCGCCTTCGCGCGCCGGCCCGGCACCTATGCGATGATCTTCGACCCCTGGAACAAGGCCGAGCCGATCGTGATTGCCGCCAAAGAGGGGCGGCATTTCTATGGGCATGGCACGTTTTCGCCCGACGGCAGACTGCTCTATGCCAGCGAAAACGATTTCGATCGGAATCGCGGCATCATCGGGCTTTACGACAGCAGCAATCGCTTTGCCCGCATCGGCGAATACGAGACCTATGGCGTCGGCCCGCACGACATGACGGTTTCGGATGATGGCAGGTATCTGATCGTCGCCAATGGCGGTATCGAGACCCATCCGGATTTCGGCCGCACCAAGCTCAACCTCGACCATATGGAACCGTCGCTGACGCTGATCGATGCCGCCAGCGGGCGGCTGATCGAGAAGCACACATTGCCGCCGCAATATTCCCAGGTCTCGACCCGGCATGTCGATATCGATGCAAGCGGCCGCGTCTGGTTTGCCTGCCAGTATGAGGGCCACCGCAACGACCTGCCGCCGCTCGTCGGCCATTTTGCGAGGGGCGAGGACCTGAGCTTCGTCACGCTGCCCGACGATACGACGCGGGCGCTTGGCAACTATGTCGGCGCCATTGCCGTCAACCGCGCTGAAAACCTCGTCGGTGTGACGTCACCGATCGAAGGGACGTCGGTAACGCTGGATGCGAAAACCGGCAAAGTACTGAAAGTGGAGAGCATCGCCGATGCGGCCGGCATCGCGCCGGCTCGGCATGGCTTTGCCGTCTCGTCCTACGACGGCGATTTCCTGAACGAGCACAGCGACGTCGCCTGGGATCAGCATATCGTGCGCATCGCACGCAGCTGATCGTTGGCTGAACTGCCCTAAGCAAGGTTGCTGGCTTCGATGAAGCATCGGCAACGCCGTCGCTGCATTTAGCATATGCGCCCGCACGCACCGCGGCGCCATTTTCCCCGTCCCTTTCCGCGACGGCCTGGATGATGGCCTCGTGCTGCGAATACGGTTGGACAACAACTCGCGATGTTCAGCCGCGTCATCCAGCCCTTCCATCATTCGCAGCTCTCCGAGATCAACCAAGGCTTGTATGCAAAAACGTCGATTCTCATGGTCTCCGCATACAAATAACCAATCACGCAACCGTTACGCATCCAATTATTGACTAAAGAAGCCTCTTGGAATACAAAACCAATCGGCAGCCTCGCTTTTGCATACACAAGGCAAGCTCGACGCTGAACCGGAATACAGGATCGGGCATATTTGATCCGCTTGTTCGGTCAGATGCCGCTCCGAGAGATACAAGATTTCAGAAGCTTCACCGTTCCGACATTCGGCGCGGACGGCTTTCTGGTGTCCATTTGTCCTCTAAACCATAGGGATCACGATGATGATGATGATGACCAGACGGAATTTCTCGACCGCAATTATCGCCGGTGCCGCCGCTTCCCTCATTTCCACTCGCAGCATGGCCGCCAGCAACCCAGCTTCCGCCTCCGGAGCGGCTAAGTCTGCACCGTTGAAGGCCCGCAACGTCGTTCTTGCGCATGGACTTTTCGCAGACGGCTCCTGCTGGACGGAGGTCATAGCCCGGCTGCAAGCCAAGGGGCTGAACTGCACGGCCGTGCAGAACCCGTTGACGACGCTTCCCGAGGCCGTCGCATCGGTCCAGCGCGTTCTCGATCGCCAGGACGGCCCGACCGTCCTCGTCGGCCATTCCTTCTCCGGCATGATCGTTACCGAAGCCGGCGTGCATCCGAAGGTTTCCGCGCTCGTCTACGTCGCGGCCCGCGCGCCGGATGCCGGCGAAGATTATACGGCACTCGCCAAGACATATCCGACACCACCTGCCTCGGCCGGCATCGTCTTCGACGGCGATGAAGGGCGGTTGAGCGAGGAAGCTTTCCTGCGCGACTTCGCCGGCGACCTCCCCAAGGCGAAGGCCGAGGTGCTTTATGCCGTGCAGCAGCCTTTCCAGAAGGCATTGCTGACCGGAAAGACCACCCAGGCCGCCTGGCGCAGCAAGCCGAGCTGGTATGCCGTTTCCACCGAGGACAGGACGATCAATCCGGATCTGGAGCGCTTCATGGCCAAACGCATGGGTGCCAGGACCATCGAGGTGAAAGCCAGCCATCTCGCGCTGATCTCGCACCCCGATACGATCACACACCTGATCCTGGAAGCTGCCGGGCATTGACCGATTGCGGCCTAGCCCTTCCTGGCAAACTCCGCCTGTTCCGCCGTGACTGCCGTGGCTGCCACCTTGGCGGCCATGCGCAGCCAATCGGAGCTGCGGGCATCGAGATCAGCCAGGATGCCGGGAATGAGCGAAGCATCGTTGGCGTGGCAATTGGCGATTTCGAAGCCCATCAGGTCCAGCATGTCAGGCGACAGCAGCACGTCTGCATCGCCTTCCACCTCGATCTTGCGGCTGTTGGGCGACAGGCGGCGCACCAGCAGGTTTCCATCCACCTGATACCGCGGGTCTAGCGAGCGCGCCCGTCCGCCGGCAATGATCCCTGTGCGGATCGTCTTGTTCGGCGGATCGTGCTTCAGCGCCCAGCCGGATTGCAGCAAGGCCTTGACCTCGCGCAGCACCGGACCACCGCGCCATTCGCCATAGGCGACGAAGCGCGGGCGACCGAGGCTACCCGTGCCGGCGAGACGCGGCTTCGGCTCGAATACG
Source organism: Martinezella hainanensis (assembly GCF_900094555.1). Classification (GTDB taxonomy): domain Bacteria; phylum Pseudomonadota; class Alphaproteobacteria; order Rhizobiales; family Rhizobiaceae; genus Rhizobium; species Rhizobium hainanense. The sequence continues at coordinate 29,994 of NZ_FMAC01000016.1, forward strand.
CTTGCCGGATCGGGTAAAGCCTTCTGCAGCGCCTTGAGATAGCGGTCGCCCACGGGGGCATTTGCCGGCGGCAGGTTGCGATATTTTTCCCAGAAAGCCTTGCGTTCGGCATTCGGCAGCAGCACCACATTGCGCAGCCATTTGTAATCGCGCTCGAGGATGACGGGCGAAGGCTCGCGCAAGCCGCGTCGATAGCCGGCAAGGATGCTGTCGGCAACCACGCGCGGCGTCGGACCATCCTCGCTGCGCGCCAGGATGGCGCTCGTTGCCAGCCGCACGAGATCGAGTGCATAGGGCATGACGGCCGCCTCGTCGAAGTCATTCGCACCCCAGACGAGCCGCCCCTCCTCGTCGCGCCAGGTGCCGAAATTTTCCAGATGCGTATCGCCGATCGCCAGCAGCGGCGGCGCGGACTTGAGCTCGGGGCAGATGTCGAGGATGGTTTCGGCCCAGCGCCAATAGGTGCCGCGCAAGAAGGAGAAGCTGTCGGCCTTCATCAACTTGTGTTTCTTGTCCAGCCCCACTTCGACCAGATCGGCGCCGAGCTGCGCCCGCATCCAGGTCTCGTAGGCTGTCACCGATTGCCGGATCGTCGTCATCTGCGCCCCCGCCACAAGCTTGATCGCTTCGGATAGCATGGCGATCCGATCGTGGAAATTCGATGTCTGAATGTTAGGCCGGCACACCTCTCCTTTTCCACCGGATAACCCTTGTCCAAACCGCCTCTCCGTGCCAATTTCGCACCCGCGAAAAGGGGACGGCATGACAGGGGCAGACGAGACGGGGACCAGCGGCGACTTTCGGACCCGCATCCGAACGAGCTTCGAGCGGCAGGCGGCGATGGCGACGATCGGCGCGGAGCTGACGCGCGTCGAGCACGGTACGGTCGAGATCGAATTGCCCTTCGATATCAAGCTGACGCAGCAGCACGGCATATTGCATGCCGGCATCATCGCCGCCGCGCTGGATTCGGCCTGCGGCTTTGCCGCCTACAGCGTCATCGATCCCTCCGCATCGATCCTCACGATCGAATTCAAGATCAATCTGATGTCGCCGGGTCGCGGCGAACGCTTCCTGTTTCGCGGCGATGTCACCAAGCCGGGCACGACGATCATCGTCGCCGACGGGCGCGGCTATGCCATCGGCGACGGACCGGCCAAGCTGATTGCCTCGATGACGGGAACGATGATGGTCATCCGGGGCAGAGAGGGAATTAGCGGATGAAATTCGAATTGAAGCGGGTATCGGGCAAATCGATCCTGTTCGTCATGGCGGCCGAGGCCGAGTATGGACCCTTTCTGCGCTCGCGCATCGATCCGCTGATGACGGGCGTCGGTCCCGTCGAGGCGGCGATTGCGCTGACCCGTGCCTTCGCACAGCTCGAGGCACAGGGCGATCTTCCCGATCTCGTAGTATCGCTGGGCTCGGCCGGTTCCGCCAAACTGGAGCAGACGGAGGTCTACCAGGTCACCTCGGTTTCCTACCGCGACATGGATGCCTCACCGCTCGGCTTCGAGAAGGGCCGCACGCCTTTCCTCGATCTCCCCGCAACGATCGAACTGCCGCTGCGCATTCCCACCATTGCCGAGGGCAGCCTCTCGACAGGCGCCAACATCGTCTCCGGCGCAGAAGCCTACCACCGCATCGGCACCGACATGGTCGATATGGAAACCTTCGCCGTGCTACGCGTCTGCCAGACCTATGGCCTGCCGCTGATCGGCCTGCGCGGGATTTCCGACGGTCAGGTCGAGCTGCAGCGCATTTCCGACTGGACGGAATATCTGCATGTGATCGACCGCAAACTGTCCTATGCCGTCGATGGCCTGTTTACCGCGCTGGAAGACGGCGTGTTCTGGTTCTGAGCGGGGGTTTGTCTTCCAACAAACCGCTCTTTACTATGCTTCCCATGGCGTCAAAGATATTACTTGCGCTATAAGACAAAAGTGGCCGCTGGCGCTCTGTCATTCGGGAGGAGATAGTGGAGACGCTCAAATTACTGCTAGAACGAGCGGATGCTGTAAACAAATACTGGAATTTATATATCGCCGCTTCGTTGGGCGTTATCGGTGTCTCGCAGGCCATCAAAGGCGATGGAAGCTTTTCAGCGTTGCGGATTTTATTGGCACTCGGATTCGTTATTTTTGCGATTTCAAATCTTTTGGCGATCCGCTCGATCAACGCGCAGCGTGTGCAGATATCGATGCTGGTGGAAGATCCGTATAAAAATATCGCCAATTTAGGTCGCCCGCCGTCAGAATTCGTATTTCTATGTTTCCACGCTGGTATCGACGTAACGGTTGTTCTGAGCATTCTACTTCTTCATGGATAATCAGAGGAATCCGGTTGAAAACTCCCATGGAGGCTAGGCAAGGCCCCAAATAGGACAATCGGGACAATAAAATCCGCTGCGGCGTGATTTGCCCGATTGCCAGGTAAAGCGCTTTTCATTAAAGGCTCGCCATGACCCAGACAGCACATCCAGACACCGTTCTCATCGTCGATTTTGGCAGCCAGGTGACGCAGCTCATCGCACGGCGTGTGCGCGAAGCGGGCGTTTACTGCGAAATCGTTCCGTTCCAATCCGCCGAAGCCGGCTTCAAGCGGCTGCAGCCAAAGGCCGTGATCCTCTCCGGCAGCCCGGCCTCGACCGTGGACGAAGGCTCGCCGCGAGCGCCGCAGATCATCTTCGACAGCGGCATCCCGGTCTTCGGCATCTGCTACGGCCAGCAGACCATGTGCATGCAGCTCGGCGGCAAGGTCGAGAGCGGCCATCATCGCGAATTCGGCCGCGCCTTCCTGGAAGTCGACAAGGATTGCGCCCTCTTCGAAGGGCTATGGTCGAACGGCTCGCGCCATCAGGTCTGGATGAGCCACGGCGACCGCGTCACCGCGCTGCCTGATGGCTTCGAGGTGGTCGCCACCTCTTCGAACGCACCTTACGCCTTCATCGCCGACGAGAAGCGCAAATATTACGGCGTTCAGTTCCATCCGGAAGTCGTGCATACGCCCGATGGTGCCAAGCTCATCGGCAACTTTATCCATAACATTGCCGGCATCAAGGGCGACTGGTCGATGTCGGCCTATCGTGCCAAGGCGGTTCAGGCGATCCGCGATCAGGTCGGCGACAAGCGCGTCATCTGCGCTCTGTCAGGCGGCGTCGACTCCTCCGTTGCCGCGCTGCTGATCCATGAGGCCGTCGGCGACCAGCTGACCTGCATCCTCGTCGACCACGGCCTGATGCGCAAGGACGAGGCGGCCAATGTCGTCGCCATGTTCCGCGAGCACTACAATCTGCATCTCCTGCATGTCGACGCCTCCGATCGCTTCATCGGCGAGCTGGAGGGCGTCAGCGACCCGGAAACCAAGCGCAAGATCATCGGTCGCCTCTTCATCGAGACCTTCGAGGAAGAAGCCAAGAAGCTCGGCGGCGCCGACTTCCTCGGCCAGGGCACGCTCTATCCGGATGTCATCGAGAGCGTTTCCTTCACCGGCGGTCCCTCGGTCACCATCAAGTCGCACCACAATGTCGGCGGCCTCCCCGAGCGCATGAAGATGCAGCTCGTCGAGCCGCTGCGCGAACTCTTCAAGGACGAAGTGCGGGCGCTCGGCAAGGAGCTCGGCCTGCCCGACAGCTTCATTGGCCGCCACCCTTTCCCCGGCCCAGGCCTTGCCATCCGCTGCCCCGGCGGCATCACCCGCGAGAAGCTGGAAATCCTGCGCGAGGCGGACGCCATCTATCTCGACGAGATCCGCAAGGCAGGCCTCTACGACGCGATCTGGCAGGCGTTCGCCGTGCTCTTGCCGGTCCAGACCGTCGGCGTCATGGGCGATGGCCGCACTTACGAGTTCGTCTGCGCGCTGCGCGCCGTCACGTCCGTCGACGGCATGACCGCGGATTTCTATCACTACGACATGGAATTCCTCGGCCGCGCCGCGACCCGCATCATCAATGAAGTCCGCGGCATCAACCGCGTGGTCTACGACGTCACGTCGAAGCCGCCCGGCACGATCGAATGGGAGTGACGACAACTGCCAAGGCGACTAAAGGGTGTCACCGTTTTGGCGATTGTGGAGCTCGGTATCAGCGGTACAGCCGCCGGCGTGAGCGGCTGAATATCCAAGCTGCAAGTGCCAGCGCGCCTGCCGCACAGGCCCAGGCGAAGACATCGCCGATGCGTGTATAGAGCGTCAGCCCCGGCCCCTCGGACACCGGCCCGACGATGGTTGTCAATTCGGAGGAATCGGTAGTAGCGCGAGCGATGACGCGGCCTTGCGCATCCGTAATTGTCAGAAGCCCATTTCGTGCCGCGCGCACCATGGCAAAGCCGTTTTCGACACCGCGCATGTTAGCAATGTTCGCATGCGCTTCGCGATCTCTGCCGAAATCCCATGCGGGCACGAACAGAATGCGAATGCCAAGCTGCGCGTCCCGCCGGATCGTATCCTCGAAATCCATGTCCTTGCAGATGGCGACGGCGCGACCCGCGCCCAGGAACCCCGGGCTGAGGCCCGGCGAAAGCGGCTCCAATCCCGGTATGAGGTGCCGTTTTATATAGCTGGCTGTGCCGTCACGGGAGAATGTGAAAGCGATGTTGCGAGATGTCTCCGCAACCTCCCGATATCCAACGACGATATGGCTGCCTGTCGCTTCGGCAATGCTTGTGAAGCCGTCAGCTGCATTGCGCCATTCGGGCCTAAGTTCAGCTATCTCCTCCGGTAGGACGATGGTGTGTATGTCCTGAGCCGCTAGTGCCGTTACCGCCTTGACGTAGTCTTGTGACACTGTTCGCGCTGCGACTTCAGTGGAAGGGAGGTTTGTCTCGCCATTTCCGATTGCGGCCACAAGCACAGTTGCGGCGGAAGGTGCCGCGAGCCGCGCCAAACCGAACGCCAAATTGGCTACGAAGAGAACAGCCACGGCAATCGCGGGAACCGTTGCGCGCCGCCCCTCCCTGAGCAGAAGAGCTAACGCGCTCGCAACGGCGCAAATGAGAAAAGTGACGCTCCACAGGCCGGTCAAGGAGACGCTTTGAATGAACACCGGCGCGGGGACCTGACTATAAGCAAACGCTCCGAAGCTGCCATACGCCGAAATGCGTGCATTGAGATATTCGACACTGGTCCAAAGCAGGGGAAAGGCGAACACAGCGCCTATCGCCGGTAGATGTCTTTGCGCTGCTCGCGCGAACAGCATTGTCGCTGCGTAAATGGCTGCGGTTATGGCGATGACGACGGAGATTTCAGGCGCCATCTGCCAATAGGCTTCGAACAGGTTGAGCTGCCCGATCGCATATGCGGCAAAACTCGCGGCGAACACATGCCAGGCACGTGCCGGGCCGTACGCAAGCCACAGAAGCGGCACCTGCGCGATCCACATCAGCGGCCATACCGTGTTCAGTTCTACAGAAAAGAAGAATAGAACGCCGCTGAGCAGCACGCATATGATCGCAGTCATCGTCAATCGTTCCTTAGAAACGAGTGAATGCAATGCAGCATAGCCATACGGTAAGCTGCGCGGAATTCTGGTTCGCCGACAAAGCGGCCGGCTTGGTAAAGCGAAATCAATCCCTGGCCAAGCGCGCTGAGCGTTAGTCCCATGTCCGTCGCGGATACCTTGCCGATCATTCCCAATTTCTTGGCATGTTCTATGCGATCGTGGAGGATGGCGACCGCAGGGGAACGGCCGGCAGCGAAGTCGTCCGGATAACGCCTTGCCTGAGTGGCGGGCAGAAGGAAGGCAGCCTCGTACTGGCGTGGCTCCTCGAGCGCGAAAGCAAGAAATGCTTCGCTCGCCGCATGGAGCCATTGAATGGGGTCGCTCTCCTGAATGGCCCGAACCCGTTCCTCCCATGCTGATATGCCGTTTCGCATGAGCGCATTTGTCAGAGCCTCCTTATCCGGATAGTGCCGGTAGATGGCCATAGCGGTAATGCCGACGTCCTTGGCAATCGTACGCATGGAGACGCCGGCAAGTCCTTCCCGTTCGAACCGCCGCTTTGCGGCTTCGAAGATTTGCTGTTTGGTCGTCATGTATACAGTGTATACATATACGGCGTATACATCAAGAGGATCGGCCAGGGTGTGCCCACATAAAGTTCGCGACCCTTGGTCTGAGCCGCGGACAGTGCTGAGTCGAGAAGCGATGGTGTGCTGGTCAGCCAGAAGCGCAGAAACGCGGCCACCGCTTCGTTTGAGATCGTGACGTGGCGCTCGATCCGCGTCAGGTCGCGGCTCATGCGACCGAGCCGCCGCGCGAGCGCCGCCGCGAACACCCGGAGCGGTTCAGTTTTTCACGCAATTCCGGACGGAAAACCGCTGCCCACTTTTCCTGGAATTGCCCTAGTCAGTTATGACGGTGTTTTTTCGGGGAGTTAGCTTCGACCTTCCCCGTTAGCCCGTGCCCGCGAAATTGGCCGATAGATATCGATAGTTCACAAAATTTTTCTGACTGCTCGCCTCTAAAACCCAGTGAAATCACGACTTCAACTTTTCAACGGACTCACTCGCGGCGCGAAACTGGAAATTTTTCACAATAAAATCAATTCATTAATGCAGAAAATAATAGAGTCGGCACAAGAGAAACGATATTCTCTCCGCAATTTTCCCGAGGAAACCCAACCGTCCTATTCAACAATCGGGTTTCTCCAAGGATGATGAACGGTGTCGCGCCCTTACTTCACCGTGATGCTCAAGCCACTGATGTCGGCGTTGACCTGCAGGCCGACCTGCCTGCCCGTCAGTTCGAGCTGGGCGCCCTTGTCGTTGGTCATGACAATCATCTGGGCGCCTTTGCCGATCGCACCGCCGCCGCCGGCGGCACCGTAGACCCCGCTCACATCCTGGGCTCGGCGGATATGGCGCACCGTACCCTGGAAATAGGTCTTGGAGGCCCCAAAAGCGAGGCCGCCGGAGATGCCGCCGATCGAGACCGGGTAGCGTTTGCCATGGAAGGTCAGCGTGCCTTCGCCACCGGAGCCACCGACGAAGAAAGCCGCCTTGTAGACGGAGAAGCGGATCGTGCCGCTATCGGCATGTGCGGCGCCGGCGAAGCCAATTCCTACGGCAGCGATGGCGGCAACCGCCACTGAGCGAAATCCAGACGAAATCTTCATGATGAGCTGTTCCTCAAAATGCGCCGCTTCCCCAGCCGGCCGGGCACGACGTCAGCGTCGTATCAAAGTTAGAGATAAACGATCTCGCACGACCTTTAGTTCCAAAACACATTAAAACAAAGCGTTAGGGTCTAGGCGATGGCGGTGTCTGTTCCCAACGCAATTGCTTGGTTGTCAGGCATCATGAGTTGCTTCGGCAACGAAGTCCGCGACAAATCGTACAATCCATGATCAATAGCGGGACCTCCCGTGTTACCGGCGAAAGTTCGAACAAGTTTCGGGCTGTCGATGGCACGCCCACAATCTATCGGCTAGGATGATGGGACGCGGCTTTACGCACCGTCTTCTCCTCCTCTCGCACATGGACGCTTCATATGCAGGATGATGTCCCGGTCGAAGGGATGAGTGTTCAAATAGAAAACACGGCGCCGCCGACTGGGCTCGCCGAAATCCTGGCCCCTCATCTCTCCGTGGTCTTCTGCGGATTGAACCCCGCGCTTACCGCGCATCGCGACGGGCATAACTTTTCCAACCGCAGCAACCGCTTCTGGCGAGTGTTGCACCTTGCCGGCTTCACCCCTCGCCTGTTGCGGGCGGAGGAAGAGCGCGAGATGCTGCAATATGGTCTCGGCCTGACATCGGCGGTCTCCCGCCCGACGAAAAGCGCCAGCGAGTTGAAGAAGAGTGATTACATTGCCGCAGCCCCTGTGCTCGAAGAGAAGATCAGGAGGCTTGCGCCTGATAATCTGGCATTCCTCGGCAAAGCGGCCTATGCGGCCATCAGCCTGCGGGCCGATATCGAATGGGGCAGGCAACCGGAGGCATTTGCCGGCGCCTCAATCTGGGTCCTGCCCAATCCAAGCGGCCTCAACCGGGCTTTCGATCTGGCGAAACTGACGGAACATTATCGCGAGCTAAAGCTGGCGGTTGAAGACCAAAGGAATCTCATCAAATAGCCCGCACTTCCCGGGCTGCGATCACGCAAGCCGGCCTGCCATCGCGATCAGCCATTCTTTTGCGGACCGAGCACGCCGATCGTGTGCAGCCACTGTTCCGCCAGCGCCGGCCAGTGGCTGATGGGAAACTTTGTGGGACGAAGACCGAAGGCGTGGCTGCCTTGCGCGTATAGATGCATTTCCGTGGGAACGCCGGCTTTCTGCAGCGCGATATAGTAGGCGAGCGATTGCTCCACACCATCGACATGATCGTCTTCGGCCTGCAACAGGAAGGTTGGCGGGGTGTCGGCGCTGACGCGGATGTCGGGGCGGAGGCTCATGTCTGCCTCGTTTCGGGTGGCACTGTCCTCATCCTCATGCACCCATAGATGACCGGGATAGAGCGCCATGGCAAAGTCCGGCCGGCAGCTCAGCTTGTCCGCATCATCGACCGGCGCATATGTCCGCTGTGAGAAATGCGTGCTGAGCGCGGCAACGAGATGTCCTCCGGCGGAAAACCCGATGATGCCGATCTTATGGGGATCGACATGCCATTGTGCAGCGTTTTGGCGCACCAGCCCCAGCGTACACTGGGCGTCCTGCAAGGCCGTTTGCACCTTCGGATAATGGCGGTGTCCTTTTTCCCATGTCGGACCTGAATTGGGGACCCGGTACTTGAGAAGAACGCAGGTAATGCCGCGCGAGGTCAGCCAGTCGCAGATCTCCGTGCCCTCCAGACCCATCGCCAGGACCTTGTAGCCTCCACCCGGAAACACCACCACGGCCGCACCAGTGTTGCTGCCTTCTGGGGCATAGACAGTCATCGTCGGCCGGCTAACATCGGTGACCGTCTCCCCATCCGTGCCAACGGACTCGGGTTTGGCTTCCGGCACCGCATCCGGTACGGCACCAGGCCAGATCGGCATCTGGACGTGGCCGGGTGAAGGTTGCCAGCCAGCTGACTGCGCTGGCGAATATGCGAAAACGAGCGTGAGAAAGGAAATTGCGAAGATCGATTTCTGCATGGCACGATATACCTCGCTGGGAACAGCAATTCATATCGATGAACGAAATCAACTCACGTTGGATGATGATCGATTGCAGCTTTATCGTGACCGCAAACGGGCACGCCGTACCGGTCAAATGGGGAAATTGATGGCTCCAGGATCCGAATGCTCCATATGATAGCTGTTGCCAACCGATTACACGGAATGATAGCGGAAACTCCTGTTTCAATAGCAGGCAAAATCGAACCGGCATGTACACGATCAAAGAATTCTCCGGCCAAAAGATCATCATCGGCAATGACAGCGGACCGCTTCTCACCAGCGAAAGGGACGTGAACGACTGGATCGGTGCAGCATGGGATGCGGAGGCCAAGCTGGTTGCCATTCCGGTATCGCGGCTGAGCGAGGAGTTCTTCCAGCTCTCGACCCGTATCGCCGGCGCGATCATCCAGAAATTCGTCAACTATCGCGCCCAGCTCGTCATCGTCGGCGATATCTCGCGGTGGATCGCAGGCAGCAACGCCTTGCGCGATTTCGTCTACGAGTCCAACAAGGGACGTGAGGTCTGGTTTCTGCCCGATCTGGATGCGCTTGCGCAGCGCCTGCAGCAGAATGCCCAAAGCTAAATCAGAGGTCTGCCTTTATGGAAGCGACGCTTTCCCCACCGAGACTGGAAACCGAACGGCTTATCCTGGCCGGGCATACGCTCGATGACTTCGAGCCGCTTGCAGGCATGTGGAGCGATCCTCTGGTCGTGAGGCATATTTTCGGCAATGTCGTCTCTACTTCCAGGGAGTCATGGATGCGGATGCTGTCCTATCATGGCCTCTGGCCACTGCTCGGGCATGGCTACTGGGCAGTGCGCGAGAAGTCCTCCGGACGCTATGTCGGCGATCTCGGCTTTGCCGATTTTCATCGGGTCATGGAGCCGTCGATTAAGGGTATTCCGGAGGCCGGCTGGGCACTGGCCGCGTGGGCGCATGGCAAGGGCTTCGCCACGGAAGCTCTTGCCGCAGCCACTGCCTGGCTCGACGAGCAGCCACGATTTGATCGTAGCGTCTGTCTGATCTCACCCGACAACGCGGCTTCGATCCGTGTTGCCGAAAAGGCCGGCTATTGTGATCCGAAACCGATCCACCTGAACGACAAGCAGACGTTGCTGCTTTCCCGCGCCCGTCAAACAGGGGAAAAATAGGACGAGCGGCCGAAGCCTCCCGCCCTGCTTCATTGCCTAAAACGCCAGCGACTGCTGCACCGGCTTCGGCGGCGCAAGCTGGACGCCTTCCAGCTCAAGCATTCGGGCCTTGGAATTGGAGCCGCCCGGTGCGGAAAAGCCGCCGATCTTGCCACCTACCGCCAGAACACGGTGGCAGGGGATGATCAGCGCCACCGGGTTTTTCGCCATGGCCTGCCCAACATCGCGCGCGGCTTCCGGCCCGGCGCCAAGCTGCTTGGCCAGTGTTCCATAGGTTGTCGTGTGGCCCCAGCCAACCTGCCGGGCGGCATCGTAGATCTGCTTGAAGAAGGCATCCTGCTCGCCGAGGTCGAGCGTGACGTCGGAAAAGTCGATCTCCTCACCGGCGAAATAGCGCTTCACCTTGGCAACCGCCTCGGCAACCTCCAAGGTCGGCGTGCCGGGCTGCGCATTCGGCAAGCGGCGCAGAAGCAGGCGCTCGGTCGCGCCAGCATCCTTGGTCGGCAATTGAAAGCGCAGCACGCCGACATCGTTCCAGGCGATGCCGCAGAAGCCGCCGGCGGTTTCGAAGATCAGATAATTCTGCCTTGTCTCGTTCATGACGAAAGCTCCCGTGTTTCCACTTGTCATGAAAATCGTCCTCGGAAGCGTCGAATTCAACCCGATTCTTGCAAAGATCGGGAATTGCCACCGTTTTAGCGGCAATGGGATGCCACTGAGACGATTACAGGCACGAGCATCAATATCCGCCGCCAGTCGGAGGGGCGTTCAGCGTCATGCCGCCGCCAGAATTGCGCTCACCCGAGGTGGAGCAAGAAGCGATGCCAAGGCCGATGAGAGCGAGAACAATGGCTGCGGCGACTGATCTGGTGAACATGGCTGTGATTCCTGTTGGTGAGAATGGGCACGAAGGCCCGAACCTGGAATGAACAGATCAAGCCGACCTTTTATTCGATCGCTTTTTCAAATGGCGCTCACAGCAGGGCGCTCTGTCAATCCATTATATGTTCTTGTTTTGTTCTTGAATTAGCAATTGCTTTACTCTATCATTTTGCGGTCAAAAATCAGGAAGGGGCAGAGCGGTAAGGCTTTGAAGCAACCCATGAAGAACAACAGGCAACTCTCGCTCTATCTCAGCGGCGGATCGTACAACCGGACACCGCAGCCAGTCGATCAAGAGCCAGTTAGCGAGCTCTATTTTGCGGTCCTCCCCGATGCGGAGAGTGCCGCTCGTAGTCACAAGCTCGCAGGCAATTTCCATCGGCAATACCGATTTTTCGCAAGACCACGAAGAGCCGATCTCCTGCATGTGACGCTCTATACGATCGGTTCGTTCCGCTGCTTGCCGGAGGAGACAGTATTTGCAGCGATGGAGGCTGCCTCGAGAGTGAGAAAGCCATCCTGTCCAGTGGTTTTCGATCAGGCTGTCAGTTTCGGTGGTGGCGATAATCGCCCGCTTGTTCTGTGGAACAGGAACGGGAACCCCGAACTCAAGGCTATCCATCAGGAATTGGTCGACGCCATGCGGCTCACGGGTATTGCGCCGGAGAAAGAAAAACCCGTGGAGCCGCATATGACGCTGCTCTATCGTGGGCAAATCGTTCCGGACATTGCGCTTGAGGAACCCGTGAGCTGGACAGCCAAAGACTTTGTCCTCATCAACAGCCTGCAGGGTCAATCGACCCACCAGCATCTATGCTACTGGACTCTGCGCGACTGAGCGATCCGGTCAAACCTTCGACCGATTGCCATCCGCCATCACCGCCGCCACCGCATCATCGACGCTGAAGCTGCAGCGCTTGTCGACATCGGCAACACCCGCGACTGTCATGAGATCGCGAACGCGGTCGTGCACGCGAGCAAATTGAACACGGAGGCCGGCTCGCTGCATGGCGCTGTCGAACTCCATCAAGGCGTCCATCGCCGTGCTGTCGATATCGGAGCTTTCTTCAAGGCTGAGAATGGCTGCCCGCAACCCAGCTTCGCTGCGGCTGCCGGACAATATCTCGCCGAAGATCGTATCGGCGTTGCCGAAAAATAGGGTCTCGCCGGGGCGCCAGATGGCAATGCCCGGTATCTCGGAGGCATCGTCATGCCTGCTGACATCGACGAAGTCATGGCTGTTGTTGAGCCGCCCCAAACGGGCAACATGTGGCGAGGCCAGGCGATGCATCATCGCGGCAAGCGAGAGCGCGATCGCCAGCAGCATGCCGTTGAGGACGCCGAAGGCCAGCACACCGAGCGCGGCACCCACTGCCACATAGAAATCACGGTGCAGTCGGCGCAAACGTAGGATGGGACTGGGATCGAGCGCATGCGTAAGAGCCGCGATCACGACGGCCGCGAGCACCGGCTCAGGCAGAAGAGCAACAAGCGGGCCGGCACAGGCAATCAGGATCGCAAGGCCAATGGCGGCGAAGACGGTGGCCGCCCGCGTTTTCGCGCCCGCCGCCTCGCTGGCAAAGCCGGCGGAAAAACCGGCACCGACCGGCATGCCCTGAACGACGGCGCTGGCGATATTGGCGGCACCCAGCGCACCGAGCTCTCGATTGACCTCCAGCGTCTCGCCGTAGCGCAGCGCCAAGGCCCGCATCGTGCCCCAGGACTCGGCAAAGAGGATGAGGACAAGCGGCACGGTGAACTGCACCAGCCGCGAATAGGCGGTCCAGTCGGCGTCCGGCAGCGACGGCCATTGCGGTAGGATCTCGATGGGGCCAACCAGTTTGACACCATGACCTTCCAAGCCGAACAGATAGGAGGCGAAGATGCCGGCAACGAGCACGAGGAAGGCGCCAGGGATACCAGGCAATCGCTTCAGCAGCAGCAACGCCGCCAGCGCGACGAGGCCGACTGTAACGCTGACCGGATTCCACTGCAGGATCGCGCCGAAGAGTGCGGCCGCGTATGTCAAAATATTCGAGCCCTGCACGGGCACGCCGACCAGGATCGGCAGCTGATGCAGGATGATCGTGATTGCCAGCCCCAGCGCGAAGCCGCGCAGCACCGGCCGCGAGATGAAACCGGTGATGCCGCCGAGCCGCAGCGCGCCGGCGACGACGAATAGAATGCCGGCGAGCGCCACCGCAACCGTGGCAAGCCCCGCCTTGATCGTGGCATCGCCCGGCACCACCGCCAAGGTGGCGGCGAGAATGGCGGCGGACGAGGATGTCGGAGAGACGATGGCAAAGCGGCTGCGGCCGAATATGGCATAGATGAGACAGCCGGCGATGCCGGCGAGGATCGCCCGATGCGGCGGCAGGCCGGCAATACCGGCGTAAGCAACCGCTTCCGGCAACATCAGCCCGGCAACCGATATGCCCGCGACCAGATCCGCCCTGTCCACCACGAACCAACTGCCCAGCTTCGTCATCGATCACCGACCATAGGGATGGCGCATTCATTTATGGATAGAGATTCGCGGCGAAGCTGCAACAAGAAAATATGGCCAGGAGTTACCCTTACGCTCCTGCGCTTGCGTCGTCCCGGATGGGGCAGCTTTGGCCGATCACGTCGCAGACAAAATCCATGACGGCTCGGACAGCCGGCGAACGTCGTAGATCCGGGTAGGTTACCAGCCAAAGATCCCGCGTGGGTGACGGAACCGTTGCCGGAAGGCGCGTCAAGGCAGGTTCGCTATCCCCCAGGAAAGTGGGAAGCACGAGAACGCCAATGCCGGCGCGCGCAGCTTCGAGCTGCCCGAAGATATCGCCGGCGCGGAATACGATTGGCCGCCCGGCCAGCAGACTGCGCAGCCATGTCTCCCGCGTCAGATGTTCAAGGGCTGCATCATAGCCGATGAAGACCCAGTCTTCCTCGGGCATCTGCGCAAAGGATGGGGTTGCGTAAAGACCGAAGCGCATCACGCCGATGCGCCGAACCAGCAGATCGCTCTCCTCCGGCCTCGTCGTTCTCACGGCAATATCCGTCTCACCGTGATCGATCGTCGCACGGCGCGAGACACCGGCGACAGTCAAGGTGATGTCCGGATGGTCCACGCGAAACAAGGCCGCTTTCGGAGCAAGAAGATGAGCGGCGACCGATGGCGGCGCGCTGATCTTGACCGCGGCGGAAAGCCCGGCGACGGCGCTCTTCGAATAGCGCCTGATCGCCTCGACATTTTCATCGATACGTCCCACCAATTCGGCAATCGCGCGGCCATCTGCCGTCAGAGGAGAAGTGCGCGGCCGCCGGTCGATGAGGCGCAAATCGAGCGAACGCTCCAGCGCGGCAATGCGCCGGCCGACCGTCGCGTGATCGACGCCCAGCTCCCGCGCCGCGGCGGACAGCGAGCCGGTTCGCGCCAGGGCGGCGAAATGGTGAAGGTCCTGCCAGTCTATCATCGGTGCATTATTGCACAGATGTGGTGAGTTCATACCGAATTTATTCAAGCCGGGCTTTGTGGTCAAAGATCTCCTGAAAGGAGACTTCCGCATGCCCCTAGCGATTGCCATTACCGGCCCCGGCGGGCCTGAGGCCATGAAAGCTGTCGAGCTCCCCGCCACGGAACCAGGTCCCGGCCAAGCCCGCATCCGCCAGAGCGTTTCCGGCGTCAATTTCGTCGATATCTATGTCCGCTCCGGGCTCTATCCGCTGCCGCCAGGCCAAAGCGTGCTCGGCTTCGAGGGCGCCGGTGTCGTCGAGGCGATCGGCCCCGAAGTCGCAGGATTGAAGGTTGGCGACCGTGTCGCCTATATCGGCCATCCACTCGGCAGCTATGCCGAAGTGCGGACGCTGTCCGCCGCCCGACTGGTGAAATTGCCCGAAGGCGTCAGCGAACGCGTTGCCGGCAGTACGATGCTGCGCGGACTGACGGCGCACATGGTGCTGCAGAAGGTTTACCCTGTGAAAGCAGGCGAATGGGTGCTCGTCCATGCGGGCGCCGGCGGTCTCGGCCAGCTCGTGACGCGCCTTGCCAAGCGGATTGGCGCAAACGTCATCGCCACAGTCGGCTCCGAAGCCAAGGCTGAGTTTGCCTATGAGGCCGGCGCGGATGTGGTGCTCCTGCACACATCGGAAGATTGGGTGGAGGAAACGCGCCTTATTGCCGATCGCCGCGGCGTGCATCTTGCCGTCGACGGGATCGGCGGGACGATGCTGTCGCAGACGCTTGCCGCGGTACGCCCCTTCGGCATGGTCGCAAGCCTGGGCCAGGCAGGCGGCCCGATTCCGCCGATCCAGATCGAGGAGCTGACAGCGCCTCGCGCAATCGGCCTAGCACGCCCAAGCGTATTGACCTACGCCAGCGATCCGGACCTCTACCGCCAAGGCGCCACGGCGCTGATGGATGCGCTGCAGGCAGGCCTCATCAACCCGATCGGCGCCGAATATGCGCTCAAGGATGCAGCCCAGGCTCATGCCGACCTGGAGGCCGGACGAACAACGGCCAGTGTCATATTGACGATGTGAGACGTTTCCAGCGAGGCCGGTTCGCCGGCTTCGTTGCAAAGGCACAGCAGCTTCAAGCCGCACGCACAATCAATTCATCCCGTCAATCGCTTTTGCTGCAAGGCAGCAATTCGTTGACCATGCCTGCCCTTGCCTGATACCCGTTGTCTGTGGCGACGCACGGCCATCCGGCCGCCGCCGTCATGGCTATCCGATACGAACCCCGATCCCTCGTGGCAAACAGCATGGACACCGTTGCCGGTGCCCGCAGGCGATATCCCGTGAACACTGTTTCTCAGACCATCCGGTCCACCTCGACCCTATCCCTCGTCTCAATCGTCGCGCTGACATTCTTCGGCTACATCGCCATCGGTCTTCCACTCGCAGTTCTGCCGACGTATGTCGACAGCAGCTTGGGTTTCGGCGTCGTCTGGGCAGGCATCGCCGTCAGCACGCAATATGTGACGACCATCGTCAGCCGCGCACATGTCGGCCGGCTCTGCGATCAATATGGACCGCGCCGCTCGGTCTTTCTCGGCTTCCTTGCCTATGGCCTGTCTGGCGCATTGACGATCGCCTCCACATTTACGGTCAACGTCCCGGCGGCAAGCCTTGCGCTCCTGCTTGCAGGCCGGTTGGCGCTCGGCATCGGCGAAAGCTGGGTGAGCACGGCGGCGATTACCTGGGCGATCGGGCTGATGGGATCACGCGAGACCGTCCGCATCATCTCCTGGAACGGCATCGCCACCTATGGCGGCATCGCGCTTGCCGCCCCCTTCGGCGCCTGGCTACAGGGGCAATACGGTTTCTTCGCCATCGGCGTCGTCACCATCATCCTTGCGGTTGCCGGCTTCATGCTGGCGCAAACGCGCCCGCCGGTGCCTGGCGTGAAGGAAAAGGGCATTGGCACCGGCCAGGTGCTGAGCCGCGTCGCGCCTTTCGGCATCGCGCTTGCCCTTGCCTCCAGCGGTTTCGGCGTCGTCATGGCCTTCGTGGCGCTGTTCTTCCACAGCCGCGGCTGGGATGGCGCCTCGTTCGCCCTGAGTGCTTTCGGCCTTGCCTTCATGGGCGTGCGCCTGGGTCTTGCCCAGGCAGTCGCGCGCTTCGGCGGCCTGCCTCTGGTGCGCATCTCGCTCGTCGTCGAGATCATCGGCCTGGCAGCCCTTGCCTTTGCGCCCTCCCCGACCGTTGCCAT
The DNA here is from genome assembly GCF_900094555.1 of Martinezella hainanensis. GTDB lineage: Bacteria > Pseudomonadota > Alphaproteobacteria > Rhizobiales > Rhizobiaceae > Rhizobium > Rhizobium hainanense. Next base: position 46,823 of record NZ_FMAC01000016.1, read on the forward strand.
TATCGGCGCGGCTCTGGCCGGTGCCGGCTTCGCGCCCGTCTTCCCGGCACTCGGCAACGAGGCCATGGAGCGCATCCCTCCGCAGAACCGCGGCGTCGCGCTCGGGCTCTATTCGATCTTTCTCGATGTATCGCTCGGCTCGACCGGCCCGATCGCCGGCCTGTTTGCCGATCATCTCGGCTATGCCGCGCCCTTCTCCTTCGGCGTCGGCGCAGTGCTGCTCAGCCTTATCCTGAGCTTCTGCCTGCGCAGGAACCGCAGCCGCTAGACGCAAGTTAAGCTGCACTTCCCATTCCAGCTGCCGTCGATAGACGACAAATAGTTGCGGCCTGCGGTCAAGGCTTGATAAGGATCTCCGATGATCACACAGCAGGAGGCCCGCCCATGAACGTCACCGAAATCGTCATCGAAGGCGACACTCCGGGGATCGCCTGGCGGCTGCCCATCCTGCATTTTGCCGGCACCAAGGCCGATGCACCGAAAATCTATATCCAGGCCGCATTGCACGCCGGCGAGCTGCCGGGAACAGCGCTCGTCCATTTCCTCTGCGAGAGGTTGCGGCAGGCCGAGGCGGAGGGCAGGATCCTCAGCGATATCGTCGTCGTGCCACACGCCAATCCGATCGGTGCAGCGCAATCGCACTTCGGCGAGATGCAAGGTCGCTTCGACCTGGGGTCGCGCACCAATTTCAACCGCGACTTCCCGCTGATCTCGCTGCGCGATCGCGAGCTGCTGATCGAGAACCTCGATCGCTATCCGGCCGTCGACCGGCTGAAGCGCCAGCTGATCCATATGGCGCTCGGCGCCGATCTGGTGATCGACCTTCATTGCGATGACGAATCCTTGCAATATGCCTATATCGACGAGGCCTTCTGGCCCGAGGCGGCGGACCTTGCCGCGGCACTCAAGATGGATGCCGTACTACTTTCCGATGGCGAAAGCTCGGCCTTTGAAGAGGCTGTCAGTTTCGCCTGGAAATATGAAGTGCCGGGAGAAAAGAAAGCAAAGCTGCCGGGCAAGCTTTCGGTCACGGTGGAATTGCGCGGTACCCGCGATGTTTACCCCGAAATGGCAAAGGAAGATGCCGCAGGACTTTGGCGCTTCCTCGCCGCGCGTGGCGCGGTGCAGGACGACAGCGTCGCGCCAGGCGGCTTTAGCGGACCGGCCGTGCCGCTCGACAATATCGAGATGATCCGTGCGCCACAGGCGGGCACCGTGCTCTTCCATCGCAATATCGGTGAACGCGTTGCGGAAGGCGATCTGCTGGCGACGATCATCACCTCTCCCGGTATGGCGGATGGGACCATCGATGTCCGCGCGCCGCAGGCAGGCCTCATCGTCACTCGTGTCTCCGACCGGCTGGTACGCAGGCGTGGCGACCTGATGAAGATCGGCTCCGATAGGCCGAGTTCCGTTACCCGCAAGCCCGGCACGCTGGAAGATTGATCTGCCTAGCGGCGATCGATGACCCGGCAGCGGATGATGAAGGCGATTGCGGCCGCCTCTTGGAGAAGCATACCAATGCGATGAAGATGATGCTGCACGCCAGCAAGTGCGGCACGTCCTTTACCCCTTAGCCGGGCAAGAATTGAACGATTTCCCATGGCGATCATGCCTCTGATCGAGTCGATGCAGGCAAGGTTCAAAGCATCGATAACGCCAGCCATCGACACTATCTTTGATATATGTATGCAGTGTGCATATATATTGATGCAATGTCAAGAGAGTGCTGAGGCACTAGATCATGAAGGCAATGGGGCAGCGATCCTGGTCGCAAACACCCTGATCGCAAACGCGACAGACCACATCCTGATCGTCGCCAAGGTCGACCAATGCCGGCAGCAGCTTCTCCACCAGGCGGCCGAACTGCTCCTTCTCTTCAGCTTCCAGCGCTGCGAAAGCTCGATGAATGATGGCTCGGCGGGCACCAAGGCTTTTGTCAAAGAGCGCGCGCCCCCTTTCCGTCAGCTGCAGTGAGCGAGCGCGCCTGTCGCCCTCGACACCACCGGCACGCAGCACGAGATCGGATGCCACCAACTGGTCGACGAGGCGCACGGTGGCCGAATGGGAGAGCGCGATCATTCGACGCAAGGTCTCGATCGTCAGGCGAGGCTCGGTGCCGATTTGAACGATGGCAGCGATCGCGCTCGGGCCGAGACCGGTTTCATCCGTGAAAGCCTTTTCCATCTTGTCCACCAGAGCAAGGCTCATGGCGCCGAAAAGATTCTCCAGCCGCAATATTTCCTTGTCCGTCGCCATGCTCCACCTGCGCCATAAATATGCACACTGCATATTTACAGGATGATAGGTGGCAACTGCAACGGATGAGAGAACCGCTTGGCCCCACGATCGGCTTTCATCCGCCTTTATTCGCATGGTATGCGCTATCGGACAGCAAGAGACGGATTCGACATGACGATCACCATTTACGGCATCAAGAACTGCGACACGATGAAGAAGGCGCGCACCTGGCTCGAGGGCCACGGCATCGCCTATGATTTCCACGACTACAAGGCCGCTGGCATCGACCGGGATCACCTGGAGCGCTGGACGAAGGAAGCCGGCTGGGAAGTGGTGCTCAACCGTGCCGGCACCACCTTCAAGGCCTTGCCGGAAGAGGACAAGGCCGATCTGTCGAACGACAAGGCCATCACGCTGATGCTGGCGCAGCCTTCGATGATCAAGCGCCCGGTGCTGGAGGCAGACGGTAAGTTGCTGATCGGATTCAAGCCCGACATTTATGCGGCCGCATTCGGCAAGGCCGCCTAGAGACAAGCCATGTCAAAAACCACCCGCGCCACTCAAGTGCTGACCCAGGCGAAGGTTGCCTTCACGGTGCACACCTATGACTACGATCCGAATGCAGAGCGGGTCGGCCTGCAGGCGGCAGAGGCGCTTGGCGAAGAGCCGCATCGCGTACTGAAGACGCTGATGGCCGAGGTGGACGGCAAGCCGGTCTGCGCCGTCGTGCCCTCCGACCACGAAGTCAGCATGAAGAAGCTCGCCGCAGCCTTCGGCGGCAAGTCTGCCGCCATGATGAAGCCCGTCGATGCCGAGCGCCTGACGGGATACCATATCGGCGGCATCAGCCCCTTCGGCCAGAAGAAGATCGTGCCGACGGCGATCGAGGCGCAGGCGATGACCGAAGCCTATGTGTATATCAACGGCGGCCAGCGCGGATTGCAGGTGCGGCTGAGCCCGCAGGATGCGTTGACCGCGCTCAAGGCCAAGGCCGCGCCGCTGATTGCCTGACCATCTGCAAGATCGGACAAAGCGCCTTCAATTTCGCCGCAAACCGGTCTAAGTCTTCAGACCATCTTCGATATAAGCCAAGCAGGTTTTGCCATGACATCAGCCTCCCCCAACCATCATCCCGTCGATCATGCCAAGCTGGAAAAGCTTGCGGAAGTGGCCGTAAAGGTCGGGTTGCAGCTGCAGGCCGGACAGGATCTGCTGATGACGGCGCCGGTTGCGGCGATGCCGCTGGTGCGGCTGATCACGCGCGAGGCCTATAAGGCCGGTGCCGGCCTCGTCTCCACCTTCTATGCGGACGAGGAAACGACGCTTGCCCGCTACGAATACGGTCACGATGCGAGCTTCGACCGCGCGGCGACATGGCTCTACGAGGGCATGGCCAAGGCCTTCTCCAACAATACGGCGCGCCTCGCCATTGCCGGCGACAACCCGATGCTGCTCTCCAACCAGGACCCGAACAAGGTGGCCCGCGCCAACCGCGCCAATTCGGCCGCCTACAAGCCGGCGCTCGAAAAGATCTCGAATTTCGACACCAACTGGAACATCGTCTCCTATCCGAACCCTTCCTGGGCAAAGCTGGTCTTCCCGAACGATCCGGAAGCGATCGCCGTCGCCAAGCTCGCCAAGGCGATCTTTTCCGCCTCGCGCGTCGATGTCGAAGATCCGATCGCGGCCTGGGCAGAGCACAATGCCAATCTGCACAAGCGTTCGGCCTGGATGAACGGCCAGCGCTTCTCCGCCCTGCATTTCCAGGGACCCGGCACTGATCTGACGGTCGGCCTCGCGGACGGCCATGAATGGCATGGCGGCGCTTCCACCGCCAAGAACGGCATCACCTGCAACCCGAACATCCCGACGGAAGAGGTCTTCACCACGCCGCATGCGCTGCGCGTCGAAGGTCACGTCTCCTCGACGAAGCCGCTGTCGCATCAGGGCACGCTGATCGACAATATCCGGGTGCGCTTCGAAGGCGGCCGGATCGTCGAGGCCAAGGCAACGCGCGGCGAGGAAGTGCTGAACAAGGTGCTGGACACCGACGAAGGCGCCCGCCGGCTCGGCGAAGTGGCGCTGGTGCCGCATTCCTCGCCGATTTCGGCAAGCGGCATCCTGTTCTACAACACGCTCTTCGACGAAAACGCCTCCTGCCACATCGCGCTCGGCCAGTGCTATTCCAAGTGCTTCATCGACGGCGCCAAGCTCAGCCAGGAACAGATCAAGGCGCAGGGTGGCAACTCCAGCCTGATCCACATCGACTGGATGATCGGCTCCGACAAGGTCGATATCGACGGCATCAATGCCGATGGCTCGCGCGTGCCTGTCATGCGCAAGGGCGAGTGGGCTTAACAAGGTCCACGCATTCGAATGCGATCGTGCCGCGGTATCCTTGCCGCGGCATATTTTTGGCTCGACCGTGAGATCAGATCGTCGCCAGCGCTCGGCTGATGCGTTCGAGATGCGCCTTGCGTCCTGCATCAGTGACGCGGTCCATGTCATGCAGCGCCAGCATGCGAAAATTCAGCCGCTTGGCGCAGAAGGCGGCGATGCCGCGCTTCAACAGGCGCCTCACCGGATTGCCCATGTAGAGATGCACGATCCACCAGGGCGAGCCGGTCGTCGTCAGTGCCCAGAACAGGCGGATATTGGTGAGCTTCGGCACGATGCGGCCGCCGGCCGGATCATGGGTGAAAGCGACGCCGGGCGCAAAGGCGCGATCGAAGAAGCCCTTGAGGATGGCCGGAAAATTGAACCACCATTGCGGAAAGACCAGGATCAACCCTTCTGCCGCTCGGAGCCGCACGACTATGTCGTCGACGCCCGACGTATCATAGGGCTGATCGAAATAGCCTCGCCGCTCCGTTTCCGAAAGACTGGGATTGAAGCCTTCGCGATAGAGATCGAGCAGATCAACCTGGTGGCCGCCGGCAACGAGCGTCTCCCGCGCCAGCTTCGCGACGGCGGCGGCGAAGCTGTCTTCCAGGGGATGGGCCAGCACCAGCAGGATGCGCATCAGAACAGGCTTCCCTGCTTCGGCGGAGCGGCAGGTTCTACCGGTTTGGTTGCCCGCTTCTTCGCAGGCATAGCGCTTGATGCCGTGGATGAAGACGATGGTGGGGTAGCATCGTCGCCAGTGACGGCACTGACGCGGCCGTCCGCGAACTCGATCGATATGGCCGCCCCCGTCGAAAGTGCTGCCGCCAGCGAAACCGGGCGGTCGTCCTCATCACGCACCACGGCGTAACCGCGCTTCAGGACGTTCTTGTAGGAGAGCGACTGCAGGATACGCTCCTGCGCGACCAGTTCGCTGCGGGCACGTGTCAGCTGATGACGGATGGCCGTATCGGCGTGGCGGACGAGATTGCCGAGGCGATCGCGAGCCCTCCCCGTCTGCGCTTCGAGGCGCGAGGGCAGCGTGGCGAAAACGGCATCGGCGCGCTCAATACGGGCACGCGACCGGTCGAGCATGCGCTCGATGGTCCGCTCGGCACGGGTCATTCGCTCGGTCAGCTGCTGGCGGCGCTCGGCGATCCGGTTCGACAGGATATCTGGCCTCAGCTGTGAGGCCGTGCGCTCGAAGGAACGACGCTTGTTCAACGTGTTCAGCTCCAAGCCGCGGCCGAGACCGGCGGCCGCTTCATCGAAGCGGCGGCGCGGCAGTGCGAGAATCTGGTCGAGCGACGGCAAGGCGCGCAGCAGCGCACGCACCGCCTGTCGTCGCTGATCCATCTGCCTGCCGACGCCGCCCTGCAACCGGGCGGTAAGGCTTGCGAGCTGCGCCTCAAGTTCCGCCTTGACCGGCACGGCCATTTCCGCCGCCCCGGTCGGCGTCGGCGCGCGCACGTCGGCGGCATAATCGATCAAGGTCCAGTCGGTCTCGTGGCCGACGGCCGAGATCAGCGGGATCTCGCTTGCGGCTGCGGCGCGAACGACGGCTTCGTCGTTAAAACTCCAGAGATCCTCGAGGCTGCCGCCGCCGCGGGCGACGATCAGCACGTCGGGGCGCGGGATCGAGCCGCCTCGCTCAAACTCGTTGAAGCCGCGGATGGCGTTCGCCACCTCGTCGCCGGAGCCCTCTCCCTGCACCTTCACCGGCCAGACTAGCACATGCACGGGGAAACGATCGGAAATACGGTGCAGAATATCGCGGATAACGGCGCCCGTCGGCGAGGTGACGACGCCGATCACTTTCGGCATGAAGGGAAGCCGGCGCTTGCGCTCGGGATCGAAAAGGCCTTCGGCGCCGAGCTTGCGCTTGCGCTCCTCCAGCAGCGCCATCAGAGCGCCGGCGCCGGCGGGCTCCAGACTCTCGATGACGATCTGATATTTCGACGAACCTGGGAAGGTCGTCACCTTGCCGGTCGCAATGACTTCCATCCCCTCCTCGGGGCGGAATTTCAGCTTGGAGAACGTACCTTTCCAGATCACCGCGTCGATGCGGGAGCGGTCGTCCTTCAGCGAGAAATAGGCATGGCCCGAGGAATGCGGCCCGCGATAGCCGGAGATTTCCCCGCGCACGCGCACCTGATCGAACGCGTTCTCGACCGTGCGTTTGATCGATCCCGACAATTCCGAGACGGAGTATTCCGTCAGGTTCGACGGCGAATCATTCTCAAAAAAGCTGCTCATGTCCTCTTTCTAGCCGATGTCGCGGAAAATGCGGAGCCTTGTCATACCCCTTAAGTCTGAATCGATCGAAGGCGAGGATTGTGCGCATATTTGAGGGACAGCAGCGATTATTGCATGTCCCATAAAGAGCGTGGAGCTTATCACTTCATCAAACGTTAACCCTGCTGACAAAGCCTTTCTTAGCCATCGATGCGTAAACCTGTGCAAACTGATTCTTGGTAAAGAGGATATGGAGCGATGATATTCGCGACCGCCACGATCATCGGAATTGCCGCCGGCCTGCAGCGCACGACGATCGGCGCGCTGCTCGGCGTGGCGCTGGTGAGCATCGCCTTCATGGCAGCGGTAGCAATGTCTGTCACGCCGCCGCCCTTGATGATGCTGTTCATCGCACTTGGCGGCTATAATCTTGGCTTCATCGGCTATCTCATCACCGCCGATGTGATGGAACAACGCCGCGCTTAAAGGCAACCTCGGGAAGTGTTTAGCGGTTTCCCGACTGGAATTGCGTGACGCGGAGCGGTTTAGAGAATCCGGGAAGAGCTGAGACGCTCCAGCTCGATTCTATGGCTTGAAGCGGAAGAACTGCACATCCGATGGCGTTGATGCCGCAATGGGTTCCAGATAGACGGGTACACGCCCGGCGCTTAGCTGCGCATAAAACCCCTTGGGTGCCCGTTCGCTCATGATTTCCACCTGCGGATCATCCTTGCAGAAAGCGACAATCGTCACCTTTGCCTCACGCAGAAGCACCTCAGCCTGCTTCGGCTCCGCAAGGCCGATATGCAGCTCGGCCAGCATCCCATCGGGATCGCGATGATAGGGGCCGGAGAGGGTGCGGTGCGGCGTGAAGCGCAAAATCGGCGCTCCCATGTTTGAGGCCGCCGCGACGACCCCTGGCTCAAGACCCGCGATCGGTGCCAAGGCCTCTTTTGAGGCGCAATTGGCAGCCTCCTCCGCCTTGGCGGGCGTCGCGACCGCAAAGCCGTTCACGATGCCCTTGCTCGCAAGCGCACCGCCCACGGCCCAAACAGCCGGAACGGAAGCCAATATCGTCACTGCATAAAGCAGAACGGAACGAAGATTTCTGGTATCGGCCATATAGGTTTTTCGCAGCTCGGCGATCACCAATGCCAATGGCGGTATGGCCAGGAGATTGGCAAATTCTGCGCCGCGCACCTGCACGAGCGTAATCACCCAATTGATCGCGATCAGAGCCATCAGCATTGCATGGAGGCTCGCGCGATTGCCCCGCAGGATACGAGCGGCGCAAATGAGCATCGCCAGGAGACCCGTCGCATAGAAGGCACCGAGCGTATCGGGCTGCCGATGGGCCACGGAGATGATCGACTGTGCCTCGGTCACCCTGCTGAGCCAGAGATCCACCAGCATGGGGTCCAGATCGGCAAGCGGATTGCGCAGGCATTGCGGCGCAAGCGCGACGGTCGTCGCAAAGACGAAAGCGCCGTTGACCGCGAGAATTGCAATACGCCAAGGCCTGGAGAGACGGCTGGCAAAGAGAGATGACAGGAGAAGCCCGACGCAGCCGGCGCTGGTGATGCCGTAAAAACCCAGCGAGAGATTGTCGCAGGTGACCATGGAATAGAAGCGCGGCGGCACCAGCGAAAGGAAGGCGGCGCTGACGGCAACCGTCAGCGTCAGGGCAAAGGCTTTCGCGGCAGGTGCGAAGACCTCGCCTTTCCAGGCCCACAAACAGGCAACCGACATGCAGACGACGGCGACGAAAGGCGTCGTCTCCGCGCCGATACCGAGCTGGATGGCAAGCGCAACGGCGGCGATCGCAAAGTTACTGGGCTTGTAGCTTTCATCGACCAGCATAGCGATGGCAAGGGCAACGAGGCCAAGCTGAACATTATCGTGATCGATGGATCCCGGCACGAAACGCGGCGAAAGCAGCACGAAGAATGCAGTCAGGATCAGTGAAAAGTGCATGCCTTGCGGACCGGCGATGCGCCTGCCGGCGAGACCCATGAAGAACATCAACGGCAGGATGAGCAGCAGCGGCCAGACGGTCAGTGCCGCCGCCTCGGCGCCTTCGGCTGAAAAGAACGTCCGGAAGAAGAGGATGAGGCTTGCAATCGGCAGATCGATGAAGCGCGACCAATGCATCAGCGTGCCGCCATCGAGGCCGAGGCGGTACTGCATCATGTCGAACCAGCCCTGGCCGGCGAGAAAATCGCGCACTTCGACAAGACGCATGGCGTCGTCATTATCCGGGCCGACGTAGTCCGTGAGATTACGATGAATGACGAGCTGCGCGACGATGACGACGACGGTATAGACGAGCGCTGCGAGGGCAGGATGAGACCAGCGCAGAGGCGCCTTCTTCTCTGCCGTTCCGGCTGCCTCGGGCGGCATTGCCAGCGTTTGCGCCATCTCGATAAACCCCATGTTGGAAGGATAGTCGGGGCGATACGCTAACGGCTGCCGATCAAAAAAAAGTAAAGCTCATGCCGGTTGCCGCTTTCATCACGATAATGTTTTTCGCGGCGCCGATATCCCGCCATTTTTATTTCGCAGCCATAGGGTCTTATTAACAGCCAACGGGATAAGCTCTCGTCCGGATCGTCAATCGGGCCTCAACTTGACTTCACGCGTAGCAACCGGCCAAGACCATGTGGAATGAGAAGCTGAACATCGCCGTCCTCCTGCCTTGCTACAACGAAGCCGCAACGATCGGCGAGGTCGTACGCGGCTTCCGCAAGGCGCTGCCGCAGGCCACGATCTACGTCTACGACAATAATTCGACCGACGGCACCGCGCTACATGCCATGCTCGCCGGCGCGAGCGTCGTGCGTGAGCGTCGGCAGGGCAAGGGACATGTGGTGCGCCGCATGTTCGCCGATATCGAAGCCGACATCTATCTGATGGCTGACGGCGACGGAACCTATGCGCCCGAGGACGGCGAAGAGCTGATCCGCACGCTGCTGACGGAAGGCTCCGACATGGTCGTCGGCACGCGCCGCAACGTCCAGAACGACGCCGGACGACAGGGCCATGCCTTCGGCAATCGCATCTTCAACTGGCTCTATCGCACCATCTTCGGCGCCGATTTCACCGATATCTTCTCCGGCTACCGCGCCTTCTCGCGCCGCTTCGTCAAGAGCTTTCCGGCCGTGTCGGGCGGCTTCGAGATCGAGACGGAAATGTCGGTCCATGCTTCCAGGCTGAAGCTGCCCGTCAGCGAACTGGAACTCGATTACGGACGGCGGCCCCAAGGTTCGCATTCAAAGCTTTCCACCTTCCGCGACGGTGGCAAGATCCTGTGGATGTTCGCGATGCTGATGAAGGAAACGCGGCCTTTCGCCTTCTTCGGCATCTTGAGCGCCATTGCCGTGGAGCTCAGCATCGGCTTCGGCATTCCGGTCCTTGTCGAATATTTCGAGACCGGGATGGTGACGCGCATGCCGACCTGGGTGCTTTCCGTGGCATTGACGATGATCGCTTTCATGCTGTTCACGGCCGGTATCATCCTCGATTCCGTGGCGCGCGCCCGCGCCGAACAATTGCGCATTCACTACATGAGCCTGCCCAAGCCGTCCTCGCGTGAAAACGGCGATGACAGGACGGTCTACGTGGCGGAAATCGAGAAGCCCGCAAGCCGGAAGAAAAGGGCCAAGGCCGCATGAAGAAGCTCTTTCGCTTCCTGATCGCCGGTAGCATCGGTTTCGTTGTCGATGCGGGCGTCCTGCATCTCTTGATATGGTTCACGCCCGTCGGCCCCTTTGTCGGGCGTGCTATCTCCATACCGAGCGCACTGCTTGCAACCTGGGTGCTCAACCGCAACTTCACCTTCGGCCGATCCAACCGTTCGCTTGCGGCAGAAGGCTTCCGCTATGGTTCGGTAGGGTTGACCTCGGCTCTGCTGAACTACGCCCTCTTCAGCTCGTTGCTGATGACCGAGCCGTTATTGCGGCCGATCATCGCGCTGACGCTTGCATCGGCGGCGGCGACTGCATTCAGCTTCTTCGGCTATTCACGCTTCGTCTTCCGCCACCGGCAAAATTCCTGAGAAAACGCTCAGACCGGCTCCCAGCCATCTTTCTCGCTGGCGCGGTAGATGGCATCGATGACCTTCTGGTTGAGCTTCGAGCTTTCCAGCGACACTATTTCTGCGCCCTCCCCAAGTGCGGCCGATGCGAAGGCCTCTGCCTCGCGCTTGTACTGGCGGCTGTCAGGGAAGCGGAAAATCTGGGATTCCGAATGGCCACGATTGGTCAGCTCCAGCTCTTCCGCGCCATAACGATCGGCATTGAAAGGCGATTTCACCTCGATGAAGCCTTCCGTGCCGTGGAAGACCATGACCTGGCGGTTGGCCATCTGCGTCGAGATATAGAAGGTCAGTTCGAAATCGCCGAAGTCTGCCTTCACGCTGGAATAGATGTCGGTACCGAATTCCGGGTCGCGTTCCGTCACTGCCTGAATGCGCAGGGGCTCGCGACCGGTGACGAAACGGGTACTGATCGTCGGGTAGACGCCGATGTCAGGCAGGCCGCCGCCGCCAAGCGCGGGAATATTGCGCATGTTGCCGGCATCGCGGTTGAAATAGGTGAAGGCGCCCTGGATGTGGCGCAGTCGGCCGATCGCGCCATCGGCGAGCAGCGAACGAACCTTCCGCCAGACCGGTGCATAGGTGACCATATAGGCTTCCGTCACCAGCACCTTGTTGCGATCGCGCGCGGCGATAAGGCTGTCGATCTCATCCGCCTCGAGCGCGATCGGCTTTTCGCACAGCACATGCTTGCCGGCATCGGCCGCCTTGATCGTCCATTCGACATGCTGCGAGGTCGGCAGGGGAATGTAGACGGCGTCGATCGTGTCAGAGGCGAGCATCTCTTCATAGGAGCCGAAAGCGTGCGGCACGGAGAAGCGATCCGCCATCTGCCGCGCACGGGCGAGATCACGGCTGGCAATGGCCGTTACAACGCAATTTTCCGCATCCTGAATGGCGGGCACCACCAGATCGCGGCCGATCTTCGCAGTCGACAGAATTCCGAAACGCAGCATGATCTCTCTCCTAAAGCATCATCCCGAAGCAGACGGCTGCATGGCGACGATCGCCACCCGGCTCTTCCGGCGGGATATTTTCTGAACACGGTGGGTAAAGCGAAACGAAGGCCGTTACGCTCTCGATGAAATCGACGCCAACCTTATTCGGCCCTTCCCAGAGGCGCAACGCCCGAGACAGCCAGTCTACGCAAACATGACGGCATGACGATCATCAAGCATGTCCGTATTTGTCCTCTTTCTGTCTGCCAGATGGCTTTTGAAGCTTTCAAGCGACGCCTAATCTCGGCTATCCTTCAAGCACAGGAGATACGAAAATGTCCCACGCGGATACCGCACTGCTCGTCATCGACGTACAGGAATCCTTTCGCCAGCGCCCCTATTGGCGAACGGACGACCTGCCTGCCTTCACAAACCGCCTGCAGGCGCTAATCGACGGCGCGAAGGCGAAGGGCATTCCCGTCGTCCAGATTTTCCATGTCGAGGACAGCGACGCGCATTTCAGCCTGAACAGCGGATTCGTGCGCAAGCTCGATGAAATCTCTCTCGAGGCCGATGCCGTGTTTCACAAGCGTCGCCACTCGGCGCTTGTCGGCTCCGGCCTCGATGTCTGGCTGGTGGCAAACGGCATCCGCAAGGTGATCGTTTCGGGCATTCGCACGGAGCAATGCTGCGAGACGACGACACGGCACGCCTCAGATCTGGGCTATGAAGTCGACTACGTCACCGAGGCGACGCTGACCTTTCCGATGACGCATGCCTCGGGAACCGTCTTCAGCGCCGAGGATATCAAGAGGCGCAGCGAACTGGTGTTGTCTGGCCGTTTCGCCCGCATCGCAACCGTCGAAGAAGCGCTTGCCGACGCATCGATCCGGAGTGCTGCATGACCCAAGGCGACCGGCGCGTTCATCGGCGGATCATTCCCGTTTACGTCCTCCTGCCGCCTTATACGCTGCTGATGGACGTGGCCGGGCCGGTGGAGGTGTTGCGCCGCGCCAATATCGAACAGGACGACGTCCTGTTCGACTATCAGTTTATCGCTGCCCAGCCATCGCAGACGACTTCGGTCGGGCTGACGCTTGCCGATCTCAGGCCGTTGCCGGATCACATTCCCGATGGCGCCTATGTCATCCTGTCCGGCAGCGTCACGCCGCCCGATAATGCCGAGGATATCGAGCCGGAGCTTGCCAAGCTTGCGACCTGGCTCCGAGGCGTAATCCATCCGGGCATCACCCTCGTCACCATCTGCTCGGGAGCGGTGCTCGCCGCCCGCGCCGGCCTGATGGACGGCTATGCCTGCACCACGCATGCCGCCTGCCTCGACGAGGTCAGGGAACATGCCCCGACGGCAAGGGTTCTCGACAACCGGCTCTATGTCGAGGATCGTGACCGCTATTCGAGCGCCGGCATCACCACGGGCACCGACCTGATGCTGCATCTCGCCTCCAGGCTGACATCGCCCATGACGGCGCTGACCATTGCCCGGCATATGGTCGTCTACATGCGGAGGACCGGCGCCGAACCGCAGCTCTCGCCCTGGCTCAGCGGCCGCAACCATGTACATCCCGCCATCCACCGGGTTCAGGATGCGATCATGGCCGATCCGGCCCATAGCTGGTCGCTCTCCGAACTTGCCGGCATCGGCGTGATGAGTGCGCGGCATATTTCCCGGCTGTTTCAGGAGCATGCCGGTCTGTCGGTCACGGCCTATGTCAATCTGATGCGCGTCACGCTGGCGCGCGACGTACTTGCCAATTCGCGGCTGGACATGGAGCGCGTCGCGGAAAAATCCGGCTTCGCTTCGCCCCGGCACATGCGGCGTGTCTGGTCGAAGTACAACACGCTGCCGCCGAGCCACTATCGGCGTTCGGCTGCCGAATAAAGAAATCGTTTGTGGCGTTCATCGCGAAAGGCCGCTAGCCTTGCCCTGTCCCTCCCCTCCGGCGTCCGTTCGCCGGTCTGCTCTCAAGTGATCTGGAGAAATATCATGGACATGCGCAAGCTTGGACGAACCGATCTGTCTGTCGCCCCCATCGTGTTCGGCGGCAACGTCTTCGGCTGGACGGCCGATGAGAAAACCTCCTACGCACTGCTCGACGCCTTCTTCGATGCCGGCTTCAACACGATCGATACGGCCGACGTCTATTCCCGCTGGGTTCCCGGAAACAAGGGCGGCGATTCCGAAGAGATCATCGGCAAATGGCTGAAGCAGGGCCGCGTTTCGCGCGACAAGGCCATTATCATCACCAAGGTCGGATCGGACATGGGTCCCGGCAAGAAGGGTCTCAAGGCCGACTATATCATCGAGGCGGCCGAGGCATCGCTGAAGCGGCTGCAGACCGACCATATCGATCTCTATCTCTCGCACTGGCCCGACCCCGAGACGCCGCATGAGGAATCGCTTGCTGCCTATGCCAGGCTGAAGGAACAGGGCAAGATCCGCCATGTCGGCTGTTCGAACCTCAGTGCAACGCAGCTCCAGGCGTCGTTGGATGCTGCCGAAAAGGCCGGGCTGCCGCGCTACGATGTGCTGCAGCCCGAATATAACCTCTACGCCCGTGACAGTTTCGAGGGACCGCTGGCAGATCTCTGCGTCAGGGAAGACATCGGCATCATCACCTATTTCAGCCTCGCCGCCGGCTTCCTGACCGGCAAGTATCGCACCAAGGCGGATACGGAAGGGCGCGCGAGAGAGAACCGGGTTGCCGCCTATCTCGACGACAAGGGCCTTCGCATCCTCGCAGCGCTCGACAAGGTCGCGGCCGAAACCGGCGCAAAGCTCGCCGAGATCGCGCTTGCCTGGCTGCTGCGCAAGCGCGGCGTCACCGCCCCGATCGCCAGCGCGACTAGCCTCAGCCAGCTCGACGCGCTAATCAATTCGGCGAAGCTTTCGCTTTCCGATGATGCCATGCGCCTGCTCGACGCAGCCGGTGAATAGATAGAGGCAGACCGATGACCGTGACAATCCGAGACGCCAGGCCCGAAGACGAAGCGCGCTGGCGTGCGCTTTGGGACGGATACCTGGCCTTCTACGGCGTCACCATCGCGCCCGACATCACCGATGCGACATGGCGCCGGGTCTTCGATCCGGCGTCGGCGATCTTCATGCGCGTGGCCGAAGTCGGTGGCGAGGTGAAGGGCTTCACGCTCTGCATCACGC
Source organism: Martinezella hainanensis (assembly GCF_900094555.1). Lineage (GTDB taxonomy): Bacteria > Pseudomonadota > Alphaproteobacteria > Rhizobiales > Rhizobiaceae > Rhizobium > Rhizobium hainanense. Next base: position 61,890 of record NZ_FMAC01000016.1, read on the forward strand.
ATGAGGGCACCTGGGTGCGCGCGCCGGACTGCTATCTGGAAGACCTGTTCGTCGACGAATGCGCCCGAGGCCGTGGTGTCGGCCGGGCGCTGCTCGACGATCTCGTCGCGCTCTGCAAGAAGAACGGCTGGGCGCGTCTTTACTGGCACACCGAAGAAGGCAACGCGACCGCCCGCAAACTCTACGACACCTATGTCGAGAGCGACGGGCATATCCGCTATCGTGTCATTATCTGAGTTTCGGAAAGCCCTCATAGTGGGCGGAATGATCGCCCTCCCAGTTCGCCATGCCCGGCTTGGTCAGCATGCCGCGCGGGCTGACATAGCTTTGGATGGTCCGCATCGGTCGCTCGTGCCACTGGATGTTGAAGGCCCATAGTTTCGGGAAGAAGCAGAGCGACGCATAGGGCAGATGATCATGGATCCACCAGGCAAGCTTCTGCCAATCGCCCTCATGGCTGTGGTGATCGATCAGCCAGGGCACGACGATGCAGACGGCCGAGCCCATGCAGCCATCGAGATCGCGCATGTCCCAGATGTGATGCGCGGCGGTGTGCGGGTTGGTCGAGCAATTCAGCCCGTTCCTGTTGCCGAAGGCGTTGACCTCGGGCGAGCGGTAGCCCGAGCGGATATGTAGCCGGCCAAAGGTTGCCTCGAGCGGCTCCAGCAGTTCCTCGCAGAGCCTGCGTCCGGTCTCGATCGCCAAATCCGGATCTTCGGGAATGTTGGGAATGCGATAGAAATCAGCGATTTCCGAATGCAGGAAATCGCGAAAGAAGAAGTTCTTCGACAGCCTGACGCGGCCGAGCTCCTCAAGCCCCTTCATCGATCCCGGTTTTCTCATCGCTGCAATCCCTTCCTGAAACCATCCGATCAGTCGAGACGAGTTATGGCATTGCCGCCACCCGATTTCTGTCAGCAGTCGTGCATAGGTTCTTCGGACGCAATTCCGGGCGCTCTAGGGTCCGGTATATTTAAAGAAATCGATGAAGGCTCTGAGTGCCGGGCGCATCTGGCGGCGGCTTGGATAATAGATGCAGAAGCCCGGATAGGGTGGACACCAGTCCTCGAGCACGCGGATGAGCTTGCCCTCGGCCAGTTCCTGCTGCACGCGGATATCGAAAAGATAGGCAAGGCCGGCGCCATTGACGGCCGCCAACACCGCCAGTCGGTCCTCGATCACGATCAGGGGGCCATCGATCGCCACGATCAGCTCGCGGCCATCCTTCTCGAACTCCCAGCGATAGAGCGAACCATCGGTAAATCGCCGTTTGATGCAGCGATGATGAACGAGATCGCGCGGATGCAGAGGCTTTGGATACTTCTCGAAATAGGCCGGAGAGCCGGCAATCACGGTGCGGATGTCGGGGCAGACCTTCACCGCGATCATATCGCCCTCGATACTCTCCTCCAGCCGGATGCCGGCGTCATAGCCGTCCTTGACAATATCGCTGAAGCCATCCTCGTTGGCGATCTCCAGCGTGATATCGGGATAGGTATTGAGGAAATCGCCGATGCGCGGCGCCATCAGCAGATCGGAGGCAAAGCGCGGTGCGGTGATGCGCAGCGTGCCCGCCGGGCGGCCTCGGGTCGCAAGCGTATCCTCCAGCGCGATGTCGATTTCCTCGAGAGCCGGCGCCAGCCTTTGAAGCAATGCCTGCCCTTCCTCGGTCGGCAGCACGCTGCGCGTGGTGCGGGCGAGCAGCCGCACGCCGAGGCTTTCCTCGAGGCTGGAGACAGCGTGGCTGACCGCTGACGGTGCGATCGACAATTCCTTGCCGGCAGCGCGGAAGCTGCGATGGGCGGCGACGGCGGCGAATACCGCAAGTTGGGAGAGCTGCGTTCTGTTCATTGATCTAAATTATAGAACAGCTCATTAGGATTTGCATGGATTTTCATTCATTATCCGGAATCCTAACTTGAGCGTGTAGGCAGCAGGCATCGACCACTGCCGCTCCCATACATCGCAAGAGGAACACACCATGAAAACCCGCAGGCTTGGTAAGGATCTCACCGTTTCCGCCGTTGGGCTCGGCTGCATGGGCATGAGCTTTGCCTATGGCGCCGCCGACGAAGCCGAATCCGTCAAGACGCTCCATCGTGCCGTCGATCTCGGCGTCACCTTTTTCGACACCGCCGAAACCTATGGCCCCTTCACCAACGAGGAGCTGCTCGGCCGCGTCCTGAAGCCCGTTCGCGACCGCGTGGTCATCGCCACCAAATTCGGCTTCAAGCTCGATCACACGAAATCAGGCCCGGCCGCGATGATCGGCGTCGACAGCCGGCCCGAACATGTCAGGCAAGTCGCTGAGGCTTCATTGAAGCGGCTCGGCACCGATGTCATCGACCTCTTCTATCAGCATCGCGTCGATCCGAACGTGCCGATCGAAGACACGGTCGGCGCCATGGCGGAGCTGGTGAAAGAGGGCAAGGTGCGGGCGCTCGGCTTGTCCGAAGCCGGCTCCGCCACCATCCGCCGCGCCCATGCGGTGCATCCGATCGCTGCTTTGCAGAGCGAATATTCGCTCTGGAGCCGCGACCCGGAAGAAGATGTGCTCGCCACTTGCCGCGAACTCGGCATCGGCTTCGTGCCCTACAGCCCGCTCGGCCGCGGCTTCCTGACCGGCGCGATCCACAAGACGGACGACCTTGCCGCCGATGATTTCCGCCGCTCACTGCCGCGCTTCCAGAGCGAGAATTTCGATGCCAACGCGGCGCTTGTCGCAAGACTTCAGGCTCTGGCCGAAGAAAAGGGCGTCACGGCGGCACAACTGGCGCTCGCATGGGTGCTGCACCAGGGCGAGGATATCGTGCCGATCCCGGGCGCACGCAAGCTGCATCATCTCGAGCAGAATTCGTCGGCTGCCGATATCGTGCTGTCGCCGAAGGAAGTGAAGGAACTCAGCGACATTATCACGCCCGAAACGGTTGCCGGCAAACGGTATACGGATGCCTCTCTGGCCATGACGAATATATGACAAATGGGCTGCCTTTCCTGCCCAGGCGAAGACACCGGCCATCAGGGCCGGTGTCATTCTGGGACTGAAAAGAAAAGTGAAGCCTCGCCGATGCGTGGCTGAACATACGAACTGCCTGATTTGCAGCCTCTTTCAAGCTTCTAGCAGATCGTCATGAGCGCAAAGCCGACATCGGCGCTCGACGCTCGGTTGACAAACGGGTCCGAAATTTGAAGATTGCCGCCATCAAAAACCGGCAGCGTTGGGAGGACTTATGTCTAAGCGCGCGTTTATCGGCTTCTCTGCTTTTCTTCTCGCCACTTTCGCATCCTTGAACCCCTCGGTCGCGGCTGACGTCAAGCGCCAGGTGGTCACCACGAAGGATGGCGATTACTTCGGCTTCGATCTGCGCACAGAGCAGAATGTGACGCTGGACCAATGCTCCGCCTCCTGCATCGGCGACAAGTCCTGCAAGGCCTTCACCTACAATCCCAAGGTGAAGTGGTGCTTCATGAAGTCGGACTTCAACCAGCTCAACAACTTCCCCGGCGCGATCGCCGGCAAGATCGTCGAGACGGCCGCAACCAGCGAGCCGGATATTGGTGCCGCCCCTGCACTTTCCTTCCTTTCCGACAATTTCGTCCAGAGCGCGCGCGACGCGAAGAATACGCTGACGCTCGGCAGCGAGCTGAAGGGCCAGGGTGTCGAAAGCCTGATTGCGCTCGGCCGCATCGAACTGACCTCGGGCAATGTCAATAATGCGCTGAACGCCTTCCAGGGCGCGCTTTCGCTCAGCCCCGACAATGGCGATCTGTGGGTCGAGATGGCACGCGCCGCCAATACGATCACGAACGACACGTCCGTTGCCACGCGCGCCGCCTATGCGGCTCTCAACGGCTATCAGCTGACCCGCACGACGAGCAGCCGCGCCGATGCGCTGGCGGTTTTGGCCGAGGCGCTGAAGAACGCGCAGAATTACCGCCCGGCGCTCAATGCCTACAAGGCCAGCCTCAATCTCGTCAGCTCCGCCGCCGTCCAGGCAGCCTATAACGATCTTCTGGCCCGCCAGGGCTTCCGTGTCACCGGCAACACGCTCGACAACGACAATGCTTCGCCGCGCGCCTGCGTGCAGTTCTCCGAAAAGCTGGTGAAGAACGGCGTCGACTACACCCCCTTCGTCACCCTCAACGGGGCCGCACCGAAGGGCGTCGATGCCAAGGACAACCAGATCTGCGTCGAAGGCCTGGAGTTCGGCCAGCACTACCGCATTTCGCTGCGCGCCGGCCTGCCCTCCTCCGTGGACGAAAACCTCGCCTCGCAGGTCAATGTCGATATCTACGTCAAGGATCGCGCCGCTTCGCTGCGCTTCACGGGTGACAATTTCGTCCTGCCCTCGACAGCTCGCCGCGGCATTCCGATCGTCTCCGTCAACGCCACCTCGGCCAATCTCAAACTCTATCGCATCGGCGACCGCAATATCGCGCAGCTTCTGAACAACTCGCAGTTCCTGACGCAGGTGGACAGCTACAGCGCCCAGACCATCCAGGACACCAATGGCGAGCTGGTCTGGCAGGGTTCCATCGAGATCAAACAGGAGCTCAACAAGGAAGTCGCGACCAGCTTCCCGGTCGACGAGGCTCTGCCACAGCGCAAGCCCGGCGTCTATGTGCTGACAGCGGTTGCGCCCAACAGCGGTCATGAATGGGATCCGCAGGCGACACAATGGTTCGTCGTTTCCGATATCGGCGTCACCACCTATGCCGGCACCGACGGACTGAATGTCTTTGCCCGCTCGCTCGGCAGCGCAAAGCCGCTCGCCGGCATCCAGCTGCAGCTGCTTGCCAAGAACAACGAAATCCTCGGTACCGCAAAGACCGACGACAATGGTCGCGCTGTCTTCAGCGCCGGCCTGATGCGCGGCACGGCGGGCATGACGCCGGCCGTCATCACCGCTCAGAACGGCGATCAGGACTACGTCTTCCTCGACATGACCCGCGCCGGCTTCGATCTTTCCGACCGTGGCGTTGCCGGCAGAACCGCGCCTGGCGCGATCGACCTGCTCACCTGGACGGAGCGCGGCATCTACCGTGCCGGCGAAACCGTGCATGCCTCCGCCCTTGCTCGCGACGCCAGCTCGACCGCGGTCGATAGCCTGCCGCTCACCTTCGTCTTCCTGCGCCCGGATGGCGTCGAGGACCGCCGCATCGTCACCGACGGCGGCAAGCTCGGCGGTTACAATGTCGACCTGCCGCTGCAGCAGACCTCGATGCGCGGCACCTGGACGATGAATATCTATACCGACCCGAAGGGCGCCTCGATCGGCTCGCAGACCTTCCTTGTCGACGATTTCGTGCCGGATCGCATCGAATTCGACATGAAGAGCGACGCCAAGGAGATCGAGGTCGGCCAGCCGACGCCTGTTAATGTCGATGGGCGCTACCTCTATGGTGCGCCGGCCGCCGGCCTCAACCTCGAAGGCGAAGTGACGCTGAAGCCGACCCGCCAGAGCGATGCCTACAAGGGCTATCAGTTCGGGCTTGCAGACGAGGGCGCCGGCAAGGCAAACGCAAACAATGACGACGACGACAGCAGCAGCGGTGACAGCAAGGCCGAGAGCACGCAAGTGCCGCTCGAAGACCTGCAGGCGCTGGACGAAGACGGCAAGACGACCTTCAACGTCACGATCAACGACACGCCCTCGACCACGCAGCTGCTGAACGCCAATATCACGGTTCGCATGCAGGAAGCCGGCGGCCGCGCCGTCGAGCGTTCGCTGACCCTGCCCGTCAAGGCGGATGGACCGCGCATCGGCATCAAGCCGGAATTCGACGGCGATCTCGGCGAGAATTCCGTCGGCAATTTCCACATCATCGCGGTCGATGCCAACGGCCAGAAACAGGCCATGCAGGGCCTGACCTGGAAGCTGCTCAGTGTCGAGCGCAATTATCAATGGTATCGCGACGGCAACAGCTGGAAGTTCGAGCCGATCATGTCCACCAAGCAGGTGGCGGTCGGCACGGTGAACGCCACGACGGATGGCGCGGCGATTTCCATGCCCGTCACCTGGGGCCGCTACCGCCTCGAAGTTTCCACCGCCGATGCGAACGGCCCGCAATCGAGCGTCGAGTTCAATGCCGGCTGGTATGTGGCCTCCACCTCGACGGAAACGCCGGATGCGCTTGAAATCGCGCTCGACAAGGCAAGCTACCATGTCGGCGATACCGCCAAGCTCAAGGTAACCTCGCGCTATGCCGGCCAGCTGATGGTGGCGGCAGGCTCGGAAACGCTGATCTCGGTCACCAATGCCGATATCGGTGCGACGGGCGGCGAAGTCGATATCCCGGTCACGGCCGATTGGGGTGCCGGCACCTATCTGACCGCAACCCTCTTCCGCCCCGGCGACGCCCAGGAAAGCCGCATGCCGATGCGCGCCATCGGCATCAAATGGGCGCCGGTCGACCCCGGCGAGCGCAAGCTGCAAATCAAGATCGACGCGCCCGAGAAGACGCTGCCGCGTCAGCCGCTCAACATCGGCCTGCAGGTTTCAGGCGCAGGCGCCAATGAGGACGCCTATGTCACGATCGCCGCCGTCGATGTCGGCATCCTCAACCTGACCCGCTACCAGCCGCCGGCACCGGATGACTGGTATTACGGCCAGCGCCAGCTCGGCCTCGAAATCCGCGATATCTATGGTCGCTTGATCGATGGCTCGCTCGGCGCGACCGGCAAGCTACGCACCGGCGGCGACGGCGGACAGGCGGCCTTGCAAGCGAGCCCGCCGAAGGAAAAGCTGATCGCCTTCTTCTCCGGTCCGATCAAGCTCGATGCCAACGGCAAGGCCAATGTCAGCTTCGACATTCCGCAGTTCAACGGCACGGCGCGGCTGATGGCCGTTGCCTGGTCGAAGGCCGGCGTCGGCCACGCGACACGGGACGTGATCATCCGCGATCCGGTCGTCGTCACCGCGAGCCTGCCGAAGTTCCTGGCGCCCGGAGACAAGGCCAACCTGCGTCTCGACGTCGCCAACACCGATGCGCCCGCCGGCGAGTACACGCTTGCGGTGACAGGCAACAGCGCCGTGACGGTGGACGCAAATGCCACGCAGCAGAAGATCAACTTGGCGACTGGCGGCAAATACAACATCACGCTGCCGCTGACCGGCGGGCAGCCGGGTGACGGCACGGTTTCGATCAAGCTCTCGAACGCCTCAGGCATGTCGCTCGACCAATCGGTCGATATCCCGGTTCGTCCATCGCAGCTGCCCCTGACCGAACGGCGCGTCATCGCGCTTGCCCCCGGCAAGAGCCTGACCGTCAATGCCGATCTTCTCGCCGACAGCGTGCTGCCCGGTGCCTCGGTCAGCGTCAACGTCAGCCGCTCCAGCGCCTTCGATGTACCGGCGCTCCTGATGAGCCTCAGCCACTATCCCTACGGCTGCGCGGAACAGACCGCGAGCAGCGCCATGCCGCTGCTCTATTTCAGCGACATGGCGATCAAGAACGGCCTTGCAGACGATACCGAGATCCGCAAGCGTGTGCAGGACGCCATCTATCGCGAAATGTCCTACCAGTCCTCGACCGGCAGCTTCGGCCTCTGGGGGCCGGGCTCCGGCGATCTCTGGCTCGATGCCTACGTGATGGACTTCCTGACCCGCGCCCGCGAGCAGAAGTACAATGTGCCGGATCAGGCCATGGTGCAGGGGCTCGAAAACCTCCAGAATGCGCTGAGCGCCAATACCAACGTCAAGGATAACGGCAACGAGATCGCCTATGCGCTCTACGTGCTGGCGCGCAACAAGAAGGCCTCGATCAGCGATCTGCGCTACTATGCGGATACGATGCTGAACGACTTCCCGACGCCGCTTTCCAAGGCGCACCTGGCCTCGGCTCTGTCGCTTTATGGGGATGCTCAGCGCTCGCGCAACATCTTCGTGGACTCGCTGCAGATGTCGCAGCAAGCGGCGGTCACCAAGGTCAGCTTCATTCGCTCGGACTACGGTTCATCGCTGCGCGACGGTGCCGCCGTGCTGGCGCTGGCCGCCGAAAGCCGCCCGGTGCCGCCGATCATTCCGGAACTCGCAAGCGTCGTCGCCAAGGATTGGCAGAGCCGGAAATATACCAGCACCCAGGAGCAGACCTGGATGCTCCTTGCCGCCCGCGCCCTGCAAAATGGCGATGACGGCCTGACGCTCGATGTCAATGGCGCCGCCCATAGCGGCACCTACATGGCGCAGATGTCCGGCGATGCCCTGATGGGCCATCCGCTGACCGTCACCAACACGACGCGCCAGCCGCTGTCGGCTGCCGTCACCACGGTCGCGGCTCCGGTTGCGCAGCTTCCGGCCGGCGGCAACGGCTTCAAAATCGAGCGCAAGTACTACACGCTCGATGGCGAAGAAGCGAATGTCAGTCAGGCACAGCAGAACGAACGCTATGTGGTCGTGCTGCACGTGACCGAGGACAATGACTGGCCGCAGCGCATTCTCGTGACCGATCTCCTGCCGGCAGGCTTCGAGATCGACAATCCGAGCATCGTCAACAGTGCACAATTGTCGAACTTCGACTGGCTCAGCGAAGTTCAGCCCGCCCATGTCGAATTCCGCTACGACCGTTTCGTCGCAGCCTTCGACCAGAATTCCGGCGCCGACCGTGACATGACCTTCGCCTATGTCGTGCGCGCCGTGACCCCCGGCGTCTACGACCATCCGGCCGCGAGCGTCGAGGACATGTATCGTCCGCAGTTCTCGGCGCGCACGGCGATGGGCCGGATGGAGGTGCTGGCAGCCCAGCAGTAAGAAGCAGCCATGAAGGCGCGATGGAAGATAGCGATCGGACTTGGAGCCACTGCCCTGACGGCGGTGGCGCTGGTCTTCGGCCTTGAGGCTGCGGACCGCGCCTATCCGCCGCCGCTGGACAATGCCCGCGTGGTCTCGGCGGAAGTGCTCGACGCCAATGGCGATCTCTTACGCGCCTTCGCGACGCCCGAGGGGCGCTGGCGGCTGAAAACCGACGTTGCCGATGTCGATCCGCAATATCTGCGCATGCTGGTCGCCTATGAGGACCGGCGCTTCTACGACCATCACGGCGTCGATCTCATGGCGATCGGCCGCGCTTCCCTGCAGCTCGTCACGCATGGCCGCATCGTCTCGGGCGGCTCGACGCTTTCCATGCAGGTGGCGCGGCTGATCGAGCCGCGCAGCGAGCGCTCGATGACGGCAAAACTTCTGCAGGTCGTTCGCGCCATCCAGATCGAGCGGCGGCTGAGCAAGGAACAGATCCTCGACCTCTACCTGACGCACGCGCCCTATGGCGGTAATTTGGAAGGCGTTCGGGCCGCGAGCCTCGCTTATTTCGGCAAGGAGCCGAAGCATTTGACGGTCGCGCAGGCAGGCTTGCTGGTTGCCCTGCCGCAGCTACCGGAAAAACGCCGGCCGGACCGCAATCTCGCCGCCGCCCAGGCCGCCCGCCATCGCGTGCTCGAGCGCGCCGCCGTCGCCACCGTCATCGGCGAAGGAGAGGCGGAACGCGCCTCGCTCTCCCCTATTCCGGCCCAGCGACGACAATTACCGGCCTATGCCGCGCATCTGGCCGAACTGGCGCTCCGCAAACAGCCCGGTGGCATCAAGCACAAGACGACGCTGCGGCGCGATGTGCAGCAGGGCCTGGAGGCGGTTGCGGATGCGGCGGCGAAGCGGCTGGGACCGAAAGTCTCGGTCGCCATGATCATGGCCGACGCCAGGACCGGCGAGATCATCGGTGAAGTCGGCTCGGCCAATTATTTCGATTCCTCGCGCGCCGGCTGGGTGGACATGACCCGCGTGCTGCGTTCGCCGGGCTCCACGTTGAAGCCCTTCATCTATGGCCTCGCCTTCGAGCAGGGCTATGTGGCGCAGGAAACGATCATCGAGGATCGTCCCGCCGATTTCTACGGCTACCGGCCCCGCAATTTCGACATGAGCTATCAGGGCGATGTCAGCGTGCGCCAGGCGCTACAGCTGTCGCTCAACGTGCCGGCCGTGCGACTGCTCGACGCCGTCGGCCCGACGCGGCTGCTGGTGCGCTTCCGCCGCGCCGAGGTGAAACCGAAACTGCCGCCGAACGAGGCGCCGGGCCTTGCTATCGGCCTCGGCGGCGTCGGCGTGACGCTGAAGGATCTCGTGCAGCTCTATGCGGGGCTCGCCAACCGCGGCAAGGCGATGCGGATCGGCGATGGCGTCCAGGACGAGCCGGGGCCGATCGACGGCGAACCGCTGATGGAGCCGATCGCGGTGTGGAACATCACCGACATTCTCTCCGACATCATTGCGCCGCGCGGCAGCAAGCAGCTCGGCATCGCCTACAAGACCGGCACCAGCTACGGCAATCGCGATGCCTGGTCGGTCGGCTATGACGGCGCGCATGTGCTCGGCGTCTGGGTCGGCCGCCCGGACAATGGCGCCGTGCCCGGGCTGGCGGGCTATGTTTCGGCCGCGCCGATCCTATTCGAAGCCTTCGCCAAATCGGGGGTTGCCATAACCCCCTTCCCGCCGGCACCGATGGGCGCCGTACGAATCGCGCCGACCGAGCTGCCGATCAGCCAACGGCGCTTTTCCGTGACCGCCGCCGGCTTACTGGCCGCCTCCAGCCGTGAGCCGGCGCCGCAGATCGTCTATCCGCCGGAGGGGGCACGCGTCGATCTCGGCGCCAGCAGCGGTGGCAATGAGATCATGCCGCTGGCGCTGAAACTGCAGGGCGGACGGGCGCCGTTCCGCTGGCTCGCCAACGGCAAGCCGCTGCCGGACGTGTCGCGCCGCCGCACCAACCAGTGGACTCCCGACGGTGCCGGCTATTCGACGCTGACCGTCATCGATGCCGCCGGGCGGGCGGCGAGCGTGCGCGTTTTCGTGGAATAATATCCTTCAAACCATTGCGAGCGCGCTGCCCGTCTTTTTGTCAGCCGGCGGCGTCTATGATATCTTAGACATGACTCAAACGAGGAATGGCGAGATGTCGGAAGAGCAGGCAATCCGTGCGGTTGTTCATCTCTATGTCGATGGAATGGCATTCGCGAACGAGCCGGCGCTGCGCAAAGCCTTCCATCCGCGAGCGGCGATCATCGGCAATTATCAAGGCGCGGTGGAATGGATGACGCGGGATGAATTCATCGCCGCGATCGTCGAAGAAGGCAGTGCCCCGCCCGGCACCATACCGCTGATGGAGATCGAGCTGATCGACATCGAAGGCGATGCCGCAAGCGTCAAGGTCGTCGACGAATTCGCCGGCATGCGGTTTTCGGACTATCTATCGCTGGTGAAGATCGATGGTCGGTGGAGCGTGGTGAACAAGGTTTATCATCTGCATCGGTAGATAATCGGCAGCTGAGTGCGCCGCACCTCCGATACCCCCCTCTGTCGCTTTCGCGACATCTCCCCCACAAGGGGGGAGATTGGTGACTCGCCTGCCTTAGTCAAATATCGAAGCTACACACGCTGAAGCTCTTGGATTTGGAAGAGCACGCGACATACTCCCCACGATCTCCCCCCTTGTGGGGAAGATGTCCCGAAAGGGACAGAGGGGGGTGCCGAGCTCTCCTCGAACTCGGCAGCAGCCGATTATCCTCTCAGCACGCCACCCGTCGACTTCGTGACATTTGCCACGATCTTCTGAGTCAGAGCCTCGAAATCTTCATCCGTCAGTGTGCGTTCAGCCGGCTGGATCTGCACCTCGATGGCAACCGACTTCTTGCCTTCGCCGAGCGAGGCGCCCTCGAAGATATCGAAGACGTTGACGCCGGTGACCAACTTGCGGTCGGCGCCGACGGCGGCGCGGATGATGGCGCCGGCTTCCACCGACTTGTCGACCACGAAGGCGAAGTCGCGCTTGACGGCCTGGAAGGGAGAAAGCTCCAACGCCGGCTTGGTGCGGGTCGCCTTCTTCTTCGGCTCGGGCATGGCATCGACATAGACTTCGAAGCCGGCGAGAGCGCCCGACACGTCGAGCGCTTCCAGCGTCTTCGGATGGAATTCGCCGAAATAGCCGAGCACGACCTTCGGACCCATCTTGATGGTGCCGGAACGGCCGGGGTGATACCAGGCCGGACCACCCTGCTCGATCTGGATATTGCCCATCGGCAGGCCGCAGGCTTCGATCACGGCAAGCGCATCGGCCTTGGCGTCGAAGACGTCGACCGGCTTGCCGCCGCCCTTGGCAGCGTTCGACCACATGCGGCCGGCGCCGGCAAGCGTTGCCGTGCCGCGGCGGATACCGCCGGCAACGCGACGCTGGCCTTCGGGCGTGTCATTCTCATAGGTGCCGGAAACTTCGAAGATCGCGACGTCGCCATAGCCCTTGTCGGCATTGCGCTGCGCGGCCGAAAGCAGCCCCGGCAGCAGCGAGGGGCGCATGTCGGACATGTCGGCAGCGATCGGATTGGCGAGCTTCAGCGCATTGGAGCCGCCGCCGAAGAGCTTCGCTTGATCTTCCGAAATGAAGGACCAGGTGACGGCTTCCAGCATGCCGCGCGACGCCAGTGCACGCTTGGCGGCGCGCGTACGGATCTGTAGCGTCGTCAGGATCTTGCCGTTGACGGCGGCATGGCTTGCCAACGGCTGCGGCTTGATGTTGTCGACGCCGTGGATGCGCATGATCTCTTCGACGAGGTCAGCCTTGCCGTCGACATCCGGACGCCAAGAGGGAACAGCGACTGAAATGCGCTCGCCCGAACCGGAAACCGAGAAGCCGAGCTTCGTCAGGATCGACTTGCTTTCGTCAGTCGAGACTTCGAGGCCTGTCAGGCGCTTGACTTCCGACAGTGGGAAATCGACGACCTTGGCCTCATAGCCCTTGTAGCCCTCGACGCGGGCCTTGGCGGCCGTGCCGCCACAGCTGGCCAGCACCAGCTCCGTGGTGCGCTCAAGGCCGGGCACCATATATTCCGGGTCGACACCGCGTTCGAAACGATAGCGCGCATCGGTGATGATGCCGAGGCTGCGGCCGCTCTTGGCGATGTTCATCGGGTCCCAGAGCGCCGACTCGATCAGCACGTCCGTGGTGTTCTCGTCGCAGCCGGAATGTTCGCCGCCCATGATGCCGCCGATCGACTCGACGCCGTTATCATCGGAAATGACGACATTGCTCGGGTTGAGCTTGTATTCGCGCTCATCGAGCGCCAGCACGGTCTCGCCGTCCTTGGCGCGACGCACGACCAGATTGCCCTTGACCTTGGCGGCGTCGAAGACGTGCATCGGCCGACCCTGATCGAAGGTCATGTAATTGGTGATGTCGACGAGCGCGCTGATCGGGCGCAGACCGATGGCGAGCAGCCGCTGCTGCATCCACTTCGGGCTGGGGCCGTTCTTGACGCCGCGCACCAGGCGCAGCGCAAAGCCCGGGCAAAGGCGCGCATCATCCAGATCGATCTTGAGCTCCGTCGTCGTCTCGCCTTCGATGGCGAAGGACGGCGTGCCGCGCGACTTCAGCGTACCGAGGCCGGAAGCGGCGAGATCGCGCGCAATGCCATAGACGCCGGTGCAATCCGGGCGGTTCGGCGTCAGGTTGATCTCGATCATCGGATCGTCGAGGCCGGCATAGGCGGCAAAGCTCGTGCCGACGGGCGCATCGTCCGGCAGGTCGATGATGCCGTCATGGCTGTCGGAGATTTCCAGTTCCTTTTCCGAGCACATCATGCCGCGGCTCTCGACGCCGCGGATGTTGCCGATCGCAAGCGTCACATCGATGCCGGGAACATAGGTGCCTGGGGCGGCGAAAGCGCCGACGAGGCCGGCGCGGGCATTCGGAGCGCCGCAGACGACCTGAACGGGCGCGCCGTTGCCGGTATCGACCATCAGCACCTTCAGGCGATCTGCCTGCGGATGCTTTTCGGCCGAGAGAACCTTGGCGATGACGAAAGGCTTGAACGCGGCCTTGTCGTCGACCTCTTCCACTTCCAGCCCGATCATCGTCAGGCGGGCGCAGATCTCGTCGAGCGTGGCGTCGGTTTGCAGGTGTTCTTTCAGCCAGGAGAGTGTGAATTTCATGTGCTTTATCCCTTCCTTACGCGCTCAGGCCGCCGAACAAAGTCGGCATGTCGAGCGGGCGGAAGCCATAGTGGTTCATCCAGCGGACATCGGCGTTGAAGAAGTCGCGCAGGTCGGGCATGCCGTATTTCAGCATGGCGATGCGGTCGAGGCCCATGCCCCAGGCAAAGCCCTGGTACTCATCCGGATCGAGCCCGCCGTGGCGCAACACATTCGGATGCACCATGCCGCAGCCGAGGATTTCCATCCAGTCGGTGCCTTCGCCGAACTTGACGATCGGGCCGGAGCGGTCGCACTGGATATCGACCTCGAAGGACGGCTCCGTGAACGGGAAGAAGGACGGGCGGAAGCGCATCGTCACGTTATCGACCTCGAAGAAGGTCTTGCAGAACTCTTCCAGCACCCAGCGGATATTGGCGACGTTCGCCGTCTTGTCGATGACGAGGCCTTCCACCTGATGGAACATCGGCGAATGCGTGGCGTCCGAATCCTGGCGATAGGTCTTGCCGGGGATGATAATGCGGATCGGCGGCTTCTGCGCTTCCATCGTGCGCACCTGAACCGGCGAGGTGTGCGTGCGCAGCACCTTGCGCTCACCCTTCTCGTCCGGCTGGAAGAAGAAGGTGTCGTGCATTTCGCGGGCCGGATGCCCTTCCGGGAAGTTCAGCGCCGTGAAGTTATAATAGTCAGTCTCGACATCGGGACCTTCGGCGATCGAGAAGCCCATGTCGCCGAAGATGGCGGTGATTTCGTCGACGATCTGGCTGATCGGATGAATGCGGCCGCGCTCAGTCGGCGACGAGCGGACCGGCAGGCTGACATCGACCGTCTCGGCCTTCAGCTTGGCGTCGATCGCGGCATCGCGCAGTGCGCCCTTGCGTTCGTTGATCGCGTCGGTGACGGCGTTCTTGAGGGCATTGATCGCCGCGCCGCGCGTCTGCCGTTCTTCCGGCGACATCGAGCCCAGCGTCTTCAGCAGTTCCGAGACCGAGCCCTTCTTGCCGAGCGCGGAGACCCTTACGGCTTCGATCGACTGTTCGTCCGTCGCCGCGGCCACCTCGGCCATGAGTTGGGTTTCAAGTGTTACGAGTTCCGTCATCTGGTCCTGCCTTGCGGACCAGGGGCCATCGGGCTCTCAGTCCACGGAATAAGTGGTGAACGCATGCATCAGAAAGCTTGTCGCAACGATGAAGCGCTGGAGATCACTACCCATGTGCACGCGGCCAATCAACCGGGCAAGGAACAAAAAACCGCCGAGAAAGCGAATCATGCGCTGAAGCTCGGCGCGCGCAGCCGCCGGCGCCTGCTCGGACCAGGCCTCATAAGCCCTGTTCTGTGTTGCAAGACCGAGGTGAGCGCCCGTCGCAATCTGCAGGAAGAGCAGCCATATGTCGCGAGCCTGCGCCACCTCGAGCGGCATGACGGTCTGCGGGTCTTCCTCGAAATCCATGAAGCCCAGCCGGTTGCCGACAAAGAACATGTCGCGCGGATAGGGCCGACCGTGGCAAAGCCCCTTGGCGTGCAGCCGGCCAAGCTCAGCAGCGCAGACGACCATGAGGTCGTCATGAGCTATTGGATCACTCTCCTTCAACTGCACGAGGCGGCACTGCACCGTGATTCCAGCATCCCCAAGAACGAGAGTACCATTCGAGGCGTAGAGAATCTCCGGAACGGCGATGCCCTCTCGGCTGAACAAGCCGATGCGCCGGGTTTCCCGCTCAACCATTTGCCGTGGCGACAGATAGGCGCAAGGTCGTAGGAAGGCGACCGGGACGATGCGCGAAAAGACCGCTTGCAGAAGACGCCAAGCAGACGGCCTCTTCGTACCGTATCGCTTGATCCAGACCTGACGTGCAGAAAGGGGTACTCGCTCGACACGGCTGGAGCCGCTGACCAGCACCGTCAGCAAGGTCTCGATGTCCTTACCGTTCAGATTGGGTATGAAGTTCAATTCCGCAGTCTTGTCATTCAATAATTTCACCCATTCCCGATAGCGGGAATGCCCGAGGTGATCTTCGCAAATTGATTGTGTCGCGAAAAATACAAAACCCGCGCTGGTTACACAAGCGCGGGTTTCATAAATATGACAAAAACTGTCTAGTAGACGCTCTTAGCCAACAGCGGCTTCGAACTCGTTCTTCGTGCCAGCGTCCTTGAGGTACTCAAGTGCCTTCTTGGAGGCAGCAACGAGAGCACCGAAAGCGTCCGCTTCATGGATAGCCATATCGGAGAGGACCTTGCGGTCGACTTCGATACCAGCCTTGTTCAGACCGTCGATGAAACGGCCATAGGTCAGGCCATGTTCGCGGACGGCAGCGTTGATGCGCTGGATCCAGAGGGCGCGGAAGTTGCGCTTGTTGACCTTGCGGTCGCGGTAAGCGTACTGCTTGGAACGGTCGACGGCGGCCTTGGCGGTACGGATGGTGTTCTTGCGACGGCCGTAGAAGCCCTTGGCTGCCTTCAGAACCTTCTTGTGCTTGGCGTGGGCGGTAACGCCTCTTTTTACGCGTGCCATTTCATGATCTCCTTAGTCTATAGCGTTACGAATAGTCTTAGAGACCGTTCGGCAAGTAGTTCTTGATAACCTTACGGCCATCCGGTTCTGCGAGAACCATGGTGCCGCGGGCATCGCGAATGAACTTGTTGCTACGCTTGATCATGCCGTGGCGCTTGCCAGCAGCGGCTGCCTTGACCTTGCCGGATGCGGTGATCTTGAACCGCTTCTTGGCAGAGGACTTCGTCTTCATCTTGGGCATTTTGCTACTCCTTCGATGCTTCCTGGCGTGCTTTGCTTAAAAGCCCTTCCCACAGATCCGGACAGGCCGGGCTGCAACAAGGTGCCGGAGCGTTTGTTGTTGAACTGCGGATCCGGTGACGAACCGCTCCGCCAGCATTCTGAACTGCCACGGCATGCCCTGCCGGTCAGTTCGGACGCGCGCTTATAACCGCACTTGCCCTGAAGTGCAACGGGCCTGACGCGGGAATCTTTGCAGATCGATGACAACGCGCAACCGGACCGCAAAAAGGAAAAAGCCGCCCAATGGGACGGCTCCGACCTCTTATTTCAACCTGCGCCTCACTTCGGCGCAAGCACCATCATCATCTGGCGGCCTTCGAGCTTGGGCTCGGCTTCCACCTTGGCGATCTCGAGCGTATCTTCCTTGACCTGCTGAAGCAGCTTCATGCCGAGCTCCTGGTGGGCCATTTCGCGGCCACGGAACTTCAAGGTCACCTTCACCTTGTCGCCTTCTTCAAAGAAACGACCGATCGCCTTCATCTTCACCTCATAGTCGTGGGTGTCGATGTTGGGACGCATCTTGATTTCTTTGACTTCGACGATCTTCTGCTTCTTGCGCGCCTCGGCGGCCTTCTTCTGGTTGGCGTATTTCAGCTTGCCCAGATCGAGGATCTTGCACACAGGCGGTTCAGCATTGGGGGAAATCTCTACCAGATCGAGACCGGCCTCCTCTGCCATTCTCAATGCCTGGTCGGTCGGGACGATGCCCATATTCGCGCCGTCGGCAGCGATAAGCTGAACTTTGGGAATGCGA
This sequence comes from Martinezella hainanensis, assembly GCF_900094555.1. Lineage (GTDB taxonomy): Bacteria > Pseudomonadota > Alphaproteobacteria > Rhizobiales > Rhizobiaceae > Rhizobium > Rhizobium hainanense. The sequence goes on from NZ_FMAC01000016.1 coordinate 79,411, forward strand.
ATTTCCCTGTTGGAACGTGGCCCGTCCTTTACGGGCGCATCGGTTTTAAAGGGTCTGCGAATGGTCGTACTCTCCACGAATTGTTTCGGATAGCTGCAGCCTCTCGCTCCCCGTCGGCGCAACTGACGGAAATGTCGTAAAAGCTGTGTTGAAGTCAATAGCATGACAGCAGGAAAAAAGCACCTCCCGCGTGTCAATAGAGTGTCACGGAAGCGCGAGATGCGGGAAGGACACAGTATACTTCCCTAAATATATAGAGACTGCGGCGGAAAGATCGAGGATTTTTCGGGTCAGGCGGACGCGAATCTGTTCTATAGGGCAGAAAATCCGGGAGTTTTTCATGTCCGAGACCGCCGCAATCATCCAACCGACCTTCCTTCCCGTTGGCACGGGCGAGAACGAACGCCAGATCGCCATCGTCCAGCGCGGCGCCGGCAAGGGCGCCAGGAATGTCAGCTTCGTCTGGTTGTCCGGCTATCGATCCGACATGAGCGGTTCCAAGGCGATGGAAGTGGACGCGCTGGCGGAGCGGCTTGGTATCGGCTGCATCCGCTTCGACTATTCCGGCCACGGGCAATCCGGCGGCAAGTTCACCAACGGCACGATCTCGCGCTGGCTGGAAGAGGCGCTTGCCGTCATCGATCATAGCAAGCCGAAGAAGATCGTTCTCGTCGGTTCGTCGATGGGCGGCTGGATCGCACTCAGGGTCATCCAAGAACTGCGCAAGCGCAAGAAGGCACCCGCCATTGCGGGCCTCGTGCTGATCGCGCCCGCGCCCGATTTCACGATCGACCTCATCGAGCCCAACCTTTCCGACGTCGAGCGGCGATCGCTGGCAGAGCGCGGCTATTTCGAGGAACCTTCGGAATACAGTCCAGAGCCGAACATCTTCACCCGCGCGCTCATCGAGGACGGCCGCGCCAATCGCGTGCTCACCGGCATCATCGAAACCGGTTGCCCCGTGCACATATTGCAGGGCATGCAGGATGCCGACGTGCCCTTCTCGCATTCGTTAAAGCTGGTCGAGCACCTGCCGGCCGACGACGTGGTGTTAACACTTGTGCGCGATGGCGACCACCGGCTGTCGCGACCACAGGATCTGGAGCGCATGCTCTCCGTGGCCGAGACATTGGCGCTGTACAATACGCCATAAAAACAAATAGATATCTGCGAAATGCTTCCAATGCTGCCGCCTTCCAGGGCGCCGCGTGAGTGCGCCTGCATAATCTCTGGCAGCAGGAAATTATGGCAACTATCTCCTTGATTGTGCCGAAATTAACCATATGAGCCGGTTCCGGCGTTAACACTTAAGTAACGATTGACTTCGCGCACCCCCCTACATTAACAATTTGTTAACAAATGCAGGGACGATACAAGGATAGTGGGCGTGCGTATTAAGGGCTTGTTGATTGCCTTCGCTGCTATAGTTGCGATGTCGTCGGCGGCGATGCCGGCACCTCAGCAGGGCGTTTCGATGACCGTCGGCAACGTGACCTCCCAGCCGATCGGACACTACGATTTCTGCCAGAGACACACCGACGAATGCGGCCCGACCCGCAATGTCGGTCCCGTCGACATGAACGCTGCCTCCTGGGCGCTCGTGAACCAGGTTAACCTGCGTGTCAACAAGACCATCCGCCCAGCGACTGACATGGAAGTCTACGGCCAGGAGGAATATTGGGAATATCCGAAGACTGCCGGCGACTGCGAGGATTTTGCCCTGCTGAAGCGCAAGCTCCTGATGCAGAGCGGCATTTCCGCCTCCAACCTGCTGATGACTGTGGTGCGCAAGCCTGATGGCGAAGGGCATGCGGTGCTGACCCTGCGCACGAAGCAGGGCGATTTTATCCTCGACAACCTCGAAGACGAGATCAAGGTCTGGACCAAGACCCCCTATTCCTACATGAAGCGCCAGGCGAGCTTCAATGCCGGCCGCTGGGTCACCATCGAGAACGGCAACGACGTCCTGGTCGGCGCCGTCAAGTAAGCGAAGACACAAACGCTACATGCAGGAAGCCGGTCCAATGGGCCGGCTTCCTGCATTTTCGGACGTCAAAAGAACGATCTTCGCGTGACCAGAGCGGTTCAGCTTTTCATGGAATCTTTGAAGCGCTCTAGCTCTTTGTTTTCTCGCAATTCCGGACGGAAACCCGCTGCGCACTTTTCCTGGAATTGCTCTGGCCGAATGCGGCTCATCCATTTCCAATCAAAATGCCAGCGCCCAGTACCAGCGAACCGCCGAGGACGACCTGGAAGGCCGCCCGCAGGAACGGCGTCTCCATATATTTGTTCTGGATGAAGGCGATGGCCCAGAGCTCGAAGAAGACGACGACGGCCGCAGTGATCGTCGCGGTCCAGAAGTGCGGGATGAGGTAGGGCAGTGCATGGCCGAGGCCGCCGAGCGCGGTCATGATACCGCAGGCAAGGCCGCGCTTGATCGGCGAACCGCGCCCTGAAATCTTGCCGTCGTCATGGGCCGCCTCGGTGAAGCCCATGGAGATGCCGGCGCCGACCGAAGCCGACAGGCCGACGAGAAAGGTCTGCCAAGTCTGCTGCGTGGCAAAGGCGGCGGCGAAGATCGGCGCCAGCGTTGAGACGGAGCCATCCATCAGGCCGGCGAGGCCCGGCTGCACATAGGTGAGCACGAACTGGCGGCGCGCTTGCGCATTCTCTTCGTGCTTGACCTCTTCCGGCGTATGCTTCTCGCCAAGCATGCGGGCGACATCTTCATGGCCCTGCTCGGCGAGTGCGAGATCGCCGAGAAGCTGGCGCGTCGAAGCATCGGACACCTGCTTGGCCGCTTCGACATAGAAATTGTAGGCCTGCTGCTCCATCGCCTCGGCCTCATCGCGCATGGCATCGAGGGAGAGGTTCTTGCGCAGCCAATCCGGCTTGCGCTCGTAAAAGCCACGCACATGCTCGCGCCTGATCAGCGGAATACGCTCGCCGAAACGGCGGCGGTGCATGTCGATCAGCGTCTTGCGGTGCGTATCCTCCACTTCGGCCATATCCTCGAAAACCTTGGCGGATTCGGGATAGTGCGGGCGAAGCGTATCGGCATAGGCGAGATAGATGCGCGAATCATCCTCTTCTGCCGCGATGGCGATCGCCAGGATCTCCTGTTCGGAAAGGGAGGTGAAAGGGCGTTTCGACGGGCGGAATAGGCCTAGCAGCATCGGGGCAACCTCATGACTTTAGAATTATTCTAATTCTAAAGTGGGTAATTGCGTCGGTCAAGCGCGGAGGCGCCGTTGCAGGGAGAAAATCGTGCCGGAAAATTTGCGGCCGCCCAACGGGTTCGCGGAAAATGGCGGCGTGACTTTGACAGATTGCCGCAACAGCTCCATGACGTCTTGGCCGCGCTGGGAAATTGCATACATAGAGGTCGAAAGAAGTCGGAGCAGCGAGCTTCCACGCGCCCGCACTCGGAGAACATCATGGAAAACGAGATACAGGCCCGAGCCGCCCATCTTGCCGGCATCCGCGAAAGGGCCGAGGCAGAGATGGCGCGGATGGGCATCGATGCCGCCTTCATCGACAGGCTGGTCGACACATTCTATGGCCGCGTTCAGGCGCATCCCCGCCTCGGACCGGTGTTCGACGGACGCCTTGCCGGACGCTGGCCAGATCATATGGAAAAGATGAAGCGCTTCTGGTCCTCTGTCGCCTTCAAGAACGGCGCCTATGGCGGCAAGCCTGTGCAGGCGCATCTCGGCGTCGAAGGCATGGCCGCCGACCTGTTTCCGGAATGGCTGGCGCTGTTTTCACAAACACTGAGCGATATTGCGCCTTCCATGGAAGCAAAGGACTGGTTCATGGCGACAGCCGAGCGTATCGCCAAGAGCCTGACGCTCTCGCTCTTCTACAATCCGGCGCTGGACGATCCCGCGAGGAAGACGGTTTAAGGCAGACCGCGCGAAAATGCGGAGTTCGCAGCGGATGCCGACAGGAGAGCGATTGGCGGAGTTTCACAACTTCCTCGCCAATAACTGCGACAAGAGGTGAGCGATGCCCACTCTCTCAACGGCGGCAAGTCACTTCAAACTCGCCGCTGCAAGGTCAGGCAGCGCCTATGCCTGTGCTTTGCGATAGGCCGCGACCGTAAGCCAGATTGCGGAAAGCAGGAAGTAGAAGGCTCCGAATGCCGCATAGGGGACAATATCCAGAATCGTCGGCGCAACCGTGCCGAGGGATTGGCTGAGCATGAAACCGCCGGCAAGGGCCGACTGCGCGCCACTCAGGATCATCACCCATTGAGCGCCGTAGGTACGCCAGCGCCTTACGCCGGTATAGAGTTGCAGCAAGCCCGAGAGGATCGCCCAAGCCCCAAACGCGGCCAGGACGGCATAGGTGCTATTATAGGCGGCCACGACAACGGCGAGTGCCGTGACGATGCTGACGACGACATTCAACGCTTGGGACGGATTAACCCTCAGGCCGCCGTTAACCCGGGCGTCGACCAGATTGGCGAGGGCATCCCATACGGGATAGATGACCAGCAGAAATGCGGCGGGCAGCGGCTGTCCGCTGAGGAAGATCGCTGCAGCAATCCAGGCGATCGAGAATATCGCACGCGTGAAATAGTAGGATTGCAGCCAGTTGGACTGGGGTGAAATGCGGCTTTGCATCAGTAGGCTCCTTGTATTTACCTACCTACTAGTAGGAAGAAGACATCATCGAGTCAACACGACGCTCAAACACCGTTTTGTGAGAACCGGAAGCGCTGTGGCAATCTTGACAAGTCGCCTACCAAAAGGTAGGCAGCAACATGAAATCAATAACTTCGACTTCAGAAAAAATTCTGGACATCGCGCAGTCTCTTATCGTGGCAGGAGGCTACAACGGCTTCAGTTATGCCGACATCTCCGCTGCGATCGGCATCCGAAAGGCGAGCATCCACCATCACTTTCCGACGAAGGCCGAACTGGTCTCGGTGCTGGTGGATCGCTACAGGCAGCAGACCGAGGCGGGCCTGAAGTCGCTGCGCGAAGGAGTTTCAAGCCCCGCGGAACAGCTGCAGGCCTATATGAACTACTGGCATTCATGCATTCGGGATGCCTCGCTGCCCTTCTGCGTCTGCGCGATGCTCGCCAGCGAGATGCAGATGCTGCCGGAAGAAGTCGCATCCCAGGTCCAAGGCCATTTTCATAGTCTCGCCAGATGGCTTGCATCAGTGCTGCAGACTGGGGCTGAAAATGGTCATCTCAGGCTGGACAAGCAGCCTGAGGAAGAGGCGCAAATGCTGATGGCTTCGGTTCATGGAGCGATGCTCTCTGCGAGGGCTTTCGGCGACCCAGAACTCTTCATCGCAATCGTTGCCCCCCAGATCGCCAGACTTCAGGCACAGGATTGAAAGGGAGTTGCGAGCCGAGCGTCAATCAATGACCGCCTATGGCCAAAGGCGGCATTTACGGAAAGGCTATGCGCTCAATCTCAGCCTTTCGTCGCAAACACCGTTGCCCCGATGCTGGCGGAAACGACGAGCGCCGTGCCAAACATCTGCGACGGTGTCATCGGCTGCGACAGGATGACGAAGCCGGCAAAGGCGCCGATGGCGGGCTCGAGGCTCATGAGGATACCGAAGGATGAGGTCGGCATGCGCCTGAGCGCCACCATTTCCAGCACATAGGGAAGCAGCGGAACGAGCAGCGCCAGACCGGCGATTTCGAGGAGCCCGAAGGCCGTGAGGTTCGGAAGGGCGGAGGCGAAGCCGAAGGGCGTCGAAACGACCGCTGCAACCAGCAGCGACATGGAAAGCCCTTCGAGACCCTGAAAAGCATTGCCGACCCTCTTCGTCAGCAGGATGTAGCAGGCCCAGCCCGCGCCGGCGCCGATGGCAAAGAGGATGCCTGGGAGATTGCCGACCCACTCTTCGCCATCATAGGCCAACAGCAGAACGCCGAAGGCCGCGAAGATCGGCCAGAGAAGTTGGCGGCTGAGCCCGAAGCCGAGGGTCGCGACCAGCAGCGGCCCGAGGAATTCGATGGCGACGGCAAGGCCCAGGGGAATGCGTGCGATCGCTGAGAAGAATGAGGTTGTCATCAGCGCCGAGACCGTGCCGAGCGCCAGCACGCCGAGCCATTGAGAGCGGCTGTAGCTCATGATCTTCGGTCGGACGACGATCGCCAGGGCGATAGAGGCAAAGACAAGCCGCAGCCAGGTCGCGCCGGCCGGTCCATAGGCATTGATGATCGGAGCCGACAGGGCCGAGCCGAACTGGATGCAGGACATGGACATGACGCACATCAGCACGCCGGCAGCAATTCCGCCGGTCGATGGCACGACATCCGGATGCGGCATCAAGGCCGCGCCGCCATCCGTGCCACTCTCGATAAGCTTCTGGTCCATGACCTCTCCCGTTTGGCGGGTTTTTAGAGGTCTGGCCATATGCTGGCAAATTCAAACTTTTCATCCTGCGATCAGGCGCTTTGATACAAGCACCTCTCAGGCCTCGAGGCCTCTCAGTACATTGGCGACGTTCAGGCCGATCTCGGGCACGCCGTAGCCGCCCTCCATGCAGACGAGGACGGGCAGCCCCGCGGCCGAGACGCGCTCGCCCATGCGGATGAAATCCTCTGACGTCAGCTTGAAGAAGGAGATCGGATCACGCTCGAAGGTATCGACGCCGAGCGAAAGCACGATCGCCTCCGCGCCGAAGGCCTTGATGCGGGCAAGCGCATCGTCGAGCGCTGACGACCAGACCTCCCATGGCGTGCCGCGCGGCATGGGATAATTGCGATTGGTTCCGAGACCTTCGCCCTCGCCTTCCTCGTCGGCATGGCCGAGGAAATAGGGAAAGGCATGGATGGGATCGCCATGCAGCGAGGCGGTGAAGACATCGCCTCGCCCGTAGAAAATGTCCTGCGTGCCGTTGCCGTGATGAAAGTCGACATCGAGCACGGCAACCTTGGCCGCACCGCGATCGCGCAGCCGCTGCGCCGCGACGCCGGCATTGTTGATGAAGCAATAGCCGCCGAAGAGGTCGATACCGGCATGATGGCCCGGCGGGCGGCAGAGCGAGAAGGCAAAGCGATTGCCGGCGTTCAGCCAATCGGCGCCGGTGAGGGCGCAGCGCATGGAGGCGAGCGTCGCTTCATAGGACCCCTTGGTGATCGAAGTATCGGCTGCATTGGCATAGTGGCCGATCATGCCGACGATATTGTCAGGCACGCGTTGGCTGGTGCGCCTGACGGGGAAGGAATTGGCGATCGCCTCGCCCGTGTAACCGGCGGCGACCCAGCGTTCCCAGGCAACGCCGAGAAAATCGAGATAGGCCGGATCATGGACCTTGCGCGCCGTCTCCAGCCCATGGATCTCAGGCGCAACGACATCGGTAAAACCAGCCTCCTTGACGGCGGCCAGAATCCATTCGGCGCGGAAAGGCGCTTCGAAGGGCGTGACGAGCTGGCCATCGTGCAGCTCGGTCTTGGCATCCCTGAGCTTGTGATCCTCCGAATAGATGACGCGCATGCCTGCCTCCTCCATTGTCCCGCAGACGCCAAGGCTTACATGGATCGCGCCCGAGAAAAAAGAGCAGCGGGCGGCCTTGAACATCATTGCAAACGACTGCACCTTCCGCCTGCATTGGATGAAGCGAGGGCAGTAGCATGAAAATCCTGATGGTCGATGTCGACGGTGTGTTGGTTCATGGCCGGCCGAGCGACGGGCTGCCGCTTTTTACCTATCTGGAGCGCGATCTCGGCTTACGGCTCGAGGTGCTTCAACAGGCATTCTTCAAAACCTGTTGGGTCGATATCGTCACCGGTCATGATGCGCTGGAGCCGAGGCTTGCGGAGGTTCTCGGCAGGATCGCTCCCCATCTCAGCGCCCGAACGCTGATCGACTACTGGTTCGAAAACGACTCCCGCCTCGACCACAGCCTGCTCGAAGACTTGGCCGCCCTGCGTGCCGCGGGAACGAAAATGTTCCTTGCGACCAACCAGGAGCATATGCGCGCCGCCTATCTGATGGACGAACTCGGGCTCTCCTCGCGTTTCGACGGCATCTTCTATTCCGCCGCCCTCGGCCATCAGAAACCATCAACCGAATTCTTCCGGTTCGCGACCGAACGCGTCGGGCTTCCCGCGAGCGAGATCGGCTTCATCGATGACGTCGAGGCCAATATCGCTGCAGCGCGGCAATTCGGATGGAAAGCAATGCAATGGACATCGGGTTCCAAGTTGCGAGATGCCATCGCTGCCTTCTCTGCCTGAGTGATCCCTGTCAGGCTCCGATACGCTTATAGAAAATGGTCGTGTCGCAAAGACCGCCCTCCGGCCACATGGCATAATCGGGCACGACGCCGACGCGCTGCCAGCCGAGGCGCGGATAGATCGCCTCGGCATCGCTGCCGGTCGCCGTATCGAGCACAAGCAAGGTCTTGCCGATGCGGGCGGCTTCGCGCTCCGCCGCTTCCATCAGGAGGCGGGCAAGACCCTTGCCCCGCGCGGAGCGGTGCACCAACAGCTTCTTGAGATCGCCGCGATGCGGCTGGTTCGGCATCTGCGCTGCACCCACCTGCACGGTGCCGACGGCCCTGCCCTCGATCACGGCGACAAAAAGCAGTGTCGCGCCGCTCTCGACGCTATCGGCGACGCCCTGCCAATAGGGCAAGGCATCGGCCGTTCCGTAGGGCTGCATAAAGCCGACGGAGGCGCCGCCATTGACGCAATCGACAAGCACGTCGCAGAGCTCGGAGAGCCTGTCGCGAGCCTCGGCAGCGGAGAGAAGACGAATATCGGTCATGAAAAGGTCCTTGGGTAGCTATGAACGGCCGCGATCGAGGATGACGCTGTAGCGCGCCGGATCATCGCCGGGATTATGGAAGGCATGGCCATCGCCGACGCCCATGAAGAGGCAATCGCCCGGCAGGAGATGATGGACGACATCGCGGTGCGTCACCTCCATCTCGCCGTCGAACAGCCAGACATGCTGGGTCATATCGGCGCTTGCCGCATTCGGCGGGAAAATGACGCGGGCGCCGGCGGGGAAGATGACTTCGACGACATCGACCTTCGAGCCCGTGCCCGGCGGCGAGACGGCGCGCCTCACATAGCCGGTTCCCGGATCGCGCCAGATCGCCTGCTGCTCGCGGCGGGCAAGTGGCGATACCTCATTCTCCTCCTCGGCAAAGAAGGCCGAGAGGGAAAGGCCGAGCGCCGCGCAGAGCCGTGACAATAGCGAGGCCGTGGGACTCGCCTCCGCCCGCTCGATGCGCGAGATCATCGCACGGCTGACGGCCGAGGCATTGGCAAGCTCATCTAGCGTCAGGCCGCGGGCGATGCGCAGCTCCTTGATGCGCACGCCGATCGCCAGTTCCAGATCATCATCCGCCATCGCTTGTGTCTCGCGCTCCATATTCTACTATATGAGAAATACACGATCTCATGATGGAATCAAGTGAGGTTCGGAGTCCATCGGCGGCGGGCCGGAAAAGGCTAACATAACGTGAAGATAGCCGCCAAAACCCCGCTTTTCCGCTTTGCGGCGCGGGGCGGCGCTGCTATATGGCGCGCATGAGCACCAATTCCACCACTCCGCTTTCGCATATCCGCAACTTCTCGATCGTGGCCCATATCGACCACGGCAAATCGACGCTGGCCGATCGCCTGATCCAGACGACGGGCGGCCTTGCCGAACGCGAGATGTCGGAGCAGGTGTTGGACAATATGGAGATCGAGCGTGAGCGCGGCATCACCATCAAGGCCCAGACGGTGCGCCTGCACTACAAGGCCAACAATGGCGAGACATATATCCTCAACCTGATCGACACGCCCGGACACGTCGACTTCGCCTATGAAGTCTCGCGCTCGCTGTCGGCCTGCGAGGGTTCGCTGCTTGTTGTCGACGCATCGCAGGGCGTGGAAGCGCAGACGCTCGCCAACGTCTATCAGGCGATCGACAACAATCACGAGCTCGTCACCGTCCTCAACAAGATCGACCTGCCCGCGGCCGAACCCGACCGCATCAAGGATCAGATCGAGGAAGTGATCGGCATCGATGCTTCCGACGCCGTGCTGATTTCGGCGAAGACCGGCCTCGGCATTCCCGACGTGCTGGAAGCCATCGTCCACAAGCTGCCGGCGCCGAAGAGCCCAGGCGGCGAAAAGGCACCGTTGAAGGCGCTGCTCGTCGACAGCTGGTACGACACCTATCTCGGCGTCATGGTTCTCGTGCGCATCATCGACGGCACGCTGACCAAGGGCCAGACCATCCGCATGATGGGTACGGACGCGAAGTATCAGATCGAGCGCGTCGGCGTTCTCACGCCGAAGATGGTGGCCGTCGACAGCCTCGGCCCCGGCGAGATCGGCTTCATCACCGCCTCGATCAAGGAAGTGGCCGACACCCGCGTCGGCGATACCATCACCGAGGACAAGCGCCCGACCGCCGCGGCCCTGCCGGGCTTCAAGCCGGCGCAGCCCGTGGTGTTCTGCGGTCTCTTCCCGGTCGATGCCGCCGATTTCGAAGACCTGCGCTCGGCCATGGGCAAGCTGCGCCTCAACGACGCCAGCTTCTCCTTCGAGATGGAATCGTCTGCCGCTCTCGGCTTCGGTTTCCGCTGCGGCTTCCTCGGCCTGCTTCATCTGGAAATCATCCAGGAGCGCCTGGAACGCGAATTCAACCTCGACCTGATCGCGACGGCCCCCTCGGTCGTCTATCAGCTCACCATGACCGATGGCACCGAGATCGAGCTGCACAACCCGGCCGACATGCCCGACGTCGTCAAGATTTCCGAATTCCGCGAACCGTGGATCAAGGCGACGATCCTGACGCCTGACGACTATCTCGGCTCGATCCTGAAGCTCTGCCAGGACCGCCGCGGCGTCCAGACCGAGCTGACCTATGTCGGCAACCGCGCCATGATCACCTACGATCTGCCGCTCAACGAAGTCGTCTTCGACTTCTACGACCGCCTGAAGTCGATCTCCAAGGGCTATGCCTCCTTCGACTACAGCCTGACCGACTATCGCGAGAGCGATCTCGTCAAGATGTCGATCCTCGTCAATGCCGAGCCGGTGGATGCACTCTCCATGCTCGTGCACCGCTCCGCCGCCGAAAAGCGCGGCCGCGTCATGTGCGAGAAGCTGAAGGACCTAATCCCGCAGCACATGTTCCAGATCCCGATCCAGGCCGCCATCGGCGGGCGCATCATCGCGCGCGAGACGGTGAAGGCGCTGCGCAAGGACGTGACCGCCAAGTGCTACGGCGGCGACGCCACCCGCAAGCGCAAGCTGCTCGACAAGCAGAAGGAAGGCAAGAAGCGCATGCGGCAGTTCGGCAAGGTCGAAATCCCGCAGGAAGCCTTTATTGCTGCGCTGAAGATGGGTGATGAGTGACGGATAGGAAACCCGACACCTCATGCTCTACGAAAGATGAAACGACTCGCGGCAGCAGAGTCGAACGCGAACGTCTGTGGCCTGAAGAAAACGGGAAGGCGATTGCGGAAGCAAATGCCTACGTCGAAAAACACGGCCTCCCTTTTGCGAAATACAGACAATTCTGACACGAGCCAGGGGCGGCTGATCACCGCTGCCCCATATATTCCCCGATCAAGCCCTCATAATCCTCCATCGCCGGCAGCGCGGCGTAGCTGTGCTTGGCCGGGGTCGTGACCCAGGGCAGCTTTTCGCTCGTCCAGGTCTCGACGAAGGGCGTGAACCAGCCGGTGTCATCAAGCATGGTAGCACGCACGTTGACGAACCAGTCGACGCCATCCAGCTTCGTGAACATCCAGCTCATGCAATGCGGGCAGAAATAGTGATGGATGACATCGCCGTGCAGGCCGCCGATGACAGGCTCGCCCTCGGTCACCTCGAAACCTTGCGTGGGGATGGCGGCGCTCAGCGAATAGGGGCCGGCGGTCATGCGTTGGCAGCCTGTGCAGTGGCAGGCCATGGTCAGCAGCGGCTTGGCGCTGATCTTCAACCGCACCTGCCCGCAGCGGCAGCCGCCCTCGCTCGGTAGTTCCAGCGTGCTCACGATGTCATTTCCTCCTATTACATAGATTATCGACGCGCGGCACGTCCTTATCGCAATCAGCAGTCCCGCGATTAACTAGGGCGCTCTTGCGATCCTCAAGCCTCCGCGACGTGCAGAGGCTCCGTTCGGGCGCCGATCGTCCGCACCCAGGCCCTGGCGATGGCAAGGCCAGCCGCCTCGGCCGCAGCGGCATGCTTGGCAACAAGCTGCGGATAGTTTTCCAGCCAGCCGGGCTCCTTGCGCTCGATCGTTTCCTTGAATTCGCCGCGCCAACGCTCGACCACGGCGGCATTGGCCTCGAAGTGGAACTGCGTACCATAGGTGGCACGGCCGATGCGGAAGGCCTGGTTCGGCGTGACACCGTTGGCGGCAAGGCGCGTGGCTCCGGCCGGCAGGGTAAAAGTGTCGCCATGCCATTCGAAAATGGTGAATTCGTCGCCGACATCGGCCAGCAGCGGATCTGCCTTACCCTCTTCCGTGAGGCCGACCGTCTTCCAGCCGAATTCATGGGCGATGCCGAGATGGTTTCCCGCTTCATAGGCGCGCGCCAGGATCTGGCTGCCAAGACAGATGCCGAGGACGGCCTTGTCCTCGCCCTCGAAACGGCGCATCAGCCGCGCCAGCTCCGGCAGATAGGGATGGGTATCGTCGTCGCGCGCGCTCTGTTCGCCGCCAAGTACGACAAGCGCATCGTAAGAGGAGATATCCTTGGGCAGCGCTTCGCCACTCCACGGGCGGAACCATTCGATCCGTGCTCCGGCCTCTTCGAGAGCGATACCGAGAGCACCAAGAGGAGTGTTCTTCATATTCTCGATGATGGCGACGCGCATTCCGATGATCCCCGAACATGTTACCGACAGAGATGAGCATTTGGCGACAGGACAAGCAAGAGTATAACTTGCAGCCAGCTAAAGCTGAGCCTAAATCTCATCAAAACAGCGAAGGACCGCGATGATGAGCGACAAGCCCCGGATCACCATTCTCTACTGCACCCAATGCAACTGGCTGCTCCGCTCCGGCTGGATGGCGCAGGAGCTGTTGCAGACCTTTACCGACAGCCTTGGTGAAGTGGCGCTGATACCGGGCACCGGCGGCGTCTTCGAGATCCGCATCGACGGCGAGCTTCTGTGGGAGCGCAAGCGCGACGGCGGCTTCCCCGGACCGAAGGAGCTGAAGCAGCGGGTACGCGATGTTATCGACCCGGAACGCGACCTCGGCCATACCGACCGCGCATCGCTGGAAAGCTGAGCCTCCTGCTGCTCGGGGCATCAGTCGAAGGGTGAGCGACAGGGCTTGGTGCCATTATTGATCGTCGTATAACTGTTGGTGCCGGGATTGTACGTCCGATAGCGCTCGGCGCACCAGGTCTGATGCTGCCTAAGTTTCTGGGCCGGCGAAGGATAGAGTGCCCTCGGCGGCGGTGTAAAGGTTTCACGCGGCGGCACTTGAACACGCGGACTGCCATAGCGATTGAGGCCTCCCGTATAAGGCGGTGTGATCGGAAGCGGCTGGCCAGGGCGGGTGTAAAACTGCCGCTGTCCGAAACCGAAACAGCCACGGGAATCGCAGATAACGGTATTGGTGCGCGGTGGCGTGATGAGTTTCCGGGCGTCCGAGGCAGCAGCCGCGAAATCCGCTTGCGACATTGCGGCGAGTGCCAGGGCGCAACCAAGCGCGATCCTTTGAAAAACAGCCATGACAAGCTCCTGTTCCGGACGCTACAAACCTACGACGCGGCAGCCGCGCCCCTATCTTATCTGGGGTCATGACGGTGGCAAAACCAGTGCTGCCGCAACCGCAACGTATCGACCCACGATGAGTTGATCGCCGCCACCGCTTGCGCCATAACAGCGCAATCATTTCTAGGAGATTGCCAGTGAGCAGCTTGAAATTCGGCACCAGCGGCCTTCGCGGCCTATCCGCAGACCTTACGGGACGAGCATCCGCGCTCTATGCCACGGCCTTTGCCCGCCATCTGCTGAAGAGCGGCCATGCCAAGCCAGGCGACCTCGTCCTCGTCGGCCGCGATTTTCGCGAATCGAGCCCGGCGATCTCGGCTACCTGCATCGGCGCGCTGAAGCGGGCAGGCCTGACGCCGATCGACTGCGGCACATTGCCGACGCCGGCGCTGGCGCTCTACGGGCTGCAACTGAAGGCCGGCTCGCTGATGATCACCGGCTCGCATATCCCCGCCGACCGTAACGGCATCAAATTCTACCGGCCGGACGGCGAGATCGACAAGCGCGACGAGGTGGCGATCAGCGAAGAAGCCCTGGCGATCGGCGATTCGGTGCTCGACGAAACGCCAGCGGAAGCGGAAAACCGGACGGCTCAGACCGAGGCGCTGTTCCTGGAACGCAACAAGGATCTGCTGCCATCAGGCAGCCTTTCCGGCCTCACCATCGGCGTCTATCAGCACAGCACGGTGGCGCGCGATCTTTTCGGCCAGGTGCTCTCGCATTACGGCGCCCGCGTGGTGCCGCTCGGCCGCTCCGAAAGCTTCATCCCGGTGGATACAGAAGCGGTCTCGGCCGAGACGATCCGCCTCATGAAGGGCTGGGCACCGGAGCATGGGCTGGACGCCATCGTTTCGGCCGATGGCGACGGCGACCGGCCGCTGGTCGCAGACGAAACCGGCGAACCGTTGCGCGGCGACCTGCTCGGCCTCATCGCCGCAAACTTCCTTGGCGCCGAAGTCGTGGTGACGCCGGTCACCTCCAATTCGGGCATCGAGGCCGCCGGCTCCTATGCGGTCACACGCACCCGTGTCGGCTCGCCCTATGTGATTGCCGGCATGGACGAAGCCATTGCCGCCGGCAAGGCCAATATCATGGGCTTCGAGGCTAATGGCGGCACGCTGACAGCCAGCCGCTTCACCGTCGAGGGCAAACCCTTCGAACCGCTGCCGACGCGCGACAGCTTCCTGCCGATCCTGGCAACGCTCTACGCCGCCGCAAGGGCCAAGAAGCCGCTCTCCGCCGTTGCCGGCAGCTACCGCCTGCCCTTTGCCGCCGCCGATCGTCTGGAAAACTTCCCCGTGGAAACCAGCGCGGCGCTCATGGCCTATCTGCGCGCTTCCGACGCCAATCTGGCAGATTTCCTCAAGCCCATCGCAACGGTCGCGTCAAAGAGCGATATCGATGGGCTGCGTGTCACGCTTGTGGATAACCGAATCATCCATTTCCGCCCTTCCGGCAATGCGCCGGAAATGCGCTGCTATGTGGAAGCATCCAGCGAAGCCGAGGCAAAGGCCCTGCTGGAACAGGGACTTGGCTTGATCAGCGCATGGGCCGCAGCCCGGGTTTGACCCGGGCTTCATTCGCTTTTTTCACGATTGCCACGAAAACTTCAAAAACCCTGTTGACACCGGACGGCCACCCCCTTACATGCGTGTCCGTCGCCCAGATGGCGGAATTGGTAGACGCGCAGGTTTCAGGTACCTGTGCCGCGAGGCGTGGAGGTTCGAGTCCTCTTCTGGGCACCATTTCCTTTCTTGAGAAACGTGGATTTCTCAAAGATTTCAAGACTTAATGAGTTCGCAGAATGCAGCTTTCGGTTAGCCGGAAGTTCATTTGCGCCTGTCTTGAAAATAGGCTCAGCGGGTGAAAAACCTCGCCTTCGGCATCGCGAACAATCTCGGTTTGAACCGGCATCCCTGATGCCGTGCCGGGAAGTGATAAAAGCCTGATCGACGGCCGTCACCGCACTTCTTTAAATCATTGACTGCCGAAGAAGAGGTCGACCTAATAGGGGAAACCTTGAGGGATTTTCGATGGACCATAAGAGCGACTGGTACGATCTGATCGTCGGCAATGGCAATGTCAACGAAGGGCTCGGCAGGATGATAGGTTTCATCCTCGCCGTCATCTTGATCCTTAGCCTGATCTTCTGGATCATCTGAGTGCCTCCGGTCCGAATGTCCGGGCCGCTTCGTCACTCCCACCATGTGTTGCATATCGATCTAGTGCAGGCTTTCGGCATCCGGCTTGACGCTGAGCCCCGCCTCACGCGCCGCATCCAGGAAGGCCTTTCGAGATTCCTCGGCGGAAGCCTTGCCGAGCACGGCGTCGAGGCACACCAGCACGGCCTCATCGACCGCAGGCCCGCTACTCACCGGCCACTCCTCGCTCATGCAGTTCGCCGCGTCGAGCGCGTTGGTTATGATTGCAAAATGTCCCGCGCCGCCAAGCTCGACTATGACGGGATTGTTCCAATCACCGTGTTCCATGACCCTACCTCTTCAGCCCGTGCATCTTGCGATAACGGGGAGTAGAGGCGAGATGTTCCGGAGCCGTGAGCGTGTGTTTAAGATTTTCTCGAGGCTCCCTTGGACTCGACCCAATGTGAGGCGTGCCGCGCGACAATCATCCGGCTTGCTCGCCGGTCTCCCAAGACATCGATCGCCGCATCCGCGCTTCCCGCTTTGCGCAGACCTCCATCCCGCTATAGCGCTACCTCATGCATCTCCAACTCGTTAACCTCTGCGGCAGGGAGGGCAAGACGAATAAGGGGAACAAAAAAATGGACCACGTCTGCAATCTGCTCTGGCTGGCCTTTAGCGTCGGCCTTCTCTTTGCCGCGCTGAACCGGCGCCTGGTCGGGGATTATCTTACCATGTGGTATCTTCTTGTCATCACCGCCATGACCGTGATGGCCTGGGCGGGCTTCTTCCCGACTGACATGGCGACCCTGCGGGCCGGCTGACTTCCTATGTCAGGCATGAGAAAGCCGCCGAAATGCTCGTTCGGCAGCCCTCAGGGGCGTTCGGATATCGGCGGGTGATCCTGCCACCGACAATGACCTTAAAGCTTGGGGCTCAGCGGCACGATGGCGGCAAAGCGCAGCCAGTCCTTCCCTGCCTTCGGCGTCCAGGCTGCCTCGGCAATGGCGGGAAGACGCGGGAAGACCAGACGGTTGAAATAGTCGCGGGAGATGAAATTCTCCTGCCAGATGCAGGCCTGCACACCCTTCATCAGGTGCTTCAGCTCATCGGGGAAATCGCCCTCAGCCTCATAGGCATAGGTGTGGGCCGGCGGCACGGTGCCTGCCCAGCTTGCGCCCGGCTCCTGCCAGGCATCGGCCTGCACCATATCGAGATAATAGGCTTGGCCCGGCGTCATGACGACTTCATAGCCTTCACGCGCCAGTTCAATGCCGACCTCCGGCTTTTCCCAGGCCATCAGCAGCGTGCTTTCTGGATCGACGCCGCCGCCATGGGCGACTTCATTCCAGCCGGCAAGCTTGCGTCCGCGCTCGGTAAGCATAGCCTTGATGCGCTTCAGGAAATAGGACTGCAGCGCAAACGTCCCCGATATGCCTTCTTTCTCCATCAGCTTGCGCGCCAGCGGCGAAGCGAGCCAGGAGCCATTGGCAACCTCATCGCCGCCGATATGGAGATATTCCGACGGGAAGAGCTCGACCATTTCATCGAGGACCTTGGCGAGAAATTCGTAAGTCAGCTCGATCGCCGGGTTCAGGGCGTTGTTCGGATAACCCTGCACGGAGTGGTAGCTGTCCGGCGCCTCCTGCCCGTCCGTCAGCTCGGGCAGAGCGACGAGGGTGGCGGTGCTGTGGCCGGGAATATCGATCTCAGGGATGACCTCGATGCCGAGCGCTGCGGCATGGGCGACGATCTCCCGAACATCATCCTGCGAATAGAAACCGCCGACCGGCTCGGCAGCGTTACCGAGCTGCGGCAACAGTGGCTCGTCCGGTCCGCGCAGCACGCCCGTCGTGGTCAGCTGCGGATAGGCGCGGATTTCCAACCGCCAGGCTTCGTCATCGGTCAGGTGCCAATGGAAGATGTTGAGCTTCAGCCAGGCGAGAATATCGAGCAGCCGAAGGACGTCGTCCTTGGGGGTGAACTGCCTGGAGACGTCGAGATGGCAGCCGCGCCAGCCGTAGCGCGGCCGGTCGGCAATTGAGCCGGCGACTGGGAAGCGGAACCTGCCGGGCTCGCGTCGCGCGCCATCGAGAAGCTGCGCCAACGTCGTCAGGCCGTAGAGGCGGCCTGACGCAGTGGAGAAGCCGAGTACGACCTCATTGCCGGAAAAGGAAAGCTCATAGGCTTCGCGGCCAAGCGCCGGCCGCTCGACGAAACGTAGTGCCCGGCCCTGCGGCGCGGCAATGAGGCTGAAGGGCATGTGATTGGACGGAAACAGCCGGCGGAACAGCGCCTGCGCCGTCGCAAGCGCCTTGACGCTCGCGGCATCCGTGCCCTTTGCCGGGTAGAGCGCGACCGGAAAGTCTTCCTCCGGCTTCACGTCGATCTCCGCCGGCCAGGGCTGGATGGCATAGGGAAGCTCCAGCCTGCCTTCCGGCAGCAGCACCGGCGGTGGCTCGCTGGTGCGATCGGCGAGCAACAAGTCCGAGGCGAAGACGGTGACATGCGTGCCATCCTCACGCGTCACATAGGCGGACTTGGCGCCATCGGTGCAATGGCGCGCGATGCGGTGGAGGCTTGAAACACTGAACGTCCAGCTCTCTCCGGGAGCTACGGACAGGCCGGCCGGCGGCGCAAACTCATGAAAATTGGCGTTGCGGCGGACGAAAACGGCATTGTCGCAAATCTTCGGATCGACGAAGCGCGTCAGCGTCGTATAGGCGAGACGAAAATTCGCAAGAGGCGAATCCGAAAAATTGAAAAGCGTCAGGGTCAGACGACCATGCTTTCCTCCCTCGGGAGACCATGTGTTTTCGAGATGATAGGGGGACGGCTGCATTATGTTCTCTTTGGCAGTGCGCGTCAGTAGTGTTCGGACTGTGAGAAGGTGTGGGCAAGCTCGGCCTGACCCGCCGTCAGGCCGCAATCGACAGGCAGGCAGACGCCAGTGATCGCCGAGGCAAGCGGGCTTGCGAGGAAGGAGACGGCATTGGCAACGTCGACCGGATCGACGACGCGGCGCAGCGCATACCAGCGCTTCGCTTCCTCGAAGACATTCGGATTTGCGGCGGCGCGGACTTCCCAGGCCTGGGTGCGCACGGTGCCGGGCGCGACCGCATTCGAGCGGATGCCGAACTTGCCGTATTCGACTGCGACCAGCCGGGTGAAATGCAGAAGCCCGGCCTTGGCGGCGCTATAGGCTGGATGACCGAAGACGGCCATGCCGTTAACGGAGGCGATATTGATCACCGACCCCTTCGACGCCTTCAGCATGTCTTCAACCGCACGGAAGCAGAGGAAAGCCGCCTCGAGATTGAGGGCATTGTCGGCACGCCAGATGGCCGGCGTGGTGTCGTGGAGGCTGACGGCGCGGGCAGCACCAGCATTGTTGACGAGCGTCTTCACCCCACCGAGATCCGATGCGGCCTTGGCCATGGCGGCGACATCGGCATCGCTGGTGATATCCGCCTTGAACGGCACGAAACGCTCCGCAGAGCCGAGTTCCCCCGCTGCCTTTTGCACGGCTGTCTCGTCGATATCGACGAGCAGGATGATATCGTGGTCATCCGCCAGACGCTTTGCGATGGCACGACCGATATCGCCGGCCGCCCCTGTGACGATGGCAACGGATTTGCTCATATGTTTCCCTCTGATTTCAGTCCCCGAACGGCGAACACCCGCCGCTCCTTATTGTTGCTTCCCGCACGGCTCCTAACGCGAAACCGTTTGGAGCCTTCCTTAATCCCCCAGCAGCTGGCGGTCGTCACCGTCACGATGGGTGACAAGCTGCTGCTTGATACGGCGCAGCGTCACCGTGGCCTGCGGCTGGATGCGGTAGGCGATCAGACTGGCGAGAATGTCCACCACGGCCAGATAGGCAATGCGGGTCGATGTCGGACGATAGATGTTGTCTCCCTCCGGCAAATCGACGGGCAGCGTGATCTCGGCGGCGCGCGCCACCGGGCTTTCGCTCTGCGTCAGCGCGATGGTCGGCACCTTGGCTTCGCGTGCCAGCGCAAAGGCGCGCACCAGTTCGGCATTTCGGCCGGAGAAGGACGAGCCGAT
The DNA here is from genome assembly GCF_900094555.1 of Martinezella hainanensis. Classification (GTDB taxonomy): domain Bacteria; phylum Pseudomonadota; class Alphaproteobacteria; order Rhizobiales; family Rhizobiaceae; genus Rhizobium; species Rhizobium hainanense. Next base: position 99,341 of record NZ_FMAC01000016.1, read on the forward strand.
CAGCACATCGGTCGGCTTGGCGGCAGCCGCCATCATCAGCTGCATGCTGTGGTCGGAGCTTGCGGTAATACGAAGGCCGAGCCGGAAAAGGCGGTTCTGCAACTCGGTCGCGATCATCGAGGAATTGCCGCCGGAGCCGAAGGCATAGATCATCTCGGCGCCGGCAAGCCGGTTCGCCGCCCGCTCGATGGCGGCGACATCCAGACCGCGATGCAGCAGGAAGAGCGCGTTCTGCGCCTTGGTGATGATGTCCTGGGCAACGTCGGCAGGCGCGATGCTCTTCGGCTCGGGCTTCAGATAGCGCATCCCGACATAGGCGGTGCGCGCCAGCTGCACCTTGAAATCGGAAAAGCTCTCGCAGCCCAAACGCCGGCAGAAGCGCGTCACCGTCGGCGGCGAGACATCCGCCTTGCCCGCAAGCTCGATGATGGAAGCATTGACGGCGAATTCGAAGTCATTGAGGACGATATCGGCGATGCGGATTTCCGATTGCGAAAGCCGGCCTCTCTCTTCCTGCATGGTCGTGAAGATATCCATCAGCCCCCCTTTGTCGCTGGTTTGTCCACGTTTGACACGTAGTCAGCGACGCGATCCATCTCAATTTCATCAATCCCGCCGGCGCCTGTGGACAGGCGTGCGGGCAGATGAGGCTTGTCATTCGTTCCCATTCAGCCGGAACCCTGACATGCGATGGCCACCATGCGGTTCCTGCAAATTATTTTCTTGATACGTTGACAAATGACCATAGAAAGCAGAATTTGACCAGTGAAAATCGTAAATTATGAAAAGAATTTAAATGGCGGCTGCTACCATGCGTGATCCTTTCAAGAATCCTTTCCCTGCCAGCGATGCCGCCAAGCACTCGATCTGGGAGATGCTCGTCCCGCGCGATATCGATGCCTTTCTTGCCGCCGACTGGTCGATGGTTGCAGGCGATTTCGTCGAAGAGGGCTTCATCGGCATCGATGGCAAGCGCGATGTCAGCCCGGACAAATGGCGCCTCGCCTTCCCGACGTTGTCTGCCTATCGCGACGAATGGCTGCGCCAGGCACGCGACTTCGCCACACAGTCGTTCGCTGAAGACGCCCGCACGGCCATTTTCACAACGACGACGCTCGAAGACATCGAGATCGAAGGCGACATGGCCCTGGTGCGCAAGAAGTTCGACGGCAGCCTGAAGAAGTCGGATGGCGGCATCGACGTGATGAAGTGGCAGACACTTTATTATTGCCGCCTCCACGAAGGGCGCTGGAAGATCTGCGGCTTCACCGGTTACCTGCCGAACCCCATGGAATAGAGGCGACAGCATTGCGCATTTTCACCGCGGCCCTTGCGACCGAGACGAATACCTTCTCCCCCATCTGCATCGACCGACGCGCTTTCGAAGCCTCTCTTTATGCGCCGCCGGGCAAGCACCCGGAGACACCGACGCTGTGTTCCGCGCCGATCACTGTCGGCCGGCAAATTGCGGTGGAAAAGGGCTGGGACGTGATCGAGGGCACCGCCACCTGGGCCGACCCCGCCGGTCTGGTGAACCGCCTGACCTATGAGGACCTGCGGGACGAAATTCTCGAGCAGCTGCGGGCGGCGATGCCCGTCGATGCCGTCGTCCTCGGGCTGCACGGCGCCATGGTCGCAGACGGCTATGAGGATACGGAAGGTGATTTCCTCACGCGCGTGCGCGAGATCGTCGGACCTGATATTCTCGTCTGCGCCGAGCTTGATCCGCATAGCCATCTGACCGCGAAGCGCCTCGCGGCGGCAAATTTCTTCGTCTATTTCAAGGAATTCCCGCATACGGATTTCGTCGATCGCGCCGAGGACCTCTGGCGCATCGCCATCGACACGCTGGAAGGCCGGGTCAAGCCGGTCATGTCCGTCTTCGACTGCCGCATGATCGATGTCTTTCCAACGTCGCGCGAACCCATGCGCTCCTTCGTCGACAAGATCATGGCGATGGAAAGGAGCGATGCCGAGATTTTGTCCATCTCCGTCATTCACGGCTTCATGGCCGGCGACGTACCGGAAATGGGCACGAAGCTGCTCGTCGTCACCAATAATAAGCCGGATAAAGGCTCTTCTGTCGCGCGTGATCTCGGCCTGGAACTTTTCTCCAAGCGCGGCACGTTCATCATGCCGCAGATCGATGAGAAGCAGGCCGTGAGCGAGGCCATGGCCGCGACGTCCGGCCCGGTCGTCATCGCCGATCTCTGGGACAATCCCGGCGGTGGCACCGCAGGCGACGCGACCGTGATCCTGCAGGAGCTGCTCGACCGTGGCGCCACCGATACGGCGATCGGCACGATCTGGGACCCGATGGCCGTGCAGATATGCATGGCGGCCGGTGAAGGTGCGGAAATCCCGCTGCGCTTCGGCGCGAAGTCGGCGCCAGGCACGGGCAATCCGATCGACGGTCTCGTCAAGATCATCCGCCTCGTCCCCAATGCCGAGATGCGTTTCGGCGAGAGCTTCGCTCCCTTCGGCGATGCCGCACATATTCAGCTCGATGGCATCGACATCATCCTGAATTCGACACGCGCCCAGAGCTTCGACCCGAGCCTGTTCTCCGTCATGGGCATCGACCCCACGGCCAAGAAGATCCTGGTCATCAAATCGACCAATCATTTCTACGCGTCCTTCTCGAAGATCGCCGCGGAAATCCTTTACTGCTCCGCGGGAACGCCTTATCCCAACAATCCGGCGCGCACGCCCTATCGCCGCGCGCGAAAGGATATCTGGCCGATGGTGGCGGACCCCTTTGCGGAAGAACAGAAAGACGCCTGATATGGCACATGACATCGCCTCGGAAATCAGCCCCAAGCCGGGCGACCGGATCGAAAGCCTCTCGACCCCGCGCCCGATCATCGATGAGGACCGGCTGGCCGGCAACATTGCCCGCGTGCAATCCTACATGGATGCGCATGGCCTGAATTTCCGCCCGCATATCAAGACGCACAAGATTCCGGCGCTCGCACGCGCCCAGGTTGCCGCCGGCGCCAAGGGCATCAACTGCCAGAAGATCACCGAGGCGGAAGTCTTCGCCGAGGCCGGCTTCGAAGATATCCTGATCACCTTCAATATTCTCGGTGCCGAAAAGCTTGTGCGGCTCTCGGCTCTGAATGACCGCATTGCCGGTCTCAAGGTCGTGGCCGACAGTACCGTGACGGTGGACGGCCTCTCCGCCTGGTTTGCCAGCCGCAAGCCGCTGACGGTGCTGGTGGAGTGCGATACCGGCGGCGCGCGCTGCGGCGTGCAATCGCCCGAGCAGGCGGCTTCCCTCGGCAAGTATATCGCCGGCAAGCCGGGTCTCGTCTTCGGTGGCCTGATGAGCTATCCGAAGCCGAACAATGCCGCTGCCACACAGGCTTTCCTTGTTGAAGCCGTAGCGCTGCTGAAGAATGATGGCATCGAGTGCCCGATCGTCAGCAATGGCGGCACGCCGAGCCTCTTCGAGGCGCATCTGGTGACGGCCGCAACCGAGCATCGCGCCGGCACCTACATCTATAATGACCGCTCGATGGTACGTGCTGGCCATTGCAAGGAGGAGGATTGCGCCATGCATATCCTCGCCACTGTTGTCTCCCGGCCGACCGAAGATCGCGCCGTCATCGATGCTGGCTCGAAGGCACTGACCTCGGACCTTCTCGGCTTTGCCGATTATGGTCAGGTGGTCGGCTATCCCGACGCCGTCATCAAGGGTCTTTCCGAAGAGCACGGCGTCATCGACCTGTCGAACTGCACAGGCCCTCGCCCGCAGATCGGCGACAAGATCCGCATCATCCCGAACCACACCTGCGTCGTCTCCAACCTGTTCGACCAGATGGTGTTTCATCGCGATGGTGTGGTGACGCGCGTCGAGGACGTGGCAGCGCGCGGCTTGGTCTGGTAGGGCGATCTGCCATCTGCGCTCGTAGTTCCTTCCGAGGCCACCCTCGTCCTTCGACGGGCTCAGGATGAGGGCGGAGCAAGCTATAGCCGGGCGGGATGATCAGTCCTCATGGTGAGGAGGCCCAAAGGGCCGTCTCGAACCACGAGGACGGGTGGTTGCTTCTGCAGCCGCTCCCTCAGGACGCGGCCTTGTTCAGCAATTCCATGTCGATTTCCGTCAGTTCCACCCGACGCTCGAAGGCCTGGCCGCTTTCGTCGAAGAGATGGCAATCGCCGATGCGGATACCGGTCTTGATTGGCGTGTCCATACGGATGGCGGCACTGCCTGCCAGCGTTGCGCAGAAATTCTCGTCAATCCCGTCAGTCGTGGCATAGGCAACCGTTTGAGCGCCAAGGCGTTCCACGACAGTCGGCACGATGGTCAGGCTGAGATCGCCATCCCCGAGTTGGACATGTTCAGGCCGGATGCCGAGCGTCAATGCCTTACCGACGAAGCCTGGACGCGGCGTGACGGGCAGCAGGGCCTTCTGGCCCTTGTAATCCACCTCCACGCCGGCATCGCTGACATTGGTGCAGGTGACGGGGAGGAAATTCATCTTGGGATTGCCGATAAAGCGGGCAACGAAGGTATTTGCCGGCTTGTGATAGAGCTCCAGCGGCGCACCGACCTGCGATATCTCGCCGCCGTTCAACACAACGATGCGGTCGGCCATCGTCATGGCCTCGACCTGATCGTGCGTCACATAGATCATGGTCGCTTGCAGCTGGCGGTGCAGCTTCGCAAGCTCGATGCGCATGTCGGCGCGCAGCGCCGCATCGAGGTTCGACAGCGGCTCGTCGAAAAGGAAGATCTTCGGTTCGCGCACGATGGCGCGGCCGATAGCGACACGCTGGCGCTGACCGCCCGAAAGCTGGCCCGGCTTCTGCTGCAGGCGCTGATCCAGGTGCAGAATGCGGGCAGCATTCTCGACCTTGGCCTTGAGCTTGTCCTCCGCCATCTTCTCCACCCGCAAGGGGAAGGCGATGTTCTCGAATACCGACATATGCGGGTAGAGAGCGTAGGACTGGAAGACCATGGCGATGCCGCGCTTGACGGGCGGCAGATCGTTGACGCGAGCACCATCGATCATGATGTCGCCGCTGGTCACTTCGTCAAGGCCGGCAATCATGCGCAGCAAGGTCGACTTGCCGCAGCCGGACGGACCGACGAAGACGATGAACTCACCGTCATTTACGTCGAGCTCGACGCCCTTGATGACCTCGAAATGACCATAAAATTTCTTGACCTGATTAAGGTGCAGCTTTCCCAAACTCTGTCTCCGCGCGGCGCCGCCATTCGGCGGGCAGGGCTCCAAAGGCCGCGCGCATGGCGCGCGGCCCGGCGACTTGCAGACTTATTTATACTGCTCGAGATCGGCAGCAGCCTTCTTCAAGGCATCCGCCGGCTGAGCCTGGCCCGTCACGACCGACTGGACCATGGCAATCATCACGTTCTGGAAGCCCTTATAGTCCTTGAAGAGCGGCTCGGGACCACCATAGGCGATGCCGTCGATGAACGGCTTCCAGGAAGCGTCCTTCTTGACGAACTCGTCTACCTGCGCAGACGGACGCAGAGGCGTGAGGCCGGCGCCGCCCTGGAGTTCATACTCGCCTTGCGGGCCGGGAGAGGTGATGAACTTGGCCAAATCGATCGCCTTGTCCTCGACGCCGCTGCCCTTGAAGACAGCAAGGCTGTCAGTGATGAGCAGCGTGCCCTGACCCTTGGCCGAAGGACCGAGCGGCAACGGTGCAACGCCCCAGTTGATCTTCGTTTCCTTCAAGCGGGCGGCGGCACCCGAGCCGGCCTGGATCATGCCGACCTTGCCATCGAGGAAGATGGCGCGCATTTCGTTCTGCTCGTAAGCCGTCGGTCCTTCGACCGAATAAGGCGTGATGTCCTTGTAGGCCTGGAGGGCGGCCAGCACTTCCGGGCTGTCGAGGGTGATCTTGTCGCCGTCGATGACCTTGCCGTTATTGGTGTAAACCCAGTGCAGGAACTGGTGCATGGTGTTGTCGAAGGTCTTGGCCGAGAGGCCGTAGCCTGGAATACCGGTCTTTTCCTTGATCGCCTTGGCGTCGGCGATTTCCTCGGCCCAGGTTGTCGGCGCCTTTTCAGGATCGAGCCCGGCCTTCTTGAAAAGGTCCTTGTTCCAGTAGAGCGCCTTGGTCGAGAAGGCGATAGGTGTGCCCCACTGCTTTCCATCGAAGGTTACCGTATTAACGATGCCTGGATAATAGGCCTTCTTCTCGTCGTCCGTCATCGGGATCGGAACGATCAGATCGTTGTCGGCGAACTGCTTCAGCGTGCGGGAACCGACATAGGCCATGGCAACGGGCGTGCCGGCTGCAGCGAGCGTCGTTGCCTTGTCCTGGCACTGCTCCCAGCCGACGACCTCAGGCTTGACGGCCCAGCCCGGGTTCTTGTCTTCCCACTGCTTGATGTACTTCACATGGATCGGATCGATGCTGTCACCGCAATAGATCCAGCTGATCTCCTTGTCGGCGGCCTGGGCGTTCACGGCGCCAAGCGCGGTGGAGCCGAGCAAAGCAAGGGCAAGAAGCCCCGTCTTGAAATGGAATGTCACGTTTAAGCTCCCGTTCTCTCTGGTGGTTGATTGATTTTATTGCTTCACCGCGCCAGCGGTCAGACCGCTGACGAGATACCGTTGCAGGAAGAAGATCACGACCAGAGCCGGCGCGATGCCGACGAAACTTGCGGCCATGAGTTCATTCCAGACGACCTCCTGCCGGCCGAAATAGGCAAAAAGCCCAACCGGCAGCGGCATGTATTCCGTCTTCGAATTGAAGGTAAGAGCATAGATGAACTGCTGTGCGTAGGAACCGATGAACGTGGTGATGGCGACAACGGTGATGCCGGGCATAGCGATCGGCAGAATGACGCGGCGCAGCGTATAGAAATGGCTGGCACCATCAACAAAGGCCGCCTCGTCGAGCTCCTTCGGGATTCGCATCATATAGGTGCGCAGCAGCCAGATTCCGGAAGGAATGAGGAAAGCGACACCCGGTATGATCATGGCAAAATAGGTGTTCAGCACACCGAAGGAGCGCATGAGCCGGAACAGCGGGATCAGCAGCACGGCACCGGAGAACATGTTGACGGCAAGAAAGGCGCCGAGCAGCAGGCCGGAGCCCCTGAACTCGAAACGCGCGAAGGCATAGGCCGCCGGCACGACGAGGATCAGCACGATAATGGTGCTCACGCCGGAAATCAGAAACGAGTTGAAAATATACCAGCCGAATCCGGGCACGCTGGTCCACATGGTGCGATAGGCCGCAAAGGAGCCGTTTTCCGGAATGAAACGGTAGGGCGACGAAAAGAGCTGGCTGAGCGGTTTCAGCGAAACCAGGAACCCTTCGACGAAGGGCGCCAGCACGAAAGTCAGAAACAGCAGGATCCCGGCATAGATGCCGATGAGCTCGTACCATTTATAGCGATGGATCATCGAAGGCTGGCTCATCGCTGCTTGGCTCCCGTGGAAAAGCGGCTGGTCAGGCGGAAATAGGCGAGGCAGAAGAGCGACAGGAAGATGCAGATCAACACCGCGCGCGCGGCACCCTCGCCGTATTTGTAGGACCCAATCGCCGTTCGATAGGTGTCGATGATCATCGTCGTCGTTTCGCCGTTCGGGCCGCCGCGCGTCAAAATCCAGATGATGTCAAAGGAATTGAAGGTGGCGATCAGCGACAGCATCGACATGGTGACCAGGGACGGCACCAGCAGCGGCAAGGTGATACGACGGAAGCGATAGAAACGGCCGGCGCCATCCGTCCATGCGGCCTCATAGAGATCATGCGGGATCGCCTGCATGGCAGCCAGCATATAAAGCGTGACCATCGGCACGCCGATCCAGACGTCGGTCACGATCGTCGCCCAGAAGGCTGTGCTGCCATAGGCAAGGAACGCCACCGGGCTGTCGACGATGCCGAAACGCTGCAGCAGGCCGGAAATCATGCCGAACTGGCCATTATACATCCAGCCCCACATGAAGATGCCGATCGCCATGGGCACAACCCAGGGCGGCATTGTCAGCACGCGGAAGAGAGAGCGACCTGGCACGGCGGAATTCAGCAGCGCCGCGCCGAGCGTTCCGATGATCATCTTGATCGACACGGAGAAGAAGGTCCAGATGAAGGTCCGAATGATGACGCCTGCGAACGTGTCGTTGAAGATCTTCGCGTAGTTCTCGAACCCCACCCAATTCGTCACCTTCTTCAACGACGCATCGGTGAAGGACAGGATTATGGTGTCAACGAGCGGATAAGCGACGATGACGGTGACGTAGAGCAGAGCCGGAAAAAGCAGGAGCCAGGCGAAGATGACCGTGCTGCGTTGAACACCCATCTTGCGCCCCTCCCTAGGCGGCCCTTGAATGAAGCGCTTCGTCGAACTCGTCCCAGATCGGTCGGAGATCGACGACGGTCTTCTTCATGCGTGCCTCATCCATCGAGAGCGCGAGAATGCCGGCTTCCAACGCGTTCAGGGTCGAAACCGGCAGATGCAGCCCCGACTTTACGTTTGCGATGATATCGGCGGCCATCTGCTCGTCGGCACCGTAGTGCTGGGAGAGCGTGGTGGCCGCGTAGGTATTTTCGATTACCTTCTTGCCGGTCAGCATCTCGTGCACATTGAAGTAGCCACGGATGAAATCACCCTCGGCCATACCGCGCGAGCCCATGATGGCAAAGCGGCGGAACTGGTCCGGCACATTCAGATTGGTGTGGAAGTTCATGCCGACGCCGTTGGCATATTCGACGATCGCCACCTGGTAATCAATGATGTCGCCATCGCTGTCGAAGACCTTGTCCGACCCCATCCAGCCGCTCGGCTTGCGATGGAAAAGCTCGAGATCGTTGATGCCTTCCCGTGCCGGATCGTTTTCCGGAATGAAGCTCTTGCGGCCGCCGAAGCTTGCAACCCGCTCCGGACGCGCGCCGACCACACCATTATAGAGGTCGAGATCATGGCAGCATTTTTCCAGCATGAAGCTGCCGGAATAATGTTCATAGCGGCGCCAGTCGCGCATGAAGAAGGCACCGTGATAGGGCGCAATGTGTTCGGCAGCCTCAATGGAAACGACGTGACCGAGCTTGCCTTCCGCCTGGGCCGTCAAAAGATCGCGGTACATCGGCGAATAACGCAGCACGAGGCCGACATTCAGGCGCTCATGGCCGAATTTCGCCATCAGGCGGGCAAGCTCGATACTGTCCTTGATTGTCGTAACGATCGGCTTTTCGCAGAAGATCTTGAGGCCGGCTTCGAGGCCGATGCGGATGTGATCGAGATGCATGTGGTTCGGCGAACCGATCATCAGCAGGTCGATCTTTTCGTTGGCGATCAGCTCTTGAGGTGTTGCGTAGGCTTTTCCGGCAGAGATGCCCTGCTCGATCAGACCAGGCAGACCTGCAGGCTCCGGATCGACATATCCGGCAATCTCGAAGTTCTCGTCGATCGCCTTGAAGACATAGCCCAGATAGCCCAGGCGGAATCCCAGCCCAATGATTCCAACGCGCATGCTTTTATGTTCCCATTACGTAATTTATTTTCGTAACCTTGGGGCATATTTTCGCATTCGTCAACGACGTTCGCGCATTTAACCAAAAACATGAAATTTATTTTCAGATCGCCAACAAAACTTACACGATGCGATCATGAGGCCACGCTCGTTTTGATTGCGCTGCCGCTTAATTCGGCAGAGTGCCTACGACCTATCTATCCGAACCGTTATATTGCCAATATTGGTAGTTCGGCTTTCTGGTGCTGCTGGAAATGACGCCATTCTCGTCGCAAACGTAACCGAGGCGCGGCAGGCCCCGGTAGAATGGACCTTCGTGAAAATAATCTGCGTACACCGTGGCAGTGCGACATTGAAACTTCTCGTCAGCCGCCATTTTCGGCGCGGTTACTCCCGGAAGGTCCTTGTAAGGATAGACGGGAGCGACATATGGCTTGGGTAGGAGCGGGTTATCGGCAAAGGCGGCCGCCGGCATCAAGACCGCGAGGGACAGGGCAGCAATGGCGATTTTCGACTTGATCCACATGAACTGCTACGCTCCTTTGCAAATGCGAGCGCAACGATCACACGCCGCATGCTACAGATATAATGAGGCCGCAGTCATGCGCCAACGGGTTCCTCGATCAAAATCGCGCGTAAGCGATAGTTTCCGCATCGTCGATGGGCGCTATTCACGCTACGTTACACCAAAAAAAATGCTTTTATCTGCAAATACAACACAGGCGTGTAACAGCCGTTTGCGACAAGTCATAAGCATGATATATAGTATGGAAATTGCCATCCTTGTTGCTGTCGGCGCGATTTCTGTTTGAAGGAGTAGCAGTCATTCTCGAACAGATTAATCGTATCCCTCCCCTTATTGACCCCGAGATTGCTGACGATGCTGCTCAGCGGGTCTCTATCTATGTCATCAATCTCGATCGCTCGCGTGATCGCTGGGAGCGGCTGTGCAACCAGGCCGTAGAATACGATCTGCATATCACGCGCATTCCTGCCGTCGATGGCCGCATCATCGCAGAGGCGGACCGCGTCGATTTTTACCCTCATTCGTTCATCTACCACAACGGCCGCAAGCTTCTGCCGGGAGAATACGGATGCTACCGCAGCCATCTGATCGCGCTTGAGCAATTCATCGCCAGCGGCGACAAGATGGCGATCATCATGGAAGACGACGTCGAGCTCAACGACAAGCTTATCCCGCGTGCAATCGCGGCGATGGAAAGCGTCCAGGGTCCGCGCCTCGTCAAACTCGTCAACCATCGCCTCGTCGGCTTCAAGCCAATCTGCGAAACCAGTGAAAACGATGTCGTCGGCCGCTGCATGCATGGTCCGCAAGGGTCGGCTGCCTGTTATATCGTCAACCGCAAGGCGGCCAAGAAGCTGCTGACGACGCTGAAGCCCATGCTTCTTCCCTATGACGTCGCGCTGGAACGCGGCTGGTCGACCGGCGTCGAGACATTCACGACATTTGAGAACCTGGTGGATTTCAGCCCGCATCGCGCCGACACTACGATCGGCAAGCGCGTGCACTACCGCGCCGTAAAGCGGCATCCCATGTTACGGCTGACTGCACATTGGTTCCGCACCTGCGATCAGCTGCGCCGCTGGCACTACGCAGTCAAGGCCAAGCAGTAGCTGTCATCAAAGCTTGAAGAGCGGCCGCGCGCTGGCGGATACGCGTCTAAAGCGCGTCGCGATCTTTCAGATTCGCTTTTCGCGCTTTGGAGCAATTCCAGGAAAGGTGCGTAGCGGTTTTCCGTCCGGAATTGCATGAAAACAAGCAGATAGAGTGGTTCAGAGATTCCGTGAAAAGCTGAACCGCTCTGGGTTTTTATTTTGCGTATGTCGTCATCGCAAAACCGCTACACACTTTTGCGCGACACGCTTTAAAGCTGTGCGACGTTGTCGAGGTTCGGCTGATCGACCGTCAGGTCCGTCTCGCGCTCGCGATAGACCAGATCGACCACTTCGCTGCTCGGCGCATAGCCGGAAACGAGCTTTTGCAGCAGGGCTCTGGCCAAGGGTATGTCGTTTTCATCCAGTGCCGCCTCGAGCGCGGCAAGGCGCTTCGACAGCTCCGACCAGGGCAGGAAATCCTCCTTGGCCTGCATGATGCGCGGATGGTTGGTCGGCTGCGGATTGTCGCCGATCAACAGCTCTTCATAAAGCTTCTCGCCCGGTCGCAGGCCAGTGATTTCAAGCTCGATATCGCCATCCGGCTCGTCTTCGTCCCGCACGGTCAGACCGGAGAGCTCCACCATGCGCCGCGCGAGATCGGCAATACGCACCGGCTCGCCCATATCGAGCAGGAAGACATCGCCGCCGCCCGACATCGCGCCTGCCTGGATCACAAGCTGCGACGCCTCGGGAATGGTCATGAAATAACGGGTGATCTCGGGATGCGTCAGCGTGATCGGTCCGCCGTCGCGGATCTGCTGGCGAAAAAGCGGCACGACCGAACCGGAGGAGCCGAGCACGTTGCCGAAGCGGACCATGGCGAAATTGGTGCCGTCGGCACCGGGCTTGCGATCGGCGTCCATCGCCTGCAGCACCATTTCCGCCAGCCGCTTGCTTGCGCCCATGATGTTGGTCGGACGCACCGCCTTGTCGGTGCTGATGAGGACGAAATTTTCGACAACATGATCGCGCGCAGCTTCGGCCGCTATCTGCGTTCCGAGCACATTGTTGCGGATGCCTTCGACGGGATTGTATTCGACGAGCGGCACGTGCTTGTAGGCAGCGGCGTGATAGACGGTCTTCGGCCGCCAGGCCTGCATGATCTGCCTGATCCGCTGACCGTCCCGGACGGAAGCCAGGAAAGGAATGATGCGCACATCGGCGTAACCGGCGGAGGCGGCAGATTTCTCCAGCTCGCCGTGAATGGCATAGAGGGCAAACTCGCTCTGTTCGATCAGCAGCAGGGAGGACGGACCGTTCTTCAGGATCTGACGGCAAAGCTCGCTACCGATCGAGCCGCCGGCACCGGTCACCATGACGACCTTGCCGCGAATGTTCTTCTCGATCAGGCTGCGATCCGGAGCGATCACGTTGCGGCCGAGCAAGTCTTCGATGTCAAGCTCGCGCAGATCCGAAACCGCGACGCGGCCCTGCGCCAGCGCCGTCAGATCGGGCATGGTGCGCACCGTGACGCGGGCCTTGCGCATATCTTCAAGGATTTCGTTACGCCGCTGCCGCGTGGCATTCGGCAGAGCGAGCAGCACGCCCTTGATCTCGCCCGAGACCACGAGCGCCGGCAGGTCGGCCGGATCGTAGATCGGCAAGCCGCCCATGATGCTGCCATGCAGGTTGCGATCATCGTCGAGATAGCCAACGACGTTGAGCTCGGCACTATTGGCGAGCGCCCCCGCAAGCTGTCGTCCGGAAGCGCCGGCCCCATAGACCAGAACCTTGGCGAGCTGATTGCGATTGAGGAGCCGCTGATAGGCATTGCCGAGCCAGTAGCGCGTCCACATGCGCGACAGGCCGATCGCGATCAGCAGCAGCAGGGGCTGCAGGATGCCGACCGTGCGCGGCACGCCCGGCACGCTGATCGCGGTGAAAACGGTCATGAAGGCGAGCGCATATATCGCCACGGCCTTGACGACCGTCACGAAAGCAGACAGGCCGGCATAGCGAAAAATCGCACGATAAAGGCCGAGAACGATGAAGATCGGTATGGCGAGCAGAAGCGAGACGATTGCCGGCAGCCATTCCACGCCTTCGAGAATGACCCAGTCGTCGAGACGGAGACAATAGGCAAACCAGACCGTCAGCACGCACAGGCTGGCATCGACCAGCAGCGCAAGCGCACGCTTGGTCGAGCGCGGCAAAGCCAGAAACGGCAGAACGAGTTTATCCGCGGGCACCATAGGTCAGCTTTCCCCGGCGCCAGTCATCGGAGCAACGCACCGCTTTTCTCGCATAGATTGTCTCACAAAGTACCGCACAACGCCTAATGACCGTATCCCGCTTCATTAGCAAGATCCAATCATTCCCAGCGCCGATCTACATTTAGAACAGTCGGCGCACAATTGCACCATCGATGCTGAAAAAGCCCGCAGCACAAAAAAACCGGTCACTTGCCGAAATAGCCACGGATGACGGGATGGCGAAACAGGCCGAGGAGAATGGCAAAGGCCATGCCGAGACCGGCGCCGAATATTGCACCGGCGATCAGACCGGCGATCATCATCACCTTACGGCTCGGCCCATCCGCCTTCAGCGGCGGTTCCGCTTCGGAGATCACGCGGATATTGCTCTGCGAGAGGTCCTGGGCGTCGCTCGCCTGACCGGACCGTTTCAACAGCGATTCATAGAGGTCACGGGCGGCGGTTGCCTTGCGTTGCAGCTCGTTCAAACCGACGAGCTTGCCAGACGTGTTGACCTGCGAGGCCTTCTGCACCGCCAGTTCCTTGGCGATATCCTGCTCGGCCTTCTGTGCTTGCTCGTAATCGGCGCGGGCCGAGGTCATCTGCCGCTGCAACTCCGCGCGGATTTCGGCGGCGAGGCTATCCAGCGAAGATTTCGCGGCAAGCAGACGCGGATGGCGCGCGCCGAGCTGGCTTTGAAGGCTGCCCACATTGGCCGCCATCGTCGCATATTGCTGCCGCAGGCTGCTCAAAGCCGTCGATGTCGCCCCTGCGGACGGATTGTTGGAGACCACATCTTCAAAGCTGAGCTTGCCGGCGGCGTCCGCGCGGGCTCTTGCCTCGATCGTCTTCTGCTGGGCTGTCACCAGGAGGTCGTTCAGAGCGGTCAGGCGCTTATCGGAGATCAGATTGCCCTCGACCGCCACCATGTCGTTGTCGGCACGATAGGTTTCGACGGCCTTTTCCGCTGACAGTACCTGCTGTCGCAAATCCTCCAGGCGGGAATCGAGCGCCGTATTGCTGCTTTTATAAGTGCTCGCCGCCGCCTTGCTCTCTTCCTCCAGAAAAGAAGTCACAAGCTGGTTGGCGATCCCGGCCGATTTCTGCGGATCCCCCGTCGTCACCTTCGCAGTCACGACATAGGTGCTGGACTCACGGGCAATCAGCACGGCTTTCGCCAAGGCAGCGGTGGCCACATATTTTGCTGCCTCGCCGGTGGCGCCGCCATTGAATTTCGGGTCCTGATCGAGTTTCAGCGCATCGACGACGCGCCCCAAAACCTTGCCGGAAGACAGGATCTGCGTCTGGCTGTCGATCATCGTCGTGATCAATTCCGGCGCCGTCGGAGCCTGCTGGGCGGAATCGGAGCCTCCGACCGGGCGGGGGTCGAAGTAGAGGCTGGTCTCAGCGGTGAATTTCTGCGGTATCAGCGGAATGACCGCGCCACCCAGAGCGGCGCCAGCGCCCGCCAGAGCAAGGACGACAAATTTCCGCGCCCAGATCGAAGCAATGGCCGATCGAAGATCGAGCAGGGGCAACTTTGCCGCTGGTATCGATGTCACGGGGGCAGCGGCAGATACCGGAGCAACCGCAATCTGCTCGACGGTCGGTGTCGTCGCAGCGACAACCGGCTCGGCAATGGGGCGCGGGGCTACCGGCTCCTCAACATCCGATCGCTTCGGCGGGCTTTGCGGGACGGAGGCATCCGCGGTGGGCGCCTCGGGCTCTTCGGAATGTGCTATGGGCTCGGCAGCGGCGACGAAATCCCGAGGACGCAAGACAGGACTGCGCAGGCGCATACCGTCGCGCCGTATGTCAGACGGCTCGGTATCGCGCCAACCCGCAAGTCGGTCCGATCTCTTGCTTCGTTCCATTGAGCTCATGGCAAACTTTCAGTGCTCCGCAGGCGGATTCCACACAGCAGATATCCAAAGTTTAGAAACGTTTGGCTAACGGAACATTAAGGACGCTCTCAGGAAATCGCGTGGCGGGCACGGGCGCGATGCATCCCTTCATCATTGTTCAACACCATCATCCCTATGAAAAGCCACACCCGCACGGAAGACAGGGCCATGCAATGACCGCATCGACGACGAAAGCTCTGCGACGCCTGCTGGCCGCCACGGTCATGCTCACTCTCACGGCGCAGGTGGAGGGCTCCTTCGCGGCGCAGCAACTATGCTATCGCGGCGTCAATCTGTCGGGCGCAGAATATGGCGAGCGCGGCGGGGTCGTGAATGTCAACTACACATATCCGTCCGAGCAGACCGTGCGCTATTTTGCGGAAAAGGGCATGAATACGATCCGCCTGCCCTTCCGCTGGGAGCGGCTGCAACCGGTGCTCGGGGCGCCCCTCGATGGCGACGAACTGCAGCGGTTGAAGGATGCCGTCGATCTCATCCAGAAACACGGCATGTCAGTCGTTCTCGATCCGCATAATTACGCCTATTACGACAAGACCCAGCTCAAGCAGCCTCCTGCGACCGATCTCGCTTTCGGCGATTTCTGGGCGCGGCTTGCCGTCGAGTTCGCCAACCGGAAGGGCGTGGCCTTCGGTCTGATGAACGAGCCGCACGATATCAAGGCCCCCGATTGGCTCGAACTTGCCAATACCGCCATCCGCAGCATCCGCACGGTCGGCGCACGCAACCTCATTCTCGTGCCTGGCACGAACTGGACGGGCGCGCATAGCTGGTCCGCCGATGTTCTCGGCGGCGGCGCCAATGGCACCGTGATGCTCGGTGTCCAGGATCCGATCGATTTCTACGCCTTCGAATTCCACCAATATCTGGATTCGGACAGCTCGGGCACGCACCCTGTCTGCGACGGCACCGACAACGCCATGAAGGGCATGACCGACGTTACCGACTGGCTGCGCAAGAATGGGAAACGCGGATTTCTGGGTGAGTTCGGCGTCGCCGCCAATGACGGTTGCCTCGACGGCCTCAAGCGGGTCCTCGACATCATGAACGCCAACGGCGACGTCTGGCTCGGCTGGACCTATTGGGCCGCCGGTGACTGGTGGCCGCCGGATGAGCCGCTCAACGTCCAGCCGCACAATGGCCGCGACAAACCGCAGATGAAGGTTCTGGTGGAGGGACTGGGCAAGAAGACGTCACTCCCGCCATCCTGCGCGCTCGTCAAATCAGCGAAATAAGCGACGGCAAGCTGCCGACTCTTTGTCGCGAATCATCCGGCTGATATGGTGCCCGCAGCCGGAAAAGACGCCACGACCTCGGATATCCAATGCAAAGTTCAGGCGAGAAGCAGCCGATCAACTTCGTCATCCTTACGATCTCGCTGCTGGCGGTCTGCTATAACTGCATTCTGGCTTTCATCAATCACAACATCACGCCGCTGACGCCAAGCTCGGTCGTGCTGTCCGAAGTGCTGCTGCAGGTCGCCGCCTTCACCTATCTGCTGACGAAAGGCATATATGAGGAGGACATAGTGCCGCTCCTCTATTTGCTGCTGACAATCGCGCTGACGATCTTCGTCATGGCCATCAACAAGCAGGCCTATATCGACCATCTCCGCAACGTGATGATCATCTTCGCCTTTTCGATCATGGGGCGGCTGGCCAACGAGCGCACCGTCAAGCTCGCCTTCAAGATTTCGTGCTTCATCGTGCTTGTCGTGCTCATCCTGGAAATCGTGTCAGTCAAGGAGTATGTCGCGCTGTTTCATCCGGCCGAATATTTCCAGAACACGCGCGGCGTGCCGCCGGCGACCTATAGCGATCTCGGCCTGTTTCGCGGCGCGCTCGGCTTCGAAGGCCGGTTCTCCTTCGGCCTGATCGACCACCGGTCGTCCTCCATTTTCCTGGAGCAGGTCTCGCTTGCCAATTTCTGCGGCGTCATGGTGCTGTATCTGATCAGTTTTTCCAATCGGCTGCGGTTATTGGACCGGCTTCTGTTCCTGGCGACCGTCACGCTGATCCTGCTGACCAACGACACACGTACTATGCTGATCTTCAGCCTCATCTGCATCGCCGGCTATTTCATCTATCCCTGGCTTCCGAAAGGCCTCGACCTGCTCACGATGCCCGGGATCATCATTGTCGGTTTCGTCATTCATGCGCTCAAGCCGACCGTCACGGGCGATAATTTCGTCGGGCGCATCAATGGCACCGTGAAGGCCTTTCTCGGCATGGATCTACAGAGCACCATTGGCCTGCAGCTCGATCAGGTCGGCATCTTTTTCGACAGCGGATACGTCTACATCATCTATGGCGCCACCATCTTCGGCCTGATCCTGTTCTGGCTCTACGCCTCGCTCTATCCGGGCGGCGAAACGGTCAATCAGCGACGCCTCGGCCATGCGCTTTCCCTCTTCCTGTTCCTGAATCTGATGATCGGCTCGACGGCAATCTTCTCCATGAAGACGGCCGGGCTCGTCTGGCTTCTCGTGGGATTCCTGAAATTCAACGAGGGAAGCCTGGCAAAGCGACCGCAAAAGCTTTCGCTGGCAACCAGTGGCTGAGGCGGGGATGCGCCGTTCGAAGGCGCAATAGGAACGTCTTTTTCCGCGCCACCCTGCCTAAATATCCATCGAAACACGGTCGGAGGACGTATTTCCCAGAACTCCGATTTCATTTAAGCAGGCGGCATCCTCGGGACAAAGAGAAGAGACATGACGAGCTATGTACTGACAGTAGCGTGCCAATCGACGCGTGGGATTGTTGCGGCGATCTCGAACTATCTGGCCG